>JAYQAI010000151.1:0-1663 GCA_038136715.1 Gammaproteobacteria bacterium | reverse complement strand
GTGCCACATGCCACCGTCACTGCCGGGTTCGGCGATATTTGCCGAGATATTGCCGAGCAGTGCTGGCCAACCAATGACCGATTTCAGAAGTTCAAGCACAACCGGTAGCTGCACCATCTCCTGGAATACTGCGTGGCGATTCAGGATGTTCCAGACCCTGACATTACCTTCACCATAGTCGAGACCGAAGCTGTCAGTCCGGCGCCCGAGGCGATCATCCTCGGCTGCCCCCTCGTAGGTTGCCGCGCGTGCGAGTTCAAGCCGTGCTGGCGTCAGCTGCCCTTCAATCAATGCGAGACCATGGTTACGGATATCGGTTCTCGCCTGATTGATGTCTCTTGTAATCGCGGGCAGTGACATAGGCGCTAAGTCTGCAGAATTCAGCGAGGGAGTGCTGCGCGGAACACCATCAGCAGATATCCAAGTATGGGACTGCAGCACTTTCTGAAAGAGAGCATAGCGGTGATTAGTCAGTGACTTCAACCGGCGGCTGATTCTCGCTGTTATCCCAGATGATCTCGTCGGGTGTCCCAAGAATCACCTCGTAAGCGCCGTCGGGGTAGCCGACCATGTGCGGCCCTGGTCCATTCAGGTCCGGTTGTGGCACAGCGCCACCTGCAGCGCGGTAATCAGAGGACTGCTTGTAGCGCGCAAGTTCTTCATCGCTGATGCCGGCAAGTGCCTGCACCTCCGGGTCGATCCAGGCACGGTTGTCGATGGGCGCCGAGGAGTAAGAGAGCTCCAGTGACAGGTTTTCAGGACCGGCAAAGTAGATGGAGACACAGAATCCATGGTCGGTCGGACCCAGCACCGGTACACCCTTGGCACGCAGACGATCACGCATTGCCAGCAGTTCGTGATGATTCTTCACTCGCAGCGCCAGGTGCTGCATGGCCCCCCTGGCGCAGTTCGCCGCCGGATTGCCGGCATGGGTCGCACCTAAGCTGACGGGGATTTTTTCAATGTCCGGGTGACACACGAAGGCGATCGAACTTTCATCGTTCAAGCGCAGGAAACCGTGCCACGCCTTCTCTACGCCGTGCATCCAATACAGCGCCACCAGTTCCATGCCGAGCTTGTCCGTAAAGAACTCGATCTGTTCCTTCATGTTGGCCGTTGCAATGGCGATATGGTGCAGGCCTTCTACTTTGTTCATGTTGCTGTCCCTCCTTGATCGTTACGCCACAGCGTTGAGCTGTCGCTGGGCGACGTCCCATAGGAATTATTTCACATCAATCAGACCGACCCTGTAAATCGACTTGCTCATGCGCGTCTCTCCTTTCATGATGACCGTAACAGTGAGAGAGCGGCTCCTCTGCGCAAAGTTCTTCAGGCGTACCGGTGAACAGCTGCAGGATCCAGGACTAGCGTGGCAACGTCGATGCAGCCGATGGCTTTATTGCGCCGGTGCCGTCGTAGTGGCTGCTCATTACCCTTTGTCGAGAGGTTTTCCGTTTGGTATCAACACAGGAAGTGATTCAGGCCCTGCAGGGCGTTGCCGAAGAGTTCGCCACAGACATCGTCCCGCGCCAGAAACGGCGTGAGCTGGATCCGGCTGATTTTGAGAAAGTGGCCGAGGCCGGGTTTTTGCTGACGGGTGTGCCAGTGGAGTCCGGTGGGCTCTGGTCAGGTGTAGCGACATCGTCACGTGACTATGCGCAGA
>JAYQAI010000150.1:0-1733 GCA_038136715.1 Gammaproteobacteria bacterium | reverse complement strand
TCAGCTGGGATGGCTTCGGTATCCAGGCCCAGGCCCAGGCCGGCGGCGGCACCCCAGAGCGCTGGCACAGTCATTTCGGTAAGTGGCAGGCCCTGGGAGCGACACATATGGCATTTGCCACCCACAATGCCGGCTCGGACTCTGTGGATGAGCACCTGCAGTCGTTCGAAGCTTACCTGAAGGCTGTCAGCAGCTGAGCTTCAGCCTGATTTCTGCAGCACGCAGAACAGGCCAAGGAAGCCATCACGGCGCTTGTACTCCTGCTCGATTTTGTCCTGCAGCCGGTCGCGCAGCATGGGCTCACGGCGGAAAATCCATTTGCTGATATACATATCCCAGATAGCAGTCAGGCTGGCGTAACCACCAATCACATCATGGCTGATGAGCTCAAAATTCGAGCGGGCTGCGTAGTCTTGAATCTGGGCGATACTGTAGTGCCGGTGACCGATCAGGAAATAAGCTGGGTCAGTGAAGCGGGAGCGGGCATGGTCACTCGGCGTTGTCATATAGAACCGACCACCGGGTTTCAGGACTCGACTGATCTCGCTGAAGAACGCCAACTCTGTCTGTTTCGGAATGTGCTCCAGCACTTCGGTCGACAGGCAGACATCGAAGCTCGCGTCCGGCAGCGGCAGGTTGACACCGTCCGCGACCTCAAACTCAACCGGGGTACCGGCCAGCGCCCGTCGAGCGGTAGCCAGGTCCCGTTCTGACTGCTCAACACCCACGACGCGCGCCGGTTGCCGATGCTCGATCAGGAATTTCTCGAACCAGCCATAACCGCAGCCGACATTCAGCACTGACTTGCCGTTGGTTTCCTCTGCAGGAATCCAGTCACAGACGTAGCGGGGGCGGCCGAGGAGTTCCTCGTACGGCAGCGCCGTCTCGTTGTTGATATTTTTCATTGGCAGGATTATCCGGCTCTTGGGTATACGCTAGCAGAGAAAACAGCCTGAGTTCTATCTTGATCTGACACGATCTGACCAGCAGCAGATTCGCCTGCCTCAATGTCCCTCGTAAGTTAGGATGAACACAACGAATATGACCGTGGAGAAGAAACACAATGGCACTCTCATTTGAAAACAAGGTGGTCGTCGTTACCGGTGCGGGTAATGGACTGGGTCGGTCTCACGCCCTCCTGTTCGGCTCACTTGGCGCTAACGTCGTCGTCAACGATCTTGGCGGTTCCGGCGCGGGCGAGGGCAGAGATGCCAGCGTCGCAGACGGCGTCGTCGCAGAGATCAAGGCCAGTGGCGGTGATGCTGTCGCTAATCCTGACTCGGTAACCGATGGTGACAAGATCATTCAGTGTGCACTCGACAACTTTGGTCGCGTCGATGTGGTCATCAACAACGCGGGCATCCTGCGTGATAAGTCCTTTCACAAGATGACGGATGAGGACTGGGACCTGGTCTACCAGGTGCATCTGCAGGGGGCTTTCAAAGTCAGTCGCGCCGCCTTCCCACACATGCGTGACCAGGGGTACGGCCGTTTCGTCATGACCACTTCCGCTGCTGGCATCTACGGCAACTTCGGCCAGGCCAATTACAGCGCCTGCAAGCTCGCCCTGCATGGCCTGTCGCAAACCATCGCCGTGGAGGGCCGCAGCAAGGGGATACATTCCAACACCATCGCTCCCATTGCGGCCTCCCGCATGATGGGTACGGTGATGAGCGAAGACGCCATGGCGCTGCTCAAGCCCGAGTGTGTCAGCCCACTGGTCGCCTGGCTCT
>JAYQAI010000149.1:0-2442 GCA_038136715.1 Gammaproteobacteria bacterium | reverse complement strand
CCGTAGAGATCCGATTTGCTTGCGACAATAACGTCAGCCACATCAAGCTGCTCATTGAAGGTGCTGTGCTGCGTGTAACGCTCGTCCGCAATCTTGCGCGCATCCACAAGCGTGAGTGTCGACCTGATATCCAGAAGATCCTGATAGTGTTCGGTCGAAAGGGTGCCAATGACCTCTTTCGGATGGCCCAGGCCAGTAGGCTCGATAATCAAACGATCCGGGCGGGCCCTGGCAAGAAGCATGTTCATCGCCATTTGCATGGGCAGACCTGCCGTACAACACATACAACCACCCGGCACTTCACGAACGAACACATTGTTGTCATGCCTCGCCGATAACAGACCACCATCGATACCGACTTCCCCGAACTCGTTCACCAGAACAGCCCACCGTTCATCGACGGGCTTCTGCTGAAGAAGGCTAAGGATCGCAGTGGATTTTCCTGCACCGAGAAAGCCCGTAAGGACGTTCGTTTTTATACCGCTGAGCCGCTTGTTCATCGACTGTTACTATGCTGTCAATACTGGCAGCAAGCCGACCGACAAGAACGGTAGTTTATGACGTGAGCCACAGCAACGAAGGTGGCGCCTATCACTGTCACTGCTTTTTCGAGGAGTTCACCCATCAGATCATGACCGAGTATCGCGGTGAGGATCATGATGGAAAGTCCAGCACCACCCCAGAACAACATGACTCTTTTGCCATGGCGCCGGCATCCTAGCGTCAGGGCCAGGACGCTGGCCGGTAAGACCAGATAAATCAGCAGCTTGTGAAAACTCTCATCGCCAAGCGGCAGTAGAGCCAGCGACGGCATGACAGCAAGGGCAACGGGCAGCATCAGACAGTGAATTGCACAAACAGCTGATAGCCCAATCGCCAGCTTATCCAGCCACAGGTTTGAGATCGCGAATGAACTCGCACTGCTATTACTCACTGCAGTCTCCACAAAAACAATCAAACTCAAGTTGCTGACTCGCCATGCTGTACCCAACGTCATCCACTGACTTATTCAGGGAATTAATGACACTGCGTTTGATGCTGATTTCCTGAACTTTGAAGCATTCCTTACAGATCAGGAACTGGGGTAACTCATGCTCATGACTGCATGCAATATGAGAACAAGCGACGTACTTCTTTGCCAGGTTGAGTCTATGAACCAGGTTTTCGCTTTCGAGAAAATCGAGGATTCGATAGACAGACATGGCCTGAAGTGGATATCCCAGTTCGTCACGACAATAGTCTGTTAATTCATAAGCAGACAGGGCTTTCTCAGAATTCAGCAGCCCCATCAGCACCTGCCGACGTTTTTCTGTGAGTTTTTTGCCATGGTCTTTACAGTGCTCCTCAGCATGGAGCAGGAGTTCGTTGGTAGCAGCTGATCTGTGAGCGCTCATTGGTCGGGTCTAATCTCAATTGAAATTTCTCTTTGATATAACATAACATTTATTGGTCTCCTTCTGAACCTTCGAACACGAGGAAGTCAGGAAGGTAGAAGGTGACAAGATCGCCTGGGAAAACAAGATCATGAATGCAGCAAAACTCACACTACTTCCACTGGGTTTGATGCTGGCAGCCTGCAGTCCATCGAAACCGATGGACGAGGCCAGCGCGAGCGTGACCCTGATGACGTTCAATGCCCAGAACCTGTTCGACAATATTGATGACCCGCTGAAGGACGACAAGGCCTACCTGCCACTTGCGGCCAAGCAGAACGAAGCTCACCGCGCTGCCTGCGCAGAGATAAGGAACCGCTACTGGCGGGCCGAGTGCCTGGAACTGGACTGGAGTGATGAGGCCGTCAATCACAAGCTTGGCGTGCTGGCCGAGGTGATTCGCCAGGTGAACGGCGGCCGCGGCGCTGATGTGATTGCACTGCAGGAAATCGAGAACAAATACATCCTCGAGCGCCTGCGCAATGAGCATCTGGCTGACCTGGGCTACCGCGAATCAATCCTGATCGAAGGCACGGACAAGCGTGGCATCGATGTCGCATTTCTCAGCCGGCTGCCGCTGGCGGGAACGCCGAAACTGCATCCTCTGAAAATTCGCACACATCCGGATCGAGCAAGCGATATCCGAGGTGTGCTGGAGGCCCGCTTCGTGCTGCCGGACAGTTCAACGATGACAGGTTACTCCGTGCATTTTCCAGCACCCTTTCACCCAACCGAAATGCGGGTCGCAGCCTACCGGCATCTGCAGAGCCTGCGCGCGACACTCCCGGATGATGAAGTTGTGTTCGCGGCGGGTGACTTCAACACCACCAGCACCGAAGATGCGCGAGAAAAACTGCTGGATACTTATGTCCGCTCGGACTGGCAGGTTGCCCATGACTACTGCCAGGGCTGCCCTGGCACCTACTACTACGCGCCCGACGACAACTGGTCATTCCTCGACACAATGACTGTCTCAAGCGGCAGTACCGATAACTGGCAGCTCCAGCCG
>JAYQAI010000148.1:0-2710 GCA_038136715.1 Gammaproteobacteria bacterium | reverse complement strand
GATGGGTAATGGAAACACAATAATCGAACTTCGATCCCGCGAAACCTCAGTCAGCGTCTGCATGTAGCGAAGTTGTAGAGCCTGGGGCTGGTTAGCCAGGGTCTTTGCCGCTTCCAGCAGTTTTTCTGATGCTTCCAGTTCGCCACCGGCGTGAATAATTTTGGCCCGACGTTCGCGTTCAGCTTCAGCCTGTTTGGCAATCGCACGAATCATCGATTCATCAATGTCGATATGCTTGATCTCAACGTTGATCACCTTGATGCCCCAGGACTCGGTCTGCTCGTCAAGCAGCACCTGGATCCCCTCGTTCAGTTTGTCGCGCTGCGCCAGCATCTCGTCCAGTTCGTGCTGACCGAGAATCGAACGCAGTGTGGTCTGGGCCAGTTGGCTTGTTGCTTCGAAAAAGTCTTCGACATTGATAATCGCCCGCTCTGCGTCGGTGACCCGGAAGTAAATCACCGCGCTGACCTTGACCGAGACGTTGTCCCTCGAGATGACGTCCTGTGTTGGCACGTCGTAAACCACAGTCCGCAGGTCCACTCTCACCATTTGCTGGAGTCCGGGAATGACAATAATCAGTCCCGGGCCTTTCACGGTCTGGAACCGCCCCAGGAAGAAAATCACACCGCGCTCGTATTCCCGCAGGATTCTGAATGTATAAAACGAGAGTCCGATCAGCAGTATGGCAATGGCTATCCAGAATTCACCCATGATTGATGTCTCCCTCTGTTGACGGGTTGGCGGGCGTCACCCGCAGCTGCAGGCCGTCTACGGCCATGATGTTGACTTTCTCACCCTTCTGTAAAGGTGAGTCCGTGATCGCATGCCAGATCTCGGCGCCCACCCGGATCTGACCCTCACTGTCAAAGTCCGCCAGTACCAGGCCGGTTTCACCGACGAGCAGTTCGACGCCGGTTGTCACGCGCTGGCGGCGAATCTTCAGGGCGATATTGATGGTCGCAATGATCAGTAGTGCAGAAATCGTCGCGGTGGCAGCGATGGTCGGTATGCCCACTTGAAAAGCCTCCATGTCGGTATCGAACAGCATCAGGCCGCCAATGGAAAAAGCGATGATGCCCCCGATGCCGAGAATACCAAAACTTGGTGCCAGCGCCTCGGCCACCATGAGGCCGATACCAAGCAGCAACAGCGCGAGGCCGGCATAGTTGAGGGGCAGCAGCTGGACAGCATAGGCAGCCAGCAGCAGGCAGATCACGCCGATGATGCCCGGTATGAGCGAGCCGGGATTGTAGAACTCGAGAATGACGCCGTAGAAACCGATCATACCGAGAATCAGCACAAAACTGGGGTTGGTGATAATGGAGAGAATCTCTGTACGCCAGTCCGGTTCAAGGAAATGGATTTCGGCGTCGCTGACACTGAGAGTGATTTCGCTATCGGCGATATTGACGCTCATGCCGTCGATTTGGCTGATGAGTTCGTTGAGATCGCGGGCGACAATATCGATCACGCCTGCCTCCAGTGCAGCCGCAGCATCAAGCGACGCGGCGTCACGCACAGCAAGCTCCGCCCACTCGGTGTTGCGCCCGCGTAACTCGGCAAGTGCGCGAATGTAGGCTGCGGCGTCGTTCACCATCTTTTTTTCCAGCGCTGTACCTGGGGCACCGTCGTCAGTGGGTTCGCCCGGACCTGGCATATCGGGTGCGGCCAGCTGCACCGGAGTCGCTGCACCCAGGTTGGTGGCAGGGGCCATCGCAGCAATGTGGGCTGCGTAAGAGATATAGGTACCGGCACTGGCAGCACGCGCACCCTGTGGTGATACATAGGTAACGATGGGGATCTGGCTGGACAGGATCGCCTGAATGATGTCTCGCATTGCGTTGTCGAGCCCGCCGGGCGTGTTCATGCGAATGATGATGGCAACAGCTCCCGCTGTCTCGGCTTGTTCGAAACCGCGCAGCACGTAGTCATTGGTAGCAGGGCCGATCGCCCCTTCGATATCGATGACCCAAACACCACCCCTCCCCTGGGCGGGAGCCACAAGGTTCAGCATGATTGCGAGTAGAATGGCAAAGCACGACAGTCGCCTGTTCATGCTGCCATTAAAGCACAGAAACCTGTCAGAAACGCCTGCGCAGCGCCAGATGGAAGACGACGTCCGGTGAAGTGTCAGTAATGATGTCCTCGGTGACGCCGATATCGAGACGGGTGGCACTGCCAAGCAAGAGGCTGCCGCCCAGCGTCAGCTGGGTTGAGAAATCTCCAAGCTCTTTCAGGTCACTGTCGTAAGCGGCAGTGTTGAAATCCAGTTGTGTTTTCAGGCTGACGCGATCGTGTACCTGCCAGGCGAGACTGCCGGAACCGAACACCATCCAGTCCTCGATGGTAGCCTCGATGATATCGGTATCGTCCAGCAGGGCAGCGCCGATACTGCCGTGGAAACGCAGCTTCTCGCTGCGCCAGAGGCCGGTCTGGCTGACATGTAGTGAGGCGAAAACATCCGTGCCGCCTGAACCAGTCAGTAAATCGGCATCGCCGGTTGGCAGGGTCGCGCCCGCGCGCACTGTCCACTGCCGCTCGTCGTCGCCGCCAAGGCGATAGCCAGCGTAGACAGTGATATCTCCCATGCCGGACTCAGAACGGGTAAGACTAGCGCGCGTTTGCGTGCCGTGACGCCAGAAATAGTTCAGTTCGTCCTGGGCGCTGTCTTCCCGGCCACCGTTGGGCAGGCCAAACCAGCTGTGCCAGT
>JAYQAI010000147.1:0-3041 GCA_038136715.1 Gammaproteobacteria bacterium | reverse complement strand
CCACCGTAATACTTTCAACCTGCTGCAGTGTCGACACTTCCAGCTCGGTCATTTGGCCGCCGACAAGGCCTCGCGCTGAAACCTTGTATTGTCCGGCGGGCATGATGCCTCCGTCATAGTTGGTTCCGTTCCAGGCGAAGGGCAGTTCGCCGTTGGCGCCAGTCGGTACCGTGGAGCTGTAAACAACCGCTCCCTGACTGCTTCTCACCTCGACGACCACGTCTCGTGCACCCGCTGGCACCGCCACCTGGCCTTCAATCAGGCCGCCGTTGGTCAACCTGGCATCTCCGCCTTCGGCTATGACCTTCCTGCCGAGAAGCGAACTCGCTTCTACCAGCTGGTTTTGACGCATCGAGTCAGCGACAGAACCAAAAGAGGTCTCGAGATTCTGAATACCGTCGACCATGCCAAACTGCGCAATCTGGGAAAGGAACTGGAAGTTATCCATCGGCTTGGTGGGATCCTGGTTCTTCATCTGCGCCACCAGTAACTTAAGAAAGTCTTCCTGGCCCATTTCGTCTTTTTTAATTTGCGGCGAACTTGCGCTCCCAAGCCCGGACACACCTGCTAATCCTGATACTGCTGACATGAGCTATCTCCTGGTTTGTTTATTGACCGATCGACAGCGTTCGCAGGAGCAGTTCCTTTGAAGTTGTCATCATTTCGACATTAATCTGGAATGCCCGAGAGGCCGACATCATGTTTGACATCTCCTCCACGGCATTCACGTTCGGCATATAGATGTAGCCATTTTCATCTGCCAGTGGGTCACCGGGGGCATATTGTCGCTCCGGTGGAGTCTGATCCTCCGCTATGCCGACGACCCGCACGGCAACACCCTGAGAGCCCATGGCTTCGTCATACACTGCCTGGAAAATAGGCGCCTTCGCCCGGTAGGCTGCCTCCGGCGAACCAGCGACTGTGTCGGCATTGGCCAGATTGCTGGCCGTCAGATCAAGACGTATGTTCTGTGCTGCGATCGCCGATCCCGCCAGATTGAAGACATTGAATAGACTCATGCTTTACTCTCCTTTGAGTGCTTTCATGATTCCCTGCACACTGCCATTGAGAAACCTGAGGCTGGCCAGGTACCGAATCGAGTTCTCGGTGAATGCGGCCTGTTCCGTTTCCTTCGATACGGTATTGCCATCCTCCGACCCAGTGCGGACTTGCCGTTCAATCATGTGAGACGTCGCTGGCATGCCGGTGTCAATGTGACCGGCGCGAGTTCTGACTAACCCTCGGTTGATGCCCGCTTCGGCATCGGCCATGACAGCCCTGAAGTCGATGTCGCGGGCGCGATAACCCGGCGTGTCAGCGTTTGCGAGGTTAGTGGCCAGTAATTCCGCCCGGCGGGCACCCACCATCACAGAATTCGCTTGCGTTCCGAGCGCGTTGTCTATCCAACCCATGAGCGCTTTACCTCTCTTCGCACCTGCTTTTGTGCTTTTGTGCAGAAAGCACTGCCATTAATCCTGCAACTGATCCCGGAGGTTTCTGATGTGTTCAAACTTCATCCCGGTTCGGTTGCGTCAGCCTGAATAAAGCAAACGTTATGCCAAAGGGCATAAAGCTATTCAATTCAATAACATAGATGTTTTTACAGGCGCCGGCGCACGCCAAGTGACGGAATATTGCCGGTCTGCGGCAAGGCTATTCCCCCTTATATCGCCACTTTTCTGACACTCGCTGTGATGCGGACAGAGCATTCAGAAGCGACGAGCGCACCTTATTCAGGCGTAGCGCTGTCGCTGGCTTCAATTCGCCTGCTAACTGCCGCGACAAGTGCCGGCCTCGTGCCAGCACACAATAGTGGCCTGCTAATTGCATTCCTTAGCTGCGAGTGAGCGGTGATTAACGAAAATCACCGGTAAGTGCCTGAGAATGCAGAGCCAGGAGCCGATAGGAGGAGCCAAGATGCCAAGAAACAAGCAGGTTAGATTCATCAAAGTCAGAATTTTGACGTGGTTTCTGGCACTGACCGCATGTTTGGGTACCTGCCTGGCAGGTCCGGTAGTCGCCGGAACCAACCAGTCACTGGACTCCATCAAGCAGGCGGCAATCGATCATGCACGGATGCTGGCACACCGTCAGAGCATGAATGTTGTCGCAATAGAAACCGGCCGTCTGGATACCAGACTGCGGCTCTCATCCTGCGATCAGGCGCTTGAAACTTTTTCTCCCTTCGATGCAACGTTTTCCCACAGGACGACGATCGGTGTACGCTGTAACAGCGATAAACCCTGGACAGTCTACGTCCCGGTGACCGTCGCATCCGAAGTCGAGGCCCTCGTGCTGACGCGCGCCGTGGGCCGCGGCGACATCCTGCGACGCAGTGATGTCAGCGTCCGGAAACAACGCCAGAACAAGAGCGGCATGGCTTTTTTTCAAGACCCGGACATGGTCATCGGCAAACAGGCAAAGCGCTTCATCCAGGCTGGCACAGTGCTCACGCCTGCCATGATCGCTGAACCGATCATCGTTAAGCGCGGGGATACCGTGCCCATCGTTGCCAGTCTGGGGGGACTGAGTGTCACGTCGAGCGGAGAAGCCCTGGCCAGCGCCGCCGCCGGGGACGTTATCAGACTGAAAAACGGTCGTTCCGGACGAACAGTCGAGGGCAGAGTGCAGGCAGACGGATCAGTCGCCATAAGAACCGGTCAAAATTTAAAGTAATTGGAATATCAGACGATATAATGATTAGCAGAACAGGATAAACCGAATGGCAATTGATATAAAAACCGGCAGCATGCACCCAGGGAACACCCTGGGCGTCGAGCGTGCCAACTCAAATACAGGCAAAGCCGCGCAGGACGCGCCTGCACCCGGGGGCCAGAGCAGTGCGGACAAAGTGTCTCTAACGAGCCAGGCTGAAAAACTCCAGCACCTCGACAGGATCGCCAAGGCAACACCCGATATCGATATGGACCGTGTCAACGCGATCAAAAGCAGCATTGCCAACGGCACCTTTCAGGTAGACAACGAGAAAATTGCTGATAACCTGCTCAAGTCTGACAAAACACTGCCTCGATAGAACACTC
>JAYQAI010000146.1:0-3312 GCA_038136715.1 Gammaproteobacteria bacterium | reverse complement strand
AGGGACAATGGTGCGGCTCGTGCTGCACCCGGAAGACAGCCTGAATGATGCCTACTATCAAACCTGGGTGGATGCGGCAGCGCGCTGGCTCGATGAGGACAGGCCGGTTTATATGATGATTCACTGTCCTAACAATCTGCACTGTCCGTCACAGGCCAGATGTTTTCAGGCCTTGCTGGCAGATACCTGCGAGGCCGTGGACCTGTTGCCCGATTGGCCAAGACCACAGGCGACACTGTTCTAGGCGACGTTCAGGTAGCGGCTGCCCCGGCGCAAGCTCTTGTCATCGTCGGTTGACTTTTAACGTGGATACACCGATAAGATTGGCAGACAGGTATAAAAATAAACAGGTGCCAGGGAGTTTGGGGGTAAACGTGCTCGCACAAGATCGAGTCGCTATTCAGGATGTGCTTCTGCGCTATGCTGCAGGCGCCGACGACCGCGATCTGGCGATGTATCGATCCTGCTTTGCTGATGATGTCGAGATAATCGGGTTCAGTGGTGGCACGGTGACGGGTGCTGATATCTGGGTGGAAACCGTACAGAAAAAACTCGCAGCATTTGCTGAAACCCAGCATCACATGACACCGGTACTGGCGCGGATTGACGGTGACAGGGCGACGGCAAGAACCGATGTCCAGGCCTTGCACTACCTGAAAGACAAGCCCGGGTCGACCATGACGCTCTGGGCGACCTACCTGACTGATCTGGTGCGGACACCCGACGGTTGGAAAATCACGCGACACGAACTCGTGCGCCGTGGGACCAGGACGGCGGAAGCCTGAATCTGAACAGACACAATAAACGATAAAAAACAGGGGAAAGAACTTGACTGATCTGACCGGGAAAGTAGCTGCAATCACTGGTGGCACGCGTGGTATCGGCAGGGGACTGGCAGAAGCCCTGCTTGCCGCCGGTGCGTCTGTGGCCATTAATGGTCGCAGCCAGGAAAAAGGTGACCAGGCCCTGGCCGAGATGAATGCGGGTGATAGAGCTGCGTTCTTTGCGGGTGACGTGACTCGCCAGGCTGATGTCGAGGGCTTTATCGACAGTACGATTGCCACGTTTGGCCGTGTTGATATCCTCGTCAACAACGCCGGGGGCTCCTCGGGCTTTGCGCTGGTCGAAGACATGGGCGACGAGGCGTGGGAACAGGCCGCGGCCTGGATTCTGCATTCATGCTTTTGGGCCACGCGGCGGTCATTGAAAGACATGAAGTCGAGGGGCTGGGGTCGAATCATCAACATTTCTTCTGTTGAAGGCCGTCAGGCAAACAAAGCGACGGCTTCGCATTACATTACTTTTAAGCATGCGATGAATGGTTTCACGAAGGCTGTTGCCTTCGAATATGGTGAAGACGGTATTACCTCTAACGCGATCAGCCCCGGGGCTGTTGAAACTGACCTGATGCGCGAGGCCGGGCCTGCCGCTGCAGAGTCAATGGGCATCACCTATGAAGAATTCAAGAATAATTATGCCGAGGAGGCAGCAATCAAGCGCCTCAACACGGTTGAGGAAGTCGCGGGGCTCGCGATGTACCTGGTGTCTGATGCGGGCGCCGGTGTGACGGGTGCGATCCTGCCGGTCGATGGTGGCACCGCGCTCTAATTCCCCAGTTACCAAGCATCGAGGTCATAAAAATGCCGAATATTCCAGATCTGCCCCATGGCTTCAGCACACAACTCCTGACGACGATTCTGCATGAGGACGGCTCTTTGCCGCCAGGCGGTGAAGTGGCCGATCTCGCCCTTGAAGAGATCGGCGATGGTACCGGGCTCAGTTCTGATCTGGCCAGGCTGAAGCTTTCCTATCACGGTGAGCGGGGTCAGGCACCGGATTCTGTGATTGCCAAGTTCCTGCCACAGAACGAGCTGAACCGAACGTCTGCTATCGCTTTTAATCTGCCCGAGCGGGAAGTCCGGTTTGCAGAGGAACTCGATCCGCAAACCGAAGCTGTCACGCCCCGGACCTACTGTCGGTGGCATGAGGGCGAACGTTTTCTGCTTATCATGGAAGACCTTGGCGACTACGAGGTGGGCAGCCAGGTCATTGGTGCGGACCTGCCCCAGACTGAATTGGCTATCGACGAACTCGCGAAGTTGCACAGTGCCTTCTGGAACAAGGTCGACGATCTTGACTGGGTGCCGGGTGTTGCGGACAGCTACCATGCGGATGCCTTGTTCGGTGGAGCCCAGGTCGGCTGGGACGGGATGCTGGCACAGTTTGAAGTGCCGGACACAGTGAATCAGTATCGGGATCGCTTCCTTGCAGCGATACCGGCGTTGCAGGCAGAGCGCATGCGGGCACCCAACACGCTGGTGCATGGCGACTTCAGGATGGAAAACCTGCTGTATGGCTGCCAGCCCGAACATCATCCGATAGTCGTCATCGACTGGCAGGGGCCGCTCAAAGCACGTGGGATTCTTGATGTGGCGCTGTTCCTGGGGCAGAGCACCACAACGGAGGTCAGGCGTGACCACGAGGAGGCTCTGCTTGCACGTTATCTTGAAGGTTTGAAAGCGCGTGGTGTCGATGAAGTCGATATGGCGGCCCTTTGGGAAGACTATCAGCGCTGCGTGCTTTACAACTGGGTCTATACGGCAGTGGTCGCGGGGACGCTTGATACGAGCAATGAAATCGCGGCGCGCTGGATTGCCAAGATGGTGCAACGCCAGGTTGCTATCAGTGAAGACCTCGACGTGTTCCGGTTCCTGCCGGCATAACGCCTGTCTGAAAAACGCCACCAGGAATAAAAGGGCGCCAATTCAGGGGCGGACCGCCAGTCAATGCCATAGGTCGACGATAGTCCCGGCGGCGCACATCGACAGGAGTTGCCAGGTTTACCGTGGTGAGGCACCGTAAACCAGGCCCAGCCCCTGGGTTTTGTAACCGAGCAGTGTCAGTAGTTCATCGGAGGCGGTTTCGATCACGCCGGCATCGAGCGACAGGAACCAGTTCTCCTGGGTGCGGTAGATAGGACGGGTGTACCAGCCGAAGAGGCCAGCGCGAGGCTGGTTTGATCGATTGCGACCGGTCCTGTGTAACAGGCGACTCTCGATTACCATCAATGTGCCGGCAGGCGCGATTACCGGCAGGGCGCTGCTCTCAAGTGTCGCTGTATCTGGGTATTCCTCGCCGTGGCTTGCCGGGATGACTTCGGTCGCGCCATTGTCGGCGGTAAAGTCATCCAGCAGCCACGCAAAGTTCATGGCCTTGGGTTCGGTGGGCCAGGGGTGCGGTACGAACAGCTGGTCCTGGTGCCACATGCCACCGTCACTGCCGGGTTCGGCGATATTTGCCGAGATATTGCCG
>JAYQAI010000145.1:499-3345 GCA_038136715.1 Gammaproteobacteria bacterium | reverse complement strand
CAGCAAGGCCGATGCCATTGGCACCACCGGTAATGACGACATTGTTTCCGGCTTTCAACCAGCTGGCCATCGGGAGCTCCTATCAGTCTTAACCGGACTGAGAATACGCTAGTTCGAAGATTCGTAGCAGGAAAAATTAAAAAACGTCTCGCCATTCACGTAGTTCAGGTTGAGGAGCTGCACCGAGCTCGACGCGTCGACCTGCAACATAGCTTCTCCGTTCCACGTTGCAGCATCGAACAGTGCCGACAACTGGTCCCTGCTAAGGAATCGCTGCTCTCTTGGCTGCAATGTCATCAGTACCTGATTTGCCGGGCCAATGACCTCACCGCTTGCATCAAACAGTGTGCCCCTCATATCGGTAACCGGCTCATTACCAGTGTTGATGAATCGAATGAAGGTCACATCAGGGGAATCAAACCCTTCGATATTGTGTACCTGGCCCGGCCTGACACAGTTAACGTTGCTAACGAGACCACTCGCACTCGTCTGTTTGGTCATCAACTCAAAGTCGCCTGAACCTTTGACTTCCAGCATCGCTGGGTCCCGCCAGGGCGGGATGTTGAAAATCCGTTCAAGATCAGCCGAGGACACTACGATCCGATATGCGTTTCAGATATATTCGCACCCAGCGTAGAGGTTTGCAGGTACACCCTGCCCGGCACTTCCGCGTCACCCTTCTCGAAGCAGGAGAAATTGAAGAAGGTCTCACTGTTGACGAGGTTCAGGTTCAGAAGCTTGAGGCCATCATGTTTCGCCACTTCCAGCAGTGCCTCGCCCTCCCAGGACGTGTCAAACAGGCCCTCGAGTCGCGACCGGCTGAGCCAGACCATTTCCTTGGGAGCCATGCTTGCGAGCAACTCGACATCGGGCGGACCCAGCGCGACTCCCTCGCGGTCGTAGAGTGTGCCGCGAATGCTGCCAAGACCATTGTCAAGCGTATTAATCAGTCGCACATAGGTTAGATTGTCTGAGTTCGAGCCCTCAATGTTGAGAACCCGGTCTTCCCGCACACAGTTACTGTTGCTGACAAGCCCGCTCGGGCTCACGAGTTTTGACATGGCGGCGAATCTTTCTGTGCCGATCACTTCGAGCATAGCGGGGCCTTTCCAGGGAGAAAGACCGAAAACTGTCTCCAGCTGACCGGAGTCGAGGATGAGGCGACCCTTTGGTGGAACGACAGCGCCGAGAGACTGATGCGCCGGGCCAAGGCGTGCCCCATCAAGATTGTAGAGGGTGCCGGTAAACTCCTGGGGCGAATCACTCGTGTTCACCAGGTGCAGCCGGGTGATATTTTGACTGGCGCTAGTGGTCTGCAGAAACTGAGTTGCACGCGGCAGAGCTTCATATTCCGCAAGGTTTGTCTCGCCGTCACTGTCAGCGTCTGCCGATGAGTCGTCGACCAAAGGATCATATCCCATCAGCACTTCATAGCTGTCGGGGATCCCGTCATTGTCATCATCATAGTCAGCATTATTCCCGAGACCGTCGTTGTCAGTGTCTACCGACTCTGCGGCATCGTCTGGGAACAGGTCATCAGTATCTGGAATGCCATCATTGTCGCTGTCTGCGGCCGTCGACTGGGTGAAGTTTGCTACCTGGTGCCTGACGACGTTCAGGCTCTTTGCGGCATGCGCGGGCGCCTCGGCACCAATCTCTTCCCCGCAGGGCTGGCCTTCACAGGTCTTGAGATTGGGATTGGCGAATACGGCCAGTTCGCTGCTGACATCAAACTCGCTGGCATAGGCCATGAGGGTGGCAAAGCTTTGCGTGACGCCGTGGCCCCTCGACCAGACGAAGGTGCCGGTCTCATCCTGACGGGATGAGTGGCCAAGGCCCATGTTGTGGCCTATTTCGTGGATCATCGTGATGTCACCACACTGATCGTATTCGATAACGTTTGCTGACAGGTGCTCGGACCGGGTCAGGAATCCCTGAGTGCCATAGCCGCCGAGCGATGCCAGTCCACAGATGTCTCCGCCGTCGTATTGACGGAACATCGTCACCAGGTCAGCACCGGTGTCGATACGCACCTGCTCCAGGTCCGCAAACGCACCTTCATTACTCTCTGCGGCCTGCAGCCACTGTTGGATAGTTTGACTAGTGTCCATCGTCACTGGCTTCTGCCCAACCAAGCGCAGCTTCATATCGACGCCGCTGTCCGCCAGCGCCAGGTTCGCCACCGCAAACAGGTGATCGAGGCGGGCAGAGGGATCACCATCGTATTCACTCTCAACACCCACGTCGTAAACCGCAAGGACATCAACGTAGCTTGTCCCGGGCGTAGACGATCCCAAAATAGGGTCGGTGCCTGCCAGCCGTTCGCTGTCATCAGCGACACCATCACCATCGGAATCAGTGAGGTAGTCAACCGACGTCACAGCAAAGTCCTGGGTGGCAAACTCAACACCCGGAGCCCTGACTGTATGCGTGAGCAGGGTGTACTGATCATCAGCGACAAGGACGTGATAAAACCCGAACTCTTCGGGAATCTCACTGATATCGTACTCCGCCTGGCCCGATTTTGAGAGTGCGCCAGCGGCTAGTGCTGTCACCTCGGTATAGTCACCGATCGAGACAAAGAAACTGCCCTCGGCAAAGAGATCGAGCTGGCTAGAGGCGCCAACAATGACGTTAATCGCTGTGAATTCAGCACCGCTGTTGCCGATAGCAGGCATATCGAGGGTGAGGGTTGAGCCCTCAATGGAGATACTGGGATCGGTGACAAAATAGAGATCAGAGTACGTTTTTGATGCGACGGTACCGAAAGTTACCTCCTCACGCATAACGGTAACATCTTTGACGACATTGTTTTCCAGCAGAAGAAAAGTGATGAAGTAAGTGCC
>JAYQAI010000145.1:0-489 GCA_038136715.1 Gammaproteobacteria bacterium | reverse complement strand
GGCGCGATCTCCCCGGCGGCGGCGAGGGAACTGGTAATCGGGATATCGCCGAGATAGTGCTTGTCAGTCGAGGTGAAGTAATCGCGGGCATCATGCGCGTAGGCGCGCAAAACCAAGGTTCCGCTGGCGCTGTTGCCCCGGTTGAGCACACCGAATTTCGCCGTCACAGCGCTTGAGGATATCGCCGTGTAGTCACAGGGGCAGATCAGTTCCAGATCAGGCCCATAACGACCCCCTGCACCTGCTTGAAATGCAAGGGTCAGCAATATGGCGAAGAAAACTCCTCGCATCTGAACCTGTACCTCCTGATTAATACCGATACCAAGGGGAACGGTCCCACAAAGTGGCGACCGAGGGTGCAGCAACCCTACTGATATCGTGGGTAATCGACGATCCAGCCCTGGGGTTTATTCCGTCTAGCGCTAAAGTTTAGGCGCAATATATTGATTTCACGAGAAAAAAACTATCAAACGTGGTTAAAACGAGCCG
>JAYQAI010000144.1:0-3406 GCA_038136715.1 Gammaproteobacteria bacterium | reverse complement strand
TCCATGATTCAGGATTCAATACCCGGGTTTGACCCGATGTAAGCGGACGATTTACGGTTATAACTATGAAAAAACTTGCACATTTGCTGGTGCTCAGCCTGCTGGCACTGTCCATCCGGGTCGAGGCTGCGCTGGTTTTGATCGACCGGATCGCTGTCATTGTTGACGAAGATGTCATCATGCAATCCGAGATTGACGAGCGTCTCCGAACCATCAAAGCACAACTGGCAGCGCAGTCACCCGGCGGACGCCTGCCCGCCGATGACGTCTTACAGAACCAGATTGTTGAACGGCTGATTGTCGAAAGCCTGCAGCTGCAGATGGCCCAGCGCGCGGGGGTTCGTGTCAGTGACGATGAATTGAACCAGGCGCTTGTCGGCATCGCCGCCCAGAACAACATGAACCTGGAGCAGTTCCGCACGGCGCTTGCCCGCGACGGCATGTCCTGGGCCGCCATGCGTGAGCAGGTTCGCCGGGAGTTCGCCATCAGCCGGGTACAACAAGGCATGATGCGGCGCCGGATTCAGATATCAGAACAGGAGATTAAAAATTTCCTGGCCTCCGAACTCGGTGCCACCGTGACTTCTGATGAGTACCGGCTGGCACATATACTGCTGGATCTGCCGTCCAATCCCAGCGCCGAACAGATTCGAGCAGTTCGCAACCGCGCAGAAACGCTGCGAGACCAGCTGGCAGCGGGTGAGGACTTCGCCAGTGCGGCGATGGAAAACTCGAATGACCAGAATGCACTCAACGGTGGCGACATGGGCTGGCGCAAACCCGCGCAGCTGCCGACTATCTTCTCTGACCTGGTCGAAAATATGGAAGTCGGTGATATCGAGGGACCAATCAAAAGCGGCCGGGGCTTCCACCTCATCAAACTTATCGAGAAGCGCGGCGCAAATGCCGAAGGCCTGATTGCGCAGACCCGGACACGTCACGTACTGATCAAGCCCAACGAAATTCGCTCAGACCAGGAAGCGCGGGATCTGGCCGAAAGCCTGCGACAGGAAATTGTCGACGGCCGAGATTTTGCTGAGGTAGCCAAGCTCTACTCAGACGATCCTGGCTCCGCCCTGAGCGGCGGTGATTTAGGCTGGGCGGTCCCGGGCGTCTATGTCCCTGAGTTCGAACGCACCATGACCAACGCCGACTTGAACGCGATCAGTGAAGTCATCAAGACGCAGCACGGTTACCACTTCCTGGAAGTGACAGGACGTCGTATCGAAGACTTCTCCCAGCGCTTCAAAGAAAACCAGGCAGAGAACTATCTCCGCAATCAGAAGTTTGACGAGGAACTCGAGAACTGGGTCCGGGAAATTCGCGAAGAAGCCTTCGTTGAAGTAAAGATCTAGTGGATCTGCCACGGATCGGCATCACACCGGGAGAACCTGCAGGTATCGGTCCGGATGTCTGTCTGCAGACCTTTGAGACCATTGCCGGGATTGCCGAGCCACTTTATTTCTGCAGCCGCCAATTAATGGCGGAACGCGCCAGACAGCTGAACCTGTCTGTCCCCATGCACGATTTTCTGAGGTCCGGTTTCAAACCAGGCGTCATGAACATCGCTGAGGTCGATGGCTACATCGGGTGCCAACCTGGCAAACCCTGCACAGATAACAGCGCCTATGTTCTGGCTGCGCTGCAGGCTGCGCTCACCGCCTGCGAGGACGGCACCATCAAGGCGATCACAACCGGGCCGGTGAACAAGGCCGTGATCAGTGAGTCCGGCGTACCTTTCTCTGGTCACACCGAGTGGTTTGCAGAACAGACCGGCACGCCGCGCGTGGTCATGATGCTGCTCAATGATCAATTCCGAGTGGCCCTTGCCACCACGCACCTGCCGCTCACAGCCGTTCCGGCAGCCATCACGAAGGCTGTACTGGAAGAGACACTCAACATCCTTGCGAACGACCTGAAACAGAAATTCGGCATCGCGCAACCGCGCATCAATGTCCTGGGCCTGAACCCCCATGCCGGAGAGGATGGCCATCTCGGTCGCGAGGAAATGGAAACCATCATCCCCGTCATGCAACGCCTTAAGAGTCAGGGCATGGACCTGCGTGGCCCGCTGCCCGCTGACACAGCGTTCACGAACCAGGCGCTGGCTGACCAGGATGTCATTCTGGCCATGTACCATGACCAGGGCCTGCCCGTCCTGAAACACGCCTCGTTCGGCAATGCCGTCAATGTCACCCTGGGTCTGCCGATCATCCGCACCTCCGTTGACCATGGCACTGCCTTCGACCTGGCAGGCAGTGGCCGCGCCGATGGCGGCAGCCTGGTCAGCGCAGTCAGCTGTGCTGCCGAACTCGCCGGACACCAGGCGTGACTGCACCACGCAAACGCTTCGGTCAGAACTTCCTCGTCGACGAAAGCATCATCAGTCGAATCGCACGTGCCGTGGCCCCGGCCGCAGGCGATCAACTGGTTGAGATTGGCCCGGGCCGTGGTGCCATTACCCGGGCTCTTGCCGAATCGGGTGCAGCGCTGCAGGTCGTCGAGATTGACCGCGACCTGGCCTTTGAACTGAAACTGGCGTTCCCGGGGATCAGACTGATCAACGAGGATGTCATGAAAGTAGACTTCGCCGAACTGGCTGCCGAAGCCCCCATCCGAGTTGTCGGTAACCTGCCCTACAATATCTCTACCCAGCTATTGTTCAAACTGTTCAGCTACAGCAGCCTGATTCAGGACATGCACTTCATGCTGCAGCTCGAGGTCGTTGATCGCATGATCGCTGAACCATCGACCCGCGCGTATGGCCGACTCTCCATCATGACCCAGCTTTTATGTGAGGCAGAAAAACTGTTCGAGGTCCCACCGGAGTGTTTCCAGCCTCGGCCCAAAGTTCAAAGCGCGATTATTCGTCTGGCACCCAGAACACAAAAGCTGGCTTTCGACCGGGCCTGCCTGGAGACACTCCTGATCAAGGCCTTCAGCGCACGCCGCAAAACGGTCAGGAATGCGCTGAAAAATCTGCTGCCGGCGAATGAGCTCACAGCATTGGGTATTGATCCCGGCCTGCGCCCGGAGAATCTGACTCTGGATGATTACGCTGCCTGCAGCCTGCGTCTGAAGGAGCTTGCCCAGTGAGCACCTATATCATCGGTGATATCCAGGGTTGTTACGATGCCTTTTCCAGACTACTGGAAAAAGTGCGCTATGACTCGGCCACGGACGCACTCTGGCTGGCGGGCGATATGATTAACCGTGGCCCGGACAACGTCGGTGTCATGGAGCTGATCATGCAACTGCCTCACGTGACCTGCGTGCTCGGCAATCACGACCTGCACTTTCTCGCGGTCGCCTTCGGTCAACAACGCGTCATGCGCAGTGACACCTTCAGTGACCTGCTCGATCATCCGAGACGGTCTGAGTATGTTGAGTATCTGCTGCGGCAGCC
>JAYQAI010000143.1:0-3457 GCA_038136715.1 Gammaproteobacteria bacterium | reverse complement strand
TCGGGCACCTCATCGATGCGTTCCCGCAGTTCGCTCAGGGGTATCAGCAGCGACCCCTCGAGATGACCCAGGTCGCCGTTGAATTCGGCATTGCTGCGAACATCGACGATGGTGACCGCGTCACGGTTGCGAGCGACCCAGTCCGGTTCGATTTCTGGAATGCCAGCAAACGTCAGGTTGACCGGGCCCCAATCGGCCCCGACGTCGTCCTCATCCTCGGGTTTGCCGGATCTCATGTTGGCAGGCAGGGCAATTTCCAGTTGGGCCGGGTGCGGCAGGTTCATGTTTTCCATGTAGCCAGCGAAATCTTCCTCTCGTGCTTCACCGCCGATGCGGGGATTGTGTTTTTTCTCCTCCTGAACTGTCGAAACGGTGCGACCCATGTAGTCGTGCCCAGGGTAGATCAGGCAGTCGTCCGGCAGACTGAAAATTTTATCCTTGATGCTGTGCCACATGGTGTTGACGTCGCCCGCCTGGAAATCGGTCCTGCCGGCAGCACGGATCAGCAGACAGTCGCCGGTAAATGCGGTCAACCGATTGTTGGTAACAAAGGTCATGCAGCCGTCGGTGTGACCGGGCGTTGACCAGGCCGTGATCGAGCTGTCACCAAAAGCGAGTACGTCACCATCAGAGAGTTCGAGATCCACTTGCGCAACGCCGGCTGCGGCAGAGATCGCGATCTGTGCCCCAAAAGCCTGCTTCATGAGCCAGGCGCCGGTCACATGATCCGCGTGCACGTGGGTATCAAGGCAATATTTAACTTTCAAGCCAAGCTCATTGATCAGTGCTGAGTCCCTTGCATGCTGCTCGAACACCGTGTCGATGATGATCGCTTCCCGCGAGGTTTCACAGCCAAGGAGGTAGGTGTAAGTGGAGGATTTGGAGTCAAAAAGCTGCCTGAAAATCATACTGATGCCACTGCTGATTATGCGGGCATATTATGGGCGATCTGTGCTGCAGAGCGAAGACAAAAAGCACGGAGGACGGGCATGTCACCAGCGGTTCGCTGGTACGCCATTCTGGCATCGTCACTTTTTTGCTGGTATACCCTGACGCCATATACGTTGGAATAGAAGAGAGCAGAGATGAGCCGTACAGCGAAACAAACCATTGAAACCTTCTGGCGAGTCCAGGACGAGGGTGACTACACGAAACTGGTTGACCTGTTTGCAGACGATGCCGTCGTCGTGGACCCTTTCTTTGGCACCTTTGAGGGCAAAGAGGCGATCATGGGGTTCATGCGCAAGATGAACGAGGAAATGCGGGCGCGCAGTACCAGCTTTGAAGTGCGTGAACTGGAAGGTGATGGTGAAGTCGCCTGGGCGCAGTGGGTGGCGCATACCGCGGCCGGCGATATCGAGGGTTGCGGTCTGTATCGTGTCAGAGAGGGGAAGATGACCTACTACAAAGACTATATGAACGCGCCAGCGGCGGCGGAGGAGTAACGATGATGAAGCCTGTTTGTCTGGTGATCGGGGCCGGTGCCGGTATTGGCGGCACTGTTGGTAAGAAGTTTGCTGCAGAGGGCTATCACTCGGTGCTGTGCCGGCGCAGTGACGAAGAGGGCCTGCAGAAACTCGTCGCAGAGATCCAGGCAGAGGGCGGTGATGCGACGGGTTACCTCTTGAACGCTGTTGATGAGGGAACACTGGAGGAACGCATTGCCGCGGTGGAGGCGGAGATCGGTCCGATCCAGGTCGTCTTGTTTAACCTTGGGGCGCAGATTGGTAATCGCTCGCTGGAAGATACACCTCTGAAGACGTTTGAGCTGGGCTGGCGCATGGCGACCCTGGCGCTGTTTCGTGTCGCGAAGGAAGTGATTCCTCACATGGAACAGCGCGGTGGCGGAACGATTCTTGTGACTTCAGCGACAGCGGCCGTTCGCGGCAATGCCGGACAACACTCCCACGCGGCTGCCATGGGCGGGCGCCGTATGCTGTGTCAGAGCCTGAATGCCGAGTATGCAGCGCGCAATATTCACGTGGCCCATATCCTGGTTGATGGCGCTGTCGACGCGCCGGATACGCTGGGCAAGATGGTCGGTGCGGAAGCATTCCAGAAGCTGCGCGAAACCCGGGGGGCAGAAGACGGTCTGCTGATGCCGGAACACATGGCAGAGACCTATTACCACGTTGCTCACCAGCATCGATCATCCTGGACTCACGAGCTGGATCTGCGCTCTTACTCTGACCTTGCCTGGTGGAATCACCGCTAGGTGGCAGTCGTTCCAGGTGCGCGAGCGGGATGCCCTGCCTGATTCGACACCTCCGTAGATTGATGCGGCGCTGGTCTCATACAATACTAAGGACAAATTTTATGAGGCTGAGAGGATTCCCGTGACCACAACCGATGAGATCAATGCGACACCGCTCGACCAGCTCGACGTCAGTCGCCCGGACCTTTTCAAGAATGATACCTGGCAGCCCTGGTTCGCTCGGCTGCGCAATGAAGCGCCGGTACACTACCTGGCCGACAGCACCAATGGCGCCTTCTGGTCGGTGACCAGCCATGCGCTGATCAAAGAAGTGGATGCCAATAATGAGGTGTTTTCATCAGAGAAGGGCGGCATTTCTATCGTTGACGCGCCGCCGCCGGAAGATGGCCAGCTGCAGGGCAAGAACTTCATCGCTATGGATGAACCCGAACACCACAAGCAGCGCAGTGCCGTTTCTCCGACGGTGGCACCCCGCAACCTGGCGGAGCTTGAGCCGCTGATTCGGGAGCGGGTGATCGACATTCTGGAACATTTGCCCGTGGGCGAAACCTTTAACTGGGTCCAGGAAGTCTCCGTCGAGCTGACCGCCAGGATGCTGGCAACGCTGTTTGACTTTCCCTACGAGAATCGCCGCAAGCTGGTGTACTGGTCTGATCTCACTACCAACGTGCCTCAGGTGACGGGGGATGACTCTATCGACATGAAGGGTCGCTACGAAGAGCTAATGGGGGCAGCCGCGGCCTTCTATGAACTTTGGATGTCGAAGCTCGGCCAGCCGCCCACTTTCGACCTCATTTCGATGCTGCAGCACAACCCCGAAACCGCGAAGATGAATGAAGATCCGGAACTGTTCCTGGGTAACCTGCTGCTGCTGATTGTGGGTGGCAACGATACAACCCGGAACAGCATCAGCGGCGGGGTGATTGGCCTTAATAAGTACCCCGAGGAATACGAGAAGCTGCGGGCCGACCACAGCCTGATCCCGAACATGGTGGCAGAAATCGTGCGCTGGCAGACGCCGGTGATCCACATGCGCCGGACGGCGCTCGAAGACTATGAGCTGGGCGGCCAGCGTATCAAGGCTGGTGAGAAAGTCATCATGTGGTACCTGTCGGGCAACCGCGACGAATCAGTGTTTGACGATGCCGAGAAACTGATCATCGACCGACCCAATGCCCGCCAGCATGTCTCGTTTGGTTTCGGCGTGCATCGCTGCATGGGTAATCGCCTGGCCGAGATGCA
>JAYQAI010000142.1:0-3646 GCA_038136715.1 Gammaproteobacteria bacterium | reverse complement strand
CTGTTTGAAAACATTTCAGCCAAATTCGGCAACGGCAACCGCTACGGCCTGATTGGCGCTAACGGTTGCGGCAAATCTACATTCATGAAGATACTCAACGGCAGCCAGGCACCAACTTCGGGTAATGTTTATATCGAAGACAACCTGCGCATCGGTGAGTTACACCAGGATCAATTCGCTTTCGAGGCTTTCTCTGTCATCGACACGGTCATCATGGGTGACAAAGCATTGTCTGAAGTGAAACTTGAGCGGGAGCGAATCTACTCTCTGCCTGAAATGAGCGAAGCTGATGGCCTGAAAGTGGCAGATCTCGAAGTGCAGTTTGCAGAGCTGGACGGCTACAGCGCTGAAAGCCGCGCCGGGGAAATTCTGCTGGGTGCAGGCATCGAAGAATCGCTGCATTACGGTCCGATGAGCGAAGTCGCCCCAGGCTGGAAACTCAGGGTACTTCTTGCACAGGCACTTTTCGCTGACCCCGATATCCTCCTTCTTGATGAGCCCACCAACAACCTTGATATCCATACAATCCGCTGGCTCGAAGAGATCCTGAATAGCCGCAAAAGTACGATGATTATCATTTCACACGACCGGCACTTTCTGAATGCGGTCTGCACTCACATGGCGGATATCGACTATGGCGAACTGCGGATTTATCCCGGCAATTATGATGATTTTATGATTGCATCAACCGCTGCAAGGGAACGAAAGCAATCGCAAAACGCAAAAAAGCAGGCCCAGATTCTGGAGTTAAAGCACTTTGTCAGTCGATTTTCTGCCAATGCCTCAAAGGCAAAACAGGCCACATCGAGAGCAAGACAGATTGAAAAGATCGAACTCGAAGACATCAAACCGTCCAGCCGAGTCAGCCCTTACATTCGATTCAATCAGGAAACCAAGCTACACCGCCTGGCAGTCACGCTGGAGGATCTGGGTCACGAGTTTGAAGAGCCGTTATTTGCAGGCGGTACCCTGACCCTTGATGCCGGGACACGACTGGCCATCATCGGCGAAAATGGTGCAGGGAAGTCTACCTTCCTTAAATGCCTGATAAATGAACTGACACCTACGAGCGGAACAGTTAAGTGGGCCGAAAATGCCAGCCTCGGCTACTGCCCCCAGGATACCAGCGCCGAATTTGATGAAGATACGACGCTGTTCGACTGGATGAGCCAATGGCGCAAACCGTCGCATGATGAACAGATCGTCCGCGCCACGCTGGGACGGCTGCTGTTTTCATCAGAAGACTTCGAGAAGTCTGTGCGCGTCTGTTCCGGTGGCGAAAAGAACCGACTGCTGTTCGGCAAGCTGATCATGTCTGAACCGAACGTCATATTGCTGGATGAACCCACCAATCACCTTGATATGGAATCTATCGAGGCGCTGAACTTGGCACTGGAGCACTACGAAGGCACGTTGATCTTCGTCAGCCACGATCGTGAATTTGTTTCGTCACTGGCAACACGAGTGATTGAGATAGAAGATCAGAAACTGATCGACTATACCGGTACATATGAAGAATATCTGGCGTATCGCGACGCAGATTCAAGAGCGGTCGGCACCTGATCAGGTTGTCTTCTTGTTTTTGCTGGCGCGTTCCTTTTTACCCGGTCGCTTTTTCTTCACAGCCTTTTTCCTGACCTTATTTTTCGAGGTCTTTCGATCGGGCGACTCAGATGCTGCTGGCCCATTTCGGCTTCGCTGCCTGGTCGCCTTACCTGACCCACGCCTTGCATCAACTGAACGAGTGATATTGAGCTGCTGATTGCAGACCCAGACCCTCTTCAGGTCATTAAAGATATCTTTCGGCATACCCAGGGGCAGATCCACAAAGCTGTAATCGTCCCTGATATCAATATGGCCAATATGTTCAGCGTCGAGGCCAGCCTCATTGGCGATAGCACCCACTATATTGCCGGGCTGGACTTCATGATCGTGCCCCACTTCGATTCTGAATCGCTCCATGCCCTCGGGTGGTTTTGCGTTACTGCGCGATCTCACCTTGCCAGGTCGCGAATCACGAGATTTACCAGACCCTGGGCGCTCTAGTCGCCGCTGCGGTTGGTCGATTTTCTCTGACAAGAGAAGCTCCTGATCGCCCAGCGCCATTTTCGCCAATGCAGCAGCCACCTCCAGCATGGGTACGTCATGTTCAAGCTCGTATTGTTCCATGATGCTCTGCATGAATTCGAGCTCACCTGCACCCAGGGTGTCCGTAATTTTCTGTTTGAAATTGGCAATCCTCAGATTGTTAACCATCTCAGTGGTCGGCAGTTCCATAAGCTCAATTTTGTGCCGAGTCGCCTTCTCGATGGCACCCAACATGCGTTGTTCTCTGGGTGTAACAAAGAGTATTGCCTCACCGGTTCTGCCAGCCCGCCCGGTTCGACCAATTCTGTGGACATAGGCTTCTGTGTCGTAGGGAATGTCATAGTTGATGACATGGCTGATACGCTCAACGTCGAGCCCTCGGGCAGCCACGTCCGTCGCCACCAGAATATCCAGCGCGCCTGCCTTAAGCTTTTCTATGGTGCTTTCTCGGCTTTTCTGCACCATGTCGCCATTGAGTGCGGCTGCGGCATAACCTCTCGCCTCGAGTTTGTCGGCCAACTCGACTGTCGCCAGCTTGGTCCTCACGAACATGAGAACGCCATCGAACGGCTCAACTTCCAGGATGCGGGTCAGTGCATCGAGTTTGTGCTGGTGGCTCACCCGCCAGTATCGCTGCCTGATCGTATCCGCCGTGGCGGTCTTTGCCCGAATCTTTATCTCTTTCGCTGTCTGCAGGTACTGATTGGCAATTTTCTTAACTTCCGGCGGCATGGTGGCACTGAATAAAGCCATCTGGCGGTCGGCCGGGGTCTGCTCCAGTATCCACTCGACATCATCAATGAAACCCATTCGCAACATTTCATCGGCCTCATCAAGTACCAGTGCCGATAGCTCGTCGAGGACCAGTGTCCCCTTGCGCATATGATCCATGACCCGACCAGGGGTACCGACAACGACATGAACCCCCCGACGCAGCGCTCTGATCTGCTGGCCGTACTCCTGACCGCCGTAGATAGGCAGCACATGAAAGCCTTTTAGATGGGAGGCATACTTCTGAAATGCTTCCGCAACCTGAATAGCCAGCTCCCGTGTCGGTGCCAGTACCAGGACCTGAACACTCCTTCGTTTAATATCTACGCGTGCGAGCACGGGCAAAGCAAACGCCGCAGTCTTACCCGTACCAGTTGGCGCATGCCCAAGCAGGTCGCGACCTTCGAGCAAGTGTGGAATGGTCTGTGCCTGAATAGGCGATGGGGTTTCGTAACCTACTTCATCCAGTGCTTTTAGTAGTTTCTCGGGAAGCTCCAGTTCTTGGAACGTCAATGGGGGATTAGCAGACATGGTGTTTCCTGCGCAGAGAGAGGTGGCAGGCAGTTGATGAGCCTGGCTCGGGCCGCGAGCATATAGGCTTCACTAAGGAATAGCCATGGACTTCTTCCGCCGTGTACAGCGCGAAGTATTCAACTAGGCCGCCGCACCAAACCTGTTATAATCGCCGCTCTCTCGTGTGCCGGGGTGGCGGAACTGGTAGACGCGCCGGATTCAAAATCCGGTTCCTTCACGGGAGTGCCGGTTCGATTCCGGCCCTCGGTACCAC
>JAYQAI010000141.1:1918-3818 GCA_038136715.1 Gammaproteobacteria bacterium | reverse complement strand
GAGTAGACCCAGGCCGTTCTAATGATCATTGCATGATCAGCCGCCGCACTCAGCACTGCGAGCTCACCTTCGCGTTTGCTGCGGCCGTAGGCGCCGAGGGGGCTGGCAGGGTCAGCAGGCTTGTAAGGTTCGGTCCCTGTGCCGTCGAAGACGAAGTCGGTTGAGATGTGGATGAGTTTCGGAGCGGTTTCTTTTCGCGCCGCATGACGTTGGGCTACCCATTCAGCCATAGCTTTGGGGGCTTCTGCATTGATTGTTTTAGCGAGACCCGGTTCATCCTCGGCTTTATCGACGGCTGTGTAAGCAGCCGCATTGATAACCCAATCTGGCTGTCGCGAATCCAGCGCAGCGGTGATCTCGTTGGCTGATTCCAAATCACAGTTCTGGCGATTCAGGTAGTCGACCTGCAGGTTTGCGGGCTGACTATCCTGCAGGGATTTTGCGAGCTGGCCGGTTTCGCCAAAAACCAGGATATTCATGTCGCTCATCTTGCAAGCATCATGAGCTTCTACCGATGCCAACATAGGTCAGACCGTAGTCTTTGCACCGAGCCGGGTTGTAGATGTTACGGCCATCGAAGATAGTTGAGGTCGCCAGCTGCTGTGACAGGCGGCGAAAATCTGGCTGCCGAAACTGGCGCCATTCAGTGGCAACGATCAACGCATCGGCGCCTTCGGTCGCCTGGTACGGGTCTTCTGCAAAAGTGATATTGGCATCACTGACGACCTGGCGCGCCACCGCGATGGCTTCCGGGTCGTAAGCCACCACCTTGGCGCCGAGGCCTGCCAGGGCTTCTGCCATACGTATCGCAGGTGCGCTGCGAATGTCGTCAGTATCCGGTTTGAAAGCGAGCCCCCAGAGCGCAAATGTCATTCCCGCAATATCGGGGTAGGCCTTTAGGATCTTTTCAACCAGCACCAACTGCTGGCGATCATTACGGTTTTCAACGGCGCCGAAGATAGTCTCGCTGAGACCAGCCTCTTCTGCCATATGAATCATAGCTCGTACATCTTTCGGGAAGCAGGAGCCGCCATAACCGCACCCAGGGTAGATAAACGACGTGCCGATGCGCGGATCAGAGCCAATGCCGCGGCGGACGTTCTCGACATCAATGCCGAATTCATCACACATAAGGGCGACTTCGTTCATGAACGAGATCTTGGTGGCCAGCATGGCATTCGCCGCGTATTTAATCATCTCAGCATCGCGCACGCCGACAAACTGAATACGGTTTTCCTTCTTGGCGAAAGCATCATACAGCTCTTCCATCACGCGCTGGCTCTTTGGCTGATCGGTACCCACAACGATACGGTCGGGGTACATAAAGTCTTTCACCGCGCTGCCCTCGCGCAGAAACTCGGGGTTACTGACCACATCGAACTCAATCTCGACGCTTCGCTCAGCCAGTGCCGCCGCTATGGCCTGATGCACCTTATCGGCGGTTCCCACCGGCACCGTGGACTTGTCGGCAACAACGATGGGGTGATTGAGTTTCTCGCCAATTTCGCGGGCGACGGCCAGCACGTGGCTCAGGTCTGCGCTGCCGTCTTCATTCGGCGGCGTACCGACGGCAATGAAAATCACTTCTGCATCCACCATCGCGGCGCCGAGATCAGCGCTGAACTGCAGACGCCCGGCCTCGGTGTTACTGATAACCAAGTCGCGCAAGCCAGGTTCATGGATCGGGATATTACCGGCGCGTAATGCGTCGAGCTTGGGCTCGTCGATATCAACGCAGACAGCGGTGTTACCCATCTCGGCGAAGCAGGTGCCCGTCACGAGACCGACGTAACCGGTACCTACGATTGTGAGCTTCATGCTTTCATGCGCTCGTAAACGAAATTAGTGGCTTCCACAAAGCCTTCCACTTCCAACCGATTCAGGCCCCGCTCCTCGACGG
>JAYQAI010000141.1:0-1908 GCA_038136715.1 Gammaproteobacteria bacterium | reverse complement strand
GCCCAACACCATCCGGCCCTGAGCCTGGGTGTTAATGGCATCGGTGATCTGCATCTCACCATTCGCACCCGGGGGGGTGTCGCGAATGATCTGAAAAATATCGGGCGTCAGAATGTAGCGGCCGATAATTGCGAGGTTGGTGGGTGCATCTTCGGGCGCCGGTTTTTCGACCATGTTTGAGATCTTGAAGAGACCGGGCTGGATTTCCTTACCTTCAATCACCCCATACTTATCGGTCTGATCCGGTGGTACCTCTTCAATGGCGACAATGGAGCACTGATATTCGCTGTAGAGGTCGACCATCTGCTTCAGCACCCCAACCCCGTTGGTGCAGAAGTCGTCTGCCAGCAGCACGCCGAAGGGTTTATCGCCGACCAGCCTCTCGCCCGTGAGGATGGCGTGGCCGAGGCCCTTCATTTCAACCTGACGGGTATACGAGAAAGTGCAGGTTTTGATGATTTCCCTGACATCCTCCAGCAGCGCTTCTTTCGATGACCCCGCGATCTGGTGTTCCAGCTCGTAAGAGATGTCGAAGTGATCTTCGATCGCCCGCTTGCCGCGGCCAGAAATGATGCCGATATCCGTCAGGCCAGCCTCGATGGCTTCTTCCACGCCGTACTGGATCAGTGGCTTGCTGACAATCGGCAGCATCTCTTTTGGCATGGCCTTGGTAGCCGGCAGAAAACGGGTGCCGTAACCGGCGGCGGGAAACAGACATTTTGTGATCATTGTGTACTTTCAGGCTCTCTTGATCGGTGAAAAGGTCGTATTGCGACGACCGGGCTCTCTGCAGGATTTTACCAAGGGTTGCTGTAAGATTGGGGCATTGAATTCGATATTCTTGCCTCATTCACGAGTTTTTGCATGCAGTTAGTAAGAGTCGGGCTGAATCATCTACTGGCGTTCAGCCTGATCCTGATCCTGGGTTTATATTTTCTGGCTGAAAATGGCCGGATTAACGCCTTTGCCACCTACCTCGTCAGCATCGCCATCATCCTTATGGCCGGTCTTGGCCAGATTAACTTTCGCAGCCTGCTGCAGCCCCTGTGGGTAACAATCGGCCTGCTGCTGGTGTATCTGGTGGTAGCAGCCAACTGGGCCGCTGGTGGTGAGGGGTTAGCGAAACATTCAGGTTATGCGCTTTTGATAGCATCTTTTTTGCTGGGGCTGCGCTACAGCGTGCAGTCGAACCCCGCATTCCTGACCTGGTTTCTTGTGGTGGCTGTCGCCTGCGGCACGACTTCAGCAGCGCTGTCGCTGCAACTACATGTCGCCCTGCCAGAATACCAGCCCCTGCCGGAACCACGCCTTTATGGCTTCGGCCGGTTGAACAACCCCATGATTTCAGCGGTGTCTTACGGCTTCGTGCTGGTCTGCGCGGTGCACCTGGCAACCCAGACCCGCCAGCACTGGCACTGGGCGCTGCTGCTGCTGGCAGGCGTGACATTGCTGGCTGCTATCGCGCTGACGGGCACCCGCGTGGTCTGGCTGGGGATTGCTGTCGCTGCCGGCTTGATTGTTGCGCAGGAGGTGCAACGCTTCGCGCTGGCAGCTTTTACTGGCGTCTTGATTGCTACTGGTGCACTGGCTATCGCACTGCTCGGCTGGGAGGACGTTACCCGGCGCGCGCTTAGCTTTCGCCCAGAAATCTGGCAGGAGTTTCTCGCGCGAACGCTGGCGGACAACATCTGGATCGGTGTCGGTAGCGGCAGCGATGCCAGCTGGGCGACTGAGGTCGAGACGTTTAAACACGCCCACAGTATTTTTATGTCGACCTTCTACTACGGCGGTGTCTTCGGCCTGACATTGTTACTGGGTATGCTGGGATGCTGCTGTCAGCAGTTGCAGGCAAGCGCGGCGGGACCATTAAGAAACCTGGCCATTGCTCTGCTCGCCTTCGGTATAACC
>JAYQAI010000140.1:0-3904 GCA_038136715.1 Gammaproteobacteria bacterium | reverse complement strand
CCGCATCACTGGCTTCATGGTTAGTGACAGCAGATGTAAAGCTCACCGGCAGGGAAGCAGCCCCCGCGATAATCTGGTCACGCCAGTCCGTATGGATTTCACCGGAAAGGTAAACCATCCAGTTCATATTCAGCTCCAGGTTGATCTAGATAATGGATTCCCGCTGAAACAGTCTTGCTGTCACCAGCGCCAGGCCGGCCCCCAGCACAAAACTGGAAGCAAACGAGTAGACATAGGCAAAGCCCGGGGTTTCTTTCATGCCGAGCACTTCGGTCATCAGGATGAACTGCCCCAGCATCGGCACCGCGTACATCCAGTCCTGGGTCGCAAAGGGATTAACAATCATGATGAAGAAGGGAATCATCGGCAGAAACGTCAGCATACCGATGTAGCTCTGGGCGTCCTTGAAGGACTTGGCGAAGATACCCAGCAACATCTGCATGCTGGTGACGAGGAAAGCCACGGGCACGGTCGCAAAAGCAACCAGTAGGATCTGCTCAACCGAAATATGGAAATTTAACCCAATATCCGAAAGCGGCGCATGCAGCAATGCCACGACGCACAACACCAGGGTCAACACCAGGCCCAGACCCGAGAACGCGCTGGAGGCCAACCACTTGCCGAAAACAATATCGTAGCGCTGGATCGGATTGATCAAGAGCGGCTCCAGCGTCTTGCGCTCGCGCTCACCCGCGGTACTGTCAACAGCGATGCCCATCCCGGAGACGAAAGCCGCAAGAATGATGTAGAACGGCAGAAAGTTCAGGGCCGCTACGGCCAGCTGCTGCTTGCTGGCAACGTCGATATCTTCGGTTGTGACGACACGCATGACTTCGGGCGAAACGCCCCGGGCGATCAGGCGCAGGCTGGCGATTTCGTTGCTGTAGCGCTGGATTAGAATCTCCAGACGGCGATAGGTCGCCTGGGTATCATTCCTCGAACCATCGTTGACGATCTCGACAACAGCAGTGCGGATATTGCCGAAACGCTCCTGGTAGTTATCTGGGATGACCAGGACGAGTTCCTTCGCCTTACTCCTGACCGCTTCCTCAGGATCACCACTGAAAGACTCGACTTTGACATCCCTTTCCTTCAGCCACTCAACCAGGGCCGGTGCATTCTCCATACCCATCACGGGCACAACCGTGTCGACGGCCTGGGTTCTGAGCGACACGATCATCATCACGAAGCCGTACACCATGATTGGTGCCAGCAACGGGAAGATGAATGCCGACATCACCGCACGGCGATCACGGATACCGTCTTTCAGCTCTTTTTGAAATACGGCAGCAATCGTGTTCATGCCATGACCTCCTTTTCAACCAGGCTGACAAAGGCTTCTTCAAGGTTCTCTTCGCCAGCTGCCTGGCGAATCTCATCCGTGGTGCCACTGGCGACTACCGTGCCGGAAGACACAATCACAATGTGATCGCAGAGCCGGGCCACCTCGTGCATCAGGTGACTTGAGAACAATACCGCGATCCCCTGCTTACGCAGCTCCAGGATCAGTTCGCGCACGGCCCGCGTGGTCATCACATCCAGGCCGTTGGTGGGTTCATCCAGCATGACGTTGGCCGGGTTGTGAACCAGGGACCGGGCAAGGCAGACTTTGGTGCGTTCGCCCTGAGAGAATCCTTCCACCCGCCGATCGGCAATCGCCTGCATATCAAGCAATCGCAGCAATTCATCAGTCCGCCCGGACAGTGTTGCTTCATCGACACCCTGCAGCCGGCCGAAGTATTCGATATGTTCCCGCGCCGTCAGGCGCACATAAAGGCCGTGAGCATCGGGCAATACACCCATGACTTTCTGGGCACCGATGCGGTCAGACTGCACATTAATGCCGTCGACTGCGGCAAAACCGGCATCCGGCGCTAAGAGACCGTAAAGAACCCGCAGCGTTGTAGACTTGCCCGCGCCATTGGGACCGAGCAGCCCGGTGACCCGTCCGTTCTGGGCCGTAAAGGTAACGTCGCGTACGGCTTCAACGTCACCAAAACGTTTGGCGACCCCCGAGACTTCAATCATCACCGCCCTCCTCGCCAGCTTCGCTGTCGGCCATGACCGGCCCGGCATAACTCGTGAAAAACGCCTTCCTGTTCAGGCTCGACGTGCAACCGGCATTCACCTCGGCCGGAACCGGGTTGGCAAAAAAGTCAGCGATAATTCCGGGCACACAGCCCTGCAGGATGACGCCATGGCCGACGCCTGCAACAACAATATGCTCGCTGTTAGTCAGTGTCTCCGCGGCCTCATAGGCATACTTGGGTGGCGTTACCGGGTCCAGCGCACCGCTCAGAAGGAGCGTCGGCGCATCTGATGCGACGGGCTCAAAATAATCATCGGGAATCTCACCCTGCGGCCAGAATTCACAAACCGGTGCCAGCAGCTCGTAAATCGGGTTATCAAAATGCCCACTGGGGTTGGGCTCGCTGACGAGCCGCATGTCTTCCGCACACAGCACTGACGCCATCATGCCGATATTGAGAATCGGTTCTTCCCGCACAAATACCATTGCCAGTGACAACATCGGCTGGAAATTGCCCTGGTAGGCTTCCTCAATTGCAAAGGGTACCAGGGTCGAGAGAACCCGGTCATAGAGCACATTACGCAGGATGGCATTAAGCGCCTGGGCATCAACGCGACCTTCAATGGCCTCACCGGTACGCGAATGCACCAACCGGATTTCTTCCGGGGCGACACGCAGGCGCTGCATTAATTCATCGAAATGCGCTTCAAGTTCAGGGAAGACGGCCTGGCAGGCAGGTTGCGCACGACAGTCTTCGAGAACTTTCTGGAACGCCACATCGGCGTCCACCGCGATATCGGCCGGAATCTGCATTGTGAGGGGCACAAGACCGTCTAGTACCGCGCTGCGCACCCATTGTCCGTGTCGGCGCATGTAAACGAGGCCCGCCCTCGTACCATAGGATCCGCCCAACAGGTTAATTTCGCGGTAACCCAGTGCCTGACGGACAAAATCCAGGTCATCCATAGCAATTGGTGTGGTGTACAAAGCCGCATCAGCATCCAGTGACCCCAGGCACGTGCGCATCTCCTCGACCGAACGGGCTCTCGCCTCTGCCGATGTCAGCTGCATGTCATCTTCGCGTTCACTTAGTTCACAGGTCAGACCATTCGATCGACCGGTTCCCCGCTGGTCGACCAACACAACATCCCGCTCACGCCGCAGTTCAGTCATACGCGAGAAGACAAACGCACCGGCGTCTACAGCAGACTGGCCAGGCCCGCCCGCGAGGAAAAACACAGGGTCTGGTTGAACAACGGCCGAGGTGGCAGGCAGCAGCATGACGTTCAGTTCAATCTGGCGCCCTGCCGGGTTGGCGGGATCTTCCGGCACGGAAAGTGTGCCGCACAGCGCTTCGGATACAATTGACGAAGCCTGCACCAGGTCTGGACGATCACAGTCACCGAGCAGATCGTAGCGGGGCTTAACCAGCGTCGACTGGTCGACGCCGAGTTCGCAGCCGGAGAGCAACAGGGACAGCAGAAAAGCTGTATAAGTCATTCCTTTCCTCATGGCGTGCACTCTAACCGGAATTCAGGGACCTCGCCACAAGAGTCCCTGTTCTCGCACAAAGGCAGGATAAGCATCGGTGACAGAAATTTGGCTTGGAAAGCTGGAGCATGCGTATAATGCGCTGCTCGAAACGCTGAACCATTGAACTGAATACCAGCGGGTATTCCAACTACAGTTCGCCTGGTCAGCACGAACCTGGAAAACACAAGGGGAGAATCCTCATGACTGAATCTGTTTACATCGCCGCAGGCGCAAGAACCCCAATGGGCGGCATGCAGGGCTGCTTTGCAGACCTGACCGCCGTGAATCTCGGCAGCACGGCCATTAGCGAGGCGGTCAGCCGCGCTAATCTCGACAGCAGCG
>JAYQAI010000139.1:0-4084 GCA_038136715.1 Gammaproteobacteria bacterium | reverse complement strand
ATTGTGGCCGAGATGAACCGCGGCGGCGGTATCATCAGCCATGAGGACCTGAAGCAATACCAGTCGGTCTGGCGTGACCCGGTCCACGGTACTTATCGCGGTTACGACATCTGGAGCATGGGTCCGCCTTCCTCCGGCGGTGCACTGCTTGTACAGATGTTGAACTTGATGGAACCCTATGATGTGAAAAGCATGGGCTGGGGCAGCGCCGAGGCGATTCATTTGATGATCGAAGCAGAGCGCCGCGCTTACGCGGATCGGGCTGAACACCTGGGTGACGCCGATTTTTATGCTGTGCCTCTCGCGATGTTGACCGACAAGGCCTACGCGAGAGCGCGGTTTGCGGATTTCGACCCGGACAGGGCGTCAGACAGCGAAGCGATATTTCCCGGCAAGGTGCCGCCGCCCGAGAGCATGGAGACCACGCATTTCTCGGTGATGGACGCAGATGGCATCATGGTATCGTTCACGACGACACTGAATTCATCCTACGGCAGCAAGATCGTCGTGCCGGGTACCGGCATTTTGCTCAATAACGAGATGGATGATTTCTCGGTTAAGCCCAATACCGAGAACCAGTTTCAGCTGATTGGTGCGGAGGCTAATGCGATTGAGCCCGGCAAACGCATGCTCAGTTCCATGTCGCCCACCCTCGTGACGAAAGATAACCAGCCTGTGCTCATCACAGGTTCGCCAGGCGGTTCAACGATCATTACGACGACACTGCAGGTCATCATGAATGTAATTGACCATGATATGACGATCGAGGACGCTGTCAGTCTGCCGCGCTTTCATCACCAGTGGAAACCAAACCGAATCTTTCATGAGCGCTTCGCTTTCTCGCCGGATACGATCAAGCAGCTCAAGTCGAAAGGGCACGAGAATTTCATGTCACCGCGCTGGGGCCGGGGCATTGGGGATGCCAATTCCATCATGTTCAAAGATGGCGTGCTGCAGGGTGTAAAAGACCCCCGCGCTGAAGGAATCGCCGTAGGCTACTGAGATGAAAGTCCGATTTCTGGCCATCGATGGGTTTAACCTGATTCGTCGTATCTATGAGGCCAGAAACCCGCTGGCGGCAACCGACATGCCGGCTGTTATTGATGCGACCGAGCAGTCACTACAACGTGCGTTGAATCGCCACAAGCCGACGCATGCAGCCCTGGTAATGGAAGATCACGACCGTACCTGGCGCCATCTGCTTTATTCTGACTATAAAGCGAATCGCTCACCCACGCCTGACATGCTGCTGCAGCATATCGACGGCTTTAATCGGGCGGCAGAGAATCTGGGTATCAGCAGTTGCTCGGTGGCGAATTACGAAGCGGATGATGTCATCGCTACAATCACCACGGTTGTTGCTGACCGCGATAGCGAGGTCGTGATCCTGTCGACAGACAAAGTGTTCCTGCAGTTGCTGCGTCCGACGGTGATAGCCAGTGACCACTTTAATGACCGCCTCTACGGGGTAGATGTGATTGAGAGGGATTATGGCGTCAGACCTGACCAGTACATTGACTATCTGGCGCTTGTTGGAGACAAAAGCAACAACGTTAAGGGGGTGCCAGGCATTGGGCCCAAATCGGCGGTTGAATTACTCGTCCGCTACAGTACGCTTGAGGCGCTGTTGAACGCAGAAGACGACCGGCTCGCGCAGAAAGTGCAGGCAGCGGAGGGGGAAGCCCGCCGCTGTCGTCAGCTGGTACAGTTGAAAACCGACGTTGAATTGAACCGGAACTTAAAGTCTTTCCGGCTCGCCACTTCAGGGTGAGAATGCACGACATCTGATCCCTATTAACACGCAGTAATCCAGGAAAATAAGTGTCTTTACCAACCAGTAGTTTTAAAGCCTACGATATCAGGGGCCGGGTGCCCGATGAGCTCAACACGGAGGTGGCCCACGCGATTGGCCGCGCCTATGCACAGTTCCTTCGGCCAGAGCGAGTCGTGGTGGGACATGACATTCGTCTGTCGAGCCCGGAAATGGCTTCGGCGCTGATCGACGGCCTGCGGACAGCCGGTGTGGATGTCGCGGAAATCGGTGTCAGCGGCACCGAGGAAATCTATTTCGCCACCGACCACTTTGGTTTTGACGGCGGCATCGCTGTGACCGCGAGTCATAACCCGAAAGACTACAACGGCATGAAACTGGTGCGCGAAGCATCAAAACCGATTAGCGGTGATACCGGCCTTAACGATATTCGTGACATGGTGGGACAGAACAGTTTTGCGGCTGCTGCCTCGACGCCGGGCTCGGTCTCGACGCTTGATCACCGTCCCGCCTATATCGAAGCATTGCTGTCCTACGTTGACCTTGATGCCGTGAAACCACTCAAGATTGTTGCCAATCCGGGTAATGGTGGTGCGGGAATAGTCATGCAGGATCTGGCAGCAAGGCTGCCGATTGAGATGACTGAAGTGCATTTTGAGCCTGATGGTGAATTTCCTAATGGTGTGCCGAACCCGCTGCTGGAAGAGAACCGCGCACCAACGATCGAAGCGATCCAGTCTGTCGGCGCGGACCTTGGCGTTGCCTGGGATGGTGATTTCGATCGCTGCTTTTTGTTTGATGAAAATGGTCGCTTTATCGAGGGCTATTACATCGTCGGCCTGCTGGCCCAGGCTTTTCTTGATCGAAACCCCGGCAATGTCATCGTGCATGATCCGCGGCTGACCTGGAATACGATTGATATTGTTCAGAAAGGCGGCGGCAGAGCGGTAATGAGCAAGACCGGGCATGCTTTCATCAAAGAACGGATGCGTAAGGAAGATGCGGTCTATGGTGGTGAGATGAGTGCTCACCATTATTTCCGGGATTTTTCTTACTGTGACAGTGGCATGGTGCCGTGGCTGTTAGTGATTGACCTCATGTCGCGGCAGGACAAGAAACTCTCGGAACTTGTTGATGAGCGTATCGAAAAATTTCCGTGCTCCGGCGAAATTAACCGGCGCATTCAGGACGCACCTGCGCTGCTCAAGGAGCTGGAAGCAATTTACGGCGCCGGTGCCCTTAATATGGACCGTACCGATGGGCTGAGTATCGAGTTCGTCGATTGGCGCTTTAATATCCGCTCATCCAACACTGAGCCAGTGGTACGACTCAATGTTGAAACGCGGGGTGATGGTCAACTGATGGAGCAGAAGCGGGATGAACTGCTCGGTCGTATGGGCGGAGAGCCAGCCTGATAACAGTCAGGATCCCTGCGCAGCCCGTCGTTTCTCTGCAGTGGTTTCTTCCAGCGTAATGAGATCCAGGAGAATATGACCACTTTCGACGAGGTAGGGGTCTGCGGGTTCATCTTCCTCGGTCGCTTCCGGGTCAAGATCCGCTGGGAGTGGAGATTCCGGTGAACCGGACGCGCCAGCCATCTCGCTGCCCGGTACCGGCTCACTGCCTTGCTCGTCTGCGTTGTCCGGGACAATGGCGCCGGTACCCGGTGTCACCTGGGATGACGCCTCGGCCAGTACCGGTTCCTCTTCCTCATTCAGGTCATCCAGGGAGGCGAGTGCTTCCAGCCCCTGGGCTGCGCGCTTGGTATTTTCCAGGGCCAGCCAGAAGGCTTCACGATCGGCTTGTTCCTGGCGGCGCCTGGCTTCACTCAAGCTAATCACATCTTCTTCGCTGCGTGCCTTGCGGTAGGCGAAGGCGTCTTTCAGGTAGTTGAAGTCAGCATTGTCCGAGATGCGGTCCTGGTGCAGCCAGCGCAGCTCCGGAACGTACTCGTCTATTGAACTCTTCGAGCGGTAGCTGGTGGCATTGATCTTGTCCCACGGCAGCGGATCTTCCAGCGTGCTCTCGCCGATATTCTCCGGGTCGTAGCTCGAGGGATAGATGACATCGGGAATAATGCCGCGCTCCTGCGTGCTCTCACCTGAAATTCGGTAAAACTTGGCCTGGGTCATCTTCAGCTGGCCCCGGTTGAGGGGCAGCAGCGACTGGACCGTACCTTTGCCGAAGGTCTGGGTGCCAATAATGACGCCACGCTCGTAGTCCTGAATAGCGCCGGCAAAGATTTCAGAGGCTGAGGCACTCAGGCGGTTGACCAGCACGGCCAGCGGGCCGTCATAGATGACGCTAATATCG
>JAYQAI010000138.1:0-4094 GCA_038136715.1 Gammaproteobacteria bacterium | reverse complement strand
CCATCTTCAAACCCGAAAGTCCAACCGCAACATCTGCCGCCGCCAGCTAAAAAACCTGAGTCATCGGTGGAGAACGTTGTCTACGGCTAGTTGATGACTCTTTAGAAAAACTAGTTGATGACTCTCCAGAAAAACTAGTTGATGACTCTATCCTCGATCGGCTGGGACTGGTAGCTGCCCCAGTCGAGCAGCCAACCCGCCTGGTCACTGGCGGATTTCAGCAGTTTAGTGACGTTGAAGTTGAGAGACTGATCCAGCGTCAGATTGATGCCCTGCCCTTCTTTCGGCTGAAGCGAAAGTTTCAACTTGCCCTGGTCCACCGAATAAGTCAGCTTAAAGGCCAGTTGCGGCGCGTCACCCAGGGGAAAGTTCGTGCTTTGCTTAAACGCCTGTTCGAAATCGCCTTTCGCGCTGGCAGCCTCCTGTTTGAAGCTCTGTACTGCCTGTTTTGCATCCGGCGTTGTCTGGGTAGAAATGTGCGGGTCAACATCCCTGTGCGCGTTAAGTGCCTGGATCAGCATCTGGCAATAACGACGAGTCAGCCAGAAGCGAAATTCGTCGGCGGCATCGGTATTCAGCCTGAGCAGCACACGGTCCTCTTCCGGGCTATAGATCATCTGCAGCTGGCTGATCGCGGTCATCAGCAGAGTATAGCAAAGCTGCCTGCCGAGCCGTGAATCTATATAAAAATAGATTGATATTAACGATTCCCGACATTAGTATATCGGCCTTTTTTGATATAGCTCATCATGCTGTCCAGCCACCAGCCCGACAACTCTCTCGACCAGCTCACCAGCTATTGCAAGGCAACGGCTGATCAGCAGCGCCTGCAGATCCTGCGCGTGCTGGCTAGAGAGTCATTTGGCGTGCTGGAGCTGTGCCATATCCTCGAGGTCGCCCAGCCGGCATTGAGTCATCACCTGAAGGTCCTGCATACGGCCGGCCTGGTCGAAACACGTCGCCAGGGCAATTCGATCTACTATCGGCGGGCGACAGTGCCCACTGACCATCCGATGACAGATGTCCGCCAGGGCCTGCTCACCACCCTCGATGACCTGCCACTGGCAACCGACCTGAAGTCCCGGGTAGCTGAGATTCACGCGAACCGCCACGCCCAGGCCCGCGAATTTTTCGAGAAGAACAGCCACCGGTTTCAGGACAACCAGAACCTGATTGCCGAGTACCCCAACTACGCCAGCTGCATCGAGGAACTGCTCAACGACACCACCATCAGCAAAGACAGCCTGGTCGTCGAAATCGGGCCCGGCGAAAGCGATCTGCTGATCGACCTGGCACGCCGGGCTGAGGCGGTGATCGCGATCGACAGCAGCCAGGATATGCTGGGCAAGGCCATGGCCAAGGCGGCAGACAAAGGCGTGACCAATGTCAGCAGTGAACTCGGCCAGCTTTATGATTTCGCTGGTCCCGCTGATCTGATCGTCGCCAATATGGTCCTGCATCACATCGCCTCACCCGCCACGTTTTTTCATGACGCACGCGAGCGACTGGTCCCCGAGGGTTACCTCCTGATTGCCGACCTGTGCCATCACGACCAGGATTGGACCCGGGATGCCTGCGGTGATCTCTGGGCAGGCTTTGACAGCGATGAACTTGATGAGTGGGCCACACTTGCCGGCTTTACGCCCGGCCAGGGAGCCTACGTTGGCCTGAAGAACGGTTTCCAGGTTCAGGTCAAACTTTTTCAAACACAACCTTTCCCTACATCTTTAACCATGGAGAAAAGCAAATGACTGACTACAAGGTCGCGGATATCGAACTGGCCGAATTTGGCCGCGCTGAAATTGAACTGGCAGAAGCAGAGATGCCCGCACTGATGGCGCTGCGTGACAAGTACAGGACGGAACAACCGCTGGCGGGTGCAAAAATCATCGGCTGCATCCACATGACCATCCAGACGGCTGTGTTGATGGAAACACTGATTGACCTCGGCGCCGAGTTGCGCTGGTCATCCTGCAACATCTTCTCTACGCAGGATCACGCCGCAGCCGCCATGGCAGCAAAAGGTATCCCGACATTTGCCTGGAAAGGTGAAACCGAAGAGGAGTTTTTCTGGTGTATTGAGCAGACCATCCTCCATGACGGCAAGCCCTGGGATGCCAACATGATCCTCGATGACGGTGGCGACCTGACTGAAATGATCCACAGCAAATACCCGGAAATGCTCGACAAGATTCACGGCATTACCGAAGAGACCACGACCGGCGTCCACCGTCTCTACGAAATGCTCGAGAACGGCGAACTGAAGGTCCCCGCCATCAATGTCAACGACTCTGTCACGAAGTCGAAGAACGACAACAAATACGGCTGTCGTCACAGTCTGAACGACGCAATCAAACGTGCCACCGACATGCTGATGGCCGGGAAACGTGCCCTGGTGATTGGTTATGGTGACGTCGGCAAAGGTTCAGCTCAGAGCCTGCGCCAGGAAGGTATGGTTGTTCGTGTCGTTGAAGTCGACCCGATCTGCGCCATGCAGGCCTGCATGGATGGCTACGAGGTGGTCTCTCCCTACAAGCGCGGCATGAACACCCGCCGCCGCGAGGACATCGACACCGACCTCATGGCAAAGACCGACCTCATCGTCACCTGCACCGGCAACGTCAATGTGTGCGACCAGCACATGCTTTCGACCGTGGCCACTAATGCAATCGTCTGCAATATCGGTCACTTCGACACTGAGATCGACACCCATTTCATGCGTGAAAACTGGAAATGGGAAGAGGTGAAGCCACAGGTTCACAAGATCTATCGCAGCGACGACCCAAAGGACTACGTCATTCTGCTGTCAGAAGGTCGCTTGGTAAACCTCGGTAACGCGACCGGTCACCCAAGCCGCATCATGGACGGCTCCTTCGCAAATCAGGTGCTGGCACAGATGTACCTGTACGAGCGAGCCTGGGCAGATCACGATCCGAACCAGCGCCAAGACGTTACGGTTGAGGTCCTGCCAAAGGCACTCGATGAGGAAGTCGCCAGCTACATGGTCCAGGGCTTCGGCGGCGTCATGACGCAGCTGACCAGCGACCAGGCGGACTACATCAATGTGCCGGTAGAGGGCCCCTTCAAGCCTGAAGCCTACAAGTATTGATGAAACAGGAACTGAAAGACCTCCTCGATCTGCTCGACCTTGAGCAGATCGAGGTCAACATGTTCCGCGGCGTCAGCCCCGCCGAAGGCTGGCAGCGCGTCTATGGCGGCCAGGTGATTGGCCAGGCACTGGTCGCCGCTTACCGCACGGTTGAGGACCAGAGCCGCATTGCCCACTCGCTGCACGGCTATTTCCTGCGCCCCGGCGACACGACCATCCCGATCATCTACCAGGTCGATCGGATTCGCGATGGCCACAGTTTCAACACACGGCGGGTGATTGCTGTGCAGAAGGGTCGCGCAATATTCAGCATGTCGGTCTCATTTCAGGTCACTGAAGCAGGCATGCACCACCAGATCGACATGCCGGCGGGGATCAGTGCGCCAGAAGCCTGTCCGTCACACGAGGAGCTGCGGCAGCAACACATCGACCACATTCCCGAGGAATTTCTCGAGTTCTTTAATCGTCCCAGTCCGATCGAAATGCGTTACCACGATCCAATCAACGAGCGTGATCCGGAACCAACGGCGCCTTACCAGCACACCTGGATCAGAGCCTGCGACACGATGCCTGATGACTTGCGGTTGAACCAGTGCCTGCTTGCCTATGCGTCTGACATGACACTGATGGACACCTCAGTCCGCCCGCACGGCATCAGCTTCTGGAATGACAATTTCCAGACGGCCAGCCTCGATCATGCCATGTGGTTCCATGCACCCTTCAAGGCTGATGAATGGCTGCTCTACTACCAGGACAGCCCGTACTCTGGCGGTGCACGAGGGTTCAACCGCGGCAGTTTCTACACTCAGCAGGGTGAACTGATTGCCTCAGCGACCCAGGAAGCACTGATCCGCTTGCATCCTGGCGAGGCTTGAGCGAAGCTCGACCCATGTCTGAAACATCGCAATTCGTCGACTACATGGAGCGGACCCGGCTCTTCTACCGGGCACAGGGTTTTGAACGCGACTACGTCTGGGCGCATTTT
>JAYQAI010000137.1:0-4295 GCA_038136715.1 Gammaproteobacteria bacterium | reverse complement strand
AGCTGCGCGTGATTTTCGATCTGAGCGAGAACTGGCAGCGCCGCATCGGGCGCGCCAGATGCGATGCGATGCTCCGCCAGCAGTAAAAAATATTCAGCCCGCTCCGGCATGGCGTAGGTCAGGCTTTCATAGAGGGCATCGATATCGCTCAAGCGTTCCCGGCTCTGCAACTGCACAACCCTCAGCTTCACGGCCTGCTCGAGCAGGGCATTGACCTGAGCCTGCTCGGCCGGGGTCTTCGCCTGCAGGTCCAGCTCAACCACCAGCTCAATGGCGCGCGCGAAGTTGTGTGCCGCAATCAACGACACCACCTCTGTCTCAAGTCCAGCAAAGTCGCCTGCCGGTGCCGCCTGCTGTTCTGCAACCAGCGGGACTGGAGTGGGCAAGGTGATTACCTGCGACGTGGCACTGACCTGGGCAGAGCTGCCCCAATACGAGTAGCCCAGCGCCAGCCCGAGCGCCATGCCCACCAGGAGGCCAAGACTCGCATGCAGTGAACGTCCCGACTGATATCTGTCCATAGCGACCATAGTATCTGCTGCTGCCCTCTGGCTCCAAGAACGCCGAGTCTGTAACCTTCACCCCCGGACAAAACACACCACTGATACGCTGGCGATGGTTCAACCCGAATTACCCACCCAGGCAGGCGACAGAAGGCGCTGGTCAAACCTGCCTGGTGCCGCGGAAACTCACGCGATCGCGAGTGCGATTGCCGATTCAAAACAATTGAGCCTCGTCATCTCTGCAGATACTGCCAGCGCCGAGCGACTGGAACAGGAACTCGCTTTTTTCCTCGGTGACTCGATGACAATCCTGCGTTTTCCGGACTGGGAGACGCTGATCTACGACAGCTTCTCGCCGCACCAGGACATCATTTCTGACCGTCTGGACGTGCTCAATCGACTACCGTCGCTCGATCGCGGCGTGCTGGTCGTCCCGGCGACGACCTTGATCCAGCGGATGGCACCGGTTGAGTTCATCCTGGGGAACAGCCTGGTGCTCAAAGTCAGTCAGAAGTTTGACATTAACCAGACTCGGCGACGCCTGCAGGGCGCAGCCTACCGAGCCGTCGACACGGTCTTCGAGCACGGCGAATACGCGGTTCGCGGCGCCATCATGGATATCTTCCCGATGGGCTCGGATGCGCCCTACCGCATCGATTTGTTCGACGATGAGATTGACTCGCTGCGGACCTTTGACCCGGAAACGCAGCGCTCCATCGACAAAGTGAGCGAGATCTCCTTGTTACCGGCACGGGAGTTCCCTCTGAATGAACAGGCCATCCGCCTGTTCCAGGACCACTGGTATCAGAAGTTCCATGCGGATGCCCGGCAATGTGCACTTTATCGTGACGTCTCCCAGGGGCTTTCCCCCGCCGGCATCGAGTATTACCTGCCACTGTTTTTCGACCAGGTCGGCTCCCTGTTTGAGTACCTGCCGGAAGAAACACTGATCTTCTGCGAGGACATCGAGGCGCCCCTCAACGCGCATTGGCAGGAAGCTGAAGATCGGTTTGAAAATCTGCGTCACGACATCCAGCGCCCCGTTCTGCCGCCGGCTGACATCATCATGCCCGTCAGTGAACTGTTCAGCCGACTAAAAGCGTACCCAAGAGTCGATTTCTACCAGGGCGCGGCGAACAAGAGCGAGGCTTTTGCCTACGAGGCTTTGCCGGATCTGTCGGTCCAGGATCGCCACCAGCAACCATTGCACCGGTTGACCGATTTTATCGCAGGCGGCCACCACCGGGTGCTGATTGTCGCCGAATCCAACGGCCGCCGGGAGGTTGTCGACGAGTTGATGCGCCGCCATGGCCTGCACGCTGAAGTACTCGGAGCCTGGTCAGAGTTCAGCCAGGGCGAAACTCAGCTCGGCATTGCTATCGCACCCCTGGAGCGGGGACTGGTTTTGCATGACATCGCGATGCTCACCGAACAGCAACTGTTTGGTGAACGCGTCCTGCAGAAGCGCCGCCGCGACCGCGAGCGGGAAAACTTCGCAGAACTGGCCATCAAGAGCCTGACAGAACTCCACATTGGCGCGCCAGTCGTACACATTGATCATGGCGTCGGGCGCTACCAGGGCCTGCAGACGCTCTCGGTCGACGGCCAGGAAACCGAGTTCCTGACACTGGTTTACCAGGATGATGCCAAGCTTTACGTGCCCGTCGCATCGCTGCACCTGATCTCCCGTTACACCGGCGCCGAAGAGGGGCTCGCCCCACTGCACAAACTGGGCGGCGAGACCTGGGAGAAAGCCAAGCGCAAAGCGGCCCAGCAGGTGCATGACGTCGCAGCAGAGCTGCTGAACATCTATGCCCGGCGTGAGGCCAAAGCTGGCTTCCAGTATCCGACACCTGACGCCAGCTATGATCAGTTCGCCCGTGCCTTCCCGTTTGAAGAAACTGCAGACCAGGAAGCGGCCATTGATAACGTGGTTGCCGACATGACCTCTGCGCGCGCCATGGACCGTCTGATCTGCGGTGATGTGGGCTTTGGCAAGACCGAGGTTGCCATGCGCGCGGCCTTTCTCGCCGTGCAGGCAGGCAAGCAGGTCGCGGTTCTGGTTCCAACCACCCTGCTCGCCCAGCAACACACAGAAACCTTCAAGGACCGCTTTGCCGACTGGCCCGTCAATATCGATTCCGTGTCCCGCTTCAAGACCAAAAAAGAACAGTCTAATGTCACCAGCCGCCTGGAAGCAGGCGCGCTGGACATCGTCATCGGCACCCACGCCCTGATCCAGGAGGGACTCGAATTCAAGAACCTGGGGCTCCTCATCATCGACGAGGAGCACCGGTTCGGGGTGCGCCAGAAAGAAAAACTGAAGTCACTTAGAGCCGAAGTCGACATACTGACCTTGACAGCAACGCCGATTCCGCGGACCTTGAATATGGCCATGTCCGGGATGCGAGATCTCTCCATCATCGCCACCCCGCCCGCCAAGCGGCTGTCTATAAAGACCTTTGTCAGGCAGCACAATGATGGCCTGGTGCGAGAGGCTATCCAGCGCGAACTGATGCGGGGCGGCCAGGTTTACTACCTTCACAACGAAGTCAGGACTATCGAAAACACCGCTGAGAAGCTCCAGCAGCTGGTTCCGCAGGCCAGCATTGCCATCGGTCATGGCCAGATGCGGGAACGGGAACTGGAACAGGTGATGTCCGACTTTTACCACAAGCGCGCCAATGTGCTCGTCTGCACCACGATTATTGAGACGGGTATCGACGTGCCAACGGCCAACACCATCATCATGGATCGGGCTGACAAGTTTGGCCTGGCGCAGATTCACCAGTTAAGAGGTCGGGTCGGCCGCTCGCATCATCAGGCTTATGCTTACCTGCTGACCCCGCACCCTAAGGCAATGACATCGGACGCTGTTAAACGGCTCGATGCCATTTCTGATGCCGAAGATCTCGGGGCCGGGTTCATTCTCGCCACACACGACCTCGAGATCAGGGGTGCCGGCGAACTGCTTGGCGATGAACAGACGGGCAACCTGCAGACAATAGGTTACTCGCTCTACATGGAGATGCTGGATCGCGCAGTCAAGGCGATCCGGGACGGGAAAACACCCAATCTCGACCGCCCGCTGAGGGAAGGGACCGAGGTCAACCTGCATTTGCCAGCGCTGATCCCTGATGACTATCTGCCTGATGTGCACATGCGCCTGGTGCTCTATAAACGAATATCCAATGCCGAATCAGAGGAGCAGCTGCGAGAGCTGCAAGTGGAAATGATCGATCGATTCGGTCTGCTGCCAGAAGCCGTCAAGAATCTGTTCCGAATAACTGCGATGAAACTGAAAGCTGAGGACCTCGGCATCAAGAAAATCGACGCCGGTGAAACCAGTGGCAAGATCGAGTTCAATCAGGATACCGTCGTCGACCCTGGCTCGATCGTCGAACTGGTTCAGTCTGAACCTCATCGTTACAAACTGGCAACCGCGAATCAGCTTACCTTCAGTGATAAGATGGAGCAGTCCGAAAAACGTTTCACCAAAGTAGATCGCCTGCTAGAGCGATTGGAGAAAAAGCGCGTTGCAGCTGCCAGTTAAACCCTTTCTTATAACCCTGCTGCTGGCCGCTGCCGGACCCGCAGCAACCCAGGAGCGAACCCAGCAAGAGCCCTGGTACCAGGTCGACGTCATCCTGTTCAAACTCATCGATGCCGATCTCGACGATGAGAGCTGGCCGGATTTTGACCCACACTACCCAGCTGATGTCACGGCCATCACACCGCCGCGAGTGTTCAATCTCTCCCAACTGGAACAGGCTGCCGCAGCAGCCGTGTTCA
>JAYQAI010000136.1:0-4353 GCA_038136715.1 Gammaproteobacteria bacterium | reverse complement strand
CTGAACCTACGAGTAGTGCTGAGCCAGCGAACTGATCGTTTCGAAAAACTCGGATTCTGTCTGCTTCAGAATTTCGGCAACGGGGACGACCGAGTCAATTCTGCCCGCGACCTGACCGGACAGCGCAACGGCCGACTCCATGTCGCCGCCGAAATAGAGATCAACTGCATTACCGAACTGTCCCATGATGTTTTCCTCTACAGCATGCTCGAGTTTGGTTGTCCGTTCGGTGCGCAACGCCCGCAGTGCGGGTGAATGAAATTTGTTGAGAAAGACGGTACCGGTTTCGGGTGCGTCGACAATCGCCTGCTTCCAGTTGTTATGCACCGGCGACTCCGCGGCAGACACCATACGTGTACCCATCTGTACGCCCTCGGCACCCAGGGCAAAGGCAGCGGCCATGCTGCTGCCGTCAACGATGCCACCTGCGGCGATGATGGGCACATCAACTTTTGAACGTACCAGCGGCAGCAGGACCATGGTCATGACCGGGTTCGGGTTCTTGAACCCGCCGCCTTCGCCGCCTTCAACGATGAGGCCGTCGACACCGGCGTCAACGGCCTTCAGCGCGGCAGTGAGAGTGGGTACAACGTGGAACACTGTCAGACCGGCATCCTTCAGCTGACTTGTATAGCGTGTCGGACTGCCGGCCGATGTCGTGACAAAGGTGACGCCCTGATCGATGACAAACTGGGCGATATTCGGATCACGAACGAAAGCCTGGGCGATATTTACGCCGAAAGGTTTGTCAGTGAGATCGCGCATTTTGCGGATCTCTTCCTTAACTGCATCAAGTTCGCCAGAGGAGGTTTCAATAATGCCCATGCCACCCGCGTTGCTGACGGCGGAAGCGAGCTGGGAACGCGCAATCCAGCCCATTGGGGCCTGTACGATTGGCAGTTCAACACCCAGCATATCGGTGACTCGATTCTTAAATGCCATCATTGGCTCCTCGGGTTCTCTTCAAGTGACGGTAAGTATAGTCAATGTTGGAATTGAAACGTTGCTCGCTGACGACCACGAATGAATCGGGTACAAGGGGGAAGTAGACGTCGCCCTCGGCTTCCGTGTGAATAGTCGTCAGGTGCAGTTCGTCGGCCTGGGGCAGGGCCTGCTGGTAGAGATCACCCCCACCAACAACAAACACAGGTGCGTCGATGGCCATTGCTTCCTGCAGCGCTGCTTCAAGGGAATGGGCAACGAGGACGCCGTCAATCTGCAACTGCGGGTTGCGGGTAACAACAAGGGTGGTTCTGCCGGGCAAGGGGCGGCCGATGCTGTCATAGGTTTTGCGACCCATGATGAGGGTGCCGCCCATGGTGATTTGTTTGAAGAGTGCCTGTTCACCCTTGACCCGCCAGGGGATGTCGAGGCCCTGGCCGATCACCCGGTTTTCCGCCTGGGCAGCGACAAGGGCGATGGTCACATCTGCTCCACGGTGCTGATACCCAGCAGACCCAGGCCGTGTTTCAGGGTTCTCGCACTCAGATCGCACAATCTCAAGCGGGACTCACGAACCTCAGCCTGCGCCTTAAGTACCGGGCATGATTCATAGAACACGCTGAACAGGGCTGCCAGCTCAAAGAGGTAGTTGCAGAGAATATTCGCCTGATAGTCATCGGTTACGCTGACAACTGCCTCGGGGTACTGCAGCAGTTTCACCGCCAGCGCGCATTCAGCCTCTTCTCCGAGAAGGAAGGTCGAGTCGTCGAGTGAGGTGCCGACCTCACCGCGACGGAAAATGCTGCGAATCCGGGTGTAGGCATACTGCAGGTAGGGTGCGGTATTGCCCTCGAAAGACAGCATCGTGTCCCAGTCGAAGATGTAGTCGGTGGTTCGGTTCTTCGACAGTTCGGCGTATTTAATGGCGCCTATACCGACGACCCGCGCGATTTCCGCCTTGTCTGAATCGGCGAGCTCAGGGTTTTTATCGCTGACCAGTGCGCTGGCTCGACTGATCGACTCGGCAACAACGTCGGCGAGTTTGACCGCGCCACCGTCTCTTGTCTTATAGGGTTTGCCGTCCCTGTTGAGGATTGCTCCGAAAGCAATGTGCTGAAAAGACTGCTCTGCCGAGATGAATCCTGCCGCGCGGGCAATCGCGTAGAGCTGATTGAAATGCAGTGACTGTCTGCCATCGACGAAATAAATGGCCTGATTGACGTTCAGATCCTGGCCGCGATAACGCGCTGCAGCGAGGTCTGTCGCCATGTAGGGATAGCCGCCGTCCGATTTCTGCACAATGGCTGGCAGTGGCTCGCCATCTTTGCCTTTAAATTCAGGCAGAAAGACACAGCGCGCACCATCATTTATCTCGAGCATCTGTTGTGCTTCAAGCGAGGTAATGATGTCGCTGAGGTCATCATTATAAGAGGATTCGGGTTTCACGTCTGCGGGTGTCAGCGAGATATCCAGCAGGTCGTAGATCGCCTGGCAGTGATTAATCGACTCGTTGATGAACTGCTGCCAGAGCCCAAGACACTTCTTGTCACCAGACTGCAGACGGACGACAAACTCTCGCGCTGTCGCAGCGAAAGCCTCGTCAGATTTAAACAGCGCACTGGCGCGCTGGTAGAACACTTCCAGGTCCTTCAGTTCGGTGGCAAGCGGTTTGCCTTCCTGTTCGAGCCGGTCCATATAGGCGAGCAGGCTGCCGAACTGGGCGCCCCAGTCGCCGACGTGGTTGGCCCTGATGACCTCATGGCCAAGAAATTCAAGGACGCGAGCGGCAGCATCACCGATAGCTGTTGAGCGCAGGTGACCAATGTGCATTTCCTTCGCAAGATTAGGCGAAGAGTAGTCGATCAGGATACGTTCACGCGCAATAGCGGGAACACCCAGTCTTTCATCGTCAGCCATCTCTGCAAGACGGGCAGCGATGAAATCAGTGTTCAGGGTGATGTTGATGAATCCGGGGCCGGCGATCTCCAGTTGAGCGATATCCTGCAGAGTGGCACTGGCATTGACCACCTGCTGCGCAAGCTCGCGAGGATTCTGGCCGAGTTTCTTCGCCGCGCCCATGATGCCGTTTGCCTGGTAGTGGCCAAACTCGGGTTTGCCAGCCTGCCTGACGACCGCCGGTGAGTGCTCAGCGCCACTGGCGGTGAGACCGGCTTCAACCTGTTGATCCAGGTATTGCTTGAGGTTCATGAACGAAAGTGCTGGTTGCGAAGGCGGCGTATGTTAGCCAAAAAGGTCAGGCGCGTCTAACGAGTGAGGTCCGTCGAGCAGCGTCCGCACGGCGGTCCTGAGTCCATGCCGGTCGAACGGTTTGGTGATGCATGGAATCCGCCGCGTAGCCAGTCCTGATTGTTGCGGATGGCCATTGGCGCCGCTTGACAGGTGTGCCAGCCGGATATCCGGGTTCAGCGCCAGCATCTTCTCGGCGATGACCGGTGCGCCGAGACCCGGCAGCAGTGCGCTCATCAAGACCAGATCATAGTCCTGCGGTTGGGCGCTGAAGCGATGCAGGCCTGACACCCCATCAGCGAACGCATCAACCTGGTAGCCGGAGGCCAGCAATATCAGTCTTGCGAGTTCGCGCACCTGCGCGTCCTCCTCAAGGAGTAGAATGTGCTCGCTGCCACCCTGGCTCCTTGGCTCCGCCGGCCTCTCAGTGGCGCGGGCAGGTGCCCGGCTGGTCGGCAGTGTGATCATGAAGGTCGTGCCGCTGCCGATGCTGGATTCCACGCCAAGCTGGCCGCCATGCGCCTCAAGGATGTCTTTGACGACAGAAAGCCCGAGCCCGGTGCCTTTACCTGCAGGTTTGGTTGTGTAGAAAGGTTCAAAAATTCGACGAAGCATGCGGGCATCTATACCAGTGCCGGTATCGCTGATCGCGATCTGCAGCAGCGCCTTTTCAGGTTCGACGCGCGTACTGATGTTGAGCTGACCACCTGCCGGCATCGCATCACGGGCGTTGATCGTAAGGTTCATGATGGCCTGTTCCAGCTGGGTGGTGTCGCCGAAGATATAGCTCTCAGCCCTGTCGAGATCGAGTGTACAGTCGATGTTCGGGGGCATGAGTCGGAACAGGAAACCCCTGAGCTCGCTGAGCAAGTGATTGATCGCGATCGACCTGGGTTCTGCTTCCTGCTCGCGGCTGAAGTCCAGAAGCCTGCGGGTCATGTGCTGACCGCGCACGGCGGCTCGGTGAATCTCGGTCAGTGCCTGATCGACTTCTGCTTTTGATGGTGCAGCCTCGGCGAGTTCGACGTAACCGAGGGTCGCGATCAACAGGTTACTGAAATCGTGGGCAACACCGCCGGTCAGGCGGGCGAGGCTGTCAGTTCGCTGAGCAGCACGCAGGCTGCGCTCGAGCAGAGCCAGCCGGTCTGCCTGGTCTGAAGCCAG
>JAYQAI010000135.1:0-4360 GCA_038136715.1 Gammaproteobacteria bacterium | reverse complement strand
TATCCCGCTCTGCCCGGCTGATCATGTGCAGCAGCGGCAGGCTCTGGGTCTGGAATGAACAGGTGGCAAAGACTTTCTTGCCATCGTCCACGTAAGCCCGCAGGCGCTCGACAATCGCGTCGGCGCGCTGTGCCAGTACTTGTTTATCCAGAATCTGCATTGGTCATCCCCACAAAGAGGCGGGGATTCTAACGGCAAAGCAGCGGGATCAATTAGACGATGTGGTTAGTTACTTATACCTTCATGGCATTGGGCATGAGGCGTGGGATGTTGAGTGGGTCGCCTGTGCCCTAGGTACGCAGGGAATTCTGGTTCGCCAGGAACCAGGCATACGTCGAGGTGAGCCCAGCTTGCAGCGATATCTTTGCCTGCCAGCCCAATCCGCGCAGTTTGGCGACATCCAACAGCTTGCGCGGTGTCCCATCCGGCTTCGTGGTATCAAACACCAGCTCACCCTCGAAACCGACGACGTCCCTAATCGTCTCGGCCAGCTCGCGAATGGTGACATCCACCCCGGTGCCAACATTGATGTGCGAGCACATGGGTTCGGTTACCCCGTCAATCTCGGCTTTCGGCAGGTCCATGACATGAATACAGGCTTCGGCCAGGTCATCTACATGCAGGAACTCACGCATCGCCTGGCCTGTGCCCCAGACCGTGACCTCAGCCGCGCCCGCTTCCTTTGCTTCATGAAAACGCCGCATCAACATCGGAATGACATGGGCGTTTTCGCTGTGGAAGTTGTCGCCGGTCCCGTAAAGATTGGTCGGCATCACTGAACGGAAGTCCGTACCGTGCTGCCGATTGTAGGATTCACACAGCTTGATACCGGCGATTTTGGCGATCGCATAGGGTTCGTTGGTCGGCTCCAGCATCCCCGTCAGCAGCGCTTCTTCCTGCATGGGCTGCGCTGCCAGTTTGGGGTAGATGCAGGAACTGCCGAGGAACAGCACCCGACTGCCGGCCTCGAAAGCGGCATGGATCAGGTTGGCCTCGATCATGAGGTTGTCGTAAATGAAATCGGCGGGGTAAGTGTTGTTGCCGTGGATGCCGCCGACCCTGGCGGCCGCGACAACCACCCAGTCGGGGTTTATGCCTTGCGCGAAGGTTCGGACAGCTGCCTGATCTGTGAGATCCAGCTCGTCACGGGAAACGGTGACGACTTCCTGCCCGCGCGCCTCAAACTGACGAGAGATAGCTGAACCCACCATCCCCCTGTGACCGGCAACAAACACCTTCGACATGGCTATTCTCGCGGCTGGCTCACATCAAACCCGGAGGACTTCAGCAATGCCTGCTGCCTGGCCTGATCCAGGTCGTGGGCGACCATTTCTTCGACCATCTGCTCCAGGGTTGTTGTCGGCTGCCAGCCCAGGTCCTGGTGCGCCTGACTTGGGTCCCCGAGCAGGGTTTCGACCTCGGCAGGCCGATAGTAGGTCGGGTCGATTCGAACAATCGTATCTCCCTCTGAAATCGACATCGAGTCCTCGCCCACAACCGATACGTCAATCGCATCGACGATGCCCACCTCTGCTTTGCCCTCGCCTTCCCAGCGCAAGGTCACACCCAGCTGTTTCGCTGACGTTTCAATAAATTCCCTGACGCTGATCTGGTGGCCCGTGGCAATCACATAATCTTTCGCCTCTTCCTGCTGCAACATGCGCCACTGCATCTCAACGTAGTCCTGCGCATGGCCCCAGTCGCGACGGGCATCCAGGTTACCCATGTGGATACAGCTATCGAGCCCCATCGCAACACCAGCCAGCCCCCGCGTAATCTTGCGTGTCACGAAGGTTTCGCCCCGGCGGGAAGATTCGTGATTAAAGAGGATGCCATTGCAGGCGTAAATGCCATAGGCCTCGCGATAGTTAACGGTGATCCAGTAGGCATAGAGCTTCGCCACGCCGTAGGGGGACCTTGGGTAAAATGGCGTGGTTTCTTTCTGCGGGGTTTCCTGCACCAGACCATAGAGTTCTGACGTCGAGGCCTGGTAATAACGGGTCTTCTGCTCCAGCCCGAGAAACCTTATTGCCTCGAGCAGGCGCAGCGCACCCAGCCCGTCGACATCTGCCGTGTACTCCGGTGACTCAAAGCTGACAGCGACGTGACTCTGCGCACCCAGATTGTAGATCTCGTCGGGCTGGCAGTCGTTGATGATCCGCGTCAGGTTGGAGGAATCAGTCAAATCGCCGTAGTGCAGGATCAGCCTGCGGTCATCGACATGCGGGTCCTGATAAAGGTGATCAATCCGCTCGGTGTTAAGGCTGGAACTGCGGCGCTTGATGCCGTGGACCACGTATCCTTTCGACAAAAGCAACTCGGCCAGGTACGAACCATCCTGGCCTGTGATGCCGGTGATGAGCGCAACTTTACTCATCATCAGAACCTCGCGCCCAGTCCAGTTTGCTCCTGCAGATGCCATAGAAGCTGTGCCCGGGCGGATGCACCAGCTTCAAGCGCTCCTGTTTTTTCCGGATGACCAGCGAGTCACCCGCCGCAATCGTAAACTCCATGTGAGAGTCGAAACTGACCCGGGCATCAACCCCGGATTCTGCGCTGATCCTGATCATGATCTCGTCATCGCCTGGCACCACCAGCGGCCGGCTGGTCAGCGAGTGCGGAAACATCGGCACCAGTACAATCGCATTCAGGCTCGGGTGCATGATGGGCCCGCCGGCGGACAGCGCATAAGCGGTTGAGCCCGTCGGCGACGAGACAATCAGGCCGTCTGAGTTTTGCGCGTAGACATACCGGTCGTTAACGTAAAGCTCCATCTCGATCATCTTCGGCATGCGCGCCGAGTGGATCAGCACCTCGTTCAGTGCACAGGGGACCTCAACCTCCCCTTCTACTTCACCTTCCAGCAGGAAATGCTCTTCCGTCGTGAAGTTGCCGTCCAGCACCTCGCCCAGCTGCTGCTCGATCTCATCCGGCGACACATCCGCGAGGAAACCTAATTTGCCGCGGTTAATGCCCAGAATCGGCACGCCGTGCGGGGCCATCGCGCGCGCTGCACTGAGAATGTTGCCATCACCGCCGACGGCGATCAGCAGATCACAATGCACGCCCACCTCGTCCAGGCTGGCGACATGGCGGTCACTTGGTTCAAGCATCGCAGCGGGCGACGCTTCGAAAACCACGTCGACTTTCCGAATCTGCAGAAACTGCTCAACCCGCAACAGCGACTCTCGCACCTGATCGCTCGCAACCCGCGCCACAAGCCCTACATGCTGGAATGCCGGCATAGGACAATGCCTTACATCTAACTTACGTGCAGAGCATTATAGCTACATCGCCATCACAGTCAGGCCTAATTTGCTGATGACCGCGTATAAGCTCAGTCACAGGCAGGTTAATGGCCCTTGTATTCGATTAGAAAGCACGGAAACTTGACGGCCCAATCGAGGTGACACACCATGACGGCGAAGATCCATTTGCGGTACGCACGAGAATTGGCAGAAGAAAGCAACATTGCTGATATTGCTGTGGCTGGCTCACTCTGGGGCGCGATTCGTCACGAAGTCAAGCTGCGGGCAGATTTCGAGCCCATCATGTCGACTTTTTTTCATGCGACGGTGCTGAACCACGATACCTTTGAAGGCGCGCTCAGCTTCCTGCTGGCCAGCAAACTGGACTCACCGGTCGTCTCGTCCATGGCGATCCGCGAGATCTTCGAAGAGGCCTACCGCAAAGAACCCGCGATTATTCGTGCCGCCGAGATCGACATCAAGGCCATCCGCAGTCGCGACCCCGCCTGCAACAGCTACTCAACCCCCCTGCTGTTCTACAAGGGCTTTCACGCCCTGCAGTCGCATCGCGTGGCGCACTGGCTCTGGGGTCAGGAGCGGCACAGCCTGGCGTTCTACCTGCAGAACCAGATGAGCGCCATCTTCGGCGTCGATATTCATCCGGCGGCACAGATCGGCTGCGGCATCATGCTGGATCATGCGACCAGTATTGTGATTGGTGAGACGGCCGTGGTGGAAGATGACGTCACCATGCTGCACGGTGTCACTCTCGGGGGAACGGGCAAGGAATCCGGTGACCGTCATCCGAAAGTGCGCCACGGTGTATTAATTGGTGCCTCTGCCTCGATCATCGGTAACATCGAGATTGGTGAGGGCGCCAAGGTTGGCGCGGGCAGCGTAGTGATGAAAGACGTGCCGCCGCATGTCACCGCCGCCGGCGTGCCGGCTGAAATTGTGGGCCGACCTAAAGGTGTCTCACCGGCTGAGGACGTTGATCAGTCTTTCTGAGCTAAAGCGCTTTGAACAACTGGGGGCGCAGTAAAATAAACTTTCTGTGAAATGGCGGACCGGACGGGACTCGAACCCGCGACCTCCGGCGTGACAGGCCGGCA
>JAYQAI010000134.1:0-4581 GCA_038136715.1 Gammaproteobacteria bacterium | reverse complement strand
CTGGCGCTTGATGAGCCGTTCCCGGGTCAGCACTTGCTCGAGATTCTCGTCAATGCCGACATGTCATTCGGTGACATGGATATTTTCCATAAGCTGTTGCCTGATGGGGAGCCGGCGTTCAGTCTGGCCAGCGCCGTGGTCCCTGGCACCTTCAATCCGGCGGCGATGGAGACTTTCTCAACCCCCGGGGTCACGCTCTTCATGCGGGTGCATGAACTGGCAGAACCGGTCAAGGTGCTGGATGACATGCTCGCCGTGGCGGAATCCATTGCCGTTGAACTGGGCGGTGAAATCTGTGACGAAAGTCGCAGTGTGATGACGCCGCAGACGATTGAGCACTGCCGCCAGTCCATCCAGGAATTTCAGTTCCGTCATTCGGCCTGATGTAAACACTCGCTGATGCCCGCCTCCAACACTGTCAAGGATCAGCTTGCCCGACTGCGCGAGGCGCTGAACCACCACAACTATCGTTATCACACGCTGGATGAGCCTGAGATATCTGACGCGGAATATGATCGCCTGTTTCGCGAACTGAAAACGCTCGAGGCAGAACACCCTGAACTCGTGACCGACGACTCGCCCACTCAGCGAGTCGGTGCGGCGCCGCTGGATGCGTTTTCGCAGGTTGTGCACGAGATGCCGATGCTGTCCCTGGACAACGCCTTCGGCGAAGACGATATGCACGATTTTGACCGGCGCGTTCGGAACCGTCTGGAACGGGACGCAGCGGTCGAGTATGCCTGCGAGCCCAAGATCGATGGTGTCGCTGTTTCGCTGCTGTATGAAAATGGTCGCCTCGTGCGAGGTGCGACCCGCGGTGATGGTGCGACCGGTGAGGACATTACTCAGAATGTCCGCACCATCGAATCCATTCCACTGACCCTGCGGGGTGACGACTATCCGCAACGGCTGGAGGTCAGGGGAGAGGTTTACTTCACGCTGTCCGGCTTCAATCGAATGAATGAAGAGGCCGAGGCCGCCGGTCTCAAGGTCTTCGCTAATCCACGCAACGCAGCCGCCGGCACGCTGCGACAGCTGGACTCAAGGCTGACGGCGCAAAGGCCGCTTACGATGTTCGCCTACAGTGTGGGTGTGGTTGAGGGTGCCGGACTGCCGGAAACCCATGCCGGTATTCTGAACCGCCTGCGCGGCTGGGGCATTCGTACTAATCCACTGTTGCAGACCGTGGTGGGGGTTGAGGCCTGTATTGAATACTACCTGGGTTTGCAGGCACAGCGGGCAACGCTGGATTACGAGATTGACGGTGTCGTTTTCAAGGTGAACGGGATGGCCGACCAGGCTGCCCTGGGCATGCTGACAAGAACGCCGCGCTGGGCCATTGCCCACAAGTTTCCCGCGGTGGAAGGCACCACGGTGCTGGAGGACGTTGAGTTCCAGGTCGGCAGGACGGGTGCAGTGACACCGGTGGCCAGGCTCAAACCCGTCAAGGTGGGCGGCGTCACCATCAGTAATGCGACGCTGCACAATATGGATGAAGTCGCCCGGCTCGATCTCAGGATCGGTGATACGGTCGTGATCCAGCGGGCGGGTGATGTCATTCCCAAGGTCGTGGCGGCGCAGGTGGCGCACAGGCCTGAAGATGCCCGCCTGATTGAATTGCCGGTCACCTGTCCGGCCTGTGGTTCAGACGTGCTGCAGGCGGAAGGTGAGGTCGTCGCGCGGTGTACCGGCGGGCTTGAGTGCTCGGCGCAGCGCAAGGAAAGTATTCGTCACTTTGCTTCACGGCTCGCCATGGATATCGAGGGTCTGGGTGACAAGCTGGTAAACCAGCTGGTGGAAGAGGAACTGATTCATAGCCCGGCAGACCTTTATTGCCTCACCGAGACGCAGCTGGTGGCGCTCGAACGCATGGCGCCGAAGTCAGCCAATAACCTTCTGGCGGCGCTCGAGAAGAGCAAGGCGACGACACTGCCCCGCTTTATCTACGCGCTGGGCATTCAGGAAGTGGGCGAATCAACCGCCAGGAACCTGGCCCGGCATTTTCGTTCGCTGGATGAGCTGCGTGTCGCTGATGAAGAGGTCCTGCAGACAGTGCCGGATGTCGGTCCGATTGTGGCGGAAAAGATCGCTCGATTCTTCAGTCAGCCGGCCAACGCCCGGGTGATAGATGAGTTGCTGGAGCAGGGCCTTCACTGGGAGACAGAGGAAAATGCGGCGAACCCGGAGGCGCTTGCCGGCGAGACCTGGGTCCTGACGGGAACGCTGACCGCGCTGACCCGCAACGAAGCCAAAGCCCGCCTGCAGGCGCTGGGCGCAAAGGTGGCGGGCTCTGTGTCTGCGAAGACGAGCTATGTCGTCGCTGGAGATGCCGCCGGCTCGAAACTGACGAAGGCACAGGAAATCGGGGTCGCAGTGCTCTCTGAAACGGAACTGCTTGAACTGCTCGACAGGCATGGTGGCTGACGTGATGACGCGCTTCGTTTTCCTCATCCTGATCGGTCTCCTGCTCAGCGGCTGTACCAGCAAACCACCGGCCAACCCGGACAACATCTGCAAGATATTTTCTGAGAAGCGTGGCTGGTACAAGGATGCAAAAAAAGCCTCCCGCCGCTGGGGTACCGATATCTCGGTGATGATGGCGTTTATGCACCAGGAGTCATCGTTCAAGGCGCGTGCCAGACCGCCGCGAAAGAAAATTCTCTGGGTGCTGCCCGGGCCGCGGCCCGCCAGTGCCTACGGCTATGCCCAGGCGCTCGATGAAACTTGGCGAGCCTATCAGCGCTCCACCGGTCGAGGCGGGGCTGATCGCAATGATTTCGACGACGCAATTGACTTCATTGGCTGGTACAACGATCAGAGCCAGCGCAGCAACAAGATCAGCAAATCGGATGCCTACCACCTTTACCTGGCCTACCACGAGGGCCAGGGCGGCTTTGCGCGCCGCACTTATCGCAACAAGCAGTGGCTGAAGGACGTTGCCAGCAAGGTATCGAAACGCGCGGAGCGTTATCGGGCGCAACTGAACGGCTGCGAGTCGACATTCAATCGGGGATTCTTCCGGCGCTGGTTTTCCTGACCATGGCCCGAGGTCGGGCTAGTCGCCGCTGCCACGGCGCCGCGGGATGAATCCGCTATGACCCCGTGTAGGTCAGTCGGTAGACGGCGTTCCCGAGGTCATCGGCGATCAGCAAACTGCCATCCGGCAGCATCAGCAGGTCAGCGGGTCGCCCCCAGGCGGTGCTGCCGTCGAGCCAGCCATCGATAAGGGTCGCGTAGCTGAGCTTGCCCTGTTCATCCCTGATGGCGGTGGTGATGCGATAGCCGACATGGCCGGCTTCCGGCGTCCGGTTCCAGGAACCGTGTTCGGCGATCAGGATGGCGCCATGCAGAGACGGCGGCAGCATATCGCCGTCGTAGAACATCAGACCCAGCGGGGCGACATGGGCGCCAAGTTCCAGTGCCGGTGCGACATAGTCGGCCGGTGATTGACCCGCGCCGAACTCGGGGTCGCTGATCGCATTACCGTGGATGAACGGGTAGCCGAAATGCAGACCAGCCCTTGGAGCATGGTTCAGTTCGCACGGAGGCAGTTCATCACCCATCCAGTCGCGGCCGTTGTCGGTGAACCAGAGCTCGCCCGTTGCCGGCTCCCAGGTGAAGCCGACGGTGTTGCGCACCCCATGGGCATAGACCTCGGGTGCGAGCGGAGATTGCGTCAGGTCCATTCGCATGATGCTTGCAAACCAGGGGTTTTCTTCGAGACAGATATTGCAGGGTGCACCGATATTGAAATAGAGCTGGTCATCAGGACCGAAGCCGAGGTACTTCCAGCCATGATGCTGTTCCGTCGGCAACTGGTCATACAGGACTTCCGGCTCAGGGGGTGTCGCCAGCTTCTCATCAATGTCGCGATAAACCAGGATTTCGCTGATCGCGCCGACGTAGAGATCGCCGTCCCGGTAGGCGATGCCCGACGGGTACTGCAGTTTGGTGTCGAGTGTGATCACCTGCTCGGCCTGCTGGTCACCGTCTGCATCGATGAGCGCGTACAGGTTGCCGGCGCGGCGACTGCCGGCGTAAACGACGCCGCTCGGGCTGCGCGCCAGCTGGCGCGGGTTAATGACTTCAGCATAGATGGATATTTCAAACCCGGGTGGCAGGTTGAGTTTCTCTAATGGCAGTTCGTGCGCCTGCATCGCAACCGGTGCGAAGAAGATCACACTGATGCAGGTCAGCCGTCGTAGCCACTGGAATGAGCCGGGTGCTAAGATCATCGATTCACCGTCTGGTTTTGGTCTGCGCCTAGAATATGCTCAGTGACTCGCTCAAGGAAGAGATCCAGGCGGCCTATTCGCAATTGCTGGAGCAGAAAGGCTACAAGGCCAGATATTGCCAGAAGCTCATGATTGCAGAGATTGCGCGGACGCTGGGTGAGATTGATGAAACGCCGGGCCGCATCTGCGTCGCTGAAGCCGGCACCGGTACCGGCAAAACCATCGCCTACGCCATGGCGGCCATTCCGATTGCAAAACAACTGAAGAAAAAGGTCGTGATCGCAACCGCGACGGTCGCCCTGCAGGAACAGATCGTCTACCAGGATCTGCCGGATATTCGCCATCG
>JAYQAI010000133.1:0-4642 GCA_038136715.1 Gammaproteobacteria bacterium | reverse complement strand
CAAAACTGATAGAGACAGCACCGCGCCAGGACCACACTCTGCTTATCAGCTCCACGCCTATGGTGGTGCGCTCACTCCAGGGCATTTACCCCCAGTCGTTCCGGGATCTGACCGCGATTGGTTCAGTGATCGCGGATTATACGGCTATTGCGGTTCGACCCGATTCTGAAATTGTTTCAATCTCGAATCTTATTGAACGTTTTATGGCAGACCCTCGCAGTGTGAAAATCGCAGGCGGCTCCGTACGCGGCTCGACTGACCATTTTATTGCCGCCCGTCTGTTCCAGTTGGCCGGCGGAGATCCGCGAAAAGTGGTATATATCCCCTATGATGGCGGCGGTAAGGCGCTCGCAGGGCTGCTGACAGGAGAAACCGAGGTCCTTTCCTCTGGTTTGTCTGAGATGATTGAGATGTATCGGGCTGGTGACATCCGGATCCTGGGCGTGACGGCGGCTGACCGGTTGGCAGACGCGGCAGGCATACCGACGGCACGTGAGCAGGGTTTTGACCTGGTTTTTGCCAACTGGCGGGGTTTCTTCGCCGCGCCAGGCCTGCCAGACTCACGCTATGCCGAGATGGTCCTGACCATTGAGTCTGTGGTCCAGACAGACGCTTTTGAACGGGTTCGCGCTCGGAATGGCTGGCAGACGCTGTTACAGACTGGCCCGGTATTCTATCGGTATCTGGAACAGCAGGAGCAGGACATCGGCACTCTGATGCGAGAAATGGGATACCTCAAGTGAGGTTACATTGGTTCGAGATAAACCTAATAGGCTGTTGAATTTATTATTAAATATTTCAACCCAAATCGACTGAGCGGCCTCGCGCTGCTGATTTTCTTTGCCGCTTATGGGATAGCCGCCCAGGATATTCAGTTAGATTTCTGGGCCGCTGAAGAGACCTTCAACGCTCGCACTTTCCCTGCCCTCATTGCCGTTGGGGGGGCTGGCTTTTCCTTACTCCTGCTGCTGACCGGTGAACGTCGATCGCTGCCTGGACTTGGCGAACTTGACCTCAGGCCGCTGCTTGCCCTGGTTCTACTGTTAGTCAGTTTCACCTTCCTGATTGAATACCTGGGCTTTGTGCTTGCAGGCATTGGCCTATTGGCTATCGCCCCTGTGCTGCTGGGAGAAAAGCGCTGGCAGCTGATCATACCGGTCAGCATCGGCGTAGTGGCAGGGCTTTATCTGCTCCTCTCGGCGCTGGATGTCTATCTCGATCCTGGCCTGTTAGGTTGGCTGTTGTGATCGAGGGTATTACCCTGGGACTGACAACTGTCCTGACGTTGCAGAATCTCATGCTGGTCCTGGCAGGCTGTGCGGTGGGCACGCTCATCGGCATGCTGCCGGGCCTGGGACCCATTTCCGCCATTGCCTTGATGATTCCTGTGACTTACGGTTTTGAGCCAAGCAGCGGCATGATCCTGCTCGCGGGGGTCTATTACGGCGCTATTTTCGGCGGGTCGACGTCTTCCATCCTGATTAACGCGCCTGGCGTTGCCGGTACTGTTGCAACGGCCTTCGATGGCTACCCGATGGCGAAACAGGGCGAGCCCGGCAAAGCGCTGGCGACGGCCGCCTACGCGTCATTCGCCGGCGGCACGCTGGCCGCCGTGCTGCTGGTTCTGTCTGCACCCTGGCTTGCTGATCTGGCATTGAGTTTTCAGTCAGTGGACTATTTTCTGATGTTAGTCCTGGGGCTGAGTCTGGTGTCTGCCTTTTCCGCCGCGGGCGAACACATCAAGGCATTGATTATGACCTTTCTGGGCCTGGCACTGGCGATGGTCGGCACAGACCTTACCGCCGGCGTCCAGCGTTACACTTTCGGCCGCATGGATCTTGTCGATGGCATCAGTTTTCTGTTACTGGCAATGGGCACCTTTGCCCTGTCAGAGGCGCTGATGATGGTACTTTTCAGGAACAGACAGGAGGAGCAACCGCCAATACCAAGCAGCGGCCTCAACCTCTCCAGGCGCGAGTTCGGCCGGATCATGCCCGTTATTTCACGCTCGTCGGTGATGGGATTCATTGTTGGTGTTCTGCCAGGCGCTGGGGCAACAATAGCCTCGTTTCTCGCCTATGGCACTGAACGCCGGCTGAATCGCGACCAACCTGATTTCGGCAACGGCAATATCCGAGGTCTTGCAGCGCCTGAGGCGGCAAACAATGCGGCCTGCACCGGTTCGTTCGTTCCTTTGCTGACGCTTGGAATCCCGGGTTCCGGCACAACTGCCGTACTGCTGGGCGCCCTGATTGCATACGGCATTCAACCGGGACCTCGACTCTATGTAGATCAACCCGAAATTTTCTGGTCCGTCATTGTCTCAATGTATGTTGGCAACCTGTTTTTACTTGCCCTGAACCTGCCGCTGATTCCCTATCTGGCACGCCTGCTGGCGGTACCCAGGCAGTTTCTGATTCCCCTGATTGTCTTTTTCTCTATGATGGGTGTCTATCTGGTCTCCTTTAACCCTTTCGACCTCCAGCTGATGGTCCTGGTCGCGGTAATGGCGCTCGTGCTGCGCTTGTTGTCCTTCCCGATGGCGCCGCTGTTGTTGGGGTTTATCCTGGGTGGCATGCTTGAAGACAACCTGCGGCGGACCCTGACAATCAGTGACGGTGACCTCAGTTATTTCCTCGATCGTCCCCTGACACTGCTGCTGGCCACCCTGGTTGTTCTCGTCCTGATCAGCCCGCTGTTACAATGGTGGCAATCCCGTGGGGTACAACGCAATGCATAGTCTCCAGGAACTAGGCTGGAACCACTTCTTTGCCCAGCAGATTGAGCCCGACACAGCCGAATGGTTTCCTGCACGGGTCAGCCGCCAGGATATTAACCAGTTTCATCTGCTCTCTGCCGAGGGTTCATTGATCGGAATTTTACCTGGGAGATTGCGACGGGAAGCCATGTCAAAGGCTGATCTCCCCACGGTGGGCGACTGGGTGCTGGTGTCTCCGATCAGAGGCGGCGAGGCGAATACCGTACAAATTGAACGACGCCTAAAGCGGAAAAGCAAATTCTCGCGTCAGGAGGCGGGTGAAATCGTCGATGAACAAGTGGTAGCCGCTAACATTGATGTTGTTTTTATCGTTTGCGGGCTGGATGACGAATTTAATCCTGCACGCATTGAACGTTATCTGTTGTTGTGCGCAGACAGGGCTACCCTCGCGGTCGTCCTCTTGAACAAGGCCGATGTCTGCGAAAATCTCGATGAATATCTAAATATCCTGGCACAGGTTACCAAGGACACCCCCGTACATGTGGTCAGTGCGACTCAGCAGCAGGGCATCGAGCCTGTTCGCGATTACATCACAAAGGGGACAACATGCGCACTGTTGGGTTCTTCTGGCGTTGGCAAATCGACCTTGATTAATGCGCTGCTTGGCGAGGACCGTTTTGCCACTGGCGCAGTCAGAGCGGGTGACAGCAAAGGGCGTCATACGACAACATTTCGAGAAATGGTGATGATTCCGTCCGGAGGCTTGATCATCGATACGCCGGGCATGCGTGAACTTCAGGTTTGGGGCGATGCATCGACGCTCTCACAGAACTTCGAGGATATCGAGTCACTGACCCTGCAGTGCCGGTTTAATGACTGCCAGCATCAGTCAGAACCCGGTTGTGCCATTCAAGCAGCCGTGGTTAGTGGTTCGCTGGACGGAGAAAGGCTGGAACGTTACCGCCGTCTTAAGCGGGAGCTGGCGCACCTGAATGCCCAGGAAGATGTTTCCGTGCGTGCAGAGAGGAAGCAGGCCCGCAGGGAAAAATCAAAAATCCTGAAGCAACATTCAGACGAGCGTAATTGACGGCCACAAAAAAGGGGCCGGCAGGCCCCTCTTCAGATATCGATTTAGCAAAGAGATTACTCTCCGACAGTTTCTTCAAGCATCTTGCGCAGCTCTTCCTGTCGTCGTTTCTCGCCCGCGATGTAGCGAATGTATTGTCGAGCCTGCTTTTCTCTCTTCTTGTCGAGTCGAGCTGCATCTCGGAAAGACTTCGTCGCAGCGTCCCAGCGTTCAACCTGCATTTGCGAGATGCCCTTCCAGAACGCCACATCCGAGGCATCTTTCAGCTTGCCTTTCTTCTGGGCATTGGCGTATGCATCAATGGCTTCCTTGTGACGGTCTTCCGCTGCCAGCGCCTGGGCCAGACGGTAATGCAGCTCCCCATCTTCAGCATATTTCGTCGCATCACGCCAAGCATCTATGGCCTGGTTGGTTTCCTGCGCGAGCGTGTAAGCCGTTGCCAGAAGCGTTATGTTCTTTTCGTTTTCCTCAATTTCACCTGCCTTGATGCCTCTCTCGATGATCTGGGATGATTCATAAGGCACGCCCGCACCAAGCAGACGCTGGGCAAGCATGATGACTTCAGTTTCGCGTTGCAAAAAGCCCTGAATATATGCCGCATAGTAAGCCGATAGTGACTTGTCGTCCCAGTTCTTTTCACTGTACATGCCTGCAAGGTGCATCCAGTACTGTTTCTTCGGGAAGTGCAGAATGAGGGTTTCCAGGACACGAATAACATTATCGGTGTCTTTATTCTCGTTGTAGAGAACAACCTGGAGGTACCACCACTGTTCCTTCATTTCTTTCTGCTGGGCATTAGCCAGGTCTTCTACTTCAATCGCATGCCGCAGTGCAGC
>JAYQAI010000132.1:0-4686 GCA_038136715.1 Gammaproteobacteria bacterium | reverse complement strand
CCTGCCGCCATGCTGCCGGAGGTGGAAGACTGCAGCGCTGATTTCGGCAGCACGGAGACCGGGCTGTTTGGCGCCCCGATCCCGATCTACGGTATTGCCGGTGACCAGCAGGCGGCACTCATTGGCCAGGGCTGTTTCGGCGAGGGCATGATCAAGAGTACCTATGGCACCGGTTGTTTCGTCATCATGAACACCGGCAGCGAGGCGATTACATCGGGCAACAAGCTCCTGACGACGGTCAGTTATCGGCTCGATGGCGAGGTGACCTATGGTCTCGAGGGCAGTATCTTTATCGCCGGTGCTGCGGTGCAGTGGCTCCGGGACGGTCTTAAACTGGTTGCCAATGCGGCGGATACAGAAGCGATCGCCGCCGGTCAGTCAACGTCTCACGGAGTTTACCTGGTCCCCGCCTTTACGGGCCTGGGGGCACCTTACTGGGATCCGAATGCGCGTGGCGCGATTTTCGGTTTGACGCGGGACTCGGGGATCGGTGATATCGTCACGGCCACGCTGCAATCGGTTTGCTTCCAGACCCAGGATCTGCTTTCTGCCATGCGGCAGGACGGCGCACTACCGACAATCCTGCGGGTCGACGGTGGCATGGTGCAGAACAGCTGGGTGACCCAACACCTGGCCGACATTCTCCAGCTGCCGGTCGATCGACCGGAGTGTATCGAAACCACGGCCCTCGGCGTTGCCTACCTGGCGGGCCTGAAGGCCGGTATTTTTAGTGACGTAGAGGAAATCGCCAGTCGCTGGCAACTGGAGAAGCGATTTGCGCCGGATATGGCACCGGAAACGGCTCATGATCTCTACGAGGGCTGGCAAGCCGCTGTCGCCCGCGTCAGGAGCTGATTTCGCGTCACGGGTTGAACAACAACGAATATCCTCACAAACCCCTTGCATTTTGCAACGCTTTCTCGGCTCGCTGGGTTAAACTAACCCCTGACGACTTCAGGGAACCCACCATGCCCGTGCAACCACAGCAGATCGCGTCGCAACAGAAAGCCCGGATATATCGCGTCGGCATTCTGGGTGCGGGTATTTTTGTGCATCTCGTGGTCTGTTGGACGGTTCTCTCTCTCGGTTACATAGACCTGCAGCCGCTTGAGTTTCTTGCCCTGGCCTCACTATCAGCCGCTGGTTTGCTGTTCATTGCACTGCTGATGGGTATCGAATGGAATCTCACGCTGGAAGATCCCGACATGGCGGTGCCACAGATGATCTGGGCACTGTCGGTAGTGGTGTTGACCTCTCATTTCGCCCTCGAGCTGAAAGCCGTCCTGCTGCTGAGCGGTCTCGCCATGATCGTTATGGGCGCGAATCGCCTGAATCGTTCTCAACAGATTCTGGTTGCGAGCTATGGGCTCGGCCTCTGCCTCATCTCACTGATCCTGAGTTCAAATGCTGCAGGGCTGGGCTGGATCACTGAAATCGTGCTCATGGTAGCCTTCGGTCTGGTACTGGGTATCGCGCCGACCCTCGCCCGGTACGAACGCTCCCTGTCCGAAGGGGAGATCAACCAGAAGAATCTTGAACTCGGCGAAGCACTGGCGCAGATCAAGGAACTCGCTATACGAGATGAACTCACCGGCATCTTCAATCGCCGCCATATCATGGACATCCTCGATCGAGAAAAAGCGTTGTCTGATCGTGAACGCCACGTCTTCTCTGTCTGCTACGTCGATCTGGATTTCTTTAAGAAGGTAAACGATAAATTCGGCCATGCCGCTGGCGATGAAGTCCTGTGTAACTTTGCCAGCCTCGCCTCGGAAGTGGGTCGTGAAGTTGACAGTGTGGCCCGCGTCGGCGGCGAGGAATTTATCATGGTGCTCTCGGGTACGTGTCAGGAGGATGCTGTCATGGCGGCCGAGCGTCTCGCCAGCAAGCTGCGCGATATGAGAGTCAGCCGAATTGAACCCCGATTCAGGATCACCGCTTCCATTGGCATTGCCGAGTACCGCACCGGTGAATCCGTGCGATCGCTGCTGGATCGTGCCGATCGCGCCATGTACGACGCCAAGCAGACCGGCAGGAACAAGATCGTTATCGCTGCTGCGGAAGATACGCTGATATCTCTGTCCTGACAGGGGCGAGTTGATCGTTTTCGTATCTCTCCAGCAATGTCATTGTGGTATTTCAGTCATGCAAACCTTGCTATCATGAAACTTGTCCCGTTTAGCTAGTTGTATGGACAAGCGAGCAAGCACCAGATACATCGTCAGCCTGAAAGCACTGGTTCACCCCGGCACCGGTCGTTCGTGGCTGTGCCAGATTCAGGATTTTTGTGACGCCGGCTTGATGCTGGTGGAACAGGGCGGCAGACCGCGACGCGCTCTGCCGGGGATTGCCGCCGGCGAAGAAGTTGCTATCCACTTCAGTGTGCCGACGTCAGGCAAAGATCACCATTTTCGTCTCGAAGGCAAAATTGTCCGTGCGATGGAAACGGGTGTCGCTATCAATTTCCCGACAGGTATGCCGGAAGATGCATTTCAGTGCCTGATCGAACATTCCGACATGACCCCAGTGAGCGCTGTCGGTCGCATGAGTGCTGCAGCCGCTGAGGACGCGGCCGCACCCGCAGCGTCGACAGCACTCCAACCCCGTGGCATCAAGCCTGATGATGCCCGCAAGATTGTTGCTGCTATCCGTAAGGAAATGAGCCAGATCGTCCCTGAGATGACCGCGGCGTTCTTCAACTACATGGATAAAGAACTGCTCGAACTGGCCAAGGATGCCAAATCGAATGCGGAGCAGAGTGAATACTTTGCCGCAATGTCTGCCATCGAGAAGGGCAAGCAACAGGTCGGTGAAACATTCCTGCAGGACGTCCTGAACCAGATTGATACACCGCGTGACCTGCAAACGCTGTTAGAGGAACGTAAGAAGGCGAGCGAAGAACGTAAAGCCCAGTCTCAGAAGAAGATCAAGTTGACCCTGATCAACACCGAGGAGTTTGAGGACTGGCTCGCTGTTGCCAACCTGATCCAGCGCAGCGAGCGGATGTACGAGAATTATCTGGATGAAATTTTTCAGCGCCTCGGCATGATCGTCGACGCCTGGGGCCACAGCGAGGCGAACCCGCTGGGACCTGCAGTCATCAGCCTCGGCTTTGATGAAGCGATGCAGCAGGTGGATCTGTCAAAGGAGATCCGTCAGAAAGCCTACATCGGCTACGAGAGTGTCGTGATTCCGTTGTTCCGCAAGCTTTACATCTCGACGACGAAACTCCTGGAAGAGTCGGGCTATTTCCCTGACCTCGATGAAGATTATGTCTCTGGTGCAGAGGATGCATCGAAAGCATCAGGTAAAGAAGTGGGTGAGACGCCGGTCAGTCATGAGCCTGAGGAAGTTGAAGCGTTTGGTGAGGTAGACGAGCTCGAAGATCTGATTGACTCCGATGTCGACGACGAAGTGGAAGATGAAGCGGCCGAGCTGGAGGCAGAAAAGATCGGTAGCGACTTTAAGGATCTGCTCGATGAGGTTATGGAAACCATGGGCCGGGCAGAGCCCCTCGCATCTTCGCGCGCCGCCAGTTCGAGAAGACGCAGTTCACGTCGCCGCGGCATTGCCCCGTCCGCTCAGCCGGCAGCAGCAACCCAGCGTCGCAGCTCACGTCGCCGCTCCGGTCTACCAGCCGAGGCGGCCCAGATAAGTCCAGCAGATCACAGGGATGACGTCGGCGAGGGCATTCACAGCATTTATAGCTCTCTGCGAGAGATGGTCAATGGCCGTTTTGGTGCGCAGGCATTGGAACAGTACGAACAAGGCATGGATTTCCTCGAAGAAGACGAAGTGCATGACCTGCTCAGCGCCCTCGAAGATGAGGTAATCGCGGCAGCGGGGCAGCGTGTCCCTGTCCGGCAGCGTCTTGCAGAAACGGCCTCGCTCGTGGGCGGTCGAGCTCTTGCGCCCCAGACATTGCAGAATATTGAGGTGGTCGAGAACCTGGTCGATTCTATTGAAGAAGACGCATTGCTGACAGACAGCTCTAAGGACTGGATTCGCCAGCTGGAGTTGACGCTCGACAAGGTCGCAACCCTGGATGGCGAGTTCTTCAGCGAGGCGAATCCGCACAGCTCGCTGGAAGTTATCAATCAGCTGGCATCCCTTGGCGGTGCGTCAACCGGCAGTGCCAAGCGAGCAGTTGATCAGATTATTGAAGAGATCAACACTGGCTTCGACGATAACCCGGAGATTTTCGACACGGCCAGGGCCAAGCTTGCTCCCCTGGTTGAACGACAGAACCGGGCTTTTACCGGCAACATGCAGCGCGCCGTCAAGGCCAGTCAGGGCCAGGCGACCCTCGCCAACGCGCAACGTGCAGTTGTGAGTGAGATGGATAACCGTTATGCCGGCCGTGAAATCCCCGAGGTTTTCTACAAGCTGCTGATGCCGGGCTGGCGTAACTTGCTGGTGAATACCCATCTGCGTCAGGGTTCTCAGAGTCCCGAATGGAAGAAGCATGTCCGGGCGCTGGACCAGGTCTTCCAGCAGCTTGATCCGAACAGTGACCCCAAGGCATCACCGGGTTACATGGAGCCGGAGGAGTTGATTGCTCATATCGAGAGCAGTCTCGATTCCATCGCCTTCGAACCCGGCCAGCGCATTCCCCTGATCAATTCATTGCGACAGGTCATGTCCGGTGAAGTCGCGCCGGGTGAGATGCCGACAATCGCGCTCGCC
>JAYQAI010000131.1:0-5280 GCA_038136715.1 Gammaproteobacteria bacterium | reverse complement strand
CCGGGATATTATCGAAACCTTCCTGGATATCCTCGCGGTAGGTCACCTTGCCCTCACGAATCCAACTGGTGATCCGGTCAATCGCGATGGGGTATTCCCGCTCATAGCCAGACAACAGGAATCCTTCGATCTTCGCCTGGCGGAACACGACGTTGAAGTAATTTGCGGGGCCGGCAGGCAAACTTTCCTGTTCGTAGCGTGATATACCGCCACAGATAACGATACGCGCACCATTCGCAATACGCGCCAGCACGTCATTCAGCACCGGTCCACCGACGTTATCGAAGAACACGTTGACACCACCGAAGCAAAGCTCTTTCAGGCGCGCCTTAACGTTCTCATTCTTGTAGTCGATCGCGGCATCGTAGCCCAGTTCATTCACCAGCCAGTCACACTTCTGCTGACCGCCGGCCGTGCCAATGACACGGCAGCCGGACAGTTTCGCGATCTGCCCTGTGAGTGAACCCACAGCACCCGCAGCACCAGAAACTACAACCGTGTCTCCGGCTTCAGGCTGGCCTATCTTGAGCAGCCCGAAATAAGCCGTCAGGCCCGACGCACCAAGGATACCGAGTCGAGCTGACAACAGATCATCATCAGGGACGACCTGAACTTGTTTGGCTGTCAGCGTTCCATATTCCTGCCACCCGACATTAGCGACAACCTTGCTGCCGACTTCGATTTGCGGCGCGGCAGATTCCACCACCTCACCGACACCCGGCGATGCCATGACAGTGCCAACAGGGCTGCCGCTGGAGTAACCGGGTATGACTTCCATCTGCCCTTTCATGGCCGGCTGATAGGCTAGAATCTCGGTCTTCACCCGGACCTGGCCTTCTGTCAGCGGTTCGAGCGGCTCTTCGTCCACGATCCAGTCCGACAGAGCCAGCGCCCTGCCGCGCGGATCGCCGTTGACCAGCCAGCGTCGGTTTGTTGTGGTCATGACACACTCCATTCGTTGAAACAGAGAATCTCGTTCAGCGGCTTCCGCGTGGTTGGCCCAAAGTTCGCGTCCGGGTATCCGATCGGAATGAAGGCAACCGGGTACGCATCATCCGGCATACCCAACTGCTCACGCAGTACCGGTTCCACCATGACATGAGCGGTGGTCATCACCGTACCCAGACCTAGCCCCCGGGCTGCCAGCATGATGTTCTGCACCGCCATATAAATGGAACTGCCTGCCAGGAGTGAGGCCGGGTCCTGTGTCGGCGATGCCAGGTTGTAGAGACAGGGCACGATGATTGCCGGTGCTTTCTCCAGCTTGGAGAAAAAGGCGCGAGCGCCTTTCAACATCAGACGCTCTGTCTTGTCGGCAGAGTTCTCACCCGCCTCGACGATCTGCTTGACCGGACCGCCCTCAAAGAATGCTCGCATTGCGGCTGAAACAACCGACCGCTTTTCTTCATCATCAATCACCATGAAAACCCAGGGCTGCATATTGGAACCACTCGGCGCCTTCGAGCCGGCTTCAATGACACGCTCGAGCAACTCTCGGGGCACAGGCTTATCCTGCCAGTAACGGATCGCGCGCTGTGAATAAATTGCCTGCCACAGATCATCTGTCGGCTCTTTGCCGTGGGGCGTGTTTTCCGGAGCGTAAGACATGATTTACGCCTCCGCTGGTTCGTTCTGGACAGTGACCTGGTCGCCGGCCAGCGTGTCGTCTTCGATAATGCCTTTCACCGCATTGGCAATGTCAACAGGCTGCATAATCTTGATGGCAGCCAGCGATGGCTGCAGCCATTCGGCGTCATGGGGCACGATCGCGGTATCCACAACCCCAGGGCAGACCGCCATTACGCGAATGTTGAAGCGTTCGTGCAGGGGCTGACATGACTGGGTGAAATTCAGGATACCGGCCTTCGATGTGGAGTAAGCCGGGTCTGCCGGCATCGGGCCAAACGCGGCGACCGAGGCAGTATTGATGATCACACCAGGCGCATTGCGGGCTCGCATCTGCTCAATGGCTTTGCGGGTGCCAACCATCATGGCAATCAGGTTGATGTTGATCACTGCGATCATCTTTTCCATGACCGTATCCGGGAAGTCCGGTTCGCCGGTCATAATGCCAGCGTTGTTGTGGACGATATCGAGCCCACCGGTGTCTGCTTCTGCCTCTTCGAAGAGCCGGATGACGTTTTCCGGCTTCGACACGTCACAGACCTTGATGATTGCCTCTGCACCTGTCGCTCGCACAGCCTCGGCAACCTGATTGAGATTCGCCTCATTAACATCCGCAAGCACGACTTTAGCAGCACCATTGGTAGCCAGCATCATCGCACAGGCCTCACCAATGCCCTGCCCGGCGCCTGTGACCAGCGTGTTCTTTCCCTTGATCTCCATCTTTAATCCTCGACGTCGTCAATCAGTTGCTCGTAGAGCTCATGCCAGTGCCGCAGTTTCAGCTCGTTGTAATCGGCAAAGCGAATGTGCTCTCGCGCGGTTGCCTTCATACCGGAATAAACGTGTTCGAGGTTGCGCACATCCTGGTTGAAGACCTTGGTCAACATGCCAAGTTCAGCAGCTTCGGTGTAATCATCATCCGCGGCGAGCGCATGCACTTCTGAGACCGGTGTATAGTCACCGTCCTCCGGGATCGGGGCCAGGAACATGCACTCCATGATGCACTCCTCGTGATTGTCACCATTCGGCCTGAACCGATAGTTGATCTGGTTGAACGATCCCCAGGGATGCCAGTTCGGGAAAACCGTGAAGAAGATTGAGGATGTGAGCTCAATATCGGGAATCTTCGAGGCGACGGAGGGTATATAGTGCTCCAGCATGTCGCGCTGCAGCTGTGCATTCTGCGCCCGGGAACTGCCGGTAGCCGCTGCCGTCGCCCTCGCGCGGTTGCGGGTCCTGGGGTCCGATGCCATGGACGCACCACTCAACTGCTTACCGCTGACCCAGTTACAGAGATGCGGGTTAGCATCAGTCAGTTCACCTTCCAGCCACTTGCCTTCCACCGTAAACCGGCCCGTTTTGCCCTTGGGCGTCGTGACCTGCACTTCCTCATCGCCGAGATCTTCATAAAGCCAGCCATTGAGCGGATGCTGCAGCTGGCGAATGCCATCGACCTCGACCGGTTCCCAGCTCGGCATACCAGGGCTCTCCAGCGCTCCACAGCGTATGGCCCGGGAGTACTGGCCGAAAGCATCGTACTTCGTACAGAGGTCATTGGCACCACCTGTCAGGATTTGCGGGTGGGTCATGAGCACGTGATAGGACTCCATGAAAGCCTCCTGCACCACTTTCCAGTTAGCCCGGATGACTTTCGAGACGTGAGCTGATTTATAGCGCTTCTCGTAAGGCCAGAGTTCAAAGTTGGTTGCCAGGTCGCCCAGGTGTTCTTCGAGTGAAATACTGTCCGGATCCGGGTTGATAAAAATGAATCGTCCGAACCGGCCCAGCTTGACCTCAGGCAACGCCTCATCATCGCGATTCAGGCCGTTGTAATCGTAGGCGCAGGGAATCTGCTTCAACGTACCGTCAAGGTTCCAGGCCCAGCCGTGAAACGGGCAGCGCAGCTCATCGAGTTTTCTGGCTCGTTCTTCCCTGAGCTTGCGGCCGCGATGCAGACAGGCATTGTAGTAAGCCTTGTACTCGTCTTCTGCAACACGGACGACAATGAAAGACATATCAGCGATGTCATAGGGGACCACGTCACCGACATTCGGCAGATCATCTTCGTGGCAGGCGACCTGCCAGCTCTTTTTCCAGAGTTTTTCCTTCTCTAGTTCGTGATAGCGACGATCGGTATAACGCGCAACCGGCACCAGCGTCGGACCGGGTGGCATGGGCGCGTTGCGACGCAGGGCATCGCTGATGTGCTCGGGGTTAGTATCTGCTTCCAGTAGCGCCTCAAATGCGCCGTCCATGGTACGGACGTCCTGTGGCTGTGCAGCCATGACGGGTCTCCCTCTCGTTAACTGAGTTTTTAATAAATGGAACATGTTCCATTGTTAGCTGTCAACCACCTCTGAGCAGAGGTCTGCATAGTCGCGTGAAGTCCCTCGCCCAGGGAACACAACCCTTGCATAAAACTGTAGTGCAGTCTAATTTTGGAGGCCGTGTAAACCTGCAGGATAACCGGAGACACTCATGTCTGATGCCGCTTCATTTCCCGTGTTCGATGTCGAGAACCTGATCGAGCCCTACCCCATGTATAAGACGCTAAGAGATGAGGCGCCGGTGTATCACATCCCTGAGATGAACATGTACTACGTCACGAGCTATGAACACCTGCGCGAAGTCATCCGCGATACCGAGACCTACTCCAGCAAATTTGATGAATTCATGGCGTTTTCCAGGGAAGCCGGACTTGCCAACCTGCCGGAAGAGACCCGCAACCAGCTGATCGAGTTCGAGCGGCAAATGATCCCGACCCCACCCACTATGCTGACCCTGGATGAACCGGATCACACCAAATATCGCTCCCTGGTGAGCCAGCTGTTCACTGGCAGCGAGATCAAGCGAAGCCAGGATGCCGTGCAGGAAGTGATTGATCGGCATGCTGACGCATTCAAGTCACAATCTGGCGGTGACTACATGCGGGGATTTGCCTTCCCCGTACCGCTGGAAATTATCTCCGTGCGTCTTGGTATTCCGGAAGAGGATCGCGAATTCTTCGACGACGCAGCAACTTGTGCGGCAGCGGGCCTGCGCATGACCGTCCTGCCCGAAGAAGAAATGCTACGCCGGGCCCAGGTCGCAATTGACCTGCAGAACCTACTGGTAGGTCTCGTCGAGGCACGCCGCCAGGATCCACGCCAGGACATGATCACCATCCTCGCCAACAGCAAACTCGAAGAGGAGGACCGGCACCTGACTCACGGCGAGATTCTGTCGATCCTGCAACAGTTTCTAGTTGCTGGTCATGAGACCACCACCAGTGCCTTCGGCTGGGGCATGCTGCTCTTGTGTCGCAACCCTGAACTGCAGGACCAGCTCCGCGGCAATCCTGAGGGAATGCGCGTTTTTGTCGAAGAGACCCTGCGCATTCGTGCACCGGTTCAGGGGCTGCCTCGCGTGGTAACCAAAGACACCACCCTTGCAGGCGTCGATATCCCCGCGGGTGCTTTCGTTATGCTGCGCTACGGCGCCGCCAATATGGATGAGAAGCAGTTTGAAAACCCGGGAAAAGTCGATATCGAGCGCAAGAAAGCCGGCATGCAGATGGCGTTTGGGTCCGGTGTGCATCACTGTATCGGTGCCCCGCTCGCCCGCCAGGAACTGAACCTGGGCTTCCCCGCACTGCTGGACCGCATGGAAAACATC
>JAYQAI010000130.1:4843-5366 GCA_038136715.1 Gammaproteobacteria bacterium | reverse complement strand
AGGCACTCCGACCCTTATTGAGCCATCCGCTCTTTTACGTGCTTGAGTGATGAGATTGGGCCTGGTCTGCATCCACGTAAGACTGGTTCTTATTTGGGATTTTTGTGAATACTTGATACTGAGGTAATCGGCCGCAGCGTCATCAGCAGGGACGGCAAAGACGATGAGCACCATCAGCAAACGAGGAATTGCGTAACCGTACTCGTCGTGCTCGTGTTGTAGCAGGAAAGAAAAAATGTAGCGACTCCAATAACACACCGATGCTGCTGCCTTTATAACATAGTACCCCAGCGGGGTTAGATCACCACTGTCAAATGCTTAAAGCGCAGGAGCCTGACATCGACTCAGGCTACGCCAGAGTCCCGCGTATTAACTCGGCACCCAGATCAAAGTCATACTCAGACAGTGCATCTTCAACCTCAGATAACATTTTTCGGTAGGCATCAGGCGCTGTTTTCTGCAGTTCTTTCAGTACCGCCGAGGCTTCTGTGTCAAAGCCTTCTAGCTTTTCAAGCAGTTCACC
>JAYQAI010000130.1:2214-4833 GCA_038136715.1 Gammaproteobacteria bacterium | reverse complement strand
GCTTTGTCCTCTTTTGCATCGCCCAACAAAGAAATAGAGTTCATCACCAGCGTCAACTCCTGTGCAGCAAGTTTGAGCTGCTGCGCATTCGGACTTTCGCCGTTGGCCAGGGTCGACTCCATGCTGGCGGCGTGATCTGCCAGCTGCTGCGCACCCAGCGAGGCCGACACTCCTTTCAAGGTATGTGCCAGCCGGGTGGCATGCGCGTATTCGCCCTGGTCGACGGCGCTGGTGATTTCTTCCAGCGTATTGGTGTTGTTGCGCTTGAACTTATGCAGAATATCAATGTAAAGATCTTCGTTTTTGCCCACACGGGCCAGACCTGAATCCGTATCGATACCGGGTAGAGGTACAAGGCCCGTGACACCGTCATCGCGCCTGGTTTTCTCGGCGCGCTCCGGCATCGGCACCAGGGCGCGATCCAGCGCGGGCATCCAATCAGCCAAAGTACGGAACAACTCAGCCTGGTCAATAGGTTTGGCGACATGGGCATTCATGCCGGCATCGCGGGACCGCTCCTGATCCTTCAGGGTCGCATTAGCCGTCATAGCGATAATGGGCAGATCCCTGAAATTCTCGTTCTGGCGCAACAGGCCAGTTGCCGTGTAACCATCCATAACGGGCATATGGACATCCATCAAGACGCAGTCAAAGTCCCGAGCCTCAAGCACATCAAGGGCTTCCTGACCGTGCTCCGCGACTTCAACAATAAAGCCTTCATAAGCCAGAATCTCTGTCGCCACCTGCTGATTAATCTCATTGTCTTCAACCAGCAGAATCCTGGCGCCCCGGATTGGATCCAGGAAACTCAGGTCATCAATGGATTTCTGCCCTTGTGTGGATTCACCACCGTCCAGCACAACCAGGGAGTCCACCAGATCAGACTGGCTGATGGGTTTCTGCAGAACAACGTCCGGCAAAGCCGCCAACGGATGCGCCAGGACTCGATCCATATTGGAAGATGTCAGCAGCATCGTCTTCGGCAGCGAGCCAAGCTCTTGTTGGATCCGGCTGAGCAACTCCAGGCCGTCTTCTTCGCCTAGGCGCCAGTCTATGACGATATAGACGTACTGGGTATCGGCAATCAACCTGAGCGCTTCCACTGAATCTGCAGCAAGGTCGAAACTCATCCCACACGCTTCCAAGTAAACGCCGCTGACAAATCGGGCGGCTTCACTTTCGTCGACAACCAGCGCCTTGCAATCGGCTAAACCATGAGGCGGCGCAAGGGCAATTTCAGTTTCATCACCAATCTCAAACACGGCAGTAAAGTGAAACGAGGCACCAACGCCATACTCGCTCGTAACCCAGATTTCTCCACCCATCATTTCAACCAGCTGTTTACTGATTGCAAGACCGAGCCCGGTACCCCCATATTGGCGGGTAATTGAAGTGTCGGCCTGAGAAAACGCCTGGAACATCTTGCCGAGCTGTTCCTCCGTCATGCCGATGCCCGTATCAATCACCGAGAACTGCAACTCCGCCTTGTCAGCGAGGGACCGCAAAGCCACTTCCAGCCGAATCTGTCCTTCGGCCGTAAATTTGACCGCATTGCCAACGAGATTGATGAGGATCTGGTTCAGTCGCAGCGGGTCACCCAGCAGGTTTGCTGGCACTTCAGGCGGCTTCAGGTAGAGAAACTCCAGCCCTTTTTCCTGTACCTTCGGCAAGACGACGACGCTCAAATCCTTAACTAGTTCATCCAGATGGAAGCCGGTGATCTCAAGATCAAGCTTGCCGGCTTCAATCTTCGACGAGTCAAGGATGTCGTTAATAATCACCAGCAGGTTGTTGGCTGCAGTCGCGGTCTTGCTGACATAATCGCGCTGCTGGTCGGTCAGGTCGGTTCTGAGGCAAAGGTCAGTCAGCCCGATAATGGCATTCATGGGGGTGCGAATTTCGTGGCTCGTGTTGGCCAGGAAGTCACTCTTGGCCTTGTTAGCAAGCTCTGCAGCTTCCATGGCGACCGAGAGCTCCTGGGTTCGTTCTGCTACTTTCGACTCGAGATTGCTCCTGTGTTCTTCAAGCTGCCTATTCTGCTCTGCCATCTCGGCCATCAGTTCATCCCTGCTCTTGGTACAGAGAATCTCTTCGGCCCGCCGCATCAGTGAGTCCGCCACTTTCTTGCGTAACTTGGTCGTCGCATTGAACCCGGACTGGTTGTGGAACACGTTCTGAAAGACCTTTTCACACTTCGACGGGAGCGTGGCCGATTCAACATCAGCAAAAAGAAAGTGAATCAGGGTCTCATGACTGCCTGAGCGCAGCGCGATGATCAAACTAGGCGAAGTGCTGGTCATACCCTCACGCACAGACGAAATCATCGCTGCTGCAGAGGATGAAAAGAACCGGTCGTCGGTTATCACCAGCAGCGCATCGTATATCTTCCAGCGCACATCATCGAAGACGCGTTGGTTCTGCAGCGCAATCTCGACTCTAACGTCCATCTCGACGCCTTTTTATCACGAGGCAAGTCGCATCATCGTAATCCTTACCCTCTTCCTGCACCAGACCGCGCGCGAGCGTGAGTGCAGACTGCAATCGACTAGAGGGCTTCAGCGTAATTTTGTCAGACAGCCCATCGGAATAAATGACCAGGACGGCGCCGTTGCCCAGTTC
>JAYQAI010000130.1:0-2204 GCA_038136715.1 Gammaproteobacteria bacterium | reverse complement strand
GCCAGGTGCCTGCCGCGTTCCGCATCATCAGAAAAAACACCAATGTTCCCGACGACACCGAGGCGAACAGTAAAGTCAGCTTTGTCCACGAGCGCGACCGCGGCCGCACCACCTGCCGTTGTCTGGGCAGCCTGGTCAAGCGCCAGCAGGTTAGCTTTTGGGTTATCCTTCCAGTTGCACGCCAGATATCGACTCGCCGCTTCGGGAAACGTCGCAGCTCTGGGGCCGTGACCCAAACCATCAAAGACAGCGACACGCAGGTGGGTGGTTGTATCCTGCACGTAGACACCGTCACCGCTCACCCGCATGCCAGCGAAGGCGCGGCTCCGCCAGCCGCAATCGAGGCCAGGGATATCGGCAACTTCACCGACCGGCATGGGTTGACCATTTCAATATGGTTGACTTAACCGTCGTGCCATCGTCCGGGCTGGACTCGATGTGAAACTCATCACTCATCAGCTTGACACCCGGCAAGCCAAATCCAAGGGTGCCCGAGGAACTAAACCCCTTCGACATGGCCTGCTCAATGTCCGCAATACCCGGGCCGTTGTCTTCCGCTATTAGCCGAACACCGGCCTGGTCTTCCAGTTGTTTGATAGTGATCCTGCCGCGCCCGCCATATTTCAGGATATTGGTCGCCAGCTCGCTGGCAGCGCTGATCACCATAGAGACCTGAGGTTCAATGAAGCCTAACGCAAGCAAAATAGGCTTTGCATCAGTGATCAGCACTGCGATGTCCGCATCGATGTTGATGTGGGTAACCTGGTTCTTTGTATCGACTGACTGTTCCACGACTGACTGTGTTTCTTGTCTAAGCCTGGCGACGCTAAACGCCCGCCAGCTGCAGCGCCTGATCGAGGTCTCTGGCGGCTTTAATATCGCTTAGGTCTGTGCCGAGTGTGTCGAGCGCGACAATCACCTGCGGTTTCAAGCCTGCGATAATCGTCGTCGCCCCCATCAGCTTGATCTTGTCGCGCAGCTTGATGAGCTCAGCGAACTCTCGATCATCAATGATATCCATGCCTGACAGGTCCATGATCACCCAGCGGAGTTTCGTCGTCTGCAGGACGTCAAGCACCCGTGAGTTGAGGTGGCTGATGACATTCGCACTCAGGTCTACCTGCAATGTCACGACGATGACATTCTGGAGAACCTGGACTGGTGACTCTGCAGCACGCATGATCAGCTGTCGACGTTACGGACCGCCCCCGCCAGTGCATCCTGCATGGTTGCTGTGGTATTGACGCCGTCAACATCGATACCCAGTTCAACGATTGTCTGAGCAATGGCTGGCGATACCCCCGAGATAGTAGTGCTGCATCCCATAAGCCGTGTCGCCCTGGTGATGCGAATCAGGTAGTTGGCCACTTCAGTATCCACGACGTCCACACCACTGATGTCCATGATGAAGTGGGTTGCGCGTGTGCTGGAAATTTCCTCGAGCGAGTTCGTCATGATATCTCGAGCCCGACGCGAGTCGATGATGCCGACAACGGGCAGGAACAGCACACCGTCCCAGATCTGGGTGACCGGCGTGGACATTTCTGCCAGCAGCTGGGTTTGCGCCTCGAGAGCCCGGTTGGAGCGCTCCGTATAAGTCTGAACGACTATCTCAGTATCAAGGTGCAGCAGCTTCATGGAAGACATGGTCACCTCGACCATTTTTTCTTCCGACAGGTCAGGTTTGAACAGGCCTAAAAATACCGTGAGTGACCGGTTCATACCCGCAAGGTAGATGGGCAGGGGCAAACCAATTCTCGCGTGGACCTCCCCGATCAGCTCACGACTTTGAAGATAGTGCTCGTCTACTTCGGCCGCAAAAAACTCGAGCCAGTATTCTGCCGAGAGCTTCTGCACCTGCGCCAGCAGGTCACCGTCGGGGAAAAACTCAACAAACTCCGGTTCCGTGCTGAGCCAGCTGTACCACTGATCACGCCACTGCCCTATCCGAGCCTGCGCCATGTCACTGACAGACTGGATCGAATCTATATCACTGCTATGAATGTCATACTTTGCTAGTATAGTAGCGACATCAGGTTTTGCTTCGGAGAGCTCCATAATAGGGTCCTTGAACTAGGCGTTTGATGGCGAACATACTACAACATACTAGATAGAACTGTGCCTAGGCTCGGCGACATCGTTTCACTCGCGCCATGACCAGCCTGGCACAGACCAGCATACCAATAGTACAGGTTTTAATTGCC
>JAYQAI010000129.1:4190-5842 GCA_038136715.1 Gammaproteobacteria bacterium | reverse complement strand
TATTCGAGAAAGACAGGCCATTTTTCAGGCCAACCAGTGTGATGTCTTCGATCAGACCTGGAATCTCGGTATCAGATGGCAGCTGGCGCAGAATGGCTTCGAATGACTCTTCCATTTCCTTCTGCTGGAGCTGGTAGTCCTCGAGGTGAGCTGCCTCAAAATACTTGCTTTCGTAATCCTCGCGCAGCGTCTTTTCTTCCCGGGTCACGTTGCCGAGCTGCTGCTGGAGGTTAGTAACATGCAGGAAGTATCCGCAAGCCAGCGCGCCGATAAAGACAATAATCCAGATAATGATTTTTATCGGCAGTGGCCACGAACCAACGTTATTGACGTCGTTGAGCTGCTCGACGTCAAAATTTTGTAAGCTCTCGAGGAGATCTTCCATCGCCATGATCAGTCACCCTCTCGCTTCGGGGTCGTCTGCTCGACCGTCATGGCAAATTGACTGGCCTGTGGTCCATATGACGGGTCGGCTTTGATCGCTGTCACGTTTGGCCCTTCAAACCACTCCGAATCAGAAAAGTTTCGCAGCTGGTTTGAAATACGGTTGTTGGATTCAGCTACACCGTTTATCGCCAGATCCGCCCCCTGCATCTTTGCCTGCGTGAAAAATACCCGTGGCGCCAGTTGACGTGCGAGCTCATCAAACACTCTGACAATAATCGGCCGGTTACCCTGCAGTTCCTGGATGACTTTCATCCTGGCCAGCAGTTGGTTACGTTTCTGCTGCAGCAATTGAATTTCCGAAATGCGCTCCTCGAGCACACTGATCTCGCGCTTCAGGAAGTTGTTACGCGCGGTCTGGTTATCGATGGCCGCGTTGTAGTAGCGATCAACGCCAAACACGATCAAGCCTGCCACAGCGAGGACGCCGACCGTGATCTGGAGAAACTCCTGTTTCTTCTGTTCCCTGAGCTCTTCACGCCAGGGCAGCAGGTTAATGCGAATATCGTGACTCATATCAGCCCTCCCCGACTCTACTCAAAACTTCTAAGCGCAAGGCCGCAGGCAATCATCAGTGCCGGCGCATCTGCTGCGAGACTGCCTTCATTGACCCGTGAAGACAGGGTCATATTGCCGAAGGGGTTAGCAATCGTACAGGGCGTGCCGAGCTTGGCGGCGACCATGTCTGAGAGACCATCAATGGAGGATGTACCGCCCGCGAGAATGATGTGGTCAACATCATCATAGGCGCTGGAAGAGTAGAAAAACTGGAGTGAACGCGTCACCTGCTGCACCACTGCTTCTTTAAATGGCTGCAGTACTTCGGTTTCGTAGTCGTCCGGCAGACCGCCTTGTTTCTTGGCGAGACCCGCTTCCTCGACAGAAAGAGAGTAGCGTCGCTGAATTTCTTCGGTCAGCTGCTTGCCGCCAAAGAGCTGTTCCCTGGTGTAAGGTGCGCCACTGTTCGTCAGGACTGACAGGGTGGTCATAGTCGCGCCGATATCGACAACAGCGATAACCTTGTCATCGTCCTCATCGTCTTCATCGATCTCGAAAAACTGGTTGCGGATCATTTCGAAGGTCCGCTGCATGCAGTGGGCCTCAATATCGACGACCTTGGCCTTAAGACCACCGAGCTCAAGTGCGGCTTCGCGCATCTCCACGTTCTCACGTCGACAGGCCGCAATCAGCACTTCAACCTGTTCTTC
>JAYQAI010000129.1:0-4090 GCA_038136715.1 Gammaproteobacteria bacterium | reverse complement strand
ACCCTGTAGTCATTACCTGACTTACTGAGTTCGAGCAGCTTCACCGAAGTGGAGCTGATGTCGAGACCCAGCATGCTTTCTGGTCCCTTGTTTAGAAATCCAAACACGCCGTTTTCCTAAATTCCCTACAAGTACGGTCACTTACAGTCACTTCATGCAGGATTACATTAAATACCACCTGCAGACTTATCGCAAACAATTTAAATGAAAGAAATGACGTAAAACATTCATTTTCCGACGATTTTCCCGTTTCGAAACACAACATGTTGCGCCTCTGAATCGCGCCAACCCCCGTATTAAGGGGGCAACATGGCGATCCTTTTTCACCATTTAGCATGGACCGCTCGTACCATCTATAATGCTCGTCCTCTTTGGTGAGGTCTCATGCGGTACTTAAGCTATCTTTGTTGGACAGTGATTGCAGCTGGCAGCGCGCTCACGCTGATCCTGTCGGCTGCCTTTCTGTATCTGAACCCACAGGTTCCCGACATCGAGAGCTTCAGCCAGGTCACCCTGAAGGCTCCTCTCAGGATCTACTCTGATGACGGACTCCTGATCCAGGAGTTCGGTGAACGCCTGACCCCGGTTGAATACGAGGAGATTCCGCCGCTGTTTATCAGTGCCATCCTTGATACCGAGGACAAACGCTTCTTTGAGCACTCCGGCATTGACCTCGTCACCCTGGTCAATGCCACCTGGCAACTGGTCCGCAACCGCGGGTCCATCAGAACTGGCGCCTCGACCATCACCATGCAGCTCGTAAAGAACATCTCGGGCGAGACCCAGGTCAGATTCCTGAGGAAATTCAAGGAGATGCTGCTTGCCCTGAAGATCGAGCGAGAGCTGTCGAAGGAAGAAATCCTCACGCTTTATCTCAATATTATCTCGTTCGGCAAGCACTCTTATGGTATCCAGGCCGCCGCCAATACTTACTATGGTCGGGACCTCAGCGAACTTACCCTGGCCCAGACAGCCATGTTGGCCGGGGTGCCCCAGGCGCCCGAGGCCGGCAATCCAATCAATGGCCCGGCCCGCGCCCTCACCCGCCGAAACCTCGTCCTGCTGCGTATGCGGGAACAGGGCTCCATCAGTCAAGTCGATTACGAGGAGGCCGTTGCTGCACCGATCACTGCCCGCCTGCACAGCCGGGCGATTGAGCTTCCCGCATTATACGCTGCCGAGATGGTTCGTAAGCGCTTACTTTCAGAATATGGGCGCGAGGCCTACAACCAGGGCATGATCGCTCACACCACGTTATCGAGTACCATGCAGCAAGCCGCAGAGGATGCCCTGATCCGCAAGCTGATCGAATATGACCGCCGGCACGGCTATCGAGGCCCCGAGTTCAGACAGATCAAAGGGACCGATGAATACCTCAACGCACCGGAATTCGGATTGCCCCCCAACTGGTTGGCGACACTTGAAGGCATGCGTCCATCCGGGGGCCAGATACCCGCTATTGTCAGCGCGGTCGGAGAAGACAGCATCGAAATCGTCACCGCCGACCAGGTGTTCCTCAAGATCCCCTGGGAGGGCCTCGACTGGGCACGGCCTTACATTACGGTCGACAGGCGCGGACCCAAACCAAAGCAGGCTGCAGATATCGTCAACGTCGGTGACGTCATTCGCTATGAAGAGGTCAAAGACGGCAGCCTACGCCTTGGCCAGCGCCCGGCCATCGCGGGTGCACTGGTTGCCATTGATCCTTACGACGGCGGGATACGCGCCATCGTCGGCGGCTTTGACTTCGGCACCAAACAGTTCAATCACGCGACCCAGGCCAAACGACAACCTGGCTCAAATTTCAAACCGTTCTACTACACTGGCGCTATCGAGAACGGCCTCACCGCAGCCTCCATCTACAATGACGCGCCCCTGGTCCTGCCCGGCGGGGAACTTGAGGAAACCTACCGGCCCAAGAATTCGGGCAATGTTTTCCATGGCAATATACGCCTGCGCGAAGCCTTGTACCGTTCAATCAACCTGGTTTCTATTCGTGTCATCCTGGACTACGGACCTGAAAAAGCGGTCGATTACGTGTCCCGTTTCGGCTTCGACACGTCGGATTTCCCCAGTGACCTGCAGCTCGCCTTCGGTGGCGGCACTATCGCCCTGACACCACTGGAAGTAGCCACCGGCTACGCCACCTTCGCCAACGGCGGCTTCAAGGTTGAACCCTACCTGCTGCGCGAGCTGGATTCGATCAACAGCGATGTGATCTTCCAGGCAGATCCCGCCGTGGCCTGTCATGAAAACTGTGCCGGCCTGAACCGAGCCGAACGGGTGATAGATGCCCGTGTCGCCCACATCATGAACAGCATGCTGTCCGACGCGATCCGCCGCGGCACCGGCACCAAGGCGATGCGCAGCCTTAAACGCGGCGACCTGCGCGGCAAAACCGGCACGACCAACGATGCGGATATCTGGTTTTCAGGATTTACGCCGGACCTGGTCGCGACCACGTGGGCAGGCTTCAGTGATAACAGTCCGGTCGGCAGTCGCGAGTGGGGCTCTACCACACCGATCGAAACCTGGATCGAATTCATGGCCGAGGCATTGCCAGAAGAATCGGAGTCGCGGGTCCTGCCAAGGCCAGACGGCATTGTTTCCGTCAAGATTGATCCCGAGACAGGGTTGCGCACCGACCCGACCGACCCCGGTGGCATCTTCGAGATATTTCGGCAAGAGCATGTACCCGAGTACAACGGCGTGCTGCCACCGATTGAAGAAGTCGAGGCGACACAGGATATTTTCTAGGCGGGGCGGACGATTTCTCGCGGGCAAAAAAAAGGACGCTAAAGCGTCCTTTCATGTTAATGCGCGAGTCGTGTTACTGCGCGAGGCCTGACTTCCGGGTTTGTAAAAAAAATTGCCCGGCAGCTTCTTTGCAAATCCTAAGACTTGCGGCCAAACCGCTTGTTAAAGCGATCGATACGTCCTGCTGAGTCAATCACCTTCTGCTTGCCAGTGTAAAACGGGTGGCAGTTCGAGCAGACCTCAAGGTGGATGTCCTCACAGACCGTCGACCGGGTCTTGATCACATTGCCGCAGCTGCAGGTCGCTGTGATCTCTTCATAATTAGGGTGAACTTCGGCCTTCATCGTCTTAAAGCCCTGTAAATTAAAGGAGCCGGATAATACCAGAACGGCCAAAAAGAGCAAGCAAAACACAGGCCTGCATCAATCAACCTGGTTCAGACAGGTAAGCCTGAATAATGCCGCGCACATCCTTCGGCCAGCTCAACGAAGGAACCTGAGCACCCATGCTCATTAGTGAGATCACCGTCAAACTGCGCTTCAATTGAATCCGTCTTTCGCGCTTTTCATAACTCACGCCTCGGGCAACGGCACCCTAGCTCGCGGTTTCCATCACACTGTTCAACCAGCGCATGCTTTTAAGGTATGCGTCATCGTATACCTCCGTATCGACGCCTTCCGACAACTGGTCCCAGGCACCAGACTCATAACTGGTGGCATCACTCAGGACTGAGCCTATGGTGCCTTCGTACTTCGTTACAGCCTCCTCAATTTCCCGAGCCACGCTGATCTGTCCGATAAGATTCTCTTGCGTGGTATCAAAAATCAGGTGCAGTCCTGACATGACACCTGCAAGGAAGTAACTTGAGCGGTTGCCGTAGTTCATGGTTTTGGCCACCTGCTCGCACATGGCTGCTCGCAGAAGCAGCGACCGATACATTTCCACTGGTTTATCTGACTGCCCGCTCATGCCGACGATCATGGCCAGCTGGCGGACCTGATCCATACCGAGGAAAACAATCGCATCAGCGATGGAAGTCACCTCTCTGACCAGAGAATAAGCGGCTGAGTTGACGACTTTAAGCAGCTTGAAGGTGAGAACCGGATCCATTTGCACAATCTCTTCGATAGATTCCGGCGTGACATCTGGCTTCTGAATCTCTCCTAACAACTGCAAGACAGCAGCCTGGTTAGCCCCAAGCTTGCCTTCATTAAGCTGTTTTGGTTTCGTCAGGAAGCGTCCCTGGAAGAGATCGAAGCCAAGTTCGACACAAGCCTCCAGAGCATCGACGGTTTCGATATTCCAGGCCAGAACCGAGATGTTACCGCGTCGC
>JAYQAI010000128.1:5035-5900 GCA_038136715.1 Gammaproteobacteria bacterium | reverse complement strand
ACGCAATTCTGATTTCCAACACATTGACTAGACGATACATCGATGGCGGTATCGATCGGCCAGGATTCAGTTTCTAGACAAATCGCCGAATTTCTTATGCCCAACTCATTCAACTCGGAGATGAAGCCAGCGAAAAGAGAGGATTAGGCAACTCCCAGGGGTGCCGATACTTTTCTGAATGTTGAAAAAGGGTGTTTATTCTCACTAACCGCGTACTTCAGGTAGACATTCGCAATATCGAATCGGTTCAGGCGCTGGCTGCTGAAATCGACGAGCGCTGGGGTCAGGTAGACATCCTGATCAACAATGCCGGCGGGCAGTTTCCACAACCATCAGATGATTACTCACCCAACGGCTGGCGCACGATCATTGATCTGAACCTGAATGGTACCTGGAACATGACCCAGGCACTGGGCCGACAGATGCTTGCCGGCCGGGGTGGCTGCATCTGTCAGATCATCATGCCGGTGGGTCGAGGCAACCCTGGTATCGCGCACTCTGGCGCCGCCCGAGCAGGCATTGCAGAGCTGACCCGCAGCCTCTCCTACGAATGGGGTCCCAAGGTCAGGCTTAACTGCGTAGGCCCGGGCTCGATTCTGACGGCCGGATTTGAAGACACCTATGATGAAGATGTGCTCAGCGACATCAGTGAGACACCCATGCCCTACCCGGGCACAGTGGAAGACATTGCTAATGGTGTTGTCTTCCTGGTGTCTCCTGCGGGTCGATTCATCACCGGTGAAACACTGATGGTCGACGGCGGCGTGTCACGCTACGGGTCAAACCAGGCGCTGCCGCCTGAGGCCTTCAAATACCGCAGTGAAACTGGACCGGACTGGTAAGCCCGACTCTGGCAGCCATCTAC
>JAYQAI010000128.1:3834-5025 GCA_038136715.1 Gammaproteobacteria bacterium | reverse complement strand
ACGGAGATCTATGTGAAGATTTTGCATAAGACAGTTGTTGCGCATGAATATCTACTACCCCGGCCAACACCACGAAACCCTCCAGCCGCTCAGCGAAGTTCGGCGATATTGCCGCTATGTGCGAAAAGGTATCTGTCGCTGCAACAATCGTCTTCACCATTTCAAAATCGTCCGTGACATAGCGCGGATGCATCGGAGGCAATCCGTTGGGCGCATAACGCCGGGCAATGTCAATATGGACCGGCTCGACTGTGGCGGGCAGCAAAATGGGATACCTGAGCAGATCTTTCTCGGTGATTTCGGCCAGTTCCGTCAGCGGATGACCCTCACGAACCATGAAGCCAAAGTGCAGGTCCCGGACAATTGTGCTGCTCAGTTCCGGCCATTGAGAAAAGGGCCTTGCCGCCCCCCACAACAGGTCCAGGTCCCCACTGATAACCCTGGGAGCCAGCTGTTCTGCTGAACCGACGACAATCTCCAGTTGCATGCCCGGGTAATCCCGTACGAGTTGTTTCAGCGGTGTATGCAGATATGTCTGATAGGCCGCCGGTGCAACCCCGACTCTCAGTCTTCCGAGTTTGAGGTTGATATAGTCTTCAGTATTCGTGAACAGGTCATCGACGCTCTTTATCACTCTTCTAGCATGTTCGACGAATACCTGCCCGGCCTCGGTCAGCCGCATGCCTCGCCTTAATCTCACAAACAACTCAATGCCAAGCTGGTTTTCGACATCAGCAATACTTCGCGTGAGCGCTGGCTGCGATATCGATAGGGTATGGGCCGCCGTTGTGATCGACTCGGAATGCGCCACTTCAACAACATATCGAATTTTTCGCAGGTCAATATTTATGGCCATTTTTATCTCCTCTCAGCCATGCAAGATTAACATATTAGGCAACACAAATTGCATTAGACAGCATGTCAAAATTGTCAGACTATGAGAGCACTCAAGCAACCAGACCCCCTTCCCGAGGACAGAAGGAGAACCGGTTCGCTATAGTTGAAGTCGCATTTTGAAACTACAGGGAAACATAAATGGTACTCACAAGTGATGAAGGTCATGTACGTACGATTACGTTGAACAGACCGAAAGCCATGAATGCCTTCAACGGCGTACAGTTTGACGAACTGACCGAGGCGTTGCTGGCAGCAGGCTCAGACACAAATGTACGCGCTCTCATTCTGACCGGT
>JAYQAI010000128.1:2063-3824 GCA_038136715.1 Gammaproteobacteria bacterium | reverse complement strand
GGACTCGATCTGAGCGAAGTTGGCAAAGATATGGAACCACCAGAACATGGTGTACCCGGGTTGTTTAACACGCTGATCGATCTGCCCAAGCCACTCATACTGGCCATTAATGGTTTCGGTGTCGGATTCGGGGCAACAATCATCGGACTGGCAGATATGGCATTTATGGCCGAGAGCGCCCGACTGCGTTGCCCCTTCTCTTCACTGGGTGTCGTTGGTGAAGCAGCCAGTACTTATCTCTTCCCCCGCTTAATGGGTCAGCAAGCCTCCAACTGGATGCTCTATTCCTCTGCCTGGTTTAACGCAGCGGATGCAAAAGCTTCAGGGCTGGTATTGGATGTCTTCCCCGATGAGACACTGCAGGACGAGGTCATGACCCGCGCTCAAACGATTGCCTCGAACTCGCCAGTTGCATTGATTAAGGCTAAAGAACTCGCGATGGGCCCCCTGCGGGACAAAATCAGGGCGACTATTGATGCAGAAGGTGAAGCTTACGATGAGCTGCACGGCGGGCCGGAAAACATGGAAGCAATCAATGCCTTCCTCGAAAAACGCGAGCCGGATTTTTCCAAGCTGAACTAAAGCCACCTGTGGTAAGAGAACAACCAAAGAATCAGGAACCAATATGCCTCAACCCCTCTCCGGTTACACCGTTATAGAAATGGGCACCGCCATCCAGGGGCCCGCCGCGGGTGTTTACCTGTCTGATATGGGCGCCGAGGTCATTAAGATCGAACCACCCATTGGTGACGCAAGCCGCTTTCATCGAGGGGTCAACAACGATACCCCACCAGAAACGCCAGGCTCCATGTTCACTGCTGGTAATCGGGGCAAACGCTCCGTCTGCCTTGACGTCAAATCAGAAGCGGGGCTCGAAGTCGTGCGCCGGTTGATCAAGGATGCAGACGTCTTCATGAGCAACTATCGCGCGCCATTTCTGAACAGGCTGGGGCTTGACTACGAGAGCCTAGCGAAACTGAACCCGGGGCTGGTCTACGCCGTGGTCAATGGCTTTGGCCCCCTCGGACCTGATGCTGATCAGCCGATGGTGGAAGGTGCCGTCCAGGCTAGAGGCGGACTCGCCAGTGTCTCGGGTCCTGCCGATGATCTAGCTACACCCGTCGGTGCCACCATTGCCGATGGCGCGGGCGCCATGCAGTTTGCACTGGGTATTGTGACGGCACTGCTCGCCAAAGAGCGACACGGGGTTGGCCAGAAGATGAATACTTCCAGCCTGGGTGCACAAATGTGGCTGCAATCATGGGAGATACAGCACTGCCTGATGACCGGCGTACCACTGTCTCGCGCAGGCAGCCATATGCCAAACATCCGAGGACCGTGGGGCGTCTATGCAGCCGGTGATGGCGTAGAGTTCCTCTTTGCTCTTGTCGATGATGAAGACTGGACCGCCTTCTGTGAATTTGGCGGATTGCCAGATGTTGGTAAAAACCCGCTTTGGGATGACGGTATTAAACGCATGGGTGCAGCGCCGGAAGAGCAGGATGATGCCGCCGTCACGAGACTCCGTGAAGATATGAAAAAGATCTTTGCCAGTCGCACTTCAGCCGAGTGGAGCGAATTCTTTCGCGAGCATGACGAAATGATCGTACAGAAAGTCCAGAACCACGCAGAAGTGGTAGAAGACCCACAATCAGTTGCTAACGAGTACGTTGTGCCGATGACATTTGATGGTATCGGTGAGGCTCGCGTTGTCGGCAATCAGGTGCAGCTGAGCAAAACACCCGGTTCAGTAAAGGAACC
>JAYQAI010000128.1:0-2053 GCA_038136715.1 Gammaproteobacteria bacterium | reverse complement strand
GCAAAAATCCGTCAGGCAGTTTTTGGGGAGTAAAAGATATGGAACTATGGACCGCCGCAACGCCGAATGGCTGGAAGGTCAACATCATGGTCGAGGAGTTGATCGAAGCCGGTGTCGAACTGCCAGACCTGCAGATACGAGAGATCAATCTGACTGAGGGTGAGCAGTTCTCCGAAGAATTTACCCGTCACAATCCTAACCAGAAGATTCCCGTCTTGATCGATGGTGACCTCAGCATCATGGAAAGCTGCGCGATTCTGCAGTACCTCGGTGAAAAATATCCGAGCGACCTGCTGCCCGAGGACAATGCTCGATGGGAGGTTTTACAGTGGCTTTACTGGCAGGCGGCCAACGTAGGCCCCATTTTTGGCAACAAGCTCAGCTACACACGCTACATGGACGACGTGGACGAAGTTGCCAAGGCCCACCCGCTCGAAAGATTTGGTAAAGAAGGTCGTCGATTGGCCTCGGTGCTCAATCAACGGCTCGAAGGTCGAGACTATGTCTGCGGTGACAAGATGACCATCGCCGACATCGCTATCTACCCATGGGTGCGCGGCTGGAAGTGGAGCAAGATCAACATGACAGATCAGCCCAACGTCATGGCCTGGATCGACCGTGTTCGGGCTCGCCCTGCTGTCGGCAGAGGTCTTTCCTACGGTATGCCCGAAGAAGAAATCGATCAGTGGAGCGAAGAACGCAAGGCCAGCTACCGAAAAAGCGGTGCCACGATCGCAGCCAACAAAAACCTCAGAACGGAGACCTGAACCATGTCGTCGCAGTACAGAATATTCGGCTCGGAACTCTCACCCTATTCCGTCAAAATTCGATCCTACTTTCGCTTCAAGCAAATCCCACACGAGTGGATTCCTCGCAACGAGGCCTCGGAGGAAGAATACAGGAAGTACGCGAAGATACCGATCATTCCTCTGGTCGTCACCCCGGATGGTGAAGGCATTCAGGATTCAACGCCGATCATCGAAGCCATAGAGAAAACGTTTCCTGAACCATCCATCCATCCAAAAGACGCCGTCTGCCAGTTTGTTTCGACCCTGATCGAAGAGTTTGGTGACGAATGGGGCAACAAGTGGATGTTTCATCTTCGCTGGGCCAGGGACGAAGACTGCACCAGTGCCGGGGGCAGGATCGCGGCACAAAACGCACCGGAGGCTGATGAAGCAACGCGTGTCGGCATTCGGGACCAGGTCATCAGCTTTATGAAGGGGCGTGTTGCATTCGTCGGCTCCAATGAACAGACCGCACCGCAGATAGAACAATCATTCGAGGATGGCATCATACTCCTCGATGCTCACCTGAAGGATCGCTCCTACCTTTTTGGCGCGAAACCTGCGTTTGCGGATTTCGGCCTCTGGGGGCAGATCTATTGCGCCTGGACAGACCCGACCGGCGCTGCGTTGATTGAAGCGAGGGCGCCACATCTGCTCGACTGGATACACCGCATGCTCTGGCCGACAGGCGAGGGAGACTATGAATCCTGGGACACGCTTGCTCCGACCCTCATGCCATTCCTGACCGATCAGATCGGTGATTTGTTTGTACCCTGGACAGTTGCCAATACCGCCGCCATGGTCGCTGGTGAGGAGCAGTTTTCTGTCGACCTCAAAGGTGAAAACTTTACCCAGACTCCGCAGAAGTATCATGTAAAGTCCCTGCAGGTATTGCGCGAAAAATATGCTACGGTTTCGGACGACCCGGAACTTTCGAAAGTCATGGAGGCAACCGGTTGTCTGATGGCACTTCAACCCTGACTTCCGGATCGAAACATGAAAAAGGAGTTGGTCATGACCCACGACGTTTCCAAATCGAACGCGCTTTACGAACGAGCCAAGCAGGTCATTCCCGGCGGTATCTACGGGCATTACGGCTACTACGTCCGCGACACGGGGCCAAAGTTTTTCGCCAGAAGTGAGGGTTCTCATTTCTGGGACGTCGATGACAATGAATATATCGACTATATGTGTGCCTATGGGCCCATGATTCTCGGCTACAACCATCCAAAAGTTGACGAGGCTGCACTCGCGCAGTTGAAGGC
>JAYQAI010000127.1:0-5967 GCA_038136715.1 Gammaproteobacteria bacterium | reverse complement strand
TGCCAGACCCGGAACGATATACGGCCTGCCTGCAGGCAGCCTTTGATGAACTGCTTACCGCGGCACAGGCAGCGACGGCAGGCAGCTGACCCGACATCTTGGTAACATATAGGTTTGCAAGACCCCAAGAAATTAGAGGGGATTAGAGGAGATGAAAGATGAGTGAAAAACGAGCGAGCTTCAGACGCTTCGATGAGTGCACGCCGGAAGATATCCAGACTGTCGGCGAAAATTTCAAGGCCCTCGCGGATGGCCTGCCGGATCGTGTACTGGCTCATCTAAAACTGCTCGATGGTGATTTCGGTGGGTTCAATGTCGATCGCCTCGAACACAGCTTGCAGACCGCGACCCGAGCCCATCGCGACGGTCGCAACGAAGAATACGTCGTCTGCGCCCTGCTTCACGATATTGGCGACACCCTCGGCACTTACGATCACGGTGCCGTCGCGGCAGCGATTCTAAAGCCCTTTATTTCGGAGGCGAATCACTGGATGTTGGAAAATCACACCGTGTTCCAGGGCTACTACTACTTCGAACACCTCGGCGGTGACAAGAACGCGCGAGACGTCCACAAGGACAGCCCGCACTTCGAGCACACCAAAGAATTCATCGAAAAGTACGACATGCCGGCTTTCGACGAAAACTACGATTCCATGAGCCTCGAGGAGTTTGAGCCCATGGTCCGTCGTGTGATGAGCAAGGATCCGCTGGCGCCGGCAAACGCCGCCGCCTGAATCAGTGACAGCGTGCCTGCGGCCAGAGCCGCAGGAAATTCTCAGTGTAAAAACCGGTTTTCACTGTCTCCTCGAGTTCACCGATCGAGCGCTCAAAACGACCGATCGGATCACGCGTACCCTCGATGTGCGGGTAATCGCTTGAAAACAGATACAGATCGGGGCTGGACTGACTAATCATGTTCGCAACATCTTCGTGCGGCATCGGGGTGAAGCCCATTTGCTCGGAGATCTGCTCGCTGGGTTTGCGATCAAACTGAATACTCTCGTCGACTCTACCGTAGGCCTTAGCGACAGAATCCAGCTTTCGCAGCATTTCTGGCACCCAGCCTGCACCCAGTTCAACGGCAGCGCCTTTCAGCCTGGGATGTCGGTGAAAGATGCCGTCAGCCACCATCATACAGATAAACATCTCAGGAGCCTGGTGCAGTACCATGGCGTCCTTGGTGCGCACATTCTCACCGCCGCCGAGCCAGTCCTTGGTAGGTGCCCGACCATTGTTCGCCCAGGACTTGTTGATCTGCAGCGGCGCACCGCCGACATGCAGTACAAACGGTACACCGGCTTCAGCGAGGCGCGCCCAGAATCCCTCGAGGTCAAGATGACCCGGTGAATGACCAATTGGTGCCCGGTGCGGAATCCAGACAGCTTCGAGCCCCTGCTCAATGACCCATTCGACTTCTTTGATCGCCCATTCAGGGTTATCCAGCGGTACCGCTGCAACCCCCATCAACCGCTCATCGCCGGCACAGAAGTCCAGCATGTGACGGTTATGGGCACGGGCAGCACCGTACCGCCACTCTGGTGTTTTCTTTGAACTTGGGTGAAACGGTGCAGCGAGGCTGTGCGTGGCAAAAACGAGCTGCTTCTGAAAGCCCAGCAGGTCCATGGCCGTAGTGCGATCAGAGGCATTAAAGGCCCCCAGCGCCTGAATTTCCTTTGAGCTTTCAATCAGCTTGTCACCCAGCGCAATCTGCTTTGCGACATGTGCCTCGCTGTGACGACCACCCTGCTCCATGATGACAGCGACTTCTTCGTCGGTGACGATCGACGCGCTGTAACTGACCTCAGGAATCTCATCCCGAATAGCCGGGTCAGCATAAGCCTTCAGAAAATTCGGCAGCTCCATGATGTGGCTGTCGGCGTCATAGATGGGGCGGTCGGCTGGGGCGTAGGCCATGTCGTTTCTCCTGGTCGTTTAACCCCAACTGTATCACAGGCGCCGGTCCTTCAGCCTGCCTTACTAACTGTCCACATGGGACCGGCATTTCCACTAGACTAGGCCCGGACGACCCAACGATGCAGAAACAAAGGCTAGAACATGGCATCCAATGAACTTATGCACCCGATCGGTGACGATCGGGCATGGAGCGAGAGCTACTACTTCAACTTTGTCGACCCGAACACCAGGATCGGCATGTTTACACGCATGGGTTTCAGGCCCAACAACGGCTGGGCTGACGCGCTGCATGTCATTTATCTCGGCGGCAAGCGGGTTGCTTTCACCTATGGCCGCCGCGATATCGGTACCGATCTCTCAGTCTACGATGGCGATCTCGCGGCGGGCGGCCTGAAACTGAGCTGTGAGGCGCACCACGAGCGCTGGCGGATTCAATACGATGGCCCAGCCCAGGACATTGATAATGCCGAGATCCTGCTGACCCGCAGCAAAGCGCGACCTGATGGCTGGTTTAACCCTGCCACCCTGAAGATGGACGTTGTCTTCAACTGCCTGACAGAGCCGCACTACGCGGCACAAGGGGTACGCGGACATTTTGAGCAGTCAGGTGCGGTCAGCGGCACGATCGCGCTGGGCAGTGAAGTCTTCGAGGTAAACGGCTTCGGCGTCCGCGACAAGTCCTGGGGTCCAAGGGACTGGGGTGCCAACAGTGCCGGTGACTCAGAGAACGGCAGCTCGGAAACCAGCAATGGTCCGAAAGCATTCGTTAACTGGTTCTCGATGAATTTCGGCGAACATGCCGCGCTCGGCGGTTCCTGCTTCCGGCACAAGGATGGTGTCATGCGTGGCGACGGCTGGATTCAACGCGATGGGACCTCCCAGGGCTTGAAGAATGTCAGCATTACAACGGCATATCGCGATGACTCCCTGATCCATGAGCAGGTCGTGCTGACCGGTGAAATTGAGGGCGGCGAGGCTATCGAAATCCGGGGCAGTGTTACCTGCGTCTGCCCGACCAAGATTCCAATGCCAGGCGGCGCCATCTTCGTTAACGAGGGTCTTGCAGAATTCGAGTGGGATGGTCGAACCGGCTATGGCATCGCCGAGCACTGGCATGCCGTCAAACTCGGCTGATCAGATGGCAATCTAGCGCAGCACAGGCCGGGTTGGACGCCCCTGGTAGCGGGCATTCGGCGGCTCGAGCAGGGCCAGCCTGCGGCTATCCATGTCTTCGTACTGCAGGTAGTCCGCCGGATCAAAGAAATCCGAAGACCAGGTCGTGCCATGGGGCGAGAATTTGTAGAACAGGGTCTGCCGCGGAGCACCGACATTCCATGATGCCGTGCCGTGGATCAGCGTCTCCGTGAAGATAATCGCGTCACCCGGTGCCGCCGGAATCTTCCGGACCAGATCCTGAGGCGCCTCGCCTGGCACTTCCCAGCCTTCAGGCAGTGGCACATTGGCTTTGTGGCTGCCGGGAATGCAGCAGAAGCCCCCGCCGTTGGCTGAAGTATCGAACAGCTCGAAGGCCACGACCACCAGGCCGTTGTAGAACTGACCGTCGTGATAGCGAAAGAACTGGGAACCACCGGTTGTGCGCCAGCCACCATGCAATGGCATGCCGGCAAAGCCCTCGATCACGTGAGTATGCACATTGATGTGATCAAGCCGGAAAGTTGGCAGCGCATCATCACCACGCGTTGCCTGCCGAGCTCTCAACAGTGCCGGGTTGCCGATCACCGCTTCGAGCAACGTACTAATCTCAGGCACGTCGAGCAGCCTACGCCAGGCTTCACCCCAGTGCAGTGGATGCTCGTCGCCCGGCACGGGATTAAACTGCTCAGTAGAACCACGCAGTGTGTCACGCAGCGCATCAATGTCATCCCGGGAAATCACGTCCTTCAGGATGACATAGCCATTCGTATCAAAAAGAAATCGCTGTGCGTCGTCCAAGCTTCACCTGTTCAGTCAGCCAAGTGCCGTGTCATTCAGTTTTGCTGCAACGTTACTCTATTGGGTACGTTGCCGGGTACCGCTGTCTGCACAGAGAACAGGGAGCCCGCCAGACGCTCATGCTTAGGCGCCAGCAGGGCTGCGCTGGTGATATACAACGTCTTCAGGTCATCACCACCAAACTCACAGGTCGTAATATTGCTGCAAGGCATCTCCAGGATACTGTCGACCTCCCCACTCGGTGCGACCCTGACAACACAGCCACCCCCGAAGCGGCAGTTCCACAAGTAGCCCTCGGCATCCACCGTTGACCCATCCGGCCCGCCGCGCTCGAACCCCTCGAAGAAAGCGGTCTCGTTACTGATGGCACGAGTGTCGGCGTCATAGTCATAACGCCAGATCACGTTACGGACTGAATCGCCAAAATAGAAATGCGAACGGTCAGGAGAGAAACAGACGGTATTGGCGATGCCGATATCGCTTCGAATCAGCTCAGGTTCGCCTTCACGGATACAGAACAATTCACCGGGCCTGCCGACGACATCACCGGGTTCACCGTCAGGCCCAACATTGTTCGCCATCGAACCCAGCCACATTTCGCCACCCGGGCCAGGGCGACCGTCATTCAAGCGGGCCTCCGGCCAGGCGCCGAGGTTAAAGCCATAGTCCTCCCGCTCGTCTTTATCGGGTCGCCAGCGAATCACGCGGGAACCCAGCGCCAGCAGCAGCAGGCCAGGTTCATCTGTCAGAAACAGGGCGACGCAGGGCTCCTCAAAATGCCAGGCCTCGACAGCACCTGTCGACGGGGTCAGTCGACGCACCAGGAAGCGGTTGACGTCGACCCAGTAAAGTACGCCCTCATCGGGTGACCAGGTGGCGGCTTCGCCGCAGTGATCACCGGTTGGCGCAACACACTTAACAATCATCTCTCTGTCATGCCTCAGATCAGGTTTCATTCTGCTGTGATCCAAATATGGTGGGCGGCCCGCTTCGTGACCAGTCCGGTGCGCCATGTATATGTCTACCCTCAATTACAAGATCCTGTGAGGGCTTAGCACCAATAACCTGACCACTGTGTTTTCCCGCGACGCCGTTCGCACCAATCCCAGAGACGGGATAGGAGGTGCCTGCCGAATAAGTCTGCAGCAGTAAAGGCCTGACACGGCTGGAACAATTCGGGCGCGAACCATGAACCATACAGCAGTTGTGAACGGTGACCGACCCAGCGGGCCCCTGCAGCCAGGTGACGTCCTCCAGATTCAGTTCGTCGACATCATTGTCGCGCAATGCGCCCGACCAGTGACCCGCCTCATCATACTGATCGTACAGCGTCGCCTTGTGACTGCCGGGGAGCACACCCATGGGCCCCATCTCGGCATCCACATCCTCGAGGTAAAGCCCAATCGTCAGTGGTGAAAAGTCAGTATGGGGCCAGAACTGAATATCCTGGTGCCACTTTACCTCCTCACCGCCGTCAGCCCACTTGTAGTTGAGTTTGCTGTGATGAAACCTGACCGGCGACCCGAGGATTGCCTGGGCCAGCGCTGCGACCGGACCTTCGATGGTGAATGCATAGAACGTTTCATGTTGGTCAAGCGGTGACACGAGCCGGCGCAGACGCGGCGATTCAGCGGTATGATCCGGCTCCAGGTCGAGTGCTCGACTGGATTGAGTCAGCCCCCTGCTCTGCTCGATGAACTCATCTGAAGCGGCCCGAAGCCGCTTCAGCCAGTCACCTGAGACAAAGTTCTCGAGCAGGAGATAACCGTTTTCTTCATAGAATTCACGTTGGTTGTCATCAATCACTGGAAACTCCTGCAGTACCAACTGTTCGCACAGGATGCAGTCTAACCCGTCATCCCAACAGAGTCCTGCGCCATGGCCTCGACGACCAGGCTCAACCCTGCCCAACCGCTAAGTGTCTTTGTCGAGTCCTCGCTGAATCAAATACGCAATATAGTCACGCGATGACTGACTGTAGCGCCGATGCTTTTTCATCCAACCATCAATCCGATTGAGCTCGGTAAAAACCGCTGCTCGCGCCAGCCAGAATCGCGACGTCGCCATCATGGTGAATCCTTGCAAAGTGAAACAGGGGCC
>JAYQAI010000126.1:0-6051 GCA_038136715.1 Gammaproteobacteria bacterium | reverse complement strand
AATGGTCACGAATCATCGGCAGCTGCCCGGTCAGGGCGCTGTCGACGATGGTTGGAAAAATTGAATTAATTTTGACCTGCAGGTTTTCAGCCCGGCCCATCTGCAGGCGGCTGCGACCGTTCTTCAGCATCTCGACGATCCTGGCGGCGAGATAGTCGGGGTCATCGCTGGCGGTGCCGAGTGCGGTGTTCAGTTCGTTCACGACCGCAGAGTTCATCCCGGTCCGGGTGGCCCGCGGCGAGACGTACTGAACGTGCACCGTGGAATCGATGAGCTCGCGCCGGAGCGCTTCGCTGAATCCCTTGATCGCGTGCTTGGTCGCACAGTAGGCGACATAGCCGGGGAAGCCGATCTGACCGAAGGTCGAACCGACATTCAGGATGACGGCTTCGGGCTGTGATTTCAGGTGAGGCAGCAGTCGCTGCGTCAGCAACATCGGTGCCTTCACGTTGACGTCTACCAGGCGCGCGATATCCGCCCTTTCAAATTCGCTGAACTGGTTGATGCCGCAGTTATTAATCAACACGTTGGCATTGAATTCACAGGCGGCAGTTGCCAGCCTTTCGAGGTCTTCTTCTCGACTGAGATCTGCCTGAACAAAAGCAGTCGCCTCAATTCGTGTGCTACGACCCTGGGCCAGCAGCTGGCAGCCTTCGGCCTTAAGACGCGCGGCGAGTGCGCTGCCGATACCCCCGGTTGCGCCAGTGAGCAGTACGCGTGCTTCCTCGAGTTTCATGCGGCAGCCTTTCGGGTCAGTTTCTCGGCCTCGGCCGGAATGGCGCGATAAACATCACCGTAGAGACGGTAGACCATGCGCGCGACGCGAATGATGTCGGCCTGGTCCTTCGAGTCTTCAACCTTGTTCATGATGCGCTCAAAGTGCTGGATATGTTCCTGGTCGAGTTCGCCGTGAGAGCGCAGGTAGGTCATGGCGCTGTCCGGCAGCGCCAACGCTTTCTGCACAATGTCAGCCACCGCAGGCGCGAGCGAGGCGCTTGTGCCTTCAAGCACCTGAACCATGCCGAAGATCCCCACGGGGTTGCGTCGCTGCACCGTGTCATACAGGCAGGAGACCAGCACGTCAGAGTGAAAGGGCGCTGCACCGCTCGCGCAGGCATCGCGATCACAGCCGCAGACTTCGAGGTCGTCGAGAATCCACTGCTCGTGTCCGGCTTCTTCCTGGATGTAACCCGCGATGGCGGATTCCAGCCAGCGCTGCTCGCCAGAGAGACGACCGCCTGCCAGCATCAACAGCGGCACCGTGTGCCTGACGTGGTGGTAGGCCTGGTTAAGAAAAGCGATGTAGGTTTCGAGAGAGAATCGCCCCTCGAAGACATCGTTGATGATGGGTGCCGACAGCAGGTACTGCTGATCTTCTTCTGTTTCTTTAATCAGTCTTTCATAGAACGCCATGCGTGGCTCCTTGGTGTTTCTGGTAGTTGAATGAAATGACATCGGCGCAGGCCGCAAGGGCTGCAGCACGTTTCAGGCGGCCATTGGCGGTGATAAGTTCACTGGGCAGGGGATCTTCCATCAGGACGAAATCACCGATCTGGGCATAGTCCGGCAGCGTCTGGTTGGCGGCGTTGATGATGGCTGAAATGTCCTCGCGGCTGGCCCCGAACCTTGGCCAGACGAGCGCGAGATTCCAGGCCTGGCCTTCGCCATCAACCAGTATCTGCGCAATCGATGGATGCTGGCCGATTTCAGCTTCAACCCATTCAGGATTTACATTACGGCCAAAGGCTGTAATGAACATATTCTTCTTCCGGCCCTTGATGAAAACGTAACCGTCTTCATCAATCTCCGCTTTATCACCAGTGGCAAGCCACTTATCAGTATGTGGCGCGTCGCCGAGATAGCCCTGCATCAGCGTGCCGCGAACCTCGAGATCGCCCGTCTCGCTGACGCGTACTCCGGCATGCGGCAGCACCCTGCCGACCGATCCCGCCCGGGTCTGGCCCGGCAGGTTCAGGGTGGTTACCGAGCAGGCTTCCGAGAGGCCGTAGCCCTCGTAAACAGGTATGCCGAGCTGCCGGGACTTCTCAAGGAGGGAAGCGGCAACCTTGCCGCCACCGACGGCGACCATCTGCAGGTAGTCTGGCTTGACCATGCCAAGCTCGGTCAGCGTGATGAGCGCCATGAGAAGCTGAGGCACGAGAATGATGGAATCCGGCTGGTGCGTCTCAAGGCATGCCGCAAACTTCTCGATGTCGAGACCGGAACTGCCTTCAAGCCCGGTATCGGCTGCAGGGGGCACGACCGTTTCAATGCCTTTGATCAGCGGCGCATAGATGCCGGCGACATTCTCAAGCAGGGTGGCCAGTGGCAGCAGGCACAGGTGCCTTTTAACATTGATTGCCTCCATCGCCGTGACGATGCTGCCGGCCACCTGCTCAAGCGCCGCGTAGTCGAGGATGACGCCTTTCGGAGTCCCGGTGCTGCCGGATGTGAAGGTGATTTTCCGGCCAATGACCTGGGAGCTGGCCCACTCGCTCCGGGAGACAGCGGCGTCTTCAAGCCCCTCAATTGTCTTGCCGGACTGATTGAGCACGGCATCGACAGCCGCTGCTTTAAGGACATGCTGGCGCTGTTCAGCCGAGAAGAATGCCGGGATCGGCACATTGGTCACACCGGCCTTGATAGCAGCCAGGTCGGCAATCACCCAGTTGATGCTGTTTGGCAGATCCAGTGCCAGTGAGTTGATCTGCTCTTCCTTTAGCCAGTCAGCGACATGACACACACGTTGTTCAAACTCACCATAGGTGAGCGTATGCTCGCCGCTGACAAGCGCCCGGCGCCCTGGCTCGATGCTTGCCCAGTGCTGCAGTTTCTCGATGATCATGCCGCCAGAGCATTCTTGAGTGAGGCAATGGCGTTAACGCCATCGCTGATGCTGCCAGCGAGGACCAGCGGTGCTGACTCGTAGTACGCGCCCCAGTCATCGGCATCACCAACTGCCTCAGCATTGGCGATCGCAAGCTGGGTGAACGTTATGCCGAGGCGCTTCAAGCAGCCGCGAATGGGACGATTAGCGGTACAGACGACAGTCTCGTAGCCGAGGTCTGCCAGCGTTTCGGCTGTGTCCTGCATCAAGAGGAAAGCTTCGAGTCGGTTCTCAGCGGCAAAGCCGCCCAGTTCGACAATCGAATCCCGATTTTGCAGGTTCAGGCTGACCTCGATCGGCCTGCCAAGGTACTGCTCCAGGAACAGTTCATTGCCGGCGGCAGGTCGAATACCGCAGACCGCCTTAATTTCTTCACCCACAATACGACAGAAGAGTGTCGGGTAGAATTTTGTCAGTTTGCATGCCAGGCGCTTCTCGTAGTGAGCGGCCGTGAAGCAGCAAGCCTTTTCATAGAGGGCATCGCCTGGCCGCACAATAATAAATTCAGTCATGGAAGCATCCTGTTTTTGTTGCAAGTGGCAGTAAGATGCTGTGATGGAAAAAACCAATCGCAGATTTTTTATTTTTTCTGCGAATGATTTTTCTGCGACCTGACTCTAACGATACGAGCCTGCAGACACTTGAGCAGTAACCCGATGTACAAGGAAGATCTCGCGCTCTGCCAGAAGATGATGGCAGGCGACGAGCAGACATTTAACGAGTTTTTCGTGGAGTACTTTCCGCGCGTCTATCGCTTCTGTCTCAGCCGGCTTGGAGATGACCCTCTGATTGAAGACATGGTGCAGAACACGATGATGAAGGCCGTACAACATATGAAGACCTACCGCGGCGAGGCCTCGCTTTTTACCTGGCTGTGCCAGATCTGCCGTAACGAGATCGCCATGCACTTCCGCAAAGCGGATCGAAGGGTGCCGGAAGTGGCGGCAGATGATGAATCAATCCGGCCGATTCTTGAAAACCTGCAGGCGGATGACAGCCCTGAAACTGATGTCTTCGGTGAAGAAACCCGGCGACTGGTGATTGAGGTGCTGGACTTCCTGCCGGGTAATTATGGTAAGGCCCTGGAATGGAAGTACATCCTTGGCTACTCCGTGTCGGAGATTGCCGAGAAACTTGACCTTACTGAGCTGGCAGCACAATCGCTGCTGGCGCGTGCCAGGACAGCCTTCAGAAAAGCGCTGGATGACATAACAATGCAGTACGGGCAGCTTGCCCAGGACTGAGAGATGAGCGAAGAAAAACCACAGTTATCGGAAGAAGAGATCAGCAAGATCCTGCAGCGGGTGGGGCCGATTGAGTCACCGCCACCGGAAATGGCCGCGCGGGTACGCTCGGCGGTGCATGCCAGCTGGCAGGAAGAGGTCGCAAACAACCAGCGGCCCGGCTGGCTCAGATATGCGGCTGCCGTCGCTGTCATTGGAATTGCGGCATACGTTGGCGTCACTATGCAGGTGCCTGACCCGCAGCTAGCCCTGGCCCAGGTAGACATGGGGCAATCCAGCCTGAAGATCTCGTCGGATGGAGCCCGCTGGTCGGCGCTAAGTGATGAAGCACTGGTGGAAGGTACCCACCTCAAGGCCGATGGCCCGGTGTCTTTGAGTTTCGAGAACGGCATCAACCTGCGGTTCGACCAGGGTGCTGCGATCGTCATCAGCAATGCACAGGAGGTCAGGCTGTCAGCCGGCAGCCTGTATTTTGACTCCTATAGCGGTAAAGCTGAGACGCCGTTTCGCGTTCAGACACCCTATGGCCAGGCAGCAGATATCGGTACGCAGTTCATGGTGACGAGCAGTGCATCGGGCTGGAGCGTTCAGGTGAGGGAAGGCCTTGTTCAGATCGAGGATGATGGCTTTGAATCCGAGGTTCAGCCGGGCCAGCGTCTGGTGATTGCCCAGGACAACGTGGTCGAGCAGTCAGTCGTGGAACCCCATGACGAGTCCTGGCGCTGGGTGGAGCAGAGCAGGCCGGCCTACAGCATTGATGGGCGAACCATTGCCGAGTTCCTCACCTGGGCGGCGCGAGAAACCGGGCGCGAACTGCGTTACAGCAGCGAATCCGCGCGGCAGATCGCCGAGCGCGAAAGACTGCATGGCTCCATTGAGAACCTGACGGCCGCTGAGTCCCTGGACTACGTGCTCAGTACGACGGATCTCGAACTGATTGAAAGCGGTGAACCCGTTATCATGGTCGGTGACAGCCACCATCCCTGATCAATCTGCCGCCATTGTTTCACCCGGCTAACCACTGCCTGAAAGTTTTCTTCGTGTCGCTCTTGGTTTTGGCGCTCTCTGCCAGAGCCGCGGGCGAGACCATCTCGCTGGCGCGCTACCTGGAATCTGCCAACGAGCAGGGACTGAAGATCCTTTTCAGTACGTCGCTGGTGCGTCCGCGCTTCCGCGTCACCTATGATCCCGAGCTGCCGATTACGCTGGATAAAGTGACAGAAGCGCTGACAGCCTATGGGTTGATGCTTGAAGGATCTGAGTCAGCGGGTTTTCGCGTGACCAGACGCCCGCGTGCTGAGAGTCAGGCAGCAGAATTCGAGCCTGTGATCGTTGAACCTTTGCTTGAGGAAATCGTCGTTCACTCCAGCCTGCATGAGTTCACCCTGAACCACATCGCCACGTCGACGTTCCTCGACCGGGAAAATCTCGCGAGCAGGCCCGCCATTGCCAATGACGCGTTCCGCGTGAGCGCACGACTACCCGGCATGGCGAACAACGGTGTTTCGAGCCGGTCTTCGGTGCGGGGCGGATTGCCTAATGAGACGCTGATCATGTTTGACGGCGTTCGGCTCTACAACCCGTTTCACCTGCACCAGTTCAACGACCTTTTCTCTGTCATTGATACGCGCAACATTGGCGGTATCAATTTCATGACGGGCGGATTTCCTGCGAACTACGGTGACAGGATGAGCGGGGTCATGGAAATTGAACCCGTCGCGCCCGATTTGCTGGATGACACGCGGGAGCTCGGAGTTGGCCTTTACAACATGTCGTACCTGCAGGCAGGTGCGATGCATGACACCGACTACCTCTTCAGCATCAGGCGCAGCACGATCGACCTGATTGGCTCACTGCTCGATACCGAGCTCGGTAAGCCCGCATTCAGTGACCTCTATGTTGCTGCAACCACGCCGCTCG
>JAYQAI010000125.1:0-6451 GCA_038136715.1 Gammaproteobacteria bacterium | reverse complement strand
ATAGCAATTGGAATGTCCTGTGCAGATTCCTCTTGCTTACGTGCCGTTACCACGACTTCTTCAATGGACATTGACCTGCCTTCTTCGGCCAGGACTGGAGTTGAGATTCCCGTGCTTAGCAGAAAAATCGGTAAAGACCCGATCCCAAGCTTTGTCAGCTTTTTGATCATTATGTTCCCCTAGATCTATAGTTTTTATTTGCAGTCAGCATTTATTAAGACATCCGCAATGTGCCCAATACCTCAGATGCATTGGTTTGCCAGAATCTTTTTGACACACCAGATGATCGACAGAAACATGCAGTTCGTCAACAAAAATCCCCTCAAAAATAGAGAGATCCAGCAGGTTTTTCATGCTGCGGCGCATCATCTCTGCGTGTTTCTGGTGCAGTTCAAATCGAGCCAGGTTCAGTGCCCGGCGTCGTTGGCTTACCAGCCTGCAGCCACTCCGACATCGAGCCATCGTAGACGGCCACATTGTCAATGCCTGCAAGTAGTGCACAGGTTGCATTCAAGGTCGCTGCGATACCACCGCCGCAGTAGTTGATGAGCCGTTGCTGGTGCCTGTAATTGTCAAACTCCTTGGCAAGTGCGGCGGTCGATTTGATGTAGTGACCGTCCATCAGGTTGCTGAACGGCAGGCTTTCTGAGGCGGTAATGTGCCCGTGCTGCGCGTAGTCAATGTCGGCTTCACCGGTGTAAAACGACCATGGCAGGGCATTCAGTGTACAGACATCTCCATTGCCCATTGCCGCTTCGACTTCATCGATCGAAGCAAACATCCCCGATTGCGGATCTATACTGAAACTGGCGGGAGCGTAGGTGTTAGCCTCGGTTTCGATGTCTCCCTGCCAGGCCGCGAGTCCGCCATTCAGCACCCGAACGTTGCTGTGGCCGGCATAGTTCAGGACCCACCAGATTCGCGTTGCCCACATGATGCTGTCGCTGGAATACACGACGACCTCGCTGTCGTTGCTGATGCCAATGGCACCGAGTTGCTCGGCGAGTTGCGCGGGTTTCGGTAGCGTAAAGTTCAGCCCGCTGGTTGTGTCCGAGATGCTGGCATGATCAAGGAAGACTGCGCCTGGTATGTGGCCCTTGTCATAGAGGCTTTGACCCGTGTCAGTGGTATCGGGGCGGAGCACAAACGTGGCGTCGTAAAGCCTGAGTTCGGGTGAGCCCAGCTTCGAGCCCAGTTCTTCAGCTTCAATCAGGAGTTCTTCGCGATTCATCTTGTTTCTCTTTATTTCTCTGTCGTTGAAATCAGTGGTGTACCTTTCATACGGTCATTCTGACGGACCGTCGAAGCGCCGGCGATAGATGCTGACCTCGCCGAACTCCTTCAGTTCATCCAGGTCGGGTACGGTCGTCGCCTGCAGTTCACCAATTAACTCGTATTGATTGAACAGCGACTTGTCGCGGATGCGGCTGTCGGCGATCAGCACCTCGTCAGCATACTGCTGCAGTGAATCCAGCCAGGGTAGATTGTCCCGGTCGTAAAGCACATCAGCTGCGATCAGCAGATCAACCCGGCTATCGAAGTGATCCAGGTTATCCAGCACTTCTACCGTGACCTGGTTGAGCGCCGCATTCACCTCGCACGCAGCCAGTGCATGGGGATCAATGTCGCAGGCAATAACTCGCCTCGCACCTGTCTTCGCTGCGGCAATGGCGACGACACCCGAGCCGGCGCCGAGGTCGAGCACAGATCTGTTCTGACAGATCCCCGGATGCAGGGTCAGGTAATCCGCCAACACCAGGCCGCTTGCCCAGCAGAATGCCCAATACGCAGGTCGATCGAGAATGGCGAGCATCTCTTCGTCTGGCAGTGGGCCGCGCGGGTAGTCTTCGGCAATAAGCTGAAGCGCGATCCCGGATGTGCCGGGTAAATGGGTTTCAGCAAGCCTGCCAGAGGCAACAGTCTGGCGCAGATTGTTCATCAATCGATCAGACATCCAGGTAGGTTTGTTCTATGAAGAATGGTGCCGGGGCCATCATTATCTGTCTATTTGATGGTTCGCATTTTCTGCCGTGCCCCCGCCCTCGGCGTTTCATTTGCATCCTGGATGCTGGCCAGTGTCAGGGCGTCCAGCTTGCCGTCAAGGTTTGTCGGCGAGAGCTCGCCAACGTGCTGGTAGTTTCCTTCATCCATTGCGATGCGAGCATTTGCAATGGAACCGTTTGAATCGCCTTGCCGGCCGCTGCCGAAATAGCCATAGCCTTCGATCATGCTTCGACTCGACGTGGCCTGAAAGCCACATCGCCAGAGGAATTTTTCGCTTGCCGTTTCCAGAATGTCGGGCCGGATCGTCAGATGAAAAGATTCCTGCTGGCGGATGAAGGGTCTGACAACAGAATTAGTGATGATATAACGGAGTTGTTCCGACCGGTTTACGGCCCCGCCATGCAGGACCCGCCCATCCATGAGAAGGATAGTCCCGGCAGGTGCCTCGAGGTTGACAGGTGGAGGCACTTCGCCAAAGGTACCGCCGCCTTCCACATAGGCGCGATGCGATCCGGGAATGATGAGTGTTCCACCGTTGATCTCGTCGACATCCTGGAGGATGTAGATCGTGTTAACGAGAAACGGGGCTTCGAGGAAGGTATAGGCCCCTGCCAGGCCTTGATCCTGGTGCATGCCCTGTGGGTGGCAACCCGGGTAGGAAATGTTGGAAATGAAACTCAAGTGAGTCCAGCCGGGACCAAGGGCCTCGTCGAGTAACTGTTCAATCAGCGGACCGGCCTGTACTGCAGACGGCTCGTGGCTCATGCAGCGCACAAAAACTTCGCCTTTATTCACCAGCGCCCAGACGTGTTGTTGAGCCTCCATCAAGTAGCCGATGCCAAGTTCTCGTTCAGCAGCAGCCTGATCGCTCACTCGGTTTAAAAGCGCGTTTGTCTGCTCAGATGATGTGCCGTCTTCGATGAGACAATAACCCCACTGATGAAAGTCGAGGCGGAGCTGACCGATGTCTTTGGTGGGTGAGGGCAGCCCCTTGTCCTGCCAGTACGTATGTTTGCGAGCGACCGTGGTGTCGTAATATCGGCCGTCCCCCCAGGACAGTTGCTCGTCCCGTTTTGGTGGTTTCAGCCACGGGTTGGCCGCAATCAGAGAACGATAGGGTTCTGCTGAGGTAACAAAATCACGATAAGGAGCGTCGATACCCGCGGATGCCGCAGCAACAGACTCGACGGTGAATTCTTCAGGAATCGCCATGATGCTTCTCCTTGCCTGTTGGTTTGATGGCCTTCGGTTGCGTTGTTCCAGCTCCTCAATTTTGCCTTTTTAATCCTGTTTGTTCACCCATTCAACTCGACGAACTTGATGGGAAGAGCCAAGGTTGGATCAGTGTTGCATTACCTGTAAGCTGTTAAGACGTGTGCAGCTGTGGCAACACGTTGATGAAAAAGAAAAACATAAAAAGAAATAAACAGAGCCCTATCGAAAACGTTGTCTCTTTCTCTGACGTTAGCAGGTTTGTCCACGAACTCAACGTGTCACAAACGACTAACAGGCAGAGCTACCGCGCAACGGTCTATAAAGCGCTGCTACTGCACCGCTGGTTCGCGCGCGGCTTGCCCTTTTCACGCAAATCCCTGGATTTTTTCCCAGCAGAAGAGCGGTCACGATTTAATCGTTTCATTAATCGGTACCTCGATCTGGGGCGTTGCTACGAGATCGATCAGAAAATTTACCCAAAGCCAGCGGTCATTGAACTGCTCGAGCGTGTGTGCAGACAAACCGATATAAGTTGCTGGCAAACGAATGATCGGTTCGGCATCCGAATTGATCCCCTGGTCCTGGCCTTGAGTTATCGGGTGTTCACACGAAATCAACCGAATCTTGAAGCCTTATCAGGACAGTATGTCCGAGTAGAGATGGCGCTTTGGGACGCTGCGACGTCGAGACACTTGAAGCATCCGCTGACGTCAACAGAGCTGTCGTCCAGGTCCGGCATTTCGAAAAGCACGCTTTCCACGCTGCTCGACTCTGCCGCCAATCAAAGGTTGCTTGTTCCGGAGAAAGATGCAGACGACGAACGAGTCACACGGTGGGTATTCAATCAGCATCATCCGAGGAATAGTGAGCTACGCTCTGTCGTGTTCTCCACGTTACCAGTTTGCAGTCAACCCCAGTGCTGGGAGCAGACGTAGGCAAAAAGCTCACCAGAGAATCAATTTCTCTGCTTACCAAAACCGAACTAAAGATGCATCACGGCATGCCGCACTTATACTTCCATGCGTGTTAGAGACTAATAACAATGGAAGCCGAAATGCCTAAAAATCTACCATCCAAATCATTGAGTGCGATTGTGTTGACCATCCTGTCAATGACCTTACCGCTCTTCGCAAAATCCGAACCCGTCATGAACCTGATCACCATCAACACGTCTGATGGCGCTGGCTACGCCGCGTGGGCCAAAAACAGCGCGAGGGCGATTGCCACTTCAAACAAAGCCTCCGCGATGGGGTTGTGCTCTCCCATGGCAGGGGCAGAGCAGATGGGAGACCACTATTTGTGGACGTTTTTCGACTCTCAAGCAACTGCGTGGTCAACAGACAGTCAAAACCCTGTCATGAGGCAGGAAGTGGCAAAAATGAAGGTTCAGCGTACGATCAAAGAATGGGACAACTGGCGAATCCTGCGCGCTGCGCCCGCCACGTCTGATCGCGGCTATTTCTGGAACATCATCGTCAAGGCCGAAGATCCTGCGAGCTACCTCAGTACCCTGGACAAACTCGATGCTGCACTCAAAGCGAATGGCCATGACCTGACCATGCAGGTTTTCATGGCCGATACCGGCCGGCGGGCAGGGCACTTTATGGTTTCCCTCAGTGCCAGCGAAGGGGCAAAGCTTGGTGCAGCGATGGACGACCGAACCGAACCGTGGTTCGGTGAATTACTCGCGGGTCTTGAGGGAAGCCGAGAGTACGTGCATGGATTTGCTATGCAATGCGAGACTTTCTATGCGGCACCGCAAAATTAAGGCGCTGTTTCGCATCGGTATGCCCTTGATGACAGTGGTTTCGGCATCAGAGTGACCGAAATCGAACTATCATTGAAAGCGTTTGCATTAGGCTTTTAGCTGATCAGGCCGCTTGTATTGCGTGCAACAAAGTAGAACAAAAACACACATCAGCGAGACCAATTATGAACTACGTTAAATTACTCATTATCGGCAGCCTCTTTACCCTGTCAGGCGCAGCAAATGCTGACGACCACGCCGGAAATTCTGGTCCTGGCGTTGCAGAATTCTGGAACTGCACGTTGAAAGAGGGTCACACGCTTGACGAAATTCGCCAGCTTTCCTCAATTGTCGAGCAAGTTAATAAAGACACCATCAAAGGCAAGGTTGGACAGTGGATATTCCAGCCTTTCGCGGGAGGGGACATCACGCCAGGTCGATTTGTCTTGATGACTGCATGGCCAAGCTTCGCCGAAATGGGTAAAGGCTTTGAAGCCTGGTTCGGCCAAAATGTCGGTGCGGAAGGAATGCAGGTATTTGGTGACGCCGCTGTCTGCCAATCGCGAACCATTGCGACGATTGAAGAACAATTCAACGCGATGGACTGATAGAGGTAGCCCGTTAGAAACTTCAGGTGTCTGGCGGGCTGGCTTTGTTGCTTCACAGCAAGAAATTTTTTATCAGTGCCAGCTTTGTAATTCGATGTCTGGCCAACGCTCTAATCCTAACTCCCAAGTAAAGGATCCCAATGATGTATATCAAGCAGTTCTTTCTAACCCTGACGGTCTCTTTAGGCGTGACTTTAGCTCAAGCGGATAACCACGCGCCGCCCACCCAGGCGGTGGCCATGGAGTCCGCCATCTGCAATTTTAACGAGAACAAAACGATGGCCGACCTCAACGATGCCCTGGGGGTATTCAAACGTTGGGCTGATGGCAATGACTACAACACACTGCTAACCCTTAATACACCGCTCTATATCGGCGGGGGGGTCAGTATCCCCGTCCTGATGCTGGAATTCACCAGTTACGCCAACATGGGTGAAGGCTGGGATAAAATTGGCGAAACCGGTGCGGATATGCTCGCGGCGGTGGACAGTGCCGTATCCTGTCAGCGCGCACTGGCGCACTATTTCCCGTTGCATGCAGCCGAAGGCATTGCTGAAGATACTGACCGTGTTTTAGTCGTGAATTGGTGCAATCGCCATGATGGCGTGAGTTGGGACGACCTCAGTCAGGTGCACCGTGGTTGGGAATTTGATGACAACACCGGGTACGCGGGAATGATCGTGCCGGCTCTCGGTATCCGAGATGGCGACTTCCCCGGCGAATTTGGTCATCTGAGGGTCTATAAAGACGCGGCTACCCTGCTTGCCATGCAGAACAATATCTCTAACGAGGGCGGCTGGCGTGAACGTGAAGATTACTTCGATAATGTGGCGGATTGCTCAGGGCCAAATGCCTACTTGCAGACGGTGATCACCAG
>JAYQAI010000124.1:3832-6471 GCA_038136715.1 Gammaproteobacteria bacterium | reverse complement strand
GGTCGCTGCTGATACCCCTGAGCGAACTGCGGGAACGCATCGATGAGGTGCCCGAAAACAAACCTGTGGTTGCGATCTGCCAGTCCGGCAAACGCTCCGCGATGGCGACACAGATCCTCAAATCCGCCGGCCGCGCAGCGGTGGCTAACATTCCCGGCGGCATCATCCAGTGGTCCAGGCTGGCACTACCCGGCATCATCAACGAATGAACGATCTCGATGGGATAACGGTAGTCGCTCTGGAGCAGGCGGTCGCAGCTCCCTATGCCTCCGGCAGGCTGGCTGAGGCCGGGGCCCGGGTGATCAAAATCGAACGTGAGGAAGGCGACTTTGCCCGCAACTACGACGACTTCGTCAAGGGGCAGAGCGCCTACTTTGTCTGGCTCAACGCAGGCAAGGAATCTGTAACGCTCAACCTGAAATCGCCTGATGACGCCGAGCTGCTGCTCAATATGCTCGCCAAAGCGGACGTGTTTCTCCAGAATCTGGCACCGGGCGCTCTCGCGCGCCTGGGCTTTGACCCCGTCGATCTGCGCCGCCGCTTTCCGGCACTTATCATCTGTTCGATTTCCGGCTATGGCGAGGATGGCCCCTATCGCACACAGAAGGCCTATGACCTGCTGATCCAGGCAGAAACCGGGCTTTGTTCTGTCACCGGTATCGGCGAGGAACTGACTCGCGTGGGCGTTTCGGTATCGGATATTTCAGCGGGCATGACCGCCTACCAGGAAATCCTGCAGGCCCTGTTCGCCCGCGAGCGAGATCCGGCAAATCAGGGCCGACTCATTAATGTTTCATTGTTTCATGCCACCGCAGACTGGATGAATGTTCCCTACCTGCAGCACCAGTACGGCGGATTCTCACCACAGAACAGCGGGCTGCGGCATCCCAGCATCGCGCCTTATGGCGCCTTCACCTGTGGGGACGGCAAACAGATTCTGCTCAGCATCCAGAACGAGCGTGAATGGGCAAGACTATGCGAGATCGCGCTGGGCGATGCTGGCCTCGCCAGCGACCGGCGGTTTACCAGCAATACCGACCGACTCCAGCATCGAACCGAGCTGGAAGCGCTGATCACGGAGATTTTCCAGCGCGATGACCGGGAAACGGTCATCGAAAAACTCATCGAGGCTGACATCGCCTACGGGCGCGTCAGCCAGCTGGACGATCTCGCGCAACACCCACAGAATCGCTACCGCATCGTCGAATCCGCAAACGGCGCAATCACGGCGCTGGGTCGGGGCGCCGACGTCAAGCGCCAGCCTCCCGGTACAGCCGAGACAAGGGAAAAACGCTTAAGAATCCCCGATATCGGCCAGGACAATGAAAAAATCCGACAGGAATTCGGCAAATCGACCTGAGTCAGCGGCAATCTGATTTGCATTGCGGCGGTCCAGCGTCTAAAACAAATACTGTTTCCACAGAAGGACAAAGGGGTTGGCATGGATATCTCCACGATCATTACACTTGTTATTGTCGGTGCGCTCGCCGTCTGGGCTGTCGGTATCTACAACCAGCTGGTCGCGCTGAAGAACCGCTACAAGAACGCTTTTGCACAAATCGAGGTGCAGCTTAAACGCCGCTATGACCTGATCCCAAACCTGGTGGAAACCGCCAAGGGCTACCTTGAACACGAACGCGAAACGCTTGAGTCCGTCACCAAGGCGAGAGATGCCGCAGCTTCGGTACTCGCCGATGCTGCCATGGACCCGGGCAATGCTGCTGCCATCCGCAACCTGGCCAGTCAGGAAGGTGTGCTGCAGGGCGCTCTGAGCCGTTTCAATATCGCCGTTGAGGCCTATCCCGACCTGAAAGCCAACCAGAACATGATGCAACTCAGCGAAGAGCTGACGTCGACAGAGAACAAAATCGCATTTGCACGCCAGGCCTTTAACGACCAGGTGATGACCTACAACACCTACCGCCAGTCGTTCCCGCAAATCCTGTTGGCCGGTGCTTTCGGCCACCACACCGATGCAGAGCTGCTGGAGTTTGCCGACAGCGAAGCGATCCAGGAAGCACCGAGTGTTTCGTTCTAAGGACTGAGATACCTCGCAAACGCGAGGGGTGTACCACCGTCCCCATGGACTTCTTCGAATCCCAGAACAAAGCTCGCAAGAAAACGACGCTGCTGCTTTTTCTTTTTACGCTGGCGGTGCTTTCGCTGGTCGCGCTCACCAATCTGCTGGTCTTCGCCTTGATCAATATGCAGGACACGGCGGGTCTTGCTACCGGCCGCTATTACTACTCAGTCGAAATCTTTCTCATGATCGGAGCGGGCGTGATCTCTCTGATCATTCTCGCCAGTCTGTTTAAACTCTATTCACTGAAAGGCGGCGGCAGCGCTGTAGCAGAGATGCTTGGCGGCGAACTGCTGGTGGACGCCGGTGGCGATCTCAACCGAAAAAAACTGCTGAATGTGGTCGAGGAAATGGCGATCGCCTCGGGCACACCCGTGCCACCGGTCTACCTCATCAGAGAATCCGCCATCAACGCGTTTGCGGCCGGCTACTCGCCCAGCGATGCCGTCATCGGCGTGACTGAAGGTGCCATGAACAACCTGACCCGGGATGAACTGCAGGGCGTGATTGCGCATGAGTTCAGCCATATCTTCAATGGTGACATGCGACTCAACATCCG
>JAYQAI010000124.1:0-3732 GCA_038136715.1 Gammaproteobacteria bacterium | reverse complement strand
AGCCGGCAACCGGCGCAATGGGTTTTGCCGCAGCAGATGTCAGCATCGATCCAGACAAGACCATCGACAACATTGGCAACCCGGATGACGGCCAGGTCGGCTATGCCCGCAAGGTGATCGGTGCCCTGCCACCGACCCTGACCGAAGCAGCAAGGGTTCCCTATTCCGCTCGGTCTCTGGTCTACCTGATGATACTGGACCAGGATAAAGCTGTGCGTGAACAGCAAATCGAGCATTTACGACAAGCAGCCGATCTCGGCGTGTTCGAGGAACTGGAGAAACTGCTCCGCGCCGAACCTGAATTCCAGCCAGGCATGCGTCTGCCGCTACTCGAAATGGCCCTGCCTACTCTGCACCAGCTGAGCTATGAGCAGTACCGACTGTTCCTCGGCAACCTCGACGTCCTGATCCGGGCAGACGGTCGCATTGGTCTGTCTGAGTGGGCCGTGCGCAAGCTTGTCACCAAACACCTGGGCGAGGTATTCGAAGGCCGACATTCCAAGGTCAAGTTCAACCGCTTGTCCCAGGTCAAGGCCCCCGCGGCGACCCTGCTGTCCCTGCTGGCCTACGCAGACCGCCATGCTGACATAACCCCTCAGAAGGCCTTCGAACTGGGTGCAGACGAACTGGATATCGATCTAAAGCTGGTTGATAAGGAGTCACTCGGCTTCACAAGGTTAAACGATGCCCTCGATGCACTGGCAGCGCTGCATCCACTGCGCAAACCAAAACTGCTGAAAGCCTGCGTCAGGACCGTCACCGCCGACGGCGTCGTCAGCGTGCTCGAACAGGAATTGCTGCGCATGATCGCAGATACGCTGGAGTGCCCGATGCCACCCGTGGTTACCTGAGACAAGCACGACAATAGGACAGCGAATCAGACTGTATGAATCGCGCCCGGCTCTTTCTGCCTGAACCTCACAAGCTTGTCGTCAAGCAGCCTGCTGTTCGAAGAAAACTGACGTTTCAGGAACGCCATCTGGTCACCCAGGATCCTGCCACTGTGCGACAGCGCCAGGTACTCGGCGTGATTAGGCCGATAAGGCAACGCCAGAAGCTCCATGGAACATTCATCGATGGTCAGATTGCCCTTGCGGGCATTGCAGCGTTTGCAGGCGGTGACCACATTGGTCCAGTGATCTCGCCCACCGCGTGATACCGGATGCACGTGATCACGGCTCAGGTCACACTCTTTAAACGCATTGCCACAGTACAGGCAGATATTCTGGTCGCGCCTGAACAGCGCACGGTTGGTCAGTGGCGGCTCGCGCCGGATCTTGTCGAAGACTTTGCCCTTGCAGGCAATAATGGAATTCAGCGTCAGGACTGTCTGCTCACCGGTTAACCGTGAGTGTCCACCGTGAACCTCCATCACTTCTTCTCCGTAGGTCCAGCTCACCAGGTCGCGCGCATGCAGACAGACAGCCTCTTGCCAGTTCATCCAGTCCACCGGCATACCCGCAGTGTTGATTCTTAAGATCCTGAGACTCATATCAAAAAGCCGCCTGGTTTCTCTTCCATCTTATTGATGGTCCTCCGGGGGTCAAGTCTTTCATCGAGGAAAAGCTAATATTTACAATCACTTAACACGCCTCGATACTTTGCGAGGACGGGTTGTGGTAGTCTACGCGCTCCGCTATTTCCACTGCCCTCTGCATCATGTCTGACGGTAAGGATCAGATCTACCGAACACCCCTCAGTCACGTCGAAGCTTTTCGTTTTGATGCTGCCGTCGCTGACGTCTTCCAGGACATGATCGAGCGCAGCGTTCCAGGCTACGGCCTGATCCTGCAACTCATTGGCAGCCTGGCCGAACGCTATGTGCAGCCAGAAACCAATGTCTATGATCTTGGTTGTTCACTCGGCGCCTCGACCTTACAACTTAGACGGCACTCATCTGCTACGACCCGGATCATCGGCGTCGACAATTCTGAAGCCATGATTAATCGATGTCGCGCCAATCTTGACCGTGATCACTCTGCCGCTCCTTACGAGATCCGTCTGCAAGATCTGAGAGAAACTCCTATCGAGAATGCTTCGATGGTTGTACTTAACTTCACCTTGCAGTTTGTCCCCGACCCTGAGCGCCAGACGATACTCACCAGGATTGCTGAAGGTTTGCTTCCCGGCGGCGTCCTGCTGCTGGCCGAGAAAATCCGGTTTGATGAACCAGACCGCCAGGCCCTGCTGACAGAGCTGCATCACGAATTCAAAAAGCACCAGGGGTACAGCGATCTTGAAATCGCCCAGAAAAGGGCGGCACTGGAAAACGTTCTGACGCCGAACACCGAGCCAGAATTGCTACAGCGGCTCGACATAGCCGGGTTCAGCAATAGCGAGGTCTGCGTGCGCTGCCTGAACTTCGAAGCAATCCTTGCTATACGCTGATGGCAGACACATCCAGTTATCAAGTGGCATGAAACTCGACCACGATCGATTTTTCATGGGAACCGCAGGCACTTTTCTCGAGGATTTCCATGACGATGTCAGGCAATTGCTGACAGCTGAGGTGCGCCAGCATGGCCGGGCAGAAGAGTGGGACGGCATCCTTGCGGCAGTTCCCTCGAGTGAGGATCCATTCAGGCTGGAGGGTGACGTCCTCTGCCTTGGTGACCCGGCAGCGGATTACACCGTCCCACTGCTTGCCTTGAAACCCTGGCGTAAAGGCCCTTTCAATATCGGCCAGACCTTCGTCGACACCGAGTGGCGCAGCGACTGGAAATGGCAGCGGATCCAGCCGCATATCACTGACCTGCATTGCAGAACCGTACTCGATATCGGCTGCGGCAATGGTTACCACCTGTTCAGGATGCTGGCAGAGGGAGCCTCACTGGCGCTGGGTGTCGACCCGACCATTCTGTTCAATTACCAATTTCAGCTGATGCAGACCATCAGTGCCGAGAACCAGGCTTACCTGTTGCCGCTTAAATCTGAGCATCTGCCGCCTTTCGGCCGTTTCGACACGGTATTCTCCATGGGTGTACTCTACCATCGACGCTCACCGCTGGACCACCTGACCGAACTACTGGATTTTCTCCGTCCCGGTGGCGAACTGGTACTGGAAACCCTTGTTGTTCCGGGTGATGACAAGACCATCCTCATCCCGGAGGACCGCTACGCCAAGATGCGCAACGTCTGGTTTATTCCATCGCCGGCAGCACTGACCCGACTGGCCGAGCGGGCCGGCTTTCGTCATTGCCGGATTGTCGATGTCAGTGTGACATCATCTGATGAGCAGCGGGCTACGGCATGGATGGATTTTCAGTCACTGCCGGACTTTCTGGACCCGGCGGACACCTCAAAAACGATTGAAGGCTATCCCGCACCCACACGCGCCACACTGGTCGCTGAGAAGCCCTGATCCACTCAGGGTACAGCTGCTATAGCATGCCGTTCGGCATGCCCGTGCAGGTAACGCCAGATGGCTTCGTTGACCTCAGGCAGATCTTCAACTTCGGACTTCTCGTGCCAGGCGATCAGGAGTCGGGTCAGTTCATCATGGCGACCGTTGACAGATGCCATCGTGTAGCTGGTGATATCCGCCGCCAGTATGGCCCGCTCTTCTTCCAGCGTGACACACCTCGCCAGGATCACCTTCATTTCCTCGATATCAACAAGCCGGCGCTGAATCCCTTCAGCCAGTTCATCCGCCAGGGCATTCATGAGCAGGCCGAGAGAGGCCGCATCGGATACGGCATATTCACTACCAAACTCGGGCAGCAGGCTAACCAT
>JAYQAI010000123.1:0-6807 GCA_038136715.1 Gammaproteobacteria bacterium | reverse complement strand
TGCCCGCCAGTGATTTCACTGCTCTGGCTGATCTCGGCGAGGTCACCGCCGGCAGGTTTTCGCGGTGAGTTCCAGCCACTGTGCACTGTGGCAGAAACGAATATGGCACCTGTCTCATTGATAGCAGCATGATAGTCATTCAAATCGGGTCGCAGTCGATAGTAGGCGCCAAGAATGGTGTTGCGTGCGTCCTTTGCCTTCTCTATGGTGAGTGTGCCCGGAGTGCGAGTGCTGTAGGGCCAGGCCGTCTCGCTGCAGACGCCCATGTTTTTCCAGCCCTTGATGGCACCCCTGCAGCTGGAACCGGCGTAGTCCTCGCCTGGCCACTCGTCATGCTTCTGCGCCATTTCAAACAACATGCGTGCGCTGACGAGCCCCTCCTCGCCGTATTGGTGTTTGAGCAGGTTGATGACGGCAGCAAGGCCGAAGCCGGTGCAGGCACCTTCTTTGCCCTGATCCAGCACCGTTGCTGCCTCTCGGTTATCGATCTCTGCGGCGAGTGGAATCAGTGCAGGTTCGTAGTAGCGATCACGCAGGTCAGGTGCATCGGGTCTGACGTTGAGGACGCGGTCTTTGCCGCTAGCGCGGAGGGTGGGGTGAGCCATAGATGACCTCCTGTCATAGGTTTTTTACCCTTCTTTAATTCGAACGGTCAGGAGAGTAAGTCAACGTTCATTGTAGCGCCAACCCGGTTCACGTATGCAAGGACCGAGTGGAGGATTGCGTCGCCGAAACCAACGGTTACCTTGTTCACTGCATTGGCGGAGCTGATAAGGAGGGCTGCGCGTGTCAGTCGTTTCGCAAACCGTCTCAACTTGATGCGGGTGCGTCCAGTACCTAGAATCTCGCGCGCTTCTTGAATTTTCGTGAGGTAAGTTTTGTACTGGCTTATCAGTTCTCTGTTTCTCTTGCTCTTGGCGCTTGACGGCACCGCGGCACCATTTGGCTCCACTTATGAAATTCCCAATTCTCGCCCTGTGCTGATTGAGAACGTCACCATTCTCACAGCGACGGAGGCAGGCAGGATTGATAACGGCTATGTCTACATCAGGGACGGGAAGATTGTTGGTGTTGGCCGCATGGGCGACGGTTTGACGAAGATGATGGATGCGGACGATGTCGTCGATGGCAAGCACGCGTGGCTCACGCCGGGCATTATTGATGTCCACAGCCATCTCGGTAACTATCCGTCGCCTTCCTATACCTCGCATTCAGATGGTAACGAGGCCACGGGTCCGGTGACGGCCGAAGTCTGGACGGAGCACTCTGTCTGGCCGCAGGATCCTCAATTTCCGCTGGCGCTAGCCGGAGGGGTTACGACGCTGCAGATTCTGCCGGGTTCAGCCAACCTGGTGGGCGGGCGTGGTGTCACGGTCAAGAACGTACCGGGGCGCAGTGTGATGGAGATGAAGTATCCTGGCGCGCCTCATGGCATGAAGATGGCCTGCGGGGAAAACCCCAAGCGGGTCTACGGTGGACGCAGGCAGGCGCCCGCCACTCGGATGGGAAACGTGGCGGGTTACCGTCAGGCCTGGGCGGATGCGGAGGCCTACCGCGACAGCTGGAATGACTATCAGGCGTCAGTCGAGGCTGCGAAAGAAGATCCCGAAAAGAATGCCAAATCAAAGCCAAAGCGTGATCTGCGCATGGAGACCCTCGTCGGTGTGCTTGAAGGCGAGATTCTGGTCCACAACCACTGTTACCGTGCTGACGAAATGGCAGTGATGATAGAGATCAGCAAGGAGTTCGGTTATCACATCTCAACTTTCCATCACGCCGTGGAGGCATACAAGATTGCTGATCTGCTGGCCGAGAACGGCACCTGTTCAGCAATCTGGGCAGACTGGTGGCGTTTCAAAATGGAGTCTTTCGACGGCATCAAGGAAAACGCGGCGCTGTTGCAGGCTGCTGGTGCCTGCACTATCGTTCATTCCGACTCTGCTCGAGGCATTCAGCGTTTGAATCAGGAGGCGGCCAAGGCACTGGCTGCTGGCCAGCGAATGGGGCTTGAGCTGGATGAAACTCACGCGATTCGGTGGCTGACCCAGAATGCGGCGGATGCCCTTGGCATCGGTGACAGGACGGGCAGCATTGAGGTTGGAAAAGCAGCTGACCTCGTACTCTGGGATGGCAATCCCTTCTCGGTTTACACCAAAACAAAGCAGGTCTATATCGACGGCGCGCTCCGCTTTGATCGAGGGCAGGGGATCAAACCAGTAACCGACTTTGAACTCGGCCACAGGAGCAGTGAATCATGAGTTGTCGAAATCTGCTGCTGCTCACGCTGAGCCTGTCTGTGCTGACCGCGCAGGCAGAAGACTATGTCATGACCAACCTGAAGTTGTTCGCCGGCCCCGGGAATGACGAGCAGACGATCAGTATCCGGGTTACCGACGGCGTCATCGCTGAAATGGGTGAGTCGATCGACACCGCGGGCGTAGTCTCGATTGATGGCAATGGTCGCTATGTGACGCCAGGACTGATTGATTCGGGTTCTACCATCGGTATCGAGGAAGTTGGCCTCAGTACCAATGCTGAAGACCAGGAGTATGAAGGTGATGCCATGAGCGCAGCCTTCGACCCGCTGCTCGCTTACAACCGGAACTCCTCCCTGATTCCATCCATCCTTAATGAAGGTGTGACCCATGTGCAGGTCACACCGAAAGCTGGTAAAGATGTCTTCGCGGGACTTGGCGGCCTGGTGCGGCTGGATCAGGGTCTTGTCCCTGGCGCGCCCAGGATCGTGTATGCCTACCTCGGAGAAACCGGTCGCAGACACGCAGGTAATTCCAGGGCTGCCGCTCTGCAGCGGTTGCTGCAAGGGCTGGATGAGGCGGTGATCTATGCTTCGAAAAAGAAAGCTTACGAGACCAACCGCCTGCGTCAGCTGGCATTCTCGGTCGCTGACCTCGACGTACTGGCGGCACTGTTGGCCGGCGACATGAAACTGGCAGTGTATGTCGATCGAGCGGCGGAAATCGAAGCAGTGTTGTCTGCCCTGGCATCTTACGAACTGGACGTCGTATTGCTGGGTGCCCGCGAAGCCTGGCAGGTGATTGATGCGATCAGCGCTGCCGATGTGCCTGTGGTGATTAACGTAGTGGATAACCAGCCGAGCAGTTTTGATCGACTCGGTGTCCGGCTGGACCAGGCGAAACTGCTGCACGATGCGGGTATCAGCTTTGCTTTCATGACGGAGGATATTTACTCAGAGTCCCGCATGTTGACCCAGTCCGCCGGTGTTGCCGTCGCCTATGGCTTGCCATGGTCGGCCGCGCTCGCAGCAATTACTTCGGCCCCGGCAGCGATATGGGGGGTTGAAGATTCCTTCGGTGAGCTCGCAGCAGGTAGGGCGGCAACCTTTGTGCTCTGGGATGCTGATCCGCTGGAGGTCACCAGCCAGCCCGAGGCGATCTACATCGCGGGTGAACGAATCCGGATGGAGAACCGGCAGGACATGTTGCGGGAACGATATCGCTCGATGTTGGAAAGCAACCAGAAACCCTATGTTTACCGGTAGCACCTGTGCCCCGGAACATTAAAGCACAGGCCGAGATGCATCATGCCCTGCTGCTTGGGCTGCAGCTGATGATTTCGACCAACAAGGGGCCCGAGGTGATGGGCGACTGGATGTTTCGTCTGTTTCGACGCCAGCATCTCGACAAATTTCTGTCGAGCTTTGAAAAACTGGGACTCTCTGATTTGCCACATGCGGTTGCCTGCGCGCGGTATCACGTCATGTCGAACAGCATTGGGGGCGTCCCTGTCGAATACATGGTCGAGAACGATCAGAAGGCATGGGTCCGTTTTCGCTATCCGCGCTGGATGTACCACGGCCCGACGATCTGCGGGGTACCGCAGAGTGTCAGCCAGGGTTTTCTCGATGGCTGGTACGCCTATAACGGCGTCTCACTGAATAACCCGCGTCTTGGCTTCGTCTGTGTTTCTGAAGATATGACAGGCGAATTCGGTCTTTGTGGTTACTTCAAAGAATACGACCACGATCTCAGTGACGGTGAACGACTGCAGTTCAGCAAAGGAGAGACGCCGCCGCCTTTCGTCGCCGAAGATCAACCCAGCCTGCCGTCAGACCAGTGGAACGAAGAACGGCTTGAAAAGGCTAATCGCAACTATGCCGTGGACTATATACGTAATGGTTTAGCCGAACTGGTCACGGTCATTGGTGAAGCACAAACGATTGAACTGGGGGGCAGAGCTGCACGACTGATTGGCCTGCAGTACTTCCCGCAGACGCGTGAGATGGTAGGTGCGGTTGATGGTAGTCTCGCCGACGCTGCCAGCTACCTTGTGCGCATGTTCGATGGTATGGGTGATGAAACTTCCGTCGATGATCAGGGTGACCGGGTAATTGTGAGACATCGGGGTCTCAGAATTGCGAGGGGTATGTCAGGTCAGGAGAGGGACATCCTGCTGAAGATCTGGGCTCAGCTGTGGCAGGGCACCATGTCATCACAGCGAGAGCTGAAGAAGCTCGATGCGCATGTCGGTGAAGAGAGTATTGACTGGGAGATCAGTCGAGTCTGATCTGATCAGGCAGCTGGTTGTGCCGCGTTAACGAAGGTTGCCTCTTTGTCCACCAGGGTGCCGGCATAGTCCAGGCAACGGCCACAGCCTGTTCCGAGACCCATTTCTTCAGAAATATCGTCCAGGGTCATGCCGCGTTCCAGGCACTCCTGAATCTGGCGGGTATTCACGTTTTTGCAGATACATACGATCATGGCTGCAATTGTAAATGAGAATGATTCGTAATATCAAGCTCGTTTGCATTCTTTTATGATAATGGGTTTCATTCTCAAGTCATTGATTTATATAGATAATATTGGATTTCCCGCATCCGGGCCTATATAGTGACGGCATCAGAAGCAGGAGTTGTACCCTTGAAGCCACAAAACCCCAGAATCATCGAATTTCTCAATCAGGTGCTGAAAAATGAGCTGACAGCGATTAATCAGTACTTCCTGCACGCCAAGATACTGGAAGATCGTGGTCTGAAGAAGCTCGCGGACAAAGAACGACATGAATCCATTGAAGAAATGGAACATGCAGACTGGATCATCGAGCGCATCCTTTTTCTTGAAGGTCTGCCAAACCTGCAGGATCTCGACAAGCTTCGTATTGGCGAGAATGTTGAGGAGATGCTGCAAGGCGACCTTGAACTTGAAATGATTGCTATTCCAGTCCTCCGCGAGGCGATGGCGTTTTGTGAAACCGAGGCGGATTACGTTACTCGTGACCTGCTGCAGAAAATCCTCAACAATGAGGAAGAGCACGTCGACTGGCTCGAAACCCAGATGAGCCTGATCCGCGATACCGGTATCCAGAACTATCTTCAGTCTCAGATCCGCGCCGGCGAATCCTCGTAAAACAGAGACACAGGGTCATTCCGAGCCTCGATTCTTCGGATTGACAGGAACCGGGTTCCACTACGGCGATAAAAAGTGAGTAACGAGCAGAGTTCAGGCTCTTTCAGCAGGTCTGTCTGGCGGATGAGATCGCGTGCGAACATGGGTTCCCTGCTGGTCCTGTTCGCTGTTTTCAGTTTTGGCGGGTGCGCGGTTAATCCCGGTTACGAGACGCCGGAAGAGGCCCTGCTGCTTGATGAGCTGACCCGGGATGTGGAGGTTGGCAATCCACAGGAAATCCTTAAGCTGCCGGACGAGGTGGCATACCAAATCGAAGCGGTGGTGGAGGAAGACTGGAGTCACATCCAAAAGTTTCGCACATTACGTCATTACCTGTTTGATGATGACAAACTCAACGTTCAGTACGACGCACGCTCTACCGGTACGGCAGCTGAAACTTTTCAGAACCGAAAGGGCAACTGTCTTGCCATCAGCAACCTGTTTATCGCCGCGGCGAGACATCTTGGTCTTGAGGCAAGTTACAAGACCTTATCGGTCAGGCCAACGTGGGAGCAGGCAGGCCTGACGCTGATCCGCTACGAGCACATCATTGCGATTGGTAAGCTCTACTCTCGTGATGATTTTGTCGTCGACTTTCTGCCGGAATTGAGCTCGACCAGTCGTGACAGCCAGCAAATCTCCGACCAACAGGCGCTGGCGCTTTACTACAACAATCTTGGCGCCGAGGCCCTGGTCCGGCGTGAGACGGAGCGTGGCGTGGGCTTAATCCTGAAGTCCATCAAGCTCTGGCCGGAGCATTCAGACAGCTGGAACAACATTGGTGCCGCATTTCGTCGGCTGGGTGAGACTCGACTGGCCGAGCTTAGTTACAAGCGGGCGTTGCGACATGACGGCAACAACTACTCAGCCCTGGCGAATCTGACCCAGTTTTTCATAGGTGAGGGACGTCAGGCAGAAGCCGAGCAATTCATTGCCCGCGTCAATCGTTACTACCGGAAGAACCCTTACTATTACTACTACCTTGCCCGCCTGGGATTCTCCCAGGGCAACTATGAGGCTGCGCGGGATTTTCTTGATCAGGCCATTGACCTGAAGCCTGATGACCCGGAGCTGTATCGGGCGCTCGCAGATACTTATCGGCGCCTCGGTGACGGGGCGAAAGCAGACGAGCTAGCTTCATTCGCAACAACGGTGAAACCAGCCAAGATTCGCTATTAAGAGAAGCACTGGAACAGGGCTCGATAAATGAATACCTCCCGTTATCCAGCTGAATCACTCCACTGCTATGTGCGCAGCACCCAGGTGGGCACTGCGACGACCAGATGATATGGTGCACCCATGCTGCCGCTCAGTCGTGAAGAAGTGCTTTCTGCCTTTGATGACACCGAAGATCTGGTACTACCGGACTTAACCGGTATTGACT
>JAYQAI010000122.1:0-6838 GCA_038136715.1 Gammaproteobacteria bacterium | reverse complement strand
GCAAATGCCGTACTGTCCCCGCGTGTGACTGTGATTGACCAGGGCCCAGGGTTGACTGTTGGTGGCGCGGCGTAAGCATCCTTAAAAGAACCTAACGCGAAAACCAAGAGCAGGATCTCTAAAACTCTGTTCGAAGCACTGTTTTGACGCTTGAAAATCATCAGAATTGCTTTCCATACAGCGACTGAATCATTGCGGCAGCTTCGGTCGTCCCGCCACTGCCGCGCGCGGTGATTCTGAAGACATAAGATTGACCAGAGCTACCGCCTTCACCGACATTGCCGATATTGAGCGTGTCCTGTTCGATAGTGATCTTGGCAACGTATTCAACCATGTATCTTGGGTCATCGGCAGCGCCAAGAGAGCTGCCGGTGGTCGATGCTCGCTTGTGTGTTGTTGGTGTTGCTGCTGTTTCTGTCCAGTCAACATAGCCAAAAGACTGTTTCCACCTCGCAGCGCCATCGGTAGAGGTACAAAGACCTGCGTCACAGAGCGCGGCACCTGTTGCCCCCTCATCGGGCATATCGGAAATATCGGTGAACGACTCAACCAATTCCTCGGCATCAGCGATCGCGGCTTCAGCGCCCTGGAACGCGATGTTCACATCTCGCGCATTTCGCGCCATTCGTTCACCCATGCTGGTGGTCTGGATCGACGACACGCCCAGAATTGTCAGGATCAACAGGATCGTCAGCGTCATCACGAGCGCTACGCCCGCTTCTCGCCGACCCAATCTTTTCCTGGCTGCTTTATCGTTCATCCAGCGGTTCCTGTTATTCCTTTTTCAATCTATTACGAAGTCTTATGGTGGAGGAATAGGTTCTTCGTAACATGCCGTCTGCTTCCGACGAAGGGTCATCATCGTCAGAGGTCACTGTATCGACGCTGTTCGCAGTCACCGCAATCCTGACCGCCACGATGTCATCCCATTCGTCCGTACTGACATTAGAAGCTGTGACATAACTGCTTGGCACCAATGTCTCGCCAGCTCGATCGACACCATAGAGCACCTGCAGGTCTTCAATACCTTCAACCAGTTCAACCGGCTCACCCACCGTGTCTTTCCGGAAGAGGGAGTAGATGGGGTCGCCAAACTCGTTCTTGTTATCAGACTCTGCTACGAAAAATGTGTGCGATTGAATCGGCAAAATCACCGCGCCTGCCTGATAACCAGAGCCCGTGCCCAGAGTTGGGGTCAGGTTCTGGGTCGCGCCAACACCGACACCAGCAATATGGGACAGTTCTGCCTGCCCACCAGCGTCAGCAATCTGGGTGATCACGAACATGTTCTCCGACGCGCAGTCATTGATCAAGGCGACATGGTACTGGCTCAGGGCTGGGTCAATGTCAGTCGTTGAGTCAGTCAATAGAATCGTTTCAGAGCCGGTGGTCATCGCCTGTGTAGCAATATCAATCACGTATTCAGTGTCACCGGCAAACCAGACTGTGATGACATCGGTATCTGGCTGCAGTTTATCGATATCAATGCCCGCATTGGATTCCGACGTACAACTGTCAGTATCTGCGGGTGTCTCCGAGCAGCTGGGGGTATAAAGGTTGGAAGACGATCCACTCTGTTCACGGGGCATCAGCGTGGTCGAAAAATCCGGTGCCCAGGATGCACCGCTGCCTTCATAGCCGCGAATGCCGTTGGTCAGTGCGAACTCATAAGGTACTGTATTGATAGTATCTTCAATCGACCGCTTGGAATTACACCCGCGATAACCGGCCTTGCGCACTGACCTCGCTATCATTTCGGTCGCAAACCGACCGGACTCGCCCATGAATGCCTGGCCACGCAACATACCCGAAGTTTCCTGATTGGCCTCGAACATCTGGATCAGACCCAGCGTCACCATCGATGATATGGCGAGCGATATCATGAGTTCGATCAAGGAGAGACCCTGCTGCTGGCCAGAACGACGCATCATCTTCATCTCACGGCTCCCTCATTCTGAAGGAGATAGAACGCGTAGAGCCATCAGCATCGACCCGCTGCTGGTCTACCCACTGCACGGTCACCGTATACACACCACTCGCCAGGGAAATCGTGCCACCCGCACAGGCACTGTCCGCTGCTGCGCAATGTCCCCCCGGCATAAATGACGGGAGATCAGTAATGTTCACGTCAACATCGGTTGTATCTGGCCAGCCAAGCGCAACGCACCCCGAGTAGGTATTCAGGTCAGCACCCAGCGGATTGATCGAACAGCGCCAGCGCAAAATGTCATAGGCCGCCATCTCGGCCTCAGAGCAGGTATTGCCTTCGCAATTCGTTGTCGTGGTGAAGGCATCTTCAAGATCCGAGGAGTAGGTCGTTCCAGGATTGGCTCGCATCCGGTCAAAAATATCATTCGCCAGCAGCGTCGCCTCACCCTGCATCATCGCACTGCGGTTCTGCTGCATAGCGATCATCTGCAAGCCGACCATGCCAAGCACGCCGATAGACATAATGACGACGGAAATGAGCAGTTCGATCATCGAAAAGCCTCGTTGTCGTTGCAGACTGCATGCTTGCATCAGTTTCTCCTACGGACAGCTCGGGTCGGTCGTCGAGTTAGCATTGTCAGGGTCTGCACGATGAGACTTCGAACGCCCGATAAGCGTAATTCGAATCCGACGACCCTCGACGCCGGTATCGCAGACATCCAGGCTGGCAGTCGTCGTCGCCGACAATTCACCCATAGCCCCGAAAGTCAGCGCATCCACATTTTCGACACTGTTGATGGTCGCACTGCCGCTGAGTGCCTCAAATTGGCGGATAATGCACCCTGTGGCCATCGGCGGGCCGCAGCGCGCTGCGTCGTAGGTACACGTGTCTGAGTAACCCGTGCCGGGCTCGCCCACCTGCACGCAAAAACCGTTGCCGAACTCGTTATCACTTTCACTGCCGTTGTCTGCTGACTGAACTGTGACCAGGCCGCCCCTGCGCATGGCTTCGCTCCTGGCAAGATTAATCGCCAGTAACATGTCATTCACATTGGTTGCCATTCGATTGCGCTGAATCATGCCCTGGAAGCCAGGCAGCGCCAGGCTGAAGGTAATGCCGATGATGACGATAATCACCATCAGCTCAACTAACGTGAAACCGGCGGAGCGGCGCTTCATGCAATCCTCCAGATTGACTAACACATCGCGCCCGACGGGCGCTTTGCAACATGTGAAGTTTAGAGGGAGCGAAGCGACCCCAACCGCGAACCCGATAAGGCAGCAGATTAGGCCGATGAGTGGTAAGTCAACTGTCGTAAAGGGCCGTTCGGCAAAACCCGGGGCGGGATCAGTTCAGCGTTTGATCACCGGTCTGATCAAGTTCGATACAGTTACCGGTACCGCAGGTTTCTCCGACCGGCGTCGCTCTGATGAGAAACGACGTCGCATTGAGTGTTTGCATGGAGATGTTATAGGCCGTTTCACCTTCTGTCGGTGACTGTGTGTTACATAGAGGCGCGCCGCCTGCACCAGCCGTATCGGCGCCCGCATAGGTGAAACCCCTTGAGTAAAACCGCTCCAGTGTCATGGCACAGGCCTTGAGATCGGACGCCGCCTGTGCGGCCTGAGTATCGCGGATGTACCCCTGGTAACTTGGGATGGCGATACCCATCACCACCGCTACGATCGCCACGGTGATCATCAGTTCAACGAGGGTAAAGCCTTGCTGTTGTGTTTTCATGGGCCGGTCTCCGCAATCGATGTCAGCATTATGGCCAAATCGCAGAAACGCCGCAATTTCAGATGACGATAAAGCGAGAGCGCAGGTCACATGCGGGCAATTTCGAAAGAGACCTGTTTAACCTCAAGAATATCGACTTCAAACCAGAGCTTTTTGCCGGCCAGCGGGTGATTGAAATCAATCTCGATCGTCTCTTCGAACACCCGATTGACGACTCCGGGAATATCCGCCTGGTCAGGGTTGGTGAAACTGACGACAAGACCGGGCTCCAGCGTCATGTCACTGGCAAAGTCAGCGCGGCGCAACATATGCACGTTATTCGGGTTCGGTTCACCAAAGGCCTGGTCCGATGTCAGCAGGACACGCCTGCTCTCCCCCTGCTTCATACCAAAGATCGCGCTTTCAAACCCGGGCAGCAGGTTGCCATCGCCGACGGTAAAGGTCGCTGGCGTCTCCCCAGTGCCATCAATCAGATCGCCGGACTCCATCGACAGGGCGAACGTCAACGTTACCCGTGTTCCCGGACCAATCGGCACACTTTCATTCATTTCTTGCTTACTCACTGGTCTGTCAGCTGCGCGCAGCCTTTTCTCGTTTCGATTCCAACAGCATATCGAGGATCAGCAGCCCTGCCCCGATCGTGATTGCGGCGTCAGCGATGTTGAATGCGGGGAAGTAATAAACATCGTAATAGAACACCAGAAAATCCACGACGTAACCCTGGGCCGCACGGTCAATCAGATTCCCGACAGCACCGCCCAGAATAAGCGCCAGCGCCCATGCCAGCAGCGCCTGCTGCCGATATATTCTGAAGAGCCAGCCGCCAATGAAAAGACTCACTCCCGTCGATACTGTGACCAGGAACCAGCGTTGCCAGCCGCCAGCATCATGCAAAAACGAGAATGCCGCACCCTCGTTATGCAACAGCATGAGCTTAAAAATCGGCAGGATCTCAATCGAGGGGCAACTGCCGGGCCGACACAGCGTCAGCAGTGACGACATGTAGGCCTTCAAAAGCTGGTCGGCAATCACGATCGCGACACTAAGCGTGTAAAAATACATCAGTTCGCCTTGTCGGACCGGTTTGCAAAATAGGCTCTCGCAGCCTCGATATCCCGATGAATCGCTGCTCGCAGCGCGTCGAGGCCGTCGAATTTTTGCTCGTCGCGCAGTTTGTGTCGGAATACCACTTTCACGTTGGCGCCGTAGACGTCCCGGTTGAATTCGAACAAGTGCACTTCCAACACCGGTTTAGGCAACTCTTCCTCGAACGTCGGCCTGACCCCTACGTTAGCTACGCCTTTGTACGTCGCCCCGTCGATTTCGGTTTCACAGGCAAAGACACCGGCAATCGGCGCGACGTAACGATGCAACTGCACATTGATCGTGGGCACATCGAGGGTGCGCCCAACCTGACGACCGTAAACCACCTTGCCGGCGATAAAGTAGGGGTGCCCAAGCAACTGCTGCGCCAAAGGAAAATCCCCTGCCTGCAGGCATTCGCGGATGCGTGTGCTTGATACCCGCACCTCCTCGTGAGTCACGGTCTCGAAGGCATTGACCTCAAAACCGAAGTCCCGACCGGCAGCTGCCAGCATCGAGAAATCACCGCTGCGATTCTGCCCGAAACGGAAATCATCACCGATGTAGACGGCTTTGACACCAAGATCCTGAGCGAGGATTTCAATGAAACGGTCCGCGGCAATCTCTTTCATTACCTTGTCGAACTTGAGGCACATGACGATATCAATGCCCAACTGGTCGAGCAGTTCCACTTTTTCCCGAAAGCGTGTGAGCCGAGCCGGCGCATTGTAGAAGTCGAAGAACTCGCGAGGCAAAGGCTCAAAACAAATCAGCATGGTCGGCGCACCAAGCTCGCGTGCCTTGACCTTCATCTGGTCGAGGATCTTTTTATGGCCGGTGTGGACCCCGTCGAAATTGCCAACGGTGACAACGGACCCCTTGTGATGATCCTTGATATTGATTAACCCGCGAATGACTTCCATCAGCGCACCAGTTCTCTGATTTTTACGCCCACCAGCATGATCGAAGCCGCATAGATTAATGCTCCAAGCCCACAGATCAATAGCATGTATGGCAGCCTTACAATAAAGCTTTCGGCAAGCCAGAACGAGATCGGCGGCTGAAAATAAAAAATACAGCCCGACATCACGGCAGTCGCAAAGCCCACCTGCGCAAGGAACCTGAACCAGCCCGGTTCAGGCAGCAGCACTCCACCGCGCCATAATCCCCAGAACAACAGCCCTGCATTCAGGAAAGCAGATAAAGATGTCGCCAGCGCCAGGCCAACATGCTGCAGCGGGAAGATCAGAATCAGGTTCAGCACCATGTTGGCGCCCATCGCCATGATGCCAAAGCGCACCGGTGTCTTTGTATCCTGCCGGGCGAAGTAGCCGGGCGCCAGCACCTTGACCCACATGTGCCCGAGGAGACCGATGCCGTATGCAGCGAGCGCCATGCCCGACATGGTCACGTCCCGCGGCTGCATCTCGCCCTGGTAGAACAGGGTGGCAATCAACTCATCTGACAAAAGAACCAGTGCAGCGGCCGCCGGCGCACCGAACAGCAATACGACTTTAAGCGACCAGTTCAGTGTTTTTGAGAAGCCCTCGGAAGATTGTTCGGCATGTTCTCGTGACAGACCTGGCAGAATGACAGTTGCAATGGTGATGCCGAACAATGCCAGCGGCAGTTCCAGCAATCTATCTGAATAGTAGAGCCAGGAGAGGCTGCCGGTCTGAAGGAAGGAAGCGAGCAGCGTATCCAGCAGCAGGTTAACCTGGCTCACCGAAGCACCAAAAATGGCCGGCAGCATCAACACACCGATGCGCTTGACGCCTTCGTCTTTAAAACCAGTTTTCGGCGCAGGCAGCAGATCAATTCGCTTGAGAAAAGGCAGCTGGAAAGTCAGCTGGAGCACACCGGCAATCAACACACCCCAGGCCAGTGCCATAACCGGTTCATCCAGCCGGGAGTACAAACCCACCGCACAGGAAATCAGCGAAAGGTTCAACAGCACAGGTGTGAAGGCAGGCACCGCGAATCGACCGTAAGTGTTGAGAATAGCGCCGGAAAGTGCAGTCAGGGAAATAAGCAGGAGATAAGGAAACGTCAGGCGCAGCATGTCGACGGCAAGTGCAAACTTTG
>JAYQAI010000121.1:0-6844 GCA_038136715.1 Gammaproteobacteria bacterium | reverse complement strand
TCGCTGGTATTGGCACAGGCCGCAAACGAGTCAGGCTGGGGCACCGCCCGTTTCGCCCGCAAGGGCAATAACTTCTTCGGCATCTGGTGCTGGGCCCGCGATTGTGGCCTCGTGCCTGAGCAGCGTAATGAGGGGGCACAGCATGAGGTAGCCGCCTTCAGTTCAGTCAGGGCTGGCGTTGAGTACTACCTGCTGACTCTGAATTCCCATCCGGCTTATCAGCTACTGCGGGATATTCGCGACCGGCGCCGCGCCAACGGCAAACCACCCAGCGGCAGCGCCCTCGCCGCCGGTCTGATCAACTATTCAGAGCGAAGGGAGGCTTACGTTGAAGAGATTCGTTCGATGATCAGCTTCAACAAGCTCGAAACATACAATCGTTGAAGTCTCGTGGGTAGCCGCATGGATCTGCAGCTCACCAGACATCTCAATGATGTAGCCAACGGCGACCGCACGACGACCAAAGCATTTTATTTTTTGGTGCCGGTCTGGCTCCGTGATCTAAAAGCCACGTGCACGGTAAGCCGGATTCAATGCTTCTGTTGCCGCCACAGGTAACTCGATGACCATGGTTGTCCCTACACCGACTTCACTGGCTATTTTTAAGTGCCCACCCATCGCTTCGAGTTGTCTGGCTACGGTGCTCAGCCCTAGGCCCAGGCCCGCACTCGATTTCTTGGTGCTGAAAAATGGATCAGTCACCTTGTTCAAATGCTCTGCAGCAATCCCGCACCCGTTGTCTTCAATACTGATCATCATGACATCGGTCGCATTGTCACGCTTTTCGGCATACTCGCCTTTGATCAGAATCGCTCCTGCGCCGTCGATAGCGTCTCTCGCATTCGAGACAATATTCAGAACCATCGAAGTAACTAATGTTTCATCGAGCCAGCGGGAATCGCCGGCAAAAGATGTGTCGAGGCTGACTACGATCTCCTCTGGGCAGAGTGATTGCCCCATCGTCGTCAACTTCGCCATAAAGTCATCTAAATCAACAGGTGTTAAATCGATGCGCTGCTTGGTCGAGTACTGGCCAATCTGTTGTGTCAAAGCCTTGCTGTCAGTAACCGCGCTGTTTATGTCAGCAAGCGCTTCGCGATATTCCTCACTGACTTCACCCCCTTGCAGGAAACTCAGGTTTCCCGACATGATCGTCAAGAGGTTGGCGTAATCGTGGGAGATCCTCGCACACGCCTCACCCAGCGCTTCGAATTTTTCCGCCTGCCTCAGTCTATCTCGTTGATCAAGCAATTCGGTTACGTCCTGGGCGACACAAACCAAATCTGCATCCCCTGTTCCCTGCTGGCGAACTTTACAATTCACTTCAACTGTCATTGGCGTTCGGTCGGAAGACATCAGCTGGCAACTGAATCTTTTCGAATCCTGATCAGCTCGGCTGTTTTTTAGCGCTTGTAGAAACTTCTCGGCGTCTTCTCTCGTTGCTGTGATTTGCTCGAGGTGCATTTCGTTGTGAGATGAGCCCAATCGTTCCTTCGCATAATCGTTTTGATAACTGACGTGGCCATCCTCCTGTATCGTCAGGATGATGCAATCGACAGTGTCCTCAAGCAATGCCAGATTGGTCGACGCTTGTTCCGCCTCTCGCGATGTGTGCAAGATGGTTAGTTCCTGATCAGCAATAACACTAGCCTGTTTGGTGAGAATAGATGTAACACCGTAGATTGAGTAAACGGAAATAATTGCTAGCAGCCCCATCGTTGTACCGCGGTACAAAATGGGTATGGGGCTTTCCAGACTAACAGCACCAACATGCCCGAAAATCATCCCGGTCACCGTCGCATACGTAATCAGCACTAACATCAGGCACGTGGCTATCCAGAAACCTCGTTTACCGTAGAACAGGGTCAGGGTAAAGGCAGCTATTGGGCCAGTCAGCATAATGTGACTGTGTAAACCCCTGTGAACGGTTACTAGCACAGAAGCTATCATGAACACGCCAACGACTAGAATCATGCGGTGTGATAAGGCTATCTGATTCTTGAACCATGCCGTAATCGGCCAAAGAATCAAGACGAGACTCAATGGAAGCAGTGATATCGTGATGTCCTCAGTGAAAAGGACCCGATACAGCGTTAAGGCCCCAATGGGCGGGCCAATAATCGCAACAATGTTAATGTAATAGTTTGCCAGCCAGGCACGAGCTTCGTGGAGGTGTTCTGAGGTATCCATGTCGTTTGTCGCCGGCCTGAATCCGTTTTTAGTCTATTTCTATTGTAGGACTGGAGGTTAACGTCAGCGCTCTAAGCAACGCCGCCTTCGTAACATCCTTAGCGCTCAATTATAGGTTATTGCGTGAGAGTTTTAACTCAAAACCAACCCGCATTTCCGGGTGTCTCTGGAGTAAGAGGCGTAAACCGCCCACTCAGGGCAGGTACCAGACCGGCGAGCTCCAGGCTCGCTCCTGCATCGTGACCTCGGCCTCGGGATAGTCAGCGCAACGACCTGCTGCGCGACATCGGTGTGCAGACCAGCGAAGACTCGGCGCTTCCAGCACACGGACGTACCAGAATGCAGGCGCTGACTTGTCAAAGTCTTCATCCTGCCATGTCTCGCAGACATGCAGCCCTCCGGAGTCCTGTCGCCAGACTGGAATACGTTGCTCTTTCAGCTCGCCGTCTCGATATTCACCCTTGATAATCTCAATGGCCTGCAAGGGTGTTCTGTCGTAGCGTGCCTGGATTTTGAAAAAGGGCGCTGTCTGCAGACCATTCAACTCGCCGCCCATCGGCGTACCCTTCGCGTCTGGGCTGTTACAGTTCAGAGGTGTATCTGATGCTTCGAGCTTCAGTTGTATCCTTGGGCCACTGGTTGCATAGACCTCCCTTCGGGCCAGCGCGTCAAAGATGGCGTGCCTTGTATTTTCTTCAGCCCAAACTGCCGCAAGACCACCAGGATTCCAATGCACCCTGATCATGTTGCGATCTAAATCACCCATACCAAACACGGAGCCCAGCCATTTATCTTCTTCGACAAAGCCGCCGGTTGCAGCGTGGTTGTCACTGGCACCAATCATGCCGAGTTGCAGGGGATTGATTCCTTGACTGGCATAGACTCCAAGGCCGCGGGTTAACAAGGCCCTCGCGTAACTGCTGCGCATTTTCGCCCAGTCTTCCGCCTTATATTCATCTTCAGTCTTGGGCTGACTGTTATGCGTCAGGTACAACTCAAAATTACAATCTTCATCAGGCTGGCCAAAGGCATAAAGGCATTCGCTCGAGCCTTTCTCCTGGTGGACTTCGATCAGGCGCTCGTATCTGGCACGAAGCGCCAGGACATCGGCTGCTTCGGTCTCAACATCAAACGATTTGCCATCACCCATATTCGTGTTGTGTGGAATGGCGACAGCCTGGCAGCCATCTTCCGCTTTGCACTGTTCATCCAGGGCCTGCCAGAGTGCGAGCGGCGTCGGGTAGCGCAGGTAATCTATCGCGTCAGCAGAAACGTTCTCATCCCTGAAGATGACATTGCGGTGGTTATGACTAAAGTCAGGGGTGGCCGACCACTCATAAGCATTCAGCGCCGTGAATTGGCAGGGGTCGTTGGCTGCGTTGGTTTCCTGCTGTATGCGCTGCCACTGAGAGAGATGGGCCTGCTGACAGCGTTCAGGGTTTGCTTCGCACAAAGGCGTTGGTTGTGGTTCTGCTTTGGTAATCGTGGGCAGCACATATTCATTAAACACTTCGCGGCCGGTCAGCCGATCTGCTTTCTCGACCAGCACTTTGCAGTAGGGGTCGTCGATCCTCTCAGGGTCAGTGCAGAGGTACATCAGATTGAACCATTCCGCGTGGTCCGTCACCGCCATGAAATCCAGCGGCCGTTCCAATTGAGCAGTCAGTTCCTCGGTCAGATCAATTTCCTGTCCACGGGCAAAGCGGTAAGCGTCAGTCGGGCTTTTGATAGTGCCGTAACCCCAGGCATCCAGCGAATAAGCTGAGTGGACGTGCAGATCCCCCCAGTAAACCTGTTTTTGGCCATCGACAAACCCAGGGCAATGTTCTGCATCACGTGCCAGTGCCGTATTCGACAGCAGGTATGGCGAGATACCAAGCAGGGCCGCTGCAATGAGGTGCCGCATATTAAATCGGGGTGTTCGACGGTAAGCCCACCAGCAATCTGCCGTAGGACTCCGTAGAAACATCCAGGTCGAATACCGTATGACCAGACAATGTCTCAAGATCACGCATTGCCCGTTGCATCGGGTTGCCAAGATTGTGGGCTGTCGCGCCGCTGGCTTCAACAACTGTGCGAACAATGTCTCTGGCCTCTCGAACAATATGCCCGATTCTGACCCGGAGCGCGGCACGTTCGATGTCAGGACAGATCTCACCGGATTCACCCCAGGTAGTAACGTCGCTTGCCACTTTTAACAAGGTATTTTCCAGGGTAGTCATGCGTGCTGTCAGGTGTGCGAGGCGTGACTGTCCAAGTGCTCTTTCTGATTGTTTGTCCTGTGTGCCGTAAATGGTCCGCGACAGGATGCGTTCCTTGAAACGCTCAAGCGTTCGCCGGGCGCAGCCAACCGCCGGGCAGGCGGCAGTCAGCCCCAGCACCGGCAGCATAGGCATTTTGTAAGTCGGCGTATTGTGAACGGCTGCACCCGGACTGTCCCCTGCGCGCAGGTCACCCAGGGGCTGTCTGAGGCAGGCGGGCACAAATTTGTCTTCAACGGCGATGTCATTACTGCCGGTGGCCACCATGCCGGACATCTGCCAGGTATCGATCACATCTGCATCTTCTCTGGGGAGTATATACATGCAGAGTTCCGGCTTTTCTGCGCCCTCTGTTAGAGCACCGACCATGACATAATTTGAATGCATCACGCCGGTGCCCCATTCCCAGCGGCCGGTGAGTCTGAAACCGCCATCAACCGGTGTTGCGAAACCCTTGGGGGCCAGCGCACCTGGCGCAATGATGTAAGGGTGTTTGCCGAATATTCTCTCCTGGCCCTCGGCATTGAAGAGCCCGACCAGCCAGTTGTGTTCCATGCAAAAAGTCACAACCCAGGCCGTCGAGATGTCTGCAGCACCGAGTGTCATGCCCACTTTCATGAAGCCCTCGAGGCTGAACTCAAAACCGTTATATTTTTTCGGCACAAACCAGCGATAGGCCTGTGTCTCTTCAATAGCTGCCATCACAGCGTCGACAGGTCTGCGCTGGCTTTCGGCTTCGGCCGCGTGTGCCTCAACCATCGGTGCGAGCTCACCAATTCGTTCGATCAGTTCCTGTTCCTGCATGGGCGATACTCTGACTAAGCGCCTGTCTTTTTGACAAATTATTTGATGATTTTCAACCGAAAGCCATAGCCGGCGTTCAGATATGCGAGTCTATCAGCGAGGCGAGTATACTTCAGGTTTTATAACACTCCCGCTTACCCTTGACCTTCCCTGTAAACTAAACCCTGAGAGAAGCGGGATTTCCCGATAAAGTAGCGGCCGTGGAAGGTCCGAGATGAAGAGGAAACGATGATGCAGATCATTCCCGGCATGCTGTTGCTCATCACTACAGCAATCGGTGCCGCCACCAGCCAGGCGTCTGAGATCGACCTGATTGTCTCCGCGGACCATGTCATCACGATGGACAGCCAGCATCGGCAGCTCGACCAGGGTGCACTGGCGATCGATGATGGGGTCATCGTCGCCATTGATCATAGGGACATTATCAAAGCGCGCTATTCCGCACGAAGAACGATCGCGGGGGAAAACCGCCTGCTGATGCCGGGCCTGATCAACGGCCATACCCACTCCGCCATGGTCCTTTTCCGAGGTATTGCAGACGACCTGGATCTCATGGAATGGCTGAACGGCTATATCTTTCCGGCCGAAATCCGCTTTGTGAACGAAGCTTTCGTCAGGGTGGGCACGCAACTGGCCTGCCTTGAGATGATCAAGACCGGCACAACTACCTTCGTCGACATGTATTTTCATCCCAAAGAAATCGCTGGCGTGGTCGAGGCCTGCGGCATGCGTGCCGTGATTGCGGCGGCCGTCATCGAACAGCAAAGTGGCTACGCGCAGAATTTTGATGATGCCATGCAGAAAGCAGAGAGTTTCATCAGCGAATGGAAGGACAGAAACCCTCGTATCACACCGGCGATAGCCGCACACGCGCCGTATACGATTTCGCCACCGAATCTTCGGATCATCAGGGAGAGGGCCACGGCACTCGGTGTCGGCGTTTCCATTCACCTGTCAGAGTCGGCAGCAGAACTCGCTATTGTCAGTGAGCGTTATGGAGAGACTTCTATCAACCTGCTGGAGCAGATCGGTTTCCTGAGTGGCCCGACGATCGGCGCCCATGTCGTTGTACCGACGCCCAGCGAAGTACAGATTCTGCAGCGCAGGCAGGTGGGCGCCATTCACAATCCCACGTCTAACCTCAAGATCGCCGTGGGCATTTCACCCGTCCCCGAGATGCTGGCAGCCGGCGTAAATGTGGGACTCGGCACGGATGGGGCAGCCTCAAACAATGACCTCGATATGTGGGAGGAAATCAAACTGGCGGCATTGATCCATAAAGGCCGCTTGCTGGATCCAAAGGTCATGCCAGCGGTCTCTGTACTCGAGATCGCGACGCGCACCGGGGCCGCAGCCATCGGGCTTGATGATCAGGTCGGCTCACTGGAGGTCGGGAAGCGTGCGGACGTGATCCAGCTGTCGCTGGACGCCGCACACCTGACACCCCGATATGACGCTGTTTCACATCTTGTTTACGCTGCAGACAGTCAGGACGTGCGTACGGTGATCGTTGACGGGCAGGTCATCATGGAAGAGCGCCAGGTCCTCACTCTCGACGAGGCAGCCATCAAGCGAAAGGCCCGCGAAAT
>JAYQAI010000120.1:5837-6983 GCA_038136715.1 Gammaproteobacteria bacterium | reverse complement strand
GAGGAAAGTATTGCTCGAGCTGCCATGCCCGGTCTGACATAAAGCAACTCCGATTCCGCGACCTGGCCGACAATTAGCATAGGATCAAGGTCAACCAATGTTGCGCAGGCCGAACCGGGCGTAACGAACTGGCCGGCCTCCATGTGTATGTCCTCGATGACACCGGCAAAAGGTGCAGTGATTTTCAGCCGCTGTATATCAAGCTGGGCTCGCTTCTGCCTGGCAACCGCTGAGGCCAGCCTTGCCTTGGTTTGAGCGATCACCGTTTCGGACTGAAGTCCTTCTTTGGACAGCTTCAAGGATCCCTCGTGCTCTATCTTCGCCTGTTCGGCCGCTGCGCTTGCTTCGGCTAATAAAGCAGCACGATCCTCCAGCGTAATTTCGCAGAGTAAATCGCCTGCCGCGACAGAGTCGCCGCGCTCTACAAACCGATCTTTTACCAGACCGCTGATCTGGGACTGAACATTAACTGAGCGCTTGTTCTGAGTCCGACCGCGGATCTTCAGCAATCGCGTTCGCTCGGACGCATGGAGGGTCGCGACCCGGACGCGGGTCAGCGTGCGTTCTTCGCCCATGGCGGCGACGCGGCGGTTCTGCTCAGAAATGTTCTTGGCTATTGGCTCAGGGGGCTCTCGTAATTGGCCTGTCAGCAACCAGGCGACAACCACAAGACCGATGATGCCTGCAGTAATGTAGGTATTTCGCATGCACGTATCATAGCCGCAACGACTCCGGTTCTGAAGTGGACACGCTGAAATGAGTCAATCTATCGAGGAGCCGCAATCAACCAGACATCTGGCTCCGAAAGGTGGTAGGGCCTTGCTATGGGCTTGCAGTTTGATCCGGGGTTGTATCGTGGTCACCCGCGTTCGCATCTTCATCTGGGGAAGGCTCTGGCGGCAGTGCATCTTCCGTCAGGTAAACGGATTGAATCAGCGCGAGTTTTCCCAGGATTGCGTTCGCTTGGTCCTGTGTCAGGCCATGCTGGGCACTGTCTTTTAGCTTTGTGAAATCTTCCATCAGTGATTTCTTGTAACGATTGACACACTTTTGCCAGCGCTTCTGCTTCTTCTCATAGCGTCTGATGGTGTAGTTATCGACGTCAGTGATTTCTCTTGAGCCGTCACCGTCGACAATGTTCGACGA
>JAYQAI010000120.1:0-5827 GCA_038136715.1 Gammaproteobacteria bacterium | reverse complement strand
CCTGCGACCAGATTAAAAGCAGCGGGAAGAGTGCGAGAACTTTTATCATCGTGAAGGGCCACGCCAGGTGAGTTTTGAGGTTAATAGTAAACCAAAAAAAACGGGCGCTTAAAGCACCCGTTTTTCTTGGTCGCTGCGAGAGCTGAGGTTATCTCGGCATCATGTAAGTGACTTCCAGACCCATCAATCGCGGCACGGTTGTGCCGGCTGACTGGCGGAAGAACTCGTCTTCGCCGTTGCGGAGCACCTGCAGGACGCCGACGTCATCAAACACGTTGTTGACGAAAGCAGAAACCGTCCAGTTCTCTTGCGCTGAAGTCCAGGTCGCTCGTACGTCAGTACGATCGTAGGCTTCTGCCATTTCGGACTTGCTCTCGAATGGAGAGTAGTAAACGTCATCAATCCAGCTGTAGACGCCGTGGAGTTCAAGCTTGGAACCGTTGCTCAAGGGCATCGAGTAACTGGCCCACGCGGTCCACTTCAACTCTGGCACCTGGAGGATCTGGTTGCCATTGATGTTCTGGGTCAGAGCGTTGACGCTGGGGAACAGCGACTCAGGCGTATTGACCTGGGCGGGGTCCTGAATGAACAGGTCTTCAGTGTACTCGCTTGGCGTGTAACTGAAGTTGCCGCCGATCGTCCAGTTGTCCGTGGCCAGCCACAGCATTTCAGCCTCGATACCCCAGACTTCTGCGCCAGGAGCAGGCAATACTGACGTCGTTGTGCCAGGTGCGCCGCCCGGTACCAGCGGTGGTGTCACCTCGGTCGCTACCGTGTGGATAGACTCATAGTCGTAATAGTAGAACGAGCCGTTGATCTGCATAGTGCCATCCAGCAATTGGGTCTTGTAACCCAATTCGTAGGCAATCAGCTCCTCAGGATCGTACGCAGGCGTGGCACTGAAGAAGACCAGGTTGTTACCACCTGATCTGTAGCCAGAAGTGGCTGACAGATACAGCATGATGTCCTCATTGATGTTCCAGTCGAGATTGATTCGGCCAGTCGTCTCAGTATCTTTTCGAGAGAAACCTCGGTAGACGCTGAGTTGGACGGGGAATCCGCCGTTGACGGCACGTCTCGTTCCCTTGAAGCCGCCTGGCGCTGATGCATCAGGTACGATGCCGCCGTTCACGAGGTTGTAGGTGAACAGGTCCAGTCCGAAGGCGGGCAGAAAAGCGGGCGCGACTTCAGCATAGCGCCAGAGGTTTTCCTGGGCATCGACCTCATCCCACGCGTAACGAATACCCATGGTCAGTGTGAACTTCTCGTTGATGTCCCACACACCCTGGGTGTAAGCGGCAAACGCTTTTCGTTCAGTCTGTGTATGGTAGAGCAGGTCACTGCCGAGGCTGTTGATCCCGTGCTCAACATCCAGGTCGGGGTTGGTACCGTCATCGCCCATCCAGGGCCCTATGTGCAGGTTGTTGTTCTGCGCTGGCGCCGGGTTGTTGGTGGCGTAGTTGATGTCACACTGTGGCTTTCGCGTGGCCGGATCCTGACACAGATCTCTTGCAGAGTGCAGTGTCGGTACACGGTTCGGCGTAAAGTTGCCGGCACCAATGATGCCAGGCAGGACCGCTGCGACGATGTTGGCGAGTCCGGTTACATCATTGTAAGGATTGATGAAACGATCTTCACCCACTGAGGAGTAAAAGTCACCGCGCTGGTCAATCGTGGCGTCGTACCAGAAGACGCCCGAAGTGAAACTCAGTGAGTCGCCGAGTTCCCAGAAAGCCTGTAGTTCGTGAGACTCGTAGCGGGCCTCGTGATTCACGTAGAACTGGCGGTCCTGGTGCACACTCGCAGTGTTATCGTCATCAGTGGTGCGCTGATACGACAGTTTGTTGTAGCCATAGATGTACTTCAGCTCGAGCGTGTCAGTCACTTCCCAGGAGGTGTTGAACTGAACACCCTGCTGGTCGAACTGTTCACGGTTCAGGCCGTTGGTCGCGGCGCACAGATCGCCACCCCTGATATCGCCGCTGAAAACGCAGTCGTTATAAGCTGCCGCTGAGGCAGCGCTGGTTACACCAAACCCATCCAGGGACGCTGCCGCGTTCCGGAAACCGTCGAATTCGGCGATATCAACCCCGAGTCTGTTGGGTTGTGCCTGAACAGGTGCGCCGGTAACGGGATCGTTAAATGTCAGAATTGGCTGCGTGGTGTCGTACCAGCTGTTCTGGGCGAAATTGGCCGGGTCAGTATTCGTTGGGTCAATGGCACGATAACCAGGCACGATGCTGCTGGTGTTTCGGAACGGCTGTCCCTCTTCGTTCAGCACGACCAATCCGCCGCCGTTAGCACCACCGAAGTTCCGGTCAATCTCCATTCTGTTAGCACGAATGTTGAACTCCAGCGTGTCGGTCGCTTCAAACTTGAGCTGCAGTGCCACGTTTTCAGTACCGAGGCCATCCAGGTCACTGCCTGGCCCAATTTCTTCGATCACACCATCTCTGTCACGATGGCTGAAATTGAACCTGGCATAGAGCTTGTCGGTCAGACCACCATTGATCATGCCGTAGAGCTCGTTGGTGCCAAAGTTGCCGACAATCCCCTTCATCATGTAGTCGAATTCGGGAGCTGGCTCGTTGTAAAGGATGTTGATAGCGCCACCGACCGCGTTGCGACCGTAGAGCGTGCCCTGGGGTCCACGAAGAACCTCGATGCGTTTTACGTCCCAGAATGTGGCGGCAGTCGCCGTCAACAGGTCTTCTGAGTAAACACCGTTCATGTAGGTGGCAACGCCTGGATCCCCACCCAGCGCTCTGAAATTCCTGCCTACGCCTCGAACTGTCGCGTCATATGGCTGAATGGTTGTTGCTGGCACGAAGTTCTGCAGGTCTTCCTGGTTTCGGATGCCAAAGTCATCGAGCATTTCTGTTGTGAATGCGGTAATCGAGATCGAGGTGTCCTGCACCGAGGCTTCCTGCCTCTCAGCCGTCACAATGACCTCTTCAATTTGTCGCGAGCTCTCGGCTTGCGCGATGCCAGCGAAGGTGACCGCGACAGCAAGAGCTGAATATTTTAACAATGCCCCACTAGGTGAAGGAGCGAATGTTGTGAACGGCTTTTCCATGAATGATGCCTCTTTTTTATAAAGTTATTGTTGGAGCTCACACAGACTTTTATTAGTTATTGCAAATATCCCCAAGTCGATTAAAGCAGCAAAATCAGAGGTTTGTAAAGGCATTGGAATGGCAGAAATTTGCCCTGAATTGAGTCGTACTGGCTGACTGGTCAAGGTCAGGTCAATTCGCTACCCTGACAAAAAACAATAATAGGGATTCAAAGTGCGAAGACTACCCCATCCACTTCTGGTTGTGCTTCTCCTCTCTGCCTGCTCGGCACCCGAAAAAGAAGGCAAAACAACACCTGAAACAGCTCAAAAAGCGGCCTCTGAAGCATTGACGTATCCTCTGGAAACCGAGAGGAATGCTTTGAGGAACGCCTACTTCGGCGACACCCACATCCACACACGATACTCTTTTGATGCTTATCTTATGGGTACCAGGGCGACGCCGGACGATGCTTATGCTTTTGCCAAAGGCGATATGCTGCAACATCCCAGCGGTTTTGAGATGAAAATGAAGAAGCCACTCGACTTTCTCTCGGTGACTGACCATGCCTTCTACCTCGGCGCGATGCGTGAGGCCGCTGAAGGCAGTGGCCCGCTCTCTGAGCTCGAACTGGGCCGGGTGGCTCGAAGCATTAAGGATCCAGCAGATTCACGGGCGGCCTTCGCCGCCGCGCTGGGTTACGTGGTGTCCAGCCAGGACAGAGAGGTCGACATACTGGATGATAAAGAAGTCGCGCGTTCTGCCTGGCAGGACATTATCGAATCTGCTGAGCGGCACAATGATCCCGGAAATTTCACGACATTTATTGGCTATGAATATACGGCGAGTGGGCCTGAATTTGAGAACCTTCACCGCAATGTGATCTTTCGTGGCAGCCGCGTGCCTGACCTGCCATACAGTCGCTTAGAATCGTTGAACCCCGAGGACCTGTGGGCCTGGATGGATAAGCAGCGTGAGGATGGTATTGAGTCACTCGCGATCCCGCACAACTCGAATGGCTCCAACGGCTGGATGTTCCAAATGACAAAGTTCGATGGCTCGCCGCAGGATGCTGCTTACGCGGAGCAGCGCATGCGCAACGAACCGATCGTTGAAAACAGTCAAGTTAAAGGCACGTCCGATACTCACCCGCTGCTTTCGCCTAATGATGAGTGGGCTGATTACGAAATCATGCCTCTGCGGATTGCGAGTAACCTCACCAGCCAGGCACCAGGCAGCTACGTACGTGACGCGTACCTTCGGGGACTCGAGCTCGAAGAAAAAGAAGGCTTCAATCCTTATCGCTTTGGCGTGATCGGCGCGTCAGATACACATAATGCAGCGGGCTCATTTGAAGAGGACAATTACTGGAGTAAAACCGGCATTACGGATATTGAGCCGAGCCAGCGAGGTTCTGTACCGATCGCCGCCGAACAATCAGAGGCGACAGAGGATGATCCGCTCGGCGCCGCGCCGGTAGCCGCGCCTGATGGCCGGGTTTATGCCAATGCCGCGGCTCAGTTCTGGAGTGCCTCGGGTCTGGCGGGCGTTTGGGCTGAATCCAATACCCGGGAAGATATCTACGCAGCCTTCAGAAGGAAAGAAACCTTCAGTACCAGTGGACCACATATCAAGGTGCGCTTTTTTGGCTCGACCAAGTTTGATTCATCAATGCTCGAAGCCAGTGATGCTGTGGCACAGGCCTACGACAGAGGTGTAACGATGGGTGGCGACCTGTCACGCAGTGACGAGGCGCCAACCTTCTTTGCCTGGGCAGCGCAGGATCCGGATACCGTTGCGCTGCAAAGACTGCAGATCATCAAAGGCTGGCGTGCAGATGGCGAAGCCAAAGAGATGGTCTACGACATCGCCTGTTCTGATGGCGGGGCAGTCGACCCAGAGACCCATCGATGCCCAGACAATGGTGCCGGTGTTGACCTCAGCAATTGCGCTGTAACCCCTGATAAAGGTGCGCCGGAAATGAGAACGCTCTGGCAGGACCCGGACTTCGATCCTGAACAGCGCGCCTTTTACTACGTACGCGTATTAGAAAACCCGAAGTGCCGGTGGAGCACCTGGGATGCCATCAGGGCCGGCATCGAGCCCAGAGTTGATATGGAAGCGACGATTCAGGACAGAGCCTGGTCTTCACCGATCTGGTACCACCCCTGAGACAATTCACCGAAAGTAGTCCGGATGATGAATAACAAACCCGGGATAACCGACAGGCCCTGGTATCGCTGGTATGCGCTGGGAATACTGGTGCTGGTTTTTACCTCCAGCCACGTCGATAGACAGATCATGGGCATCCTGCTGGAGCCTATCAAACAAGATCTGGGTGCAAGCGACACCCAGATGGGTTTCCTGATTGGTTTAACGTTTGCACTTTTTTACGCAACGCTGGGAATGCCCATTGCCATGCTGGCTGACCGGGCGAATCGTCGAAACATTATCACCGCAGCGATTACGATCTGGAGTGGAATGACTGTGGTGTGCGGTATGGCGCAGTCGTTCTTCCAATTGGCACTGGCGCGAATCGGAGTGGGGATAGGAGAAGCAGGTTCCAGTCCACCTTCTCACTCTATGATTTCAGATATGTTCCCGCTGAGCGAGCGCGGTACTGCCATGGGTATCTACGCGCTGGGAGTGAATATCGGGTTGCTGATCGCCTACCTTGCCGGTGGCTGGATGAGTGAACACTGGGGCTGGCGGTTAACGTTTATTGCTGTAGGTGTACCAGGACTGTTGATTGCCCTGATTGTCAGGTTCAC
>JAYQAI010000119.1:0-7250 GCA_038136715.1 Gammaproteobacteria bacterium | reverse complement strand
GTTGCTGGCTGAGCTGAGTCCGACCCGGGGCGAAATCAGTATCGGCGGCAGACCCTTAACAGCATCAGTTTGCCCTGGCGCCGTGTTTTCCTGCGCAATGGCCGAAGACCGACTGATTGCTGGCAGCGTCAGCCAGAACATTACCTTCAATGAAGCCGCGCTCGACATGGCACGGGTCATCGACTGCGCAAGGACAGCGATGATTCACGAAGACATTCTTCGCCTGCCACTTGGGTATCAGGAAAAGGTCAGCGACATCGACTCAGGGCTTTCTGCCGGCCAGCGCCAGCGATTGCTACTGGCGCGTGCCCTGTACCGCGGTTCAGATTTCCTGTTGCTTGACGAGGGTACAAGCTACCTTGATGCTGCAACTGAACTTGCCGTCATGCGTGCCGTGCTTGGCCAGCCTTACGGCTGCATCTTTGTCACCCATCGTCCAACGGTTGCATCTCTGGCGGATCAGCAGGTCCATCTGGCTTAGCTCGCTAAATCTTTATCGGACGGATACCCTCGATTCGACCAGGACAAGTACAATAACCTATTCGATTCCGGAGAAAGACCTTGCGCCTGATTCTGACTGTTAGCTTCGTGCTGTCCCTGTTGTACCAGCCCAACGCCTCTGCCTGGGGCTGGGACGGACATCGCCTGATCTGCGCTGTTGCAAAGACCCAGCTGACACCAGCGGCGACGGCGATGGTTGATCAGCTGCTGGCAGAAGCTGGTGACTTGAAAGAAGGCGTCGTCAACTTCGCGGATGCCTGTGTCTGGCCCGACGACGTCAAGTACAGCACGCGCAAAAGCACTTATGAGCATCACTTTATTAACGTCCCGGATGACGCCACAGTGATTGATCTCGACCGAGACTGTGCGGCCACGAACTGCATCGCTATAGGTGTGCAGCAGTCTCTGAACTACCTCTATCGCGAGCCTGGCGGCAAGCGAGATGTCACACGTCGCGCCGCAGCCCTGCGTTTTCTCGGACACTATATCGGGGATCTGCACCAGCCATTGCACGTCGGTAATGCGAGCGACTGGGGCGGCAATAAGATCAGGGTCAGCTGGCTTGGTGAAGACACCAATATCCATGCAGTCTGGGACTACAAGATGATGGACACCATGAAGATCGCCTACCCTGACAGTGTCGAGTGGCTGGCATCCCAGTCAGCTGCAAATAAAGACGGCAGGATCATTGACTGGATGAACCAGTCTCTGGCGCTGGGGCGATCTCACGGCTACGTCCATGTTGACGGCAGCCTGATCAAATCGGGTGACCGCCTCGGTATGGACTACCTCAATCGCAACAAGCCCGTATTGATTCGGCGTCTGCTGGAGTCAAGTGCACGCCTCGCCAGTCTGTTGAATGCGATCGCTGCCGGCGAGCGACCCGTGGCTTTCAGGCTGCAGTCAGGTGCTAACTAGAGATTCGCGACACCCATCACGATTTATCGAGCCAGCGCCCCAGCCAGGATTGGTGCAGAATCTTACCGGTCAGTACGTAGTGCAACGACGCTTCATTGTGCATGGTCCAGTTCATCTTCCAGTGGGCAGGTGATGGCCCGATGAACAGCAAGCGGTCACCGGGCGTCAGCAGCGTGTGTATCGGCGGCTGGCAAAAAGCCCCCAACTCATTGCTGTGAAACAGTGCAATAACGGGTAGCGTATGTTCTCGGTCAGTATAGTCCTGGATGAGATGACCGATTCGTATCTCCTGTCCGGCATCAAGGGCGGCAGTGAGCGCCGGTGTCTTGTCACCGATTGTGACTTCCCAGGTCTCTGGCAGGCGCCCCTCGCCCAGCGCCCTGATGCGCGCACAGAGCGACTTTGCCCACTTGTCATCCCTTGCCCTTGCCAGGCTGAGGAATTCATCAATCGCTTGATTCGTCAAAATCGTTTTGATCTTTCGGGCGATGACAGCGCTTGGCTCCATCGCAACGTTGGCCGGCGCCTGTTTAAACAGTTTGCGGTTGGCATGTTCGTTCTGACGAACGATGACGAACAGTTCAGGGTTCATCTGCTTCGCGGTCACGATCGTTGACAGGTTGTTCGAGTCATCATTGGTACCAGCAATGATGCCCGCAGCCTCGTGCACACCCGCCTGATCGAGTATTGCTTCACCTGTACAGTCACCGATAATGGTGTTGTCGGGCAGGTTCGGAATCTCTGGGTTGGCTTCAATGACCTGCACTTCGAGACCATGATTAACCATCTCCTGGTAAATCGCCTGGCCGAAACGGCCAAATCCATTGATGATCCAATACCCTTCCGGCACAACTTCAACCTCCGGCAGCGGCTCTCCGGACTCGCCACGGAGCCAGAGACTCAGCATAAACTGGTGCGGTGCATAGGTCGCCAGACCGAGGTCACGAGAGAAAGCCTCGAACGGATCAATAATGTGTTCCGTTCCGAACGAGGCCATGTTGGCCTCGATTTCAACGGCATTGGACCGACAGATGACCTTGAGATCAGGGTTCATAACTTTGGCGGTAATCGCAATACGCAGGTTGGCCGCGTTGTCATTAGTCAGGGCAACGATGTTCTTGCACAAAGGATGTTTAATCCCCGCCAGCACGAGGTTGTCGGGTATCGATGCATCTCCCTGAAGAGCTGGGACATGGCCTTCGTTGTCATCCAGCATCAGGGCATCAATCCGATCCCGGCGGATTTCTATAACGGTCGCCGGCAGCATGCGCTTGCGCAGTGCCTTGACGAGTTTGCTGCCCGTGTCGCCATGGCCGCACACCAGTGAAAACGGCTCTCGCATGCTCCTCACCTGGCGCTCAAAGGAGTAAACCGTGATGGCGTTGCGCAGCACGTCACTGGTCAGGAGTGTAATCAGGGAACCGATGGTATAAACCCAGGTCGCAACCGTAATGTAGATAAATATGAGTGACCACATACGCTGGCCATCAGAGAAGGCATAGGGTATTTCTCCGAACCCGGTCGTTGTACCCATGAAAGAGACAAAGTAAAAAGCATGGAACAGGTCCATGTGCCAGAGATTACCTTTGTCATCGACGCCGGGTATCAGTGTCAGTCCCAGGGTTGCGATAGCATAGACACCCGTTAGCAACAAGAGCGGCACCCGCATCTGGCGGAGGACGATAAACAGGACCGTGTCCATTCTAGTTAGCTTCCTGTTTGATCAGCGCCTTAGCAGCACAATTTCAATGACGACCAACGTAACCGAAATGACATTCGCGATAACTGCACCGCCAGAGAGTGAGACGATGGTGGCCATGGTTGATGCTGTCAGTCCGCTATCGACAACGTGCACGGCGTAACCCCAAACCGCAGCAGCGGCAACGAGGTGAATAATCGCCACCAGGCTGGCAGCAAGCAGCATCGCGCCAATATGCGATCTGTCGCCGAACTTGAGGATGGTCGCTACCGCATTGACAAAGATCGCCGCGTATAAACCGAGGACGTTGTGATGTGCGGGATTATCGATGTCGCCGATAAAAAAACCGAAATTCACCGTCAGTGCGAGGATGATGAAGAAAGCAAAAATGACTTTTTCGAGGTTCATAGGGGTAGCGCGTCTCCCACGCGGTGTTGTTCAGTGACTTCTTAACTCTCGTCGGACGTCCGGGTCAAGGGAAATACCAGGGCCAGCCAGACAAGAGCCATGACGAACCCAATCGCGAGGTAATAGTTTGCCATGACAACCCCGAGCCGCTGCAGAACCGCAATCACGACGCTGGAACCACCCTTCCCCGTCCTGTAACCAAAGACATCAATCACTTCTTTTGCCCGATAGCGCTCATCAAATCCTAACGGAACATACAATACTTCCTTCGCCGCCCGGAAAATGGAGTAGTCGAATGCCTTGAAAAGGAAGAAGGCGACGCCCACCGTCAGCAAGGTCGGCTCGATAATGGCAACGGTGATGGCAGCCAGATGTATCAAAGGCATCATGAGGTGAACCAGGCGCAGCGAGACAAACGCCAGCAATAGTGGCGCAAAGACAAACTGCAGCAGCAGTACTGAAGTATTCAGCGTACCCCAGAACCAGCCCTGAAACGCCGTTTCCTTGTCTGGTTCGCCAGCATATTCCTCTGACAGGATGCCCTGGAACTTGAAATCAAGCACGGCTGCAATGACCTGAGAGGCGAGCACAACCGCCAGCAGACTCAGCAGCATCTTGTCCTCGCGGAACAGGTTGAGCGCGAGGTGGCCTTGAGATTTGTCCGCCGGTGGCATATCCGGCTCGCCATGGAACAGGTAGGTGAGATTGGCCACCAGGGCCGCCGGCAGGAGCGCGATGGCCGCACAGAGCACCATGGTCTCCGTGCCAAGACTTTCCGCTGACAGTCCCACCATCCAGCCACCGATGGCACCACCGATACCCGCTATGCCCGTCACGGGGCCATTGACCTTCTTCGCCGTGGTCGGAGTGACGGACGAGTTGATATAGCTCCAGTACTGCTCAATAAGCAGGACGATGTAGAACTCCTTGAACAGGAACAAAGCCGGCGTCACCATTTCGTTACCGCCGAGCACCAGCAAGTAGCAGCCAAGAATGATCATTGAAGAGCCCAGCGAGCTCACCAGCAGCGTTCTGCGGGGGCCGAGCTGGCTCAGGATCCAGCCGTAGAGTGCGACACCCAAAAAAACCACGACTGGCATGGCCGCCATCACCAGCGGCAGCTTGTCCGCGCCATAGGCAGATTTGAAGAGCACGGTTGATGATGACCGGATAAATTCATAGCCAATCAGGGTAAACAACGCTGCGGTTGCCATGGAAAAGGCAACTTTCACTTCCTCGTTGAACCTCATGGGGAATATCCGCGTAACAACCCCGACGAACTTGACATACACAGCCTAAATCCGCAAATTTCGGCCTTTTCGGAAAACCAGCACTCATGGCAATACCACGACCTGATAAGAAACCCTTGAATCCCCGGTTCTCCTCCGGCCCCACCGCGAAACGACCAGGCTGGTCAGTCGACTGCCTCAGCACAGAATCCCTTGGGCGCTCTCACCGGGCCGGTTATCCGAAGAGCCGACTGAAGTCGGTCATCGACATCAGTAAAGGAATGCTGGGGATGCCGGATGACTACCTCCTGGCCATCGTTCCCGCGTCAGATACCGGCGCTTTCGAAATGGCCATGTGGACGATGCTTGGCGCTCGCGGTGTTGACGTATTGTCATGGGAGAGTTTCGGCGCAGGCTGGGTCACTGACATCAAGTCCCAGCTGAAACTTGAAGACCTGCGTGAATTCAGCGCGCCCTACGGCGAACTGCCCGACCTGAATGCGGTTGACAGCGAAGCCAGGGACGTCGTTTTCACCTGGAACGGCACAACCTCAGGTGTGCGCATACCTGATGCTGACTGGATTTCAGCGGATCGTAACGGCCTGACATTCTGTGATGCAACGTCGGCCGCATTCGCCATGCCACTGGACTGGCCAAAACTGGACGTTGTGACCTGGAGCTGGCAGAAGGTACTGGGCGGCGAAGCAGCCCACGGTATGCTGGCACTGTCCCCCCGCGCTGTCGAGCGACTTGAGACCTACACGCCGAACTGGCCATTACCGAAGGTGTTCCGGTTGACGAAAAAGGGCAAGCTTGGCCTTGACCTTTTCGCCGGATCAACCATCAACACACCTTCGATGCTTGCTGTCGAAGACCAGTTGGATGCGCTCGACTGGGCTGAATCCATTGGTGGTTTAAGTGGCCTCGTCAGTCGTTCTGAAGCCAACCTGGCCGTGATCAGCAAGTGGGTTGACTGTACTGACTGGGTCAATTTTCTCGCCGCGAACCCGGCCACTCGGTCGTCTACCTCGATCTGCCTTACGGTTGTTGATCCGTGGTTTGCAGGTAAAGACGAAGACGAGCAACGCGCGCTGTTGAAATCGCTGACCAGCATCCTGGAGCAGGAAGATATTGCTCTGGACATAGGCGGATACCGGGATGCCCCGCCGGGGCTGCGAATCTGGGGCGGAGGTACCGTTGAGAGTGCCGATATCGAGGCTTTGTTACCCTGGCTTGACTGGGCTTACGCTAACTTGAAAAACTAGCCGCCTGGATTCAAGGAGGCTGCCATGCCAGAAGTAAGAGAAATCGCTGCCGGGCTGCGTTTCCCGGAAGGTCCGATTGCCATGCCTGATGGCAGCGTGATCGTCGTCGAGATAGCTCGCGGAACACTCAGTCGGGTGCATCCGGATGGCACGATTGAGGTCGTCGCAGAGCCTGGCGGCGGCCCCAATGGTGCTGCCATTGGGCCCGATGGGGCCTGCTACGTCTGTAACAACGGCGGCTTCATCTGGCACGAGGCCAGTGATGGCAGGCTGTTCCCGGGTCAGCAGCCCCCTGACTACAGCGGTGGTAGAATTGAGCGCATCGACCTCGATACAGGTGAGGTCCAGACTATTTACACGGCCTGTGATGGCAATCCACTGTGCGGTCCAAATGACATTGTGTTCGATGCTGAGGGCGGCTTCTGGTTTACCGATCACGGCAAAACCCGTGAAAGAGACCGGGACCGTACTGGAGTCTATTACGCGAAAATCGACGGCTCGCACATCAGCGAGGCGATTTTCCCGATGGAAGCACCCAATGGGATCAGTCTGTCTCCCGATGAGAAGACCCTTTACGTGGCTGAAACGCCGACAGGGAGGACCTGGGCTTATCCGATCGCGAGCCCTGGCATCATTGATGCCAGCCAGCGCCCAAGGATGCTTGCCCAGATTCCCGATCACCATATGTTCGACAGCATGGCTGTTGATGCCGAGGGCAATGTCTGTGTTGCCACCCTCATCACCGGTGGCATTACGGTGCACTCCCCGGATGGCGCCACAGCGCGGCTCATCGAAATGCCGGACGTGCTGACCACCAATATCTGTTTCGGGGGTGTAGACCTGAAGACCGCCTTCATCACACTGTCTACCACGGGACGACTTGTGGCCTGTGATTGGGAGACGCCAGGCCTGCCATTGAATTTCCTGAACAAATGACACACAACAATTGATCAGACCAGCACTCAAGTTCTGTCTTTGGTTGTGCCTTTCGGCAGGTCAGCTGGCGATTGCTGAAACACGCCTGATGTCAGAGGTCCACTTTCTGATTCCAGCTGGCCCTGGCGGGGGCTGGGATGGCACCGCCAGAGGCATCGGCGAGGCCCTGCAGAAGTCAGGCCTGGTCACCGACCTCAGTTATGAAAACCTGTCCGGGGGTGGAGGTGGCCGTGCCATCGCAAAACTGATAGAGACAGCACCGCGCCAGGACCACACTCTGCTTATCAGCTCCAC
>JAYQAI010000118.1:0-7338 GCA_038136715.1 Gammaproteobacteria bacterium | reverse complement strand
GCGTAGCCAAGCTGCTTGATGGCCTGGTCAAAGTTCCCGTTTAAAACAAAGAACTCGGCCCGGGCCTCATGCACCCCTGGGATATTGTTCGCAAGACCGTAGGCCTCAGCCATGAGGTACCAGAGGTATTCGTCGTTGGGCCGTTCCACGGTCAGCGGGATCAGGATGTCGAGTGCGGCATGGGGTCTGCGCCCGGCCATGTAGGCCTCGCTCAGGTTCATAGTGATCGGGTAGTTGCTCGGATTGGCCTCCAAGGCGTCTTCCAGCAGGGCAATCGCCTCCTCAGTTTGTTGCGCCATTTCAAAGGCTTCGGCCTCAGCGATCATCAGCGGGATATTGAGCGGGTACTCTTGGCGCAGACCCCGCAGCAGCGCTCGGGCTTCATCGAAAGCCAGGTCCCGGGTCAGGGCCAGGGCGAGGCCGTACTCATTCGCAGTGCGCATCAGCGGATTATCCGTCTTCAGACTGGCGCGCAGGGCCGCAATCTCCGCTGGCAGTGATTTTGCCGTGAGGACGCGGGCTCGAACCCGCATCATCTGGTAGTCGAGATTAAGCGGGTAAGTATTCTTCGGGTAGTTCTGGGTTTGGTTGTAAGAGTCGGCAATCCTTGATTTGGTCACGGGGTGTGTGCGGAGAAATTCCGGAATCCGGTTGCCGGTGCTGTACCGACTGGCCCGCTCAAGTCGCTCAAACATGTAGGCCATGGCGCGTGGGTCCTTGCCGGCTTCCAAGAGGGTGTGAATACCCACCCGATCGGCTTCAGCTTCCCGGTCACGGGAGTATTTCAGGAACTGATTCTGGCTGTAAGCCTGTGACGATGTCATGGCGGCAAGCCCCGCCTCAGAGCCGGCAGTAGCGGCAAGAATGATACCTGCCAGCAGCCCGCCGAGGCTGACGACACTGTTTTTTTTGCCCTGGGCCAGCTGTCTTGCGAAATGGCGCTGACTCAGGTGGGCGAGTTCGTGGGCAAGAATGGCGGAAATTTCATGCTCGGTCTCGGCGTAACGAAACAGTCCGTGGTGTACACCGACGATGCCGCCCGGTGCGGCAAACGCGTTCAGCGTCGGGTTGTTAATCAGGACCAGGTCGAGCCGGCGGTCGGTGAGCTGGCTGTAAGACGCCAGGCGGTAGATCAGGTGCTCAAGATAGTTCTGCAGTACCGGGTCGTCCAGCGTCGGCGCGCCCGCCCGGACCGAGCGCAGGAACTGCTGACCAATCCGGCGTTCCTCGTTCATCGAGATTATGCCTGACGTGCTGTCACCAAAAGTTGGCAGGTCATTTGGCGCTGCTGTGGCGAGGGGCGCAATGATGGCCGCCAGCCAGAGCAGGATGGATCGGTACATATCTCGAGACTTGCCAGGATTCATGATTGTTGTGCCTATTATGTCATGGTTGGCGCCGACCGCCGTCTGAATTGTTCAGCGTCGATTCATCCACCTGAATTATGGTTCATCATCGCCGCGCCACTTATAATGACGTCATGGATTTACAAATTGATGAAAAGCTCGACGCCTGTGGGCTCACTTGTCCCCTGCCCTTGTTGAAAGCAAAGCAGGCGCTGAACAAGCTCGACAGCGGGCTGGTACTGGAGGTGGTCTGTACGGACCCTGGCTCCATGCGTGATTTTGAAGTCTTCGCCAGCCAGAGCGGCAATGAGCTGGTCGGCCAGAAGGAAGCCGACGGGGAATACTGGCACTGGCTGCGCAAGGCCTGAGCGGGATAATCCCGCTTGTTTAGCCCCATGAGCGACAGTAAGATGGGCCCCTTTTCGAGCTGGCCAGAACGATGATTACGGGAAGTATCGTAGCTTTAGTGACCCCCATGCATGCAGATGGCGGGATCGACTGGGCGAAACTTGCGTCGTTGATCGAATGGCATATCGAATCAGGTACAGCGGCCATCGTGCCTGTCGGTACAACCGGTGAATCGGCGACGGTGAATGTTTCAGAGCACTGCAGCGTGATTGAAAAGACCGTGGCGACGGTGGCGGGGCGTGTACCTGTTATCGCTGGTACAGGCGCCAATTCCACTGAAGAGGCCATTGAGTTGACTGCGGCAGCGAAACGGGCCGGTGCCGACGCCTGCCTGCTGGTGACGCCATACTACAACAAGCCGACCCAGGAAGGTTTGTACCTTCATTATGAAGCCATTGCTGCGGCGGTCGCATTGCCTCAGGTGCTTTATAACGTGCCCGGTCGCACCGCCTGTGACATGCAGCCTGAGACGGTAGCCCGGCTCGCCAGTAACGAACTGATCGTTGGTATCAAGGAAGCTACCGGAGATCTTGAGCGCGGGCGGCGGGTGAGAGAGCTTTGTGGCGATGACTTTGCTATCTACTCGGGCGACGATGAAACCGCCTGCGACCTCATTCTGCAGGGGGCGAACGGCACAATCAGTGTTACGGCCAATGTGGCGCCAGCGAAGATGGCTGTCCTGTGTCGAGCGGCGCTTGGCGGTAATGCGGATGAGGCCAAAAAACTGGATGCTGAATTGCAGGGGCTGCATCGTAAGCTGTTCCTTGAGTCGAATCCGATTCCGGTAAAATGGGCGCTGGCTGAAATGGGCCTGATCGAGGCCGGCATCAGACTACCGATGACACCGTTCTCGGAAAAATTCCATGGTGAACTGCGTGAGGCTATGACACAGGCGGGTGTAATCTGATGCGTGTTGTTTTTGTTGTTTTGTCGACGTTACTGATTTCCAGCTGCAGTTGGATGGGACTGGATCGTTACTTCGGTGTGAGTGACGAGCAAACCCGGCTCGAAACTGAATCCTCTGCGCCAACCCGTATTCCCGAAGGAATGGATGAGCCAGCCTTCGTCGACCTGATGCCGATCCCCGATGTGGAAGACTATCGCGGGCTTGCCGGCAAGCCGATCGAAGTCGGGCTGCCGCAGGCTCTCAGCACCAGTTTTGGGGTCGAACAGATTGTTATTCGCCGTCTCGGTGATGAGCGCTGGGTGTTCCTTGATCTGCCGACAGCAACCATCTGGCCGCAGGTTGTCCAGTTCTGGGAAGACAATCACCTGCCGGTGGCGCAGCTGGATCCGCGCAACGGCGTGCTGGAGTCAGAGTGGCTGCTTGGTGGCAGTGGCAATCCCGATGAAATTTTCGACTCGATGACGGATGGTTCAGCCTGGGAAACGCGGGATGATGCGATGCAGTACAAGTTTCGCGTGCGGGTCGAACCTGGTGTCCGTACTGGCAGCTCAGAGCTTTTTGTTGAGCAGCAGCAACGCGCATTGGGGCAGCGGCTAGAAGGCGATTGGACCGGTGTCTCAGCCAATCCGGAACTTGAAGGCAAGATGCTGTCAGCCATGGCTTACTACCTCGGTGACCGTATGGCAGAAGGTCCTAAGGTGTCATTGCTCGCGGCGGGTCTGCAGGAGAGCAAGGCGAGTCTGGTTACCCAGGCGGAGGGTCTTGTGCTGATTTACAGGCTCGATTTCAACCGTGCCTGGGCAACCGTAGGTTCCGCACTGGAAGATGCCCGCGTTAATGTCGAAGACCTGGATCGGACCCGCTCCGTTTATTACGTCACTTACTCATCGCAACACTCGCCAGAGCCTGGTTTCTTCGGCCGACTGTTCGGACGTGACGGCGCGGAAGACAAAAACCGGATTGAAGCCGATCCGGACCAGCGTTTTCAGGTCCGGCTTGAAGACGCGGGTGAAGAAGTGCTGGTGCGGATCGCCATGGACGACACCAGCATGCCCGATTCAACGGAAAGTCTGATTCTGCGTGAACGTCTGCTGAAGCTGATCCGGGAGTATTCGACCTAAGTGAGAATCGCTTCACTGGGCAGCGGCAGCAAGGGTAACGGCACACTCGTTGACAATGGCGATACCTGTCTGCTGATCGATCTCGGCTTTACGCTGAAAGAAAGTGTCCAGCGATTGAACCGCCTGGGTATTCAACCGGAGGAGATCAGTGCGATTCTCGTTACCCACGAACACGCTGATCATATTCATGGCGTCGCACCCTTCGCGCGGAAGTTTGCCACCCCTGTTTATCTGAGTCCGGGCACTTGCCAGGCCAAGTCCCTGGGTGAACTGCCCAGCGTCAATCCCATCAACTGCCACGCGCCTTTCAGCGTAGGGTCATTTGATGTGGTACCGGTAGCAGTGCCACACGACGCCAAGGAACCCTGTCAGTATGTCCTCCAGTCAAAGGGGCTCAGCGTGGGTGTTCTTACCGATCTTGGTCATATTACGCCGCACGTCAGACAGAACTACGCGCAATGCGACGCACTGTTTCTGGAGTGTAACCACGATGTCGACATGCTGCGTGAGGGATCTTATCCCTGGCAGTTGAAGCAGCGGGTGGGTGGTGACTACGGTCACCTGAACAATGAACAGGCGGCAGATCTGCTTACCAGCATTGATCTTAACCGTCTGAAAACACTCATTATTTCCCACATCAGTGAGCAAAATAACCAGCCTGAACTGGCACTCAAAGCGGTCAATGCGCGGTTACAGGGCTGGTCTGGTGAACTGGTTGTTGCGGATCAACGGGCTGGCTTGATCTGGTCCAGCATTGGATGAATTTGCCGTCGCGGTGAAATTCGAGCTTGCATACTGTTTAGGTATACAGTACTGTACGTGTAAACAGTTTAGCATCGAATTAAACGACGAATTGGCGGCGAATCATGAAAGTAAGACATATCCCTTCCCTCGACATCTGGCTGCTCAGCAAAGGCAATCGCGTTCTGTACCGAGGTAAGCAGAACCCCTGGCGTTCAGAAAAAGTACTGCAGGTAGCCTTGAGACGGGATGCACTGCGTTTCGCAGCCTGAGGTTTCTCAGCCGCTGCTCTCTTAGCCGGTGCTCTCTTAGCCGGTGCTTTACTTAGCTGCCTTTAGTAGTGCCGCTGGTTCGACCGGCAGACCGGTTTCGATTGAGGTATGACCCGCAACCCCCAGCAGCATGGCATTAAGGCCGTCGCGTGCGGTGACGCCAGCGGATGAACCGCTGGCAATGGCGGCGGCGAAATCCAGGTGTTCCAGGTAGCTGGCGCCGTGGTGCATACCTTCCTCACGTACCCTCGGGTCTGCGGGCACATCAATCACAGAATAGCTGTTGTCGGCGCGCCGACTGATATACAGCTTGTCGCCGGGAATTCCGGTTTCGAGTTTACCCTCATCGCCGGTAATGCTGATCTGTTGCTCGAAACGGCCACCTTCGGCAAACATGCAGAGATCAAGCATGGCTCTTGCGCCACTGGCGTATTCGACAATGACATAGGCATTATCAAGAATATCCGGTACTTCGCCGGCGTACTCCTCATCAAGATGATTGACACTCTGACCACCTGAGGCCATCACCCGGATGGGTTCCGCCTGGATCACCAGGTTCATCAGGTCAAAGAAGTGACAGCACTTTTCTACCAGGGTGCCACCGGTGTTGCGGTTAAATCGATTCCAGTTATCGACCTTCCTGAGGAAAGGAAAACGATGTTCCTGGATGGCGCACATCCTGATCTTTCCGATTTCACCGAGGTGTCTGATCAGCGCTGCTGTCGGTGCCATGTAGCGATACTCAAGCGCGATCCAGACGAGACCCCGGTGCTGTTCTGCTCGCCGGCAGACTTCGAGCGCATCGGGTAGGGTCGTGCAGATGGGTTTTTCGAGGAGAACATGCAGGTCCGTTGCAAAAACATCGCGCATCACATCGATGTGCGTATAGTTTGGTGAAGCGATCACGACGGCGTCGAGGTCTGGCCTGGAAAGCAGGTCATGGTAGTGCTCATAGGCTGTTGGCTTGAACCGCTCGCCACAGGCTTTAAGCGCCCATTGCCTTGATTTTGCCGAGGGGTCAGCGATCGCAACGACCATCGCGTTGTCCATCGCGGCGAGATTACGGATATGCTCGCAGCCCATCATGCCAGTGCCAATGATGCCGTATCGAATGTCCACTATCATATCCTGCTGAGAGTTCGAGCCGCCCACGTTACAATCATTCCAATCATGTCCGCAATCCGCTTCAATTCAGCCGATCACCCTCACCGGCGTTATAACCCGCTGACCGGAGACTGGGTGCTGGTATCGCCGCACCGATCGAAACGGCCCTGGTCTGGCCAGTTGGAAATCCCGCCAGCGACGTTGACCGCTGCTCATGACCCGGACTGTTACCTGTGCCCGGGCAATACCCGATCGTCGGGTAGTGTGAACCCCGATTACGCGGAAACCTATATCTTTGCGAATGACTTCGCCGCTCTGCTGCCGGATACCCCGACCTTCGACAACGATGATCCACTGATGCGGACCAGCACCGTACAAGGTGAGAACTATGTGATCTGCTACTCACCTGATCATGGCCAGACGCTGCCGCAGATGTCGACATCATCTATCAGCAGCGTCATTGATACCTGGGCGGCGGAAGTCGAACGGCTGGGCGCCAGGTATCCCTGGGTGCAGGTATTCGAGAATCGGGGTGAGATGATGGGTTCGTCACAGCCGCACCCGCATGGCCAGATCTGGGCGAACAGTTTTGTTCCGGCGGAAGTGGCGCGGGAAGAAGAGGGGCTGCGCCAGTATGCGATCGAGCATGGCAGTAATCTGCTGCTGGACTATGCGGCGGCTGAGCTGGCGGATGGTCGGCGTACCGTCGTTGCAACCGCGCACTGGCTGGCGGTGGTGCCGTACTGGGCATCCTGGCCGTTTGAAACACTGCTGCTGCCGCTGCAGCCGGTATCGGGCCTGCAGTCTCTCACCGATGCAGAAAGAGACGATCTTGCCGTGATCCTGAAGAAACTCACGACCCGCTACGACAACCTGTTTCAGTGTGATTTTCCTTATTCCATGGGCTGGCACTTCGCACCGTTTAACCTGGAGGCTGATGACAGATCGCACTGGCAACTGCACGCTCACTTCTATCCACCACTATTGCGCTCAGCCAGTATTCGTAAATTTATGGTCGGGTACGAGATGCTGGCGGAAGCCCAGCGCGATCTGACGCCTGAGCAGGCGGCGGCGCAACTCCAGCAGGCCAGCGAGCGGCACTATCGATTGTGAACCAGACTGATCTCCAACAGACAGTGATGACTGCGTACCGACACCAGTTTGGCACAGCGCCGGCGCTGGCGGCTTATGCGCCCGGTCGCGTCAACCTGATCGGCGAACATACGGACTACAATGGTGGATTTGTTCTGCCGGCGGCTATCGACTTTGGCACTGCTGTCGCTGCCGGCAGACGCGATGATCAGCGTGTCCGGGTCGTCGCTTTGGATTTTGGGCAGGAAACTGATGAGTTTGAGTCCGGAGTTGACATCCCCTTCAACTCTGAGCTGATGTGGTCGAACTATGTGCGGGGTGTTGTCCAGGTGTTACGGGCCGCAGGT
>JAYQAI010000117.1:0-7350 GCA_038136715.1 Gammaproteobacteria bacterium | reverse complement strand
AAGAAGAATCTCGGTCGACGAGCCGTCGGAGTTGTTCTCGGCTAATCGAAGGCCAGCAAAGTGGAAGTCGGTTTCAGATACGGATAAAGCCGCTGGTACCTGGTCCGAATCAATCAATGTCGACTCGGTTGCATTACCTCGCTGATTCAAATAAGTGTTGCCTGATGTTGCGTTTAACCCCAGGAACGATGGGGATTCGCTGTAAAGGCTGATTTCGTCGCATACAAAATCCGCCGCGCATTCATAGTTGTCGCTGACAATAAGCATCCCGGTTGGTAGTTCGAGAGAGAGCCCGAATTCCGGGAACTCCCACTTTGCGCCAAGGGAACCTAGTTCATACTCTGCTCTGCTCTCCGCGCTAGCCCAATCTTCATCTTTCCTGAACTTATCGAAAGACGCTGCGTTCAGGTTGAATTCAACGTTTGCTGCCGACCCGTAGGGAATTTCAGGCAGCGGCAAGGACTGAAACTGACCACCCTCAGCGCGCTCAATACGATCACCAAAGATGACATTGCCGCTAAACGTAAAACTTCGCTCGTCGCTGGTCGTAAGCAAATCCAATCGAATCATGTCGCCGCAAATATCAATACCTGGGTCATTTGGACAGGATGAGCCAAGTAGAATCGTCACCCGGTCTACGTTGCTAAAGTCCGTAGGGAACAAAGGTTGCCCCTCTGAGTCCGTATTCAATAGGTCGGGCGTTTCGCCTTCAGCGGCAAACGCGTGAAGTTCGAGTAGGATTCTGTCGAAAGAGTACCCATTAACATTAAACGGTTCGGCCAGCTCCCTTCCTTTCCAAAGTAATGAGTCATAGGTGTAGCCGCCCCAGGGATTGAGCACGTCATTGCGCCACTCCGTAAATACACCCACGGCTAAACCGGCCTCGTCTATAACCGGCTGCCAAATGAATTCTTGCGACTCATAACTAAAACCAATTTCAATCGTTGGAGCGGCGGTGTAATACCATCCGTCACCCGACCAGAGTTCGTCGGTGGGCTGACTATCGGGGTCAGCAGCGAACCTCGCTTTGATCTCGGAACCCTGTTGGAAAATTTGACACAGATCCTGGCGTCCTCTGTTGTAGCACCGTTCAAGCCAGCCCTCTGAAGTTGAGGCCCAACGCTCACCAATTGTACCGGTGATTTCTACAGGAACCGGTTCGGCCGCGGCCGTCACGCCTGTAATTGTCAATATGAGAACCAATATGGCTTGCTTCATCTTTTCTCCTTGATACGAGGGTCAGTTTTAGAACACTTTCACAAATATTGTCTGGTCATTCCAAACAAGTTCGATTTTCGTCAGAGATTTGGTGATTGTCGATTAATGAGCAGCCTGGCCTCACAGCAGCTGACACAGAAAGCGTGATAGAACGCAGCGTCGTCAAGTGCAATCAGCGGTCGACCCCTTTCAGTATTCGCCCTGACCCAACATAGTAAGAAGGTTGGTATGCCAACTGGTATCCTTAAGCCCTTCATAACCAGACAAGCGACAAGGACCAGAAAATGATCAAGCTATACGGCCTCAGGATGAGCAACTATTACAGCCTGACGAAAGCGCTGTTGATTGAAAAGGGGATTGAGTTTGAAGAGGTCAAGGCACCTCCATCGCAGGAAGAAGACTACCTGGTGAGATCCCCGATGGGAAAAATGCCGTCGATAGAGGTGGATGGTCAGTACCTGTCGGAGTCCATTGCAATATTCAACTACCTGGAAGCGCTGAAACCGGGCCTGTTGCCTGACGACCCCTTTAGTGCGGCGAAGGCCATGGAGCTGGCCTGCCATTTAAAACTGGATATTGAGCTGGTCGCCAGACGCTGCCTGCCGGAACTACTGTTCAACAAACCGGTCAGTGATGAAACTAAGAAAGAGGTGCACAGGGACCTTGGTAAGGGGAGCAGGGCAGTCGAGCGGCTGATCGTTTGTGATCCCTACATTCGTGGCAGTGAGATAACCGTGGCTGACTTCTACGCGTATTATTGCCTCGGCCTGGCCTCGCAACTGGCAAAAATCGCAGATGTTGATCTGCTGGGAGACTCGCCGAAGCTGGTTTCTCTGCTGGAACGGCTCGGTCAGCATCCAAGCATTGCGCAGGTGACTGCAGAGGCAGCCGGCTAGCCCTAATCTTAGGGTTACATCTTGTCAGTGACTGGCTTTGGTTTGGTACCAAGCATTTTGCGTTTCAGGTACCCATCGATACCGGTCTGCCTGAACGAAAACAGCCTGTTGGCCACGCGAGCCGCCATCGCGGACTTGAATTCAAGTACGCGATTTTGCAGTTCGGTTCGCTGGGTCATGCCAATGCTTCCTTGAGTGCTGCAGGCATTTCCGCTGCCACTACCCGGCCGGGGAATCCCTTGAAGTGTGGAATACCCTGTTCGTAATCGATTAACCCTTCATCGTCAGAACAGAGCACAGCATCGCTCGACATAAATGCGCCGGCCAGTTCCTCTTCGCCCCTCAGTTCCGGATACCACCAGCCATGCGGAACCCGCACATGCCCGGTTTTCATGGATGCCTGAACCGATAATTGCATGGTGACTTTGCCATGGGGTGTTTCCAGATTGACCCACTGACCATCCACCAGGGCATCGCGGGCCGCGTCCTCGGGATGAAGGTAGATGCTTGGCAGCTTGCATCGGTCCCGCAGCTCCTTGATGTTGCGCTGGCCGGTCTGGAAAAACGGGTCTTCACGTACACCGGTAAAGACGAGATAAGGGTATTCCTCGCTGGTTGCCGGGCCTTCCCGGTGATAGGGCAGGGGGTCAAACCCCAGGTCGTCCAGCACTGAGGAGTAGAGCTCTACCTTGCCGGACGGCGTTGCGAAACCGGTTTTGCGATATTTCCTGAACTTGGGTGCAGGCATTTCCATATACCCTTGCGCCTCGAACTCTGCGAAAGTTCGGCCTGATCGCGACAGTCGGTAGTCCAGGACTTCTTCAACATTTTGCCAGGGGAAGTAGTTTCCAAAGCCAAAACGGTGCGCCAGTGCACGCCAGAAATCATAGGTATTGCTCACCCCTTCGGGCGCATCCACTACTTTTTGTGACAACGTCAGTCGGTTCGACCAGCTCCAGGAATCTGCGATGTGATTCCGTTCAGTGAACACGTCCCCTGGCAACACGTAGTCCGACAACATTGCGGTGGGTGTCATGAAAATTTCGTGGGTGACGATCAGATCCTGGTTCATCATGCCTTCACGAATCTGGTGTTGGTTTGGGTAGCTCATCAACGCGTTGTTGCCGAGCACGAAGAAGGCCTTAATGGGGTACGGGTCGCCTTTGGCCATGGCGCGGAAAATCTTGGTCGGATTCGCCATGTGACAACCCATGACCTGGTCAGCGTAGGGGAAACCCCAGACCTGCTCGCAGGATTCTTTCAGCATCTCCGCAGCGCGGTAGGTATACGCCGGGTGATCTTCAAAGCCGAGCTGCTTGGCCTTTTGTGCAGGCACAAGTTCCTCGTGCAGTGCGATTTCTGACTCGGGGATGTAATCCTCGTTAAAGCCGCCCAGTGTTTCACCACCAACAATATCCAGGTTCCCTGTCACGGCGCGAAGAATGGAGTGGAGGCGGATCGCAGAGGTTGATGAAATCTGCATGTCGGTGATCGGGGTCCACGGGATAATCGCACCATCGGCGGTGGCATACATACGCGCCGCTTCTGCGATGAGTTCCCTGTCCACACCGGTGATTTCTTCAACGCGTTCAAGCGGGTATTCATCCACCCGCGCCTTCAGCTCGTCAAAACCGGTGCAGTACTCCTCGACAAACTTCTTGTCGTAGAGCTCCTCGTCAAAAATGACTTTGAGCCAGCCAAGACACATGGCCGCATCGGTACCTGCACGAAGTCTCAGGTGAAGGTCGGACACCTCAGCCTGTTCGGATACACGCGGATCCAGCACAATGACCTTGGCGCCGCGGTCCCGTGCTGCGTTGATGGCATTGTAGATCGGGGTCCATGAGTGTTTGCGGGGGTTGTGACCAAACAGCACAATACAGTTGGTGCTGCCAAAGTCGCCCATCGGGAACCAGCCATAAGTCAGTTTGTTGATTGCTGCCGTATTGCCGGCGCAGAGCGATACGCCGCTTGTCCAGTTTGGGGCGCCCAGCAGGTTCATGAATCGCCGGTCGGTGCCGTAGGTTGTCTGCGTATTCCAGCCCGATGTTGAAACGGCCAGTGCTTCGGGGCCGTATTCGCCCACGATCTTTTTCAGGCGGTCGGCAATTTCATCCATGGCCTGTTCAAAAGAAATCTCTTCCCACTTGTCTTCACCACGCTCGCCGACTCGCTTCAACGGTTTGGTCAGGCGATCCTCGTGATTGTGAATTCGCGGTGCAGCCACGCCCTTAAAGCAGATATTTTTCGCCAGCATCGGATTGTCGTGGGCAATCACCCTTGTCACTTTGCCGTTTTCAGCCTCGGTCCTGACCTGGCAGCCGATATCACAGATGGAGCAGACTGAATACTTGGTTGTTTTGGTCATGGTGCGACTCCTTTACGAGATTCTGGTTTGAGTTAGGGTCAGGTGTGGCCGGGGTGTGCCGTGCCGGAAATGTCAGACAACAGTTCTTGTAGCAGTTGTCGTTTCTCGGGTCCCAACTGGTCTATCAGTGATGATTGAACCTGCCACCAGGCAGGTCCGGCACGCCGCAACGTTGAATGACCTTTTCTTGTCAGTTTGACGACCCGGGTCCTGGCATCCTGACCAGAGGTCATTGCCACGAGGCCCTGTTGTTCCATCAGCCGGATGTTGCGGCCGAGTGTGCTGCGATCCAGTTCTGTTTCGATTGACAGGTCGGTCAGCGTCGGTGCACCCAGCTTACGGATGGCGTTGAGCTGTGACAGCTGGGTGATGGTGATGTCGAAATCTGCCAGCGCTGCGTCATAAAGCTTTGTGAGTTTCTGGGCAGCGGAGCGGACTTCGATACAGAGGCAATGGGTTGCGTCGGACATGGTTGCTTAATGCGGGTATATACCAGCAATAATAAGGGTAGCTACCGCTGAATACAACGTGAGGTGCTTGATGGCGTAAGAAACGGCTTCATCACTCCGGGTCCCGGATCTAGCGGACACGTCGCTATTCCAAAATCCGTACGACTTTGGCGTGGTTAGTTCGTCACATCCCATCAAACAGACGACCGCCTTTTTACACGGCGACCGTTTCTCCCTTATATTGCCTTGTGGACCATCCAACATCTGAAAACCGGAGCACGTCGAGTCATGAAAAAACTCATTTTGATCATCAGCCTGATCGCCCTGGGCGGGTGCGACCGAGAAGCTTCTCACCAACGAGAGGCATCTGGTGCTCAGACGCTATCCGGTTCAGCTTCTGCTTCGACCGACATGAATCCGGGCATTGAACGACTGTTTCTGCAGCAACTCTCCGCCAGCGGCGTCATCATCAAATGGCGCGGCGCGGCAGACAAAGTCAGTCTGGGCAAAGAGGCAACCAGTCTTGATACCGAATTCCCTGCGATGATGGAAGACGGACACCAGATCGCGCACGTGAAAGGCCTCGAAGCGGATACCGACTATTACTATGCCCTTGGTGACTCCGCTGATGTCACGCAGACCTATCGTTTTCGAACGGCTCCAAAGACGGGTTCCTCACCAACAGATGGAAATATTCGCTTCTGGTTACTGGGTGATTCCGGAACTGCGACCGAGTTTGATCGTGACGGCAACCCCTCGCATCCCGGTGAAGCAGAGGCCGTGCTTGAAGGCTTTATACGGTACAACAACAGTGTCGTGGGTGATCAGCATATCGATGCCGTTCTCCTGCTCGGCGATAATGCTTATCCGGCCGGCACGGATGCGGAGTGGCAGGGTGCATTTTTCGATATCTATCCTGAAGTGCTCCGCTCTTCTGTGGTATTGCCAACCATCGGCAACCATGAAATGGGCGTTGCGCCGATGAATATCTGCCTGTTCGTCGATATGGTTGGCTGCGACCTGCTGGGCGAGATCGTCTATCCCCTGGGAGGGACAAGCATGAGCAGTGATCCCGGCAGCTACGACAGCGATGGCGATGGTCCCGACCCGGATGGTCTGCCCTACCTGAACATCTTTACCCTGCCAACTCGTGCCGAACTGGGCGGAGCCGCCAGCGGTACTGAACAGTACTACTCCAGTGACTTAGGCAATGTCCACATCATCAGTCTCGATTCGCAATTATCCAATTCCGATGATGACCTGCGAGGTGCCATGAAAGACTGGCTGGCCGCAGACCTCCAGGCCAGTGCTGACCAGGATTGGAAAATCGTGATCTTTCATCACCCTCCTTATTCCAAGGGTGAAAATCACGACTCCGACCTGGAGCAAAGAGAAATCGATATGCGGACGACCTTCGCACCAGTATTCGAGGCCTATGGTGTTGATGCAGTTTATTCCGGCCACTCTCACAGTTACGAACGTTCCTGGTACCTGAACGGTCACTATGGCTTGTCTGATTCTTTTAATGTTGAGGAACACGCGGCCAGAGACAGCGACGGCAACGCTACGTTCGGTGGCCCTGAAGCACCTTATGAGCAGGACAATCGACTGGTCTATACAGTCGCAGGCAGCAGCGGCAAGTTCAACAAGTGGCATCCCTGTGAACCCGATCAATACATTAACGGCCAGGCATTTGGCTGTACCATGGATAACTGGCTGTTGCATCCCGCCCACCGAACATTTGAGCCCCTGGCAGATGACTACCGCAGACACGGCATAGCGCGGCTTGGCTCCGTGGTGATTGACGCAACCGCCACCACTCTGACATCACGATTCATTGACGATAAAGGTGCTGTATTGGACACCTTTGTTATCCAGAAGTGAGCCGTATATGCCTCCTGTGGGCGTTGCCTCTGGTGGTGCTGGCTCATCCGGCTATAGAAACGCAAATTAGCGATGTGAGCCGGGCAATTGTCCAGGCCCCTGATTCGCCTGCCCTGTATCTCAGGCGCGGTCTGTTGCACACGCAGCACGGCGACCGGGAACTGGCCAGGCAGGATTTCGAAGCCGCGCAGGCTCTGACGGACAGCGCCAATGTGCAAATCGCACTCGGCAATCTTTATTTATCCGAGGACGACCCTGTGCGCGCAGGCGAACATTTCGCTAGGGCTATAGAAATGGCTGACGAATCCCCGTCAGCCTGGCTGGGCCAGGCGAAAACAGCAGTAGCACTCGGCGCAAATGAACTGGCGCTGCTGAGCTATCGAGCCTACTTCCAGTTCGCTGAGAACCCACAACCCGGTTACCTCGCCGCGGCTGTTCGCGATATTGCACCGCATGACAGGCAAGCTGCGATCGCCCTGTTAAACGATGCGCTCGAGCGGCTGGGCCCTGTCCCGACACTGACAAAGCTGGCCGA
>JAYQAI010000116.1:0-7519 GCA_038136715.1 Gammaproteobacteria bacterium | reverse complement strand
CGCAGGGCTTCATGTGCCCGGCCCTGGGCACGCGGCTGACTGCCACGCCGCAGCGCCTCGTCGACAACGCCATCGGTGCCCTTCAAGCCGGCAGGCCCACCAAGACCAGCAATCGGATTCAGCACCAGGCCAACAGTCAGTCGCTGCATGACGGCCATTCAGGCGGAGAGCGAGGCCAGCCGCTGGCGCACGCGCTGGCCGAAGTTCATCTCTTCACAGAACGCTGCAATGTCATCAGCATCGATGCGAGACAACATCAGGTCGTCAAGCGTCAGATCAACCTCAATGTCACAGTGAATACCTGTGATCGAGCGGTACATTCGGATCAGCGCTTCATTTTCTATCAGTGTCTGCTGCGCCTTCTTCGCACCCCGAATGCCAATAGATTCAACCTCTTCGATGCGGGCATAAAGATCATCAATAGAATCAAAGTGATTCAGCAGACTCGCGGCGGTCTTGGCGCCGATGCCCGGCGCACCTGGAATGTTATCGACCGCATCACCGGCAAGGGCCAGATAATCGGCGATCTGTGAGGCATCGACGCCAAACTTGGCACGCACCTCCTGCGGCCCCATGAAGTCATCTGCTGCAAAATCCCAGAGTTGATCCACAGGTCGCAGCAGCTGACCCAGATCCTTATCGCGGGTTACGATAATCGCCTGCCGGTCTGCGGCAAGTTTCTTCTGCAGCGTGCCGATAATGTCATCGGCCTCGTAATCCCTCAGCGCCAGCCCGTGAATCCCCAGCAGCGCCGTCACCCGCTGGCACTGGTCCAACTGATACTCGAGATTGGCATCAGGCAACTCCCGGTTAGCTTTGTACTCAGGGTAGATCGCATTGCGATAGCAGGTATTGAGGCTCTCATCAAAGGCACAGGAAATAAACTGCGGCGAACGTTCCAGCAAATCCAGCAGGAAGCTGGTATAGCCATAGACGGCATTTACTGATTCGCCGTTGGCGGCCCTGAACGTATCGGGCATCGAGAAGTAGGCGCGAAAGATATAGATCGACGCATCGACCAGGTAGATGGGTTCTTTCGCACTGCTCATGAGTTACGTAATCGTTTCACCACGGCACTGAAGGTCATCGCCACCTCCCCCGCAGACTTCACAGCGCCAGTCACAAAAACCATGGAGCCGGTTTTACGGGTCACCTCAGGTGTGCAGCTTACCAGCTCGCCCTCGCTCACCGCCGACACGAAATCGGCACTGAAGGTAATCGTGGTGCAACTCTCTGTTGCGTAATGGTCAGTTGCCGCCATGCAAAGCGCAAAGTCTGCAAACGTCATCAGCACGCCGCCATGCACCAGGCCATTCACATTACAGTTCTTCGCCTCAGCCAGAAAAACACATTCGTATCGGCCATCAGTCAATGGCTTATAGTAAAAAGGGCCGGTATGGTCCTCGGCCGCATCGAAGCCAGGGTCAGTTGAAAAACCTTCAGGTATCGCACTCATGGGGGCAGTTCGCTGTATGTCTCTGGCGCCAGTGCCGACATGTTACCCGTCTTCGCCACCAGCGCAGCAACGAATTTGCCTGCTCGCGGCGGCAGTCCCTCAGCCAGTCGCGCCCGCACTGCTTCAACCACTGCCCGCCTGAAGGGTTCAATGTCCAGCGCAGCCTCGTCGAAATTGTCACAGCTGACGCGAAATGGCGTCGCACTCGCCTCACTGAAGATCCATTCCAGCGCCTGCGGCCTCACTTCCAGACGCTCGAACTCTCGCTGCTGGTGAGGCCCGCGATCACCCTCGTACCAGTAACCGAAGTCCGGCTGCTGACGCCTCGCGGCACCGGCAATACACCAGTGGGCAATCTCGTGCAGGGCGCTCGAGGCAAAGTCCTCACGGAAGTAAATGGTATGGGAGTCGTCGCTGCAGGTCGCAGGCTGGTAATAAGGCTCTGCCGCCCCGCCCTCAAGTTTCACGCGAAAGTCCTTCTGAAAGCACGCGTGAAAAACCTGGGCGATATCATCCGCCCGCATTATTCGGGTTCCAGTTCCGAGTTCGGCAGGCAGACAGTCTGCTGCAGCTGTCGATAGTAAGTTTCTGACAGGTACTCCCGACCCTTCAGCAGGTGCTCGAGGTACCAGCGTGCAGGGTGCAGCCCCTCGGCAATGTATTCCTGATTCGCGATATAGACCCAGGCCAGAACATCTTCCTGGGCTGCCTCCACCGCCAGCGCCACCCGGTTATAGCGTCGCGGGTAGCCTTCAAACGGGTCCATCATCTCAATCTGCTCGGGCACGGTCAGTTGATAAAGTACGCCCTCTGTCGTTGCACCCTGTTGCGGCATCACATTGGCCGCGGCTGCACCAGGGTACTTTACGGAACGCTTATTGAACGCCAGACGATAGTGCGGGAGCCGACCCGCCATCACATGCTGGAAACCCATCTGGCGTTTCTCTACCCGAGCAGGGTTCATGTTGCTGCCATAGGCAAAGTAATAATGGACCTGCTCGGTCATCCCTTGCGAATCCAGTAGGTATAGATGTCGCCTTCGGTCTCCTGGTGCACCATTTCGTGGGAGAGAAACTTACAGAAATTCGGAAAGTCCCAGGAGGTCGACGGGTCGGTTGCCGTCACCCGGATCACCTCACCGGACGACATGTCCATCAGCCGATTGCGGACCACCATCAGAGGTTCAGGGCAACGCAGCCCGGATGCATCAACATCGACGTCAAAATCAGGTTCACTCATGGGCGCATTATACCCCAGCACCCGTTACGAGACGTTGCGGTCCCGGCCTTCCCAGTAGGGCTTTCGCAATTCGACCTTGAGGATCTTGCCGGACGGATTCCGGGGTATTTCCTGCATCCAGTCAACGGACGTCGGGCACTTGTAATGCGCGAGGTTCTGGCGGCAGTGAGAAATTACCTCTTCTTCGGTCAGCGACTCATCGCCCTGCGTGATGATCGCCTTGACGGTCTCGCCCCAGCGATCGCTGGGTACGCCAATGACTGCAGCATCCGCGACTTTCGGGTGACTCATCAGCACATTCTCAATCTCTGCAGGGTAGATATTCTCGCCACCCGAGATAATCATGTCTTTGACGCGATCATGAATGAAGACATAACCGTCGACGAGGTAACCGGCATCACCGGATTTAAACCAGCCGTCGCCCGTGATGCTGTCGCGGGTGGCATCCGCGTTGCGCCAGTAGCCTTTCATGATCTGCGGACCACGGACCCAGATTTCACCGACTTCGCCATCAGGCATGTCTTCGCCATTGTCACCGACGATCCGCAGTTCGTGCCCACCAACGGGTTTACCGCAACTCCGCAGCAGGTTTGCGCGCGGCCCGCCAGGATCGTGGTCTTGCGGTGGCAGCGCAGTGACCCCGCCAGTGGTTTCAGTCAAGCCGTAAACCTGGAAAACATTAGGGCCAAATATTTCCATCGTCGTCACGAGGACCTCTTCAGTAATCGGTGAGGCGCCATAAACGAGCTTCTCGAGGCTGCTGAAGTCCTTTTCACGGATACCCGGTACCGCAGACAGAAACTGCAGCACAGCCGGCACAAAAATAGTGTGCGTGACCCGATCACGCTCGATAACTTCAAGGATTTCCGGCAAGTCGACTTCTTTCAACAGAATCGTGGAACAGCCGTAGGCCTGGCCGACCACGCCCCAGCCACTGCCGGAAATGTGAAAGAGTGGCATACAGCAAAGATTGATCGAATCCGCCGTGAACTCAAGATCTGCTAACCCCTGCAGCGTGCAATGCACCATATTGGCATGTGTGGTCTCAACGCCTTTCGGCAACCCGGTGGTCCCGGAGGTATAGAGCTGGTAACAGGTTTCAGCGGGGTCGATGTCGACGACGATGTCATCACTACTGTGACCTGCCAGCCACTGATCATAGGTTGGGTAGCCGGAGTCACCTGGGTCGCCAAGCACAACCACCTTGTCGAAGTTTAGCTGCATCTGCGCCAGATGCCCGAGGAACTCTTCGCCAATCAGCAGGATCTGCGACTCACTGTGGTTCAGTATGTATTCCATCTCTGGCGGTGCCAGGCGCCAGTTCACAGCGACAGACACGGCACCGAGCTTGGTTCCGCCATAAAGATAGGTAAAGTACTCAGGTTCATTGCGTCCCAGGTAGGCGATTCGGGTCTGCTTACCCACTCCCGCTGCCTGCAGCGCGTTGGCAACGATGCAAGACTCAATATCAAGTTGTTCAAATGTCCATTCACGCCCATCAGCATTAAAACGCAGCGCCAGGTGATCGGGCCGCGCCTGCCGGTGTTGACGGGTGATGTCTGCGAGAGTCTGTATTGACATGGCTTCCTCCAAACACGGGATAAAGAGTCTTGTACCAAACCCGAATTACCGAGGCAACAGCCAGGATACACTCTCGTTGTCTCAAGAAAGCATCAATCCAGCGAGAATTTAAGCAATCTCGATCCCCATGCGGAGAATCGGCCTCATATCGATAACCCAGACAACCGCCCCGATGAAGAGATTGCTGACAAACTTTATTGCACTGACTTTTGCTGTGACGATACCGGCACTGGCGCAGGCCAACATTCCCTTTCAAGACAACAGCCTTGGCACAAACCAGGCCATCCCAAACAAACTTGTTGAGAGCGTAATGACGGCGGAACAGGCCGAGCAGTTCCTGTCGAAGTCATACACGGGCTTCTATCAACTGCAGGGCAAGGTCACTAACAACAAGATCCGGTTCGAGAAAGTTAAGCAAAAAGTCTCTTTTCCCGATGCTTCATTGGAAACGCTCGCACTCGGCCTTGCCGGTCTGATTGAAATCCCTGTTTACACAACGGGCAGCCGGATCAAGACGAGAGCAACGGCCTATATGGCTTTCTATGAGGGCACCCCGGCCGAGTACGGCATTAAGAACGCCCTGACGGTGCCGACTTCAGTAGACGGTGAGCCGAATACAACCGTGCTGCTCATCATCAAGCAGAAGGAAACTTCTGCCGCCAGAAACGCCAACATGCGCCTTGCCAATGCTGAAGCGGGCAAACGCGATGGTTCACAGGCTTACTTCTTCCAGCTCGCCATCTAACGAGCCACACCAGTCCCAACTAGCAAGGGTGTCAGGCATCATGCCGGCACCCTCCTTTTTTTGTTGTATCCCGTTCCACTCCTGACTTAGCATTGAGGAAAACAAGATAAACATTCAGGAGGAACTCAACGGTGTCAGAATTACAGAGCTTCCGTGAGGAAACCCGCGCCTGGTTAGAAGAAAACTGCCCGCCCGGTGCTCGTGGCCCTGGTGAAGTCTCTAACGGCTCCACCAAGATTGTCATTCAGGACCCGGATACCCGACTCTGGCTCGAACGTATGGTCGAGCGCGGCTGGACAGTACCCAGCTGGCCTAGGGAGTATGGCGGCGGTGGCCTCTCGAAGAGTGAGTACGTGGTACTCCTTGAGGAAATGAAACGCATCAAGGCGAGGCCCGCACTCTCCAGCTTCGGCACCTCGATGATCGGACCTACCCTGCTGGAACTGGGCACGGAAGAGCAAAAACAGCGACACCTGCCGAGAATCGCACGGGCTGAAGTCGAATGGTGCCAGGGCTACAGTGAGCCAGGTGCTGGCTCTGATCTTGCCAGCCTGCAGACACGCGCCGTTATTGATGGCGACCACTTCGTCATCAACGGCTCAAAGATTTGGACCTCAGGTGCCCACAACGCCGACTGGATGTTCATTCTGGTACGAACCGACCCGAAGGCCCCGAAACATGAGGGCATCAGTTTCATGTTGCTGCCGATGGATCAGCCTGGTGTTGAAGTTAGGCCCATCAAACTGATCAGTGGTAATTCACCTTTCAATGAAACCTTCTTTAACAATGCGTTGGCGGCAAGAGATGACCTGGTCGGCGAGCTCAATCGCGGCTGGTCAGTCGGTAAGCGCCTGCTTCAACACGAGCGCTCCGGCATGGAATCACTGCTGCAGGGTGGCACCAGCAAGGGCAGGTCAAAGCTCTCGCTCATCGCCAAAGAATATATCGGTGAAGCCAACGGCAAGATCGCCGACGCCAGCATGCGTGACGATGTACTGCAGTATGAAATGGCACAGCGGTCGCTCAACCTGACGAAGCGGCGCGTCATCGAAGAATCTGCCGATGGCGCGACCCCAGGGCCGGCGACGTCCATTTTCAAAGTTATGTCGACGGACCTCGAGAAGATCCACAACGATCTGACCATCCGTCTGCGTGGTCACCAGGGCATTGGCTGGGAGGGCGATGCCTTCAGTGCCGAGGAGGTAGAGGACATGCGGGTCATGTTGTCTTCCCGTGCAGCATCGATCTACTCTGGCAGCAACGAGATCCAAAGGAATATCATCGCTAAACGCGTGCTGGGTCTGCCCGATTAAGTTAATCTGAACAAATAAGAAAAACGTAACGTCCCTATGCGCCAAGATCAGATCATCTCTGTTATCGGCATAGTCGCTGCCCTGCTGCTGGCTGTGCCCATCGCTTATCTCGGCAGCCAGAACGGCGCCAGTTTCGCCGGACTGCCGGTTTTCATGCTGTGCGGTCTCGTCGCCTTCATCGTACAGTGGGTCATGTTCATCCCTGCCTGGATCTACCACACAGAGCACTATTTTGATCTGACCGGCAGCCTGACCTACATCACTCTCACGATCTTTGCCTTGCTGACAGCAGGCCTGGGCAACGAGCGTGCGCTGTTGATTGGCGCCCTGGTGATGATCTGGGCCACACGCCTCGGCTCCTTCCTGTTTATTCGCATCAGTAAAGCCGGTGAAGATCGACGCTTTCGCAAGATGAAGATGAATTTCCTGCAGTTTCTTATGACCTGGACGCTGCAGGGCCTGTGGGTCTACATCACCTACGCCGCAGGTCTGGCCGCCATGACTTCAGTGGCTGAAGTCCCGATTGGCCCGATCGCGATTGCTGGCGCAGCCCTCTGGGCACTCGGTTTTGGCATCGAAGTTGTTGCGGACAGACAGAAGACAGCATTCCGAAAAGACCCATCTAACCAGGATAAGTTTATCCAGAGCGGCCTCTGGGCCTGGTCCCGCCACCCTAATTACTTCGGTGAGATACTGCTCTGGTGCGGCATCATGGTGATTGCCATACCCGTACTGGAAGGTCTGCAGTACGCAACGCTGATCTCACCCATCTTCGTCATCGTGCTGCTGACAAAGATCAGTGGCGTGAGGATGCTTGAGAACCGGGCGGAGAAACTCTGGGGTAATGACCCCGAGTACCAGAAGTATAAGGCCACAACGCCGTCCCTGATTCCGCTGCCCAAATAGCCACCTAAAGTACCTTTGCAGGCAAGAACGTGAACCGGACACTGGTTCGTCTCCCTGCTTTTCACTATAATCACTCTTCTTGTGCGCTTCCAAAATCGGGAGACACCAGACCCTCTGTCCGCCCATAGCTCAACTGGGTGGAGAGCCAGCGGGCCGCGTGCGGACTTCGAACCTGGGTTCGAATCAACGAGGTCTTGGCTGGGAATGAAGTCTCTGTCCGCCCATAGCTCAGCTGGATAGAGCACCAGGCTTCGAACCTGGGTGTCGGGAGTTCGAATC
>JAYQAI010000115.1:0-7779 GCA_038136715.1 Gammaproteobacteria bacterium | reverse complement strand
CTGCTGGTCCACCGTTGCGACCGCGTTCAAACTGGCCCTCGCAGAACTGGATGTATTCCAGCTTGTGTTTTTCTCAACGCTGACGGCCTCACTGACTCTGACTGGCGCCGTGGCCGCCACCAGTGGCTTACCTGCGCTGATCAACGACCTGAAGGAGCACTGGCGTATAACCCTGGCAGCGGGTCTGATGAACCCCATGCTGTACTACGTCATCCTGTTCCAGGCCTACGACCTGCTGCCAGCCCAGGTCGCCATGTCGATCAACTACACCTGGGCGATTGTCCTGAGCCTGATGGCGATTGTATTCCTGGGCCAGAAGATTCTCGCAGCAGACATTGGTGCCGCCGTGATCTGCTATGGCGGCGTCTTTGTCATCGCGACGCAGGGTGACATCACCTCATTTGGCGACGTCAGTCTCACCGGCATTGGCCTTGCATTGCTTTCTACTGTCATCTGGGCTGGTTACTGGACTTTGAACGTCGCCGACAAACGTAACTCACTTAACGGGCTGTGCCTTAACTTTTTGTTGGCACTGCCGCTCAGCCTGCTTGCCTGCCTGCTGTTTTCTGACCTTGCCGTAACGATGAAAGGGGTAGGGGGCGCGATTTACGTCGGACTGGTGGAAATGGCGATTGCCTTCCTGCTTTGGTCCAGGGCGCTGAAACTCACCACCAACGCTGCCCGGGTCAGCAACCTGATCTTTCTTGCGCCGTTTGTCTCTCTCGTCATCATCAACCAGCTGCTGGGAGAACCGCTCTTCATCACCACATTTATCGGCCTGGTTCTCATCATTTCAGGCCTTCTTTACCAGCAGGCCATGCACCGTCGTGTAAGGGCTTGAATTCGTCCGCTTCGACCCTAAATAGAGATCAAACGGTGACACAGGCACAGCAGAATGGACGACAACGCCGAATTTATTCCGCACGACAACAACAACCAGGCCCCGGTACGCGCTGAAGAGGTGCTGCCGGAAGTACTGCAGCTGATCCCCTTGAATTCACGTCCGTACTTCCCGGTACTGGTGCAGCCCGTTGTCGTTGATAAAGATCCCTGGGGCGAGGGGCTCAAGGTTGTCGCTGACAGCGCTCACAAACTGGTTGGCTTGAGCTACGCGTTGAACCCGAGCGAGGATATACCCAAACCTGAAGAGATTGCTGAGATCGGGTGTGTCACGCGCATTCTCAGAATTCACCAAACTAAAGACAAGCTACAATTCATCGCTAAGGGTCTGCGCCGCTTCCGAATCGTTGACTGGGTCAAACGCACTCCGCCGTACGTGGTACGAGTAGAGTATCCGCAGGAAAAACTCGCCGGGGAAGAAAGCCAGGTTCGTGCCTACGCCATGTCACTGATCAACGGCATCAAGGAACTGATGTCGATGAATCCACTTTATAACGAGGAGCTGAAGCAGTACCTGAGCAATTTCAGCCCGAACGATCCGTCGCCGTTAACTGACTTCGCCGCCGCAATCACTTCGGCGGATCCCGCTGAACTACAGGACGTACTCGAAACGATCGACCTGCTGGAGCGCATGGAGAAATCACTCCTGCTTTTGACGCGTGAGCTTGAAGTATCGCGTTACCAGGTTGAGATCGCCGAACAAACTCAGGAACAGTTGTCCGAGCAACAGCGCGAATTTTTCCTGCGTCAGCAATTGAAAGTGATTCAGAAAGAACTTGGCATATCAAAAGATGACAGGGAATCAGACGCGGACACGTTTGCTGAGCGTCTTGAAGGCAAAGTTCTGCCGGAACATGTCCAGACCAGGGTCGATGATGAAATGCAGAAACTGCAGATTCTCGAGCCATCATCGGCAGAGTATGGTGTGACCCGCAATTATCTTGACTGGGTCACCTCTGTACCCTGGGGCGTGCTGTCTAAAGACCGTCTCGAACTCGATCATGCCCGGCAGATCCTCGATCGGGACCATGATGGTCTCGACGACGTCAAACAGCGCATCGTCGAGTTTCTCGCTCTCGGCGCTTACCGCGGTGAGATGGCGGGTTCAATCCTGCTCCTGGTGGGTCCGCCGGGCGTGGGCAAAACCTCGATCGGTAAATCCGTTGCGGAGGCGCTGGGGCGTAAGTTTTACCGCTTCAGCCTCGGCGGCATGCGCGATGAGGCAGAGATCAAGGGGCATCGCCGCACCTACATCGGGGCCATGCCCGGCAAATTGATCCAGGCCCTCAAGGACGTCGAAGTCTATAACCCCGTCATCATGCTGGATGAAATCGACAAGATCGGCGCATCCTATCAGGGTGACCCGGCTTCAGCCCTGCTCGAGGTCCTGGATCCGGAGCAGAACAGCGAGTTTCTCGATCACTACCTAGACCTGCGGGTGGATCTTTCCAAGGTCCTGTTCATCTGCACGGCCAACACGCTGGACACGATTCCAGCCCCGTTGCTGGACCGCATGGAGACCATTCGCCTGGCAGGATATCTGACCTCAGAGAAGCAGCAGATCGCCCGCAATCACCTGTGGCGCCGCCAGCTGGAGCGCGCAGCTGTGCCAAAGGGCAAACTGCGCATCACCAATGCGGCGCTGCGCAAGACTATCGAAGGTTATGCCCGCGAGGCGGGGGTTCGGAACCTCGACAAGCAGCTCGCCAGAATTGTGCGCAACTCGGTCGTCAAGTTGCTCGAGAATGGCAATGCACCCATCTCTATTGGTAATAAGCAGGTCGAGGAAATCCTCGGTGCGCCGATTTTCCGCAAGCAGAAACCCAGCCGTGGTGTGGGTGTCATCAACGGTCTGGCCTGGACCTCACTCGGCGGCACGACCCTGGCGGTCGAGGCTTCCGTTGTCCACGACGGCTCACGCGGCTTTCGTCAGACAGGACAGCTCGGCGATGTCATGAAAGAATCAGCCCAGATAGCCTATAGCTATATCGCATCACATCTTGAGCAATTCGATGCGGATGCACACTTCTTTGACAATGCGATGATTCACCTGCACGTACCCGAGGGCGCAACACCCAAGGATGGTCCGAGCGCGGGTATCACCATGGCAACGTCACTTTTGTCACTGGCGCTTGGCAAACGCGTGAAACGCAACATTGCGATGACGGGCGAACTCACCCTGACCGGACTGGTCCTGCCAATCGGCGGCGTCAAGGAAAAGGTCATAGCAGCGAGACGAGCGGGTATCGCGGAGGTCATTCTGCCGGCTGATAATGAAAGGGATTTCGACGAGTTGCCAGACTATCTTAAGGAAGATATCGAGGTGCATTTCGCCAGCACCTTTGGTGATGTTGCCGAGCTTTGTTTCTGAGATGAGCGATTATTGGGGGATCTGACGGATCTGAATCGCCTCGATCCCTGACCCTGCGAGAACGTCTGAAATCACGACGACCTTGTCGCCCGGCGCCAATCCCGTGCGTTCCTTGAGCGCATCGAATGCCGTCTGCAGCGTTTTTTCGGGGTCGGAACTGAATGCTGTCCTGAACGGCGTCAGGTGCCTGTTCAGTATCAGGCGCCGTCGGGTCTGGGAGTCATTGGTGAAGGCATAAATGCGAGCCTTCTGGGGATGACAGTTGGTGACGAAGTCCGCCATGAAACCACGCCTGGTAATGACGATGATGCCACTTGCGTGCAGATCCTCGGCCAGCTGCACTGCAACCCGGGCCAGGCTCTGCTTGTCGCTGGTATCTTCAATATTGTCGGTAAACTTGAGCCCCGGAAAAGACTCGGTTGAGTCAGCAATCTCACCCAACTGCTCGACGCAGCGCACCGGGTACTTGCCAACCGTGGTCTCGCCCGAGAGCATGATGGCGTCCACTTCCTCGTAAATCGCATTGGCGACGTCCGTCACCTCAGCCCGCGTCGGTATCGGGTTGTCAATCATGGACTCAAGCAGGTGAGTCGCAACAATAACCCGCTTACCGCGCTCGGCACAGCGCTGCACGATATGCCGCTGTACATTAGGCAGTTCGGCAACATTAATCTCCACACCAAGGTCACCACGCGCGACCATGATGCCGTCCACTTCTTCAAGAATTTCATCCAGGTTCTCGACACCCGACTGATCTTCAATCTTGGCGATAATTTTGATCTTGCCAAGCTTGTCTCCCATCAACTCTTTCAGCTCACGGATATCTTCCGCTTCGCGTACGAAGGAGAGGGCGATGAAGTCCACCTGCTGCGCCAGACCAAACAGGATATCGGCGCGATCCTTTTTCGTAATTGCCGGCAGGTTCACCCGGATGCCCGGCAGGTTGACGTGGCGCTTGCTCTTCAGAATCCCACCGTCGATCACGCGACAATCCATGGTGCCGTTCTCGTTCTTCGCCAGCACCTCGAAATTGATGATGCCGTTGTCGACGGTAATACGGTCACCAATATTGACGGTATCGATCAGATCATCGTAATTGATGTGAATCGATGATGATTCAACGTCGACCGTATCGCGGACACTGATGGTTATCCTCGCACCATTTTTTAACTCAAGGTCATCGGCAACATCACCGGTTCGAATCTCAGGACCCTGGGTATCCAGAAGCACCGCTACCGGCGTATTCAGCTTGCGATTCAACGTGCGGATAGATTTGATGATTCGCTCGGCAGATTCGTGTGTTGCATGCGACATGTTGAGACGCACGACATTCATGCCGGCATGGGCCAGCTTCTCCAGCATCGGGTAGGACTCCGTCGCGGGTCCGATGGTGCAGATGATCTTCGTTTTTCTCATGTCACAAAAAGCAGCACATGCCAGGCGGCGTGGAAAGGGCGGTAATGATACTGGAAAGCAGCACGATTAGAAGAGGGCGAGCTGCTGCTCCTGGTACAGATTGTCGTCATCTCTAAAACTGACCCCGAGCCCAATAAGGCGGACTCCCTGACCTTCACCGCGCTCCCAGGCCAGCTTCAGCAGCTCATTAAACAGCTCCCGATCAAGGGCCAGCGCCGCTCTCTCCATGGTTGTCTGAGAAAAGTCGGCGAACTTCAACTTGATCTGCAGATTCCGGATCGTTCGGTCACGGTGAGGCTGCAGACGTCGTTGTAACTCACCAAAGAGGCTCTCCAGCGTTGCCAGCGCCTTTTCAACATCGGGGATATCTTCAGGAAACGTTCGTTCGACACTGAGGCTTTTGCGTACCCACTCGGTTGTCAGCGGGCGGTCATCAATACCCCTGGCGCGTTTGTTCAGCAGCACACCCAGGCTACCGAGCTGGCGGATACATTCCTGTTCGCCCAGGTTGCGTATATCAGCACACGTATGCAGCCCACGATCACCGAGTTTTTTCACCGTGACTTTGCCAACACCCGGAATCTTGCCAAGCGGCAGATCATCGACAAAGGCATCGACCGCATCCGGAGTAACCACGTATTGACCGTCAGGTTTGTTCAAATCGCTGCAGATCTTGGCGATAAATTTGTTGGGTGCGATACCGGCGGAAGCAGTCAAGTCCAGTTCCGCACGAATTGCCGCCCTGATTTCCTCGGCAATCAACGTCGCGCTGCCGCGACAATGGCGCGTCTCGGTCACGTCGAGGTAGGCCTCATCCAGGCTGAGCGGTTCAATCAGATCGGTATAGCGCCTGAAAATATCGCGAATCTGGTTAGATATCTCCTTGTAGTAGCTCATGCGGCCAGGAATGACCGTCAAGTCAGGGCAGAGCCTGCGGGCATAAGCAGTTGCCATCGCTGAGTGAACACCATATTCCCGGGCAATGTAATTGCAGGTCGAAATCACACCGCGCCGATCGGCAGCACCGCCCACTGCGAGCGGGATATCCCGATAATCGGGGTTGTCCCGCATCTCGACGGCCGCGTAGAAACAGTCCATGTCGACATGGATGATTTTTCGCTGTTTATTACCATGCATCGGGCGGTAGTTTAGAATGCCAGCTGGAACAGACAAGCCCGAATCAACACATGACGCTGGAAGAAATACGCACACGATTTACACCCGCTGTTGACGAAATGGTCAATCGCTGCCGGATCAATGACGATCTCGTTGACCGCGAGCAGTTCCAGGTCATGATTGCGACGGTCTGGGGGAACGCCGTGCTCGAACCGGAGCGTTCCGGCATCGAGGAGTCAGATCTTGAGGACCTGCATGCATTCCTGAATGAACAGCTTGATGGCGTCATGGGCGACGGCACAACCATTACCGACTGTTTCGAATTCATCGTCAGCAAGGCCGGGGATGAGAGCCTGGCCCGGCAGCGGGTCACCGCCAACCACAAGGAATTCCTGCACTACTTTGCCCGCCTGATCCTACAGGATATCCAGGTCTAGCGATCAATCGTTGCGTTTCAGGTAGCGATCAACCACAAGACTGCCAATCAGATCACCCTCAACATTGACAGAGGTCCTGATGGTGTCCAGGGGGCGCTCGATCACCAGCAGGATCGCAATCGCCTCGAGCGGAATACCGACTGCCAGCAGCACCATCTGCATGCCCGACATCGATGCAGAAGGCATCCCGGGCGCGCCGATACTCGCCACCATCGACATCAGGAATACCGTCACAATCATGACAGTCGAAAGCTCTATCCCGTAGAGATAGGCCAGGAATATGGCCGCCATCGCCTCGAAGAGGGCCGTGCCGTCCATGTTCATGGTTGCGCCCAGGGGCAGCACGAAACTCGACACGCTGTTGTCGACCGCCAGTTCCTCCTCGGCTGTCCGCATGGTGACGGGGAGGGTGGCCGCAGACGATGACGTACTGAATGCCACGAGCAAGGGCTGGGATATCTTCCTGATCAGGGTCAGGGGCGAAGTCCGGGTCGTGATCCAGGCTATAAGCGGCAGGACCACAAGGCCGTGCAGCAACGTCAGCCCAACAACCAGCGCGCCAAACTGGAACAACTGGGTCAGGAATGCCTCGCTGTGACCTTCGCCGGTCGAGAGCCTGAGCGTAAAATCAAACAGAATCGCAAAGATACCGACGGGCAGGACACGGATGACCCATTTCAGAATCTGGATAATGACCTGATTAATGTCATTGACGAGTCGGAACAGGGGACTCTGCGCATCCAGGATCAGGACCATCGCAACGCCAACGAGTAGTGCGTTCGTCACAATACCGAGAATATTGAGGTTCACGAGAGCGGAAAACGGATTGGTGAAGGCCAGGGATGCCATGGTTGTCAGCACCCGGATGATCGAATCACTGCCGGGTTCGAGCATGCGAGTGTTGCTGGCATCAATGGCGGCAGACATCACCGGCGGGTGCGCCGTCCACGGATGGAAAAACAGCACGACGATGAGCGCTACGACAATCGCGATACCGGTAGTTGTCAGGTAATAGGCAACCGTGACCCCACCCATCTGGCGCAGTCGGATCACGTTACCAATAGAGATGATGCCGCCAATCAGGGAGAAGAAAATCATTGGCGCGATCAGCATTTTGAGCAGCGCCAGGAAAGACTTCTTCAGAAACTCGATGCTGTCGGATACCGCAACGGCCCCGTCCGGCACCAGTGACTGGTAGAGCATAGCGAGGCACACTCCGGCAATAGCCGCGAGGAACACCTGGAAGGTCAGATTTCTTAGCAAGGGAGCGATCACCAGCATCAGACAGCCGAATCATATCAAACTCAACCGAACGATTGGGGTATCATCACACCATGTCAGTTCCAAGCATTACCGTCGACCTGGAGCGGCTGATACCGCTCGACTGCACGCCGGCATTCTCTGTACTGCTGGGTTACCCGTCAGAGACCCAATGCTTAAGCAAATTTGACCAGATCAATCATTTCAAAGGCTACAACCTCTTGCAGCTGGCGGCACTTAAACCTGCAGCAGCGGCAAACACGGTTGAAATTATCGATC
>JAYQAI010000114.1:0-7935 GCA_038136715.1 Gammaproteobacteria bacterium | reverse complement strand
GGTCTTGCGAGCTCGACGTATCTTGCTTCCGGAGGGTGCCCCATAAAGGTCTTGCCGATTTGCTCGTAGTGTCGGTAAGAGATCAGTGCGTGGTTGGCTGCCTGATGAGCATCACGTAGCTGCCGCTCAAGCGGACTGTCCATTCTACAGCCAGTCGTACCAGCCGTATTATTGATCATGCTGACAATTTCTCTGCAAGTCTGCGCTGAGTGTGCACACGCCAGTAATGCTGGCCAGTGATACTCCCATTCCGGTGACAAACGACCACCGTCTTCAGGCAGCGGGCCAAGATGTTCTTCGAGTGCCTCCTGCGTTTCGATGACGAAGGCTCTTGCCGCCAGAAGTTTCGCCTGCGCTTCCCCGACGCGGTAGTGGATCTGTGGCTGGTCTTTGAGTGTAGAACTCATACCCCATGGTACCTTGTTGAGCGCCAGGTCAATAAAAGCGTCGAGTGCACCACGACAAACGCCAAGGGCGACAGCCGATTTGTTGTATATCGCATGAGTCGGATTGCGATAGGTTGGGTTTGACCACCGCCTGCTCGGTGCCAGCGAACGAAATGGCAATAGGTGTTCCGGCGGCACATAGCAATCAGTCATTCTGACATCGTGACTGCCTGATCCGCGCATCCCAGCCGTGTCCCAGGTATCGATGATCTCAAATTCTCCCTTCGGCACCATGAATGATGCCTGTGCTGGCTGACCCGTTGCGGGGTCTACTGTCATGGCTCCCATCAGGTAGTTCCAGTTTGCATTGTGGCAGCCGCTGGCAAATGATCCCTGGTAATCGATTCGCCAGCCTTCGCCATCCTGGGTTGCTGCACGGCCGGGGCCCTCCCCGTTGGCGGGGCCATGGCCAGAGCAAACCAGCGCGTCCCAGTCATCGAAGATTTTACAGGCGAGAGCATCATCCATCTGACGGATCACCAGCGCGTTTATCTCCGATGAAATCTGCACACACCAGCCGACAGAGCCATCAATCGCAGAGACTGCTTCGATAATTTCAATCTGTTCCCGTGCCCTCAGGTCTTCGCCACCGAGTTCTCGAGGCAACGCGTATCGATACAGGCCAATGTCAGCCATTTCCTTGGATGCCCATGATGGCAGGTGACGTAAGACCTGTGCTTCATCGCCTGCGGCAGAAAGTGATTCCTTGATACCTTCGATGCGCTCAAGCATGGGCATCTGCGATATTTTTTCCTGGTAATTGAGAATTTCTGATCTGACCATGCCGGCCTCGTGTGATTTAGTGATTCAGTTCGAAGACGTTTTCAGCAGTCGGGCGCGAGACCTTCGAGATGCTTATTGTGCTGATTATGGACGTAACCCGACACCCCTTGCGCAGTGAAATGGTTTCGGTCTGACAGAGTATTCGCTGCGCAATAGGGTTGGGTGCGCCGAGAAGGCGCACCGCTGGAGATTAATCAAAGGTGTAGGTGACCCCAAGCGTAACAAGACGAGGCGGTCTGATAGATGCTGTCATATCGGTTGCCAGATCAGGAATGATCTTCTGGAGAGGCTTTGCGGCGATCGATGTGACATAAATCTCGTTGAAGCAATTGGTACAGGTCACGCCAACACTCCACGGGCCGTCAAGCTGAAATAACGTGGCCGAGATATGTGTGACTGTTCTATCGGGTATGTCGGTGCCCGGCAGCAGCCCCTGGCCAGGACTCAGCTCACCATCTGAGTGATGAATCGTATCCCAGGTAGCTTCAAGTCCCCAACCGTCGGATACATTGGTGAAGTAGGTCGCACCGACGTTGACCGAGAATGGTGGGCCACCGTATTGCTCACCCGAAACATCCTGGATAGGCGCTCCCAGCGGACCGGTGACGCATTTACCAATCGGGGTGTCCGGCACATCGATTGAGTTGCAGCCTGCGTCTTCCCACTTATCGAATTCCAGTTTAGCGTAGGACAGTGCGCCCCTCAGCTGCCAGTTTTCGTTCAGGTTGTACATCAGGTTTGCTTCCACCCCGTAATTATGGGCGACAGCAGCGTTCTGCAGCGTAAACGTTGTGGTGTTGGAGTTAAAGATACCGACCTGCAGATCCTCTGATTCAAAGAAGAAAGCGACGACTTCTGCACTGAGGTTGCCATCCATGAACCGGCCCTTCATGCCAAGCTCAAAACCTTCAACGACCGTCTCATCGAACACCAGAGTGTCATTCGCGACCTCGATTGGCAAAGCGGTGAGGTTTGGTACGGTGCCAGGATTTGAGATACCGGCAGACTGAAAGCCTGTCTTATAAGCAGCGAAGAACATCAGGTCCTGCCGCGGGTAATAACTCAATGTCAGCTCAGGCGAAACATTGTCGGACTTGTCAGAAGGCGTGTAGGTAATAGACGTCGGCCCAAACCCAAATGCCCCGCTGTTCTCGAAGATGTTGCCGCCGACGGCCTCACGATCTTCCTCAGTGTAACGAACACCACCAGACAGTCTGAGTTTTTCATTGATGACGTAGTCAAAGCTGCCAAATACCGAGAGGCTTTCTACATCATTATCCCAGATCTGGTGATACATCATGTAAGTGCCTTCATACGGACCGGGCTCGGGCCAGGGCGAGGTCGCACCAAACACGTTAGCGAGCGTCTCGGGCAGGATTTGCACCGGCGCCTCCAGTTCCCGCCAGAGGTCCTCGTAAAAAAATCCGACCATGAAGTTAAAGTCACCATCAAAATTTGATTGCAACCGTAATTCCTGCGTCATGGCATCACCACGCTCGCCCTGGTCAGAAACGACGACGGCGAAGCTGGTGTAGTCGTAGTTGGTGTACTCCCTGTGCTTGTAGTCCCAGTAACCTGTCAGCGACGTCAGGGAGTAATCTCCCAGGTCCCAATTGAGCTCAAGCGTAACCATGTCATTCTCAAATCGGTTGTAGAACCGATCGTCAGGGTCGATACCAATTGCTTTTTCGACCACACCGGCTGGTGGCAGGGCACTGTTACGTTCCAGTTTTGGTGAACCGGTGCAGGTTTGGGTCGTGTCTTCCCATTGGAAGGGACCTGCGCCAAAGTACGGGTGGCCTCCGACCCCATCTGCACAACCGTAAAGAATCGTTACTGCCGTGTCATTTTGCTCGGATTCTGAATAGAAGACCTTTAAATTGGCCTCAAAATTATCGGTGGGTTGCCAGACGGTGGTCCAGCGAACGACCGTCTGTTCCTGTGCGGGATATTCATCAAACGATGGACCACGAGGCTGCAGAGTCGGATCTGTATACATCGGCAATCCGAGCAGTACGTCACCAACTGTGTTGTCGATGGGTGCCGCAGAATTATCGAGGTAACCACCACTCATATCCTGAAAGCGGCCAGCGATCCGCATCGCCAAAGTATCGTTAAGCGTCCATGACACGCCTGCCTCGATGACGGGGTCCTCGGTAACGAATTCGTAACTAGCACGCACGAAGCCGCTGGTATCTTCACCAATTACGGGACTCACGCTCTTCACGCCGATCACGCCGGCCGGGCTGTTTTTGCCAAAGTAGACAGCCTGGGGACCTTTCAGGACCTCAAGTGTCTGCAGATCGAAAAAACCCGTATCCAACATGTGGCTGCGCTGGAACGACATCCCATCAAGGACCAGAGAAACAGGTTGATCGGTACCGTAATCAACAGCGATGTTGCCAACACCGCGAATTTCAATGTTACCGCCTTGACCACCACCACCAGCGTGCTGAATCGAGAGACCGGGAATCCGTTGGGTCAGATCAGCCAGATCCCGGGTTCTATAGCGTTCGATTTCTTCCTGAGTCAGCACGGCCGCTGATACGGGCACGTCGATCAATCGTTCTTCTCGTTTACGCGCGGTGACGGTAATTTCTTCGAGTTCTCGCTCTGCTGCATTGACTTGTGGCTGCGGAAACGTGCAAAGCGCCATCGATAACAGCGAGAAACTCAAGAGCTTTTGAGCTTTGACCAGAACAGGCCCATTTTGTTGTGACATCTCTCTCTCCCTCATTATTGTTATTTGTTCCCTGACGAAGTTCACCTACTGCGATACTCCTTGCGAACCCATGACTTTTGGGAAGAATTTCTGTAGTGCAATACAGAAATCTGTCCTCAGAATACGCCTTGAACAGTTTCTACGCAACAGAGCGATTCCAACGGTGTGTCGGTAGTGAATTGCCTGTTATCGCAAAGTGCAAAACTCTTCCACGTTGTTAATGACCTCTGGAGAGGCCAACTTATCGTATGGAATTTCAGCTGCCTGGGATGTTTCATTCTCTAGTATGTAACCGGAAGGTACCGTCCAGAGTCCCTTACAGGGTTCGGTCTTTCGTTTGATCTGACTACAGCACTCGCTGCAGAAATTCATCGCATCGCCTGACTGCTCTAGGCATTCGCCTACAAGTGCTGCCGCAGGAACCTTGCCGCATCAGCAAAGGCCTTATCCCGGGTTTCTTCATCCCGGCCGACAATGTACCCATAACGAACACAGTCTGTCAGCCGAGTGCCGAGACGTAATCGCGCTGCTATTCGAGCCGGCCGAGAAACGTCACCATCGTAGCTGACTAATCGTTCTCCATTGACCAGCGGCACACCTTTGTCGTCGTATCCCCATTCGCAACCCTGAACATACGGCGACTGCTCACTGAAAAACCTGGGCTGCGAATTCTCCCAGGCATGGCCGGCACCGTCGTAAACAATTGCTTCGACATCCACACCGAGCGCCCTCAGCTCGTCTTCCCTCTGTCCACAGGCCTCCAGATCATTGGATGCATCCTCTGTACCTCGGAGCGTGAGGAGCGGTGCACCGTTGGTTTTTTCGGTCCCGAGGTTCTGAAAACATGGACCATAAACATCAATATGCGCTGAGAAACCCGGATGATCTGGAGTCAGTGACTCTCGAATCCTGTCATCCATTGCGAGCCTCGCTGCCATGCCACCGTAGGAAAACCCGACCACACCAATGCGCCCACCATCAATCGCGGGATGACTCGCCAGCAAAGTCAACGCAGCGTAGGCGTCTGAAATTAAGTCAAACTCGGTCACAGAGCCTGTTCTGATCAGATAGGCCACATCATCATCGAGGCCTCGCGGCAGGTAGTACTCGATGACAAAAGCGGCAATGCCCATATCATTAAGGAACATCGCATACTCGTGCTCCCTGCCGGGCTTTATGCCACCGCTGCCAGGCAGAATCACCATCGCCGGCATGGGTGCCTCGCCCTCCTCGTCGGGAAAGGTCAGCCAGCCCAGTCCCGTAGTCTCAACACCGCGTTTTCCAGCCAGGATCACCTCCAGGTCAAAGGGGCTCTGGGTTCGAAAATAAATTTCCCCTTCATCATCAGCATCAAGCTGCTCTCTGGCTTCGGGCCAATCAGGAAAATCCGGCAAATTGATAACAACAAGCCACGTCTGGACCGCAGGCAGCATCAATGCACCAATGACGAGTAAGACCGCAACAACCAGACCTGCGACGATTTTTGCAATACGCTTCACGCTTCATCCCCCGCCAAGTCTTTCACTTCGTTCCAAAATGTTGCGAGCGCCCTGATGTGCTCCGCGGGCGAGCTAAGGCCTGGGCCGACACCCTTGAGCGCTGCTGCCCGCATAGACACGTAGCGCGCCTTCTCTGCCGACCAGACCTCTGCCTGTTCTCGCCAGGCTGCAGCACCGTCCTGATAGTTCAGGTAGGCTTCCACACCAAACCCATCAACGTCACGCCCCTCAGCCGCGACCATCTCACGGACGGCTCTGGCCGCAGCCAGGTTCGACGTCTGGTCACCGCCCAGAATAACGCCGTCTCCCAGTTTGGCAGCTCGCCGGAAGGCAACCCTGGAAAATGCTCCAAACCAGATTGGAATCTGCCTGCATGGCAGGGGATTGATTCCCGCACCATCAACACGGTGGAAGTCCCCGGCGAAATCAACAACGGCCTCGCCCCACAGCCTTCTCATCACATCAATCTGCTCAGTCATGCGAGCTCCTCTTGACGCAAAGTCCTCGTTCAATGATTCATATTCGATATGGTTCCAGCCAGACCCTACACCAAGCCGCAATCGACCCTCGGAGAGAAGATCCAGTTGCGCTGCCTGTTTGGCGACCAGCGCAGTCTGGCGCTGCGGCAGAATCAGAATACCGGTTGCAAACTCAATCCTTGTTGTACATCCCGCGAGGAAACCAAACAACACGAACGGTTCGTGAAACGCATCACGCTCATCATAGGGACCGTACAACTTTGGATTTCGGTCTCTTTTCTCAGCGCCAAGGACATGGTCATAGGCCACGATATGAGAGTATCCCAGTGACTCCGCGGCCTGCGCCCAGTCGCGGATGATGACCGGATCGCTGCCTATTTCCTGATGCGGGTAAACCGCACCGATTTTCATGAGTGCCCCTGTCTCGACAACGCGACCCGATACTGTTCACCACCAAGCCAGTAGAGAATGGAGCCGATGATGACAGTGGAAAGGCTGATCACCATGGCGTAACGCACAGATTCATGCCCGAAGTCAGCAATGAGCAGGTCACTCAGTACACCCACAACCAGGGGACCCAGCCCAAGCCCAATCAAGTTAAGCAGCAGGAGTAGCAGCGCCGAGGCTTGCGAACGCAGGTGCTCCGCGGTCAGGGTCTGCACCGCGGCATAAGTGGGGCCAATCCAGAATGACGAAACAATGCCACCCAGAAACAGGAATACGACAGCATAGGGCACTTTGAAGTCCCCCAGCTGCCAGAACTGGGATTCTGGCCAGAGGATAAACAGACCCAGAAAAATCACCGACAGTCCCGCGCCGACGGCGGGTAATCTGAGCTGCCAGCGAGCGTCCCTGGAGGCCAGTTTGTCACAGAGAATACCACCCGAGACGGCACCGATCAGTGCCCCCAGCGTACCCACGACACCCAGGATGAGGCCTGCTTCGGTGAGGCTGAGGCCATGCACCCGAATGAGGAAACTCGGGAACCAGGTGCCCATCCCGTAGCCGGCGAGTGCTGTGAAACCCGTTGCGAAGGAAAGAATCGCGAAAGCAGGAATTCGCCAGAGACTCATCAGGTCCTGCCACATGGATCGATCATCCGGCACCACTGGCTTGGCCGGCTCCTTCACAATGAAGAAGACCAGCATTCCGATCAGCACACCTGGCAGACCGAAAATCAGGAATACAACGCGCCATCCCATCTGGTCAGCGATAATCGCACCACCCAGCATGCCTACCAGTACGCCAATCTGTGACCCGCTGCCATAGATCCCCATCGCCGTCGAACGCTCCCGGGGTGGAAAGTAAGACGCTATCAACGAGTGAGAGGGCGGCGTGCCGCCCGCTTCACCCACGCCAACCCCGACTCTCAGCAGAGCCAGTTGCCAGAAGGTCGCAGCCATGCCGCAGAAAGCGGTCATTGCGCTCCAGATCACCATCGATATAGCGAGGACATTGCGGCGCGACCAGCGGTCGGCAAGTCGCGCTACAGGCAAGCCAAGCACCGCGTAGAACAGGGCAAAGGCAAACCCGGACAGAAACCCCATTGCGGTATCGGACGCACCAAACTCGTTCTTGATGGGTTCCAGCAGGATCGTCATCAACTGTCGGTCAATAAAGCTGAAGACATAGGAGAGAACCAGCACTCCCAGCACAAAATTCCGGTAACCCCTTGAGAAAGTTGTCATGCCATTAACCTCCTGTCGTCCAGCACAACCGTCCGTCCATCGCTCATCACCCGTTTTCTTGCGCAGTCTCGATTAAACAGTTTCATTGTTTTTGTCCTAACCGAGATAGGCCTGGCCACCATCGACAGCAATGCTCTGGCCATTGACGTATCTCGAGCCTTCGCTGCAGAGCTGAACCACGAATCGACCAATGTCGTCCTCGCATTCACCGACACGGCGCTGTGGAATTGAGGCCTGGAATGCTTCGGCTTCTTCTGGATTGTTGTCCATCCACCAGGCCAGCCCCGGAGACCTGGCGTGCGGCAGGATGACATTGGT
>JAYQAI010000113.1:5155-8382 GCA_038136715.1 Gammaproteobacteria bacterium | reverse complement strand
AGCAGGAGATAAGGAAACGTCAGGCGCAGCATGTCGACGGCAAGTGCAAACTTTGCGGCTTCGTCCTGATAGATGAAGCCAGGCGCAAACAGGCTGATGACAAGTTCAGCCCCCATTACACCCAGGATTGTGATTGCCAGCAGAACCAGGCCCAGCGTCCCTGCCGTGCGGCTGACCAGGTCTTTGACTTCTGCGTGCGTGCGGTTGGTCTTGTACTCCGTCAGCACCGGCACAAAGGCCTGGGAAAAGGCGCCTTCGGCGAACAGCCTGCGGAAGAAATTGGGGATACGAAAAGCCAGGAAGAACGCGTCCGCTCCGGCTGCAGCTCCGAAGAAGTAAGCGATCACCATGTCTCGCGCCAGACCGAAGACACGAGAGATCATGGTCATGAGCGAAACGACCGCACTGGACTTGAGCAGCCGACCCTTGTCCTTGCTGTTTTCTTCCATGTGCATCAACTACTTAGAACAGCGCAATCATCGCATACCCAGCCTCAAAGTGTTTGACAAAACAGCTCTGAATCGGCATAGTGCGCGCCTATTTTTTCGAGACCAGGTGAGAACCTAGTGGCAAACTCAGCCCAAGCACGAAAACGCGCCCGACAGAACGAGACGCGCCGCCGACATAATGCCAGCCAGCGTTCTGCGTTCCGTACGGCGATTAAAAAGACCATCGCAGCTGTCGACGGCGGCGACTATGAGTCTGCAACAGCCGCCTACCAGAGCGCTGTGCCGATCATTGATCGTGCGGTCACGCACGGCATCATCCAGAAGAACAAGGCTGCCCGTCACAAGTCTCGACTGAATGCCAGGGTCAAGGCGCTTAAGTCTTAAGCGCCTCCCGCATCCCATCTAAGCCAACATCCCAGGATTTTCCAGCCGGCGCTCTGCCGGTCTATGAGAGGATCAGGTTATCCCGGTGAATCAGCTCATCCTCGGCGATAAATCCGAGGACCGCTTCGATCTGGTCTGTGCTGACCCGGCATAACTTCGCGACATCATCACTGCCGTAGTTGGTCAGACCCCGGGCGATCTCCTGACCAGATTCATCGACGCAGGTCACCAGATCCCCGCGTGTGAACCGACCCTCGCTGCTGATCACCCCGACTGAGAGCAGTGATCGACCATCCTGTTTGAGCACCGCACAGGCGCCGGCATCCAGGGTCAGCGCGCCTCGTACCGGCAGGTTTGCCAGCCACTGTTTGCGAGCCACAACCGCACCACGGTCCGCTCTAAGCAGCGTCCCCCGCACCTCACCGCCGGCCAGCGCGCTAATCAGACCTTCGTGACGGCCATTGGCGATAATAGTGTTGGCACCGCTGCGCGCGGCAATACGGGCAGCACTGACTTTCGTCACCATACCGCCCCGCCCAAAAGCCGAACCTTCACCCGCCATATCATCGAGGGAACGATCGGAGGCCTCACATTCGGTGACCAGCTCCGCATCCATATCCTCGGCCGGGTTGGCCGTCATCAGGCCTTCCTGGTCCGTCAACAGCAGCAACGTATCGGCTTCGATCAGGTTAGCAACCAGCGCGGCAAGGGTGTCGTTATCACCGAACCGAATTTCATCAGTGACGACCGTGTCATTCTCGTTGACTACGGGCACGACGCTCAGGTCGAGCAACTGCTTCAGCGTATTTCGGGCATTAAGATAACGCTGTCTGGAACGCAGATCATCGTGCGTGAGCAACACCTGCGCGGTGTGCAGACCGTGATGCTGAAATGCAGACTCATACATCTGGATCAGACCCATCTGACCAACAGCCGCAACCGCCTGCAGGACATGCACGGAATGAGGTCTCTGGGCGATCTCGAGACGCTTCATACCCTCGGCAACTGCACCGCTTGAAACCAGCACAACTCGAGTGCCCGCCGCCATGAGTCGTGATATCGAATCAACCCAGCCCTGCACCAGCACCTCATCAATTCCCTTGCCGGCGTTTGTCAGCAGGGAACTGCCGACTTTAATAACCCAGGTGCTGCCAGGCTGGTAACCGGTTACGTTGGAAGTCGCATTCTTCATGTCGAGGTTTCAGTTTTGTTCAGGACTCATAGTGGACAATCACATCATGATCGTCGTCGTCATCAGCATCACCCAGGCGCCGCATCCTTCTTTCCTGCCTCTTGCGCAGCGAATACTCGTGAACTTCCTGGCGGATGCGTTCCTCTTCTTCCGCCTGATCCAGCTCATCGATGGCGTTTGCAATGGCCTGCATCAACTCCTGTGTGCCTTTCTGCGCTACCGCAGAGATCGCAAACCAGCTGTCGACACCTAGGGCTTCGGCGATGCTCTGCATCTTTGAATCCGCTTCATTCTCTGGCAGTAAATCGACCTTGGTGAAAACGAGCCAGCGAGGCTTATCGGCAATCCCCTCGCTGTACTTTGCCAGTTCCTGCTCAATCACCCGGCAGTTTTCCACCGGGTCGGTACCATCAACCGGCGCGACGTCCAGCAGATGCAACAATACGCGGGTCCGGGAGAGGTGCTTCAGAAATTGCACGCCAAGACCTGCACCATCAGCCGCGCCTTCAATCAGGCCCGGGATGTCGGCAATGACAAAGCTTTGCTCGTGATCAAGGCGAACCACACCGAGATTCGGTACCAGCGTTGTGAAGGGATAATCAGCGATCTTAGGTCTCGCTGCGGAGACACTGCTGATCAATGTCGATTTGCCCGCATTCGGCAGGCCAAGCAGGCCGACATCGGCAATCAGCTTCAGCTCAAGGCGCAGATTACGCATCTCGCCCGGTTCACCCGGCGTCGTCTGCCGAGGCGCCCGGTTAGTGCTGGATTTAAAGCGGGTGTTGCCGAGGCCGTGTTTACCTCCCTCGGCAACCAACAGCATTTCACCCGCTTCGCTGACATCACCAAGGTATTCGTCGGTATCATCATCGTATATCGATGTGCCACAGGGCACGCGGATCTCAAGGTTCGAGCCTTTGGCACCGGTGCGGTCGCTGCCTTTACCGTGCTCACCCTTCTCTGCCCGGTAGTTGGGCTGGAAGCGGAAATCAACCAGCGTATTCAGTGCCTGATCGCCGACGAGGTAAACACTGCCGCCATCACCTCCGTCACCACCATCAGGGCCACCACGCTCGATGTACTTCTCACGGCGAAACGAGAGGCAGCCATTGCCACCCCTGCCTGCTTCTACCTTGATACTCGCTTCGTCTACGAACTTCATAGCTGACTATTCTAAAGGGTAAGAGCCCTCAGCGTTACTT
>JAYQAI010000113.1:3431-5055 GCA_038136715.1 Gammaproteobacteria bacterium | reverse complement strand
GTCTACGAACTTCATAGCTGACTATTCTAAAGGGTAAGAGCCCTCAGCGTTACTTGGCTAAATGTGATTGGGACCTGTTAAGGTTAGCGGGTTGAAGACGCTTTGTAGACGTCCATAAAAAAGCCCTGTCGTTGACAGGGCTTTTTCTCGGTCAGTATCTTTTAAGCTTGAGCAACGACGTTAACGTATTTGCGCTGCTTTGGTCCCTTGACCGAAAACTCGACAACACCATCGGACTTCGCAAACAGAGTGTGGTCCTTGCCACAACCAACGTTGGCACCCGGGTGAAACTTAGTGCCACGCTGACGAACAATGATGTTGCCGGCAACGACTTCCTGACCACCATAAACTTTTACACCGAGGCGTTTGCTTTCCGAATCGCGTCCGTTACGCGTACTACCACCTGCTTTCTTATGTGCCATTTCATTAACCCCCGGAAATCTCTGTGATCTTCACTTCTGTGTAGTGCTGGCGATGGCCGGCCTGACGGCGGTAGTGCTTGCGACGACGCATCTTGATGATCGTCACCTTGTCACCGCGGCCATGACTGACGACTTCAGCCGTCACTTTGCCACCTTCGACATACGGTGTGCCGATTTTGACGTCTTCGCCCTCACCGATCATCATCACCTTTTCAAAGTCGACGGTATCGCCTTCAGCGATATCCAGTTTTTCCAGCTGCAAGACTTCCCCAGGCTCAACCCGATGCTGCTTGCCGCCACTTTCGATTACAGCGTACATGCTTAAATTCTCAGTCTAAAATAACCGCAAATCAGCGGTTTATGGATGGCAGCAATGGGGGCCGCCGATTCAGGACGCGCAATTCTAAGCGAAGAGGCAGTTCGTATCAAGCCGGGAGTCGGGTTATTTCCAAGGGCCTGATTTACCTCGAATCCCCGATTCTGCAGGGCCTCACGGCTTGAAATGCCTTGACAGCCGGAAGGCTCAGACCTACGATTCGAGCCTCTTTTTTGCCCTCAAACCACCCATGACCTACCCGTTCCTGTCAGCCGTCCAAGACGATTTTGGTCTGGTGGACGATCTGATCAGGAAAAACCTGAATTCCAACGTCCCTCTGGTCGAGGAAATTGCGTCCTATCTGATCGAAGCCGGCGGCAAGCGACTGCGGCCCCTGCTCGTGCTGCTGTCTGCCCGGGCGGCCGGTTATCAGGGTGAAGATCACATCAAACTGGCCGCGATCATTGAGTTCCTGCACACGGCGATGCTGCTGCATGACGATGTCGTCGACGAATCCGATCTGCGACGCGGTCGCAAAACCGTCAATTCAGCCTGGGGCAATGCACCCAGTGTACTGGTGGGAGATTTCCTGCATTCACGGGCCTTCGAGATGATGGTGGAAATCGGCAATCTTCGCGTCATGCAGATATTGTCGCGGGCAACCAACCTGATTTCTGAGGGCGAGGTGCAGCAGCTCGCGAACCTTCGCAACCCTTCTATCACGGAAGATGAGTACTTCGAGATTATCAATCGCAAAACAGCCATGCTGTTCCAGGCTGCCTCTCACACCGGCGCTGTACTCGCTGGCGCTGACGAAAAGTCTGAAACCGCGCTGCGTGATTTCGGCCATCACCTCGGTATTGCTTTCCAGCTGGTAGATGACCAG
>JAYQAI010000113.1:0-3331 GCA_038136715.1 Gammaproteobacteria bacterium | reverse complement strand
ATGACCACCTTGATCAATTTCGTCGTTGACCGTCAGAGTTAACTGACTTGCGCTTCTACCCTCTTTGCCTGATCGCAGCCATCGCAGTATGGTTGACGGCCACACCCGTTTTGGCCGAGCCTGAGCTGCCGAGAAAGTGGGCCGGTTCATATGAATCTCACCAGGCCATCGATACCGACTACTACCACATCGAAATCACGGAACTGCGGGACGAAGACGAGAAGTTCTTCGCGAAAGCCAAAGCCAGGTTCTTCGATCAGACCTATACCGCTGACGTGCAGATGGAGTGGATCATCGATAAAGACAAACTGTTTGTCGAGATGTGGGATTCCGCGCCTGAAAACGATGGCGACGAGTACGACGTCGACGGCATCTACCGCGGTTCTATCTCTTATGACCTCGACTCTATTTTCGCCATCTGGCGCAGCAGTTCGGGCAACGCTTCAGGCACACTCAAGATCAAGGCCGTAGACGAATTTCCTGATTACGGGCGCAACGAAGCCCCGAACTGATTCTCACACCTGGCGCCGGCTCTCAGTCCGTTGCTGCGATGGCAGCAGCGTCGCCCACCCGGCTGCCGCCAGAATCATCAAATTCGGCAGGAAAGGATTAAGGTAGCGCGGCTGACCGCTGGTCAGCGCTGCGACTGCAATGATGCCTAGCACCGGCAGTGCAATATAGGCAAGCTGCGGGGGTAACTGCCGAGATTTCAGGCTAAGCCAAAGCAGCAGGAAGCAAGGCAGATAGACCACGGGCAAAGCCAGATACTTGAAGAAAACCTCAAGCCGACTGTAAACCTCGACATTCCGCAGCGGCCATTGGGGCTGAAGTGCAAACAGTTCACTGGCACTGACACCCATGCGCAACACCTGGCGCACCGGATCTTGCCGCCAGAGTGCCCCCAACTGCTCTTCGAAAAAGGTGTTATCGAGCATTGAGGTGTTGAACACAATCGGTGGCAGCAGCCCATCGTCGAAATAGGCATTGCTGGTGAAATAAATATGAAAATATCCATTGTCCCAGGTACCGACGCCGCGCCGTGCACTCTGCCCGTTATACATGTTGTAACTGCCATTACCCGGCAGCACGAACCAGGCCTCAGCGCCGGTTGCGGACCTGATCTGCCCCGACTGAACAGCAAGGGGCAACATTGTCGCAAGCAGGAAAACGGGCAACCACATCACCAACCTGGATCTTGCCGCCGGCCAGAACGCCAGCGTTAACAACGTTGCAATGGCGAACACCCACCCCTGCGTCTTCATCGTCGCCGCCAACCCGAACAGCAGTCCCGCACCGGCGACCCAGAGGAGCCCGCGCTCATCGACAAAACGGACAAAACAGTATTGGCCGGCGACCACCAGAAACGTGCACACGGGCTCGGCCATGTAAAAACTCAGCTGGCCGGTCAGCGGCCAGTATGCAAGCGAGAGAATCGCGGCCATCAGTGCCATCCTGCGATCACGAAACAGGCGATAGCTCGTTAGCCCCACCAGCACATGCACTGCAGCCATCATCAATATCTGTAAAGCAGCGACCACCTGAAATCCGGTGTCGTCGAACATCCAGAAGAAGATGGCATAGAACGCCGGCAAACCCATCGGGACAAAAGCATCGAGCGGTTGCAAGGGTTCCCCGAATGCGAGCTTGAAAGCGCGGTTCATATAGCCATCGATATCAGAGTAGATATGGTGCCAGGGCGCTTCCACCAGCCAGACCTGGCAGAGACCAGCCATGACTGCGACAGCAAAAATGAGCGACAGTGAACGAGTCATGTATCACCACCAGGGCCGGTCAGAACCAGCGCACTGATACGGGCATCGTCGCCAACCAGCTTCTTCAACAGAATCGATTTTCTACCCGCCTTACGTTCGCCAACTGTCACAGGGAAATCGAGCCAGACTCCATCATGGTGGCTCATGGCAAAGCGCACCTGGTCACCCGACTGCAGTAAGGAGACCCGCATGAAACTGTCGCCGTCGACAACAAACAATCTCACTGCTTGAACCGACAAAGCTGGCGGAAAACGAATATCAATCGTGCCTTCATCAACTGTGCGCGCAGACCAGTAAATCTCGCGCTCCATCCAGGGCTGCGCAGGATGAATACCGTCCAGCTCTACACTGACAGATGTTGCAGCCGTCTTGAAGTTCAGCTCCGCTGCACGACCGAACTCGGCCCAGTACAGCACAGCGTCGTCTACCTGATAGTGCGCCTGCGACCCATGCACGCGTGCATCGCGATAGGGCTCGTAAAGTACATCCAGCAGAGCGGCAGCAGTGACCGCAAGCATCATCAAAAACAGACCCGCGGCGAGGTCTGCCAGCGTTGCCGGCGGCAGTGCAAGTCTCTGACTTTTCACGCTGATCTGCTCTGGGTCAGGCACAGGGGTTTGAGTCGCGGGTTCAGGCTGGTTATCGTGCCTACTACAACGACTGAAACCGCCGACATGGACGACAATGCGATTAAAGCGCTGGCCAAGAACCAGTCCTCACATTGGTGGTTTGTCGTCAGGCGGGAAATCATCCGTGCCACCTTATGTCAGGCAAAACTGCCGGCGCAAGCGAGGATACTGGAAATCGGCGCCGGCACCGGCGGCAATCTCGCCATGCTCTCAGAGTTCGGCGACGTCAGCGCCTGCGAGGCCAGTGCCACAGCCAGGGAGCTGTGTCAGGCTGCTACGGGTACCCGCCCCGAAGCCGCAGCACTCCCAGAGACACTCCCGTATACCGCAGATTCGTTCGATCTTGTCTGCCTGTTTGATGTACTGGAACACATTGAGAATGACACAGCGGCGCTGCAAGCCATCCGAGCCCCAATGCGGCGAGGTGGCAGGTTGATACTAACGGTGCCGGCCTATCCCTGGCTCTTCGGCCGGCACGATGCATTCCTCGAGCACCATCGCCGCTATACTTTGCGGGAACTGCGGCAGAGGCTGGCGCGCGCGGGTTTTTTGGTCACTCAATCACGCTACTTCAACTGGCTCCTGTTCCCTCTGGTCTGCATTGTCAGGCTTTTCGAGAAGCTGCCCGGTGAACGTAAGCCTGTTGGCCATGCGATTCCAGGGCCGCTTTTGAACAGACTGCTGGCAGCTCTTTTTCGACTCGAGAATAGTCTGTTTCGCAGGGTACGTGCGCCGTTTGGAACTTCTATACTGATCATTGCTGAACCAATCAGCATGCCACAAGAAGAACACATGGGGTCGGTATGATCAGTTGGGTTGTCATTCCCTGCTACAACGAGGCAAACCGACTGGATCGGAATGAGATCCGGCAGCTCACGGCAAGTGGTATTCACGTCATGCTGGTTGATGATGGTTCAACCGACACCACAT
>JAYQAI010000112.1:0-8620 GCA_038136715.1 Gammaproteobacteria bacterium | reverse complement strand
TAGGCATCCATAAACCGCAGCCGCTGATTTGCTGCGTTCAGCACAATGACAATTCGCTCACGCCCACTGTGATCACCCACCAGCACCAGACAGCCGCCAGCAATATTGGTGTGTCCTGTTTTGACGCCGTAAAACTCACCGAGCAGTTCATTCGTGTTGCGCCAGACCGGCTCACGCACGCCGCCCCGGTTTGACCTGATTTCCGCCCGGTATTCCTTTGCCCCGACCACACGACGCAGGTAATCATGCTGCAACACGGCAGTGCTGAGCCGAAGCAGGTCCTGCGCGGTAGAAATGTTCTCACCCATGCCATGAACGTCGACGAATTTAGTGTCGCGCATGCCCAGCGCGACGGCATGCAGGTTCATACGCGCGATAAACCGCTGCAGGTAATTCTGGCCGTCAGTTTCCAGGCGCTTGCCAACAGCTTCTGCCAGAGCAGTAGCAGCATCATTACCCGAGGGCAGCAGTAGCCCGTACAGCAGCGCCTCCACGGTCAGCCGGTCGCCTGTTTCCAGTTGGGCCGAGGTACCTGGCAGTGTCGCCGCCAGGTTGGAAACACTGACGCGTTGTTGCACCCACTTGGCTTCAGCACCAAGCACATCCAGCACCACCAGTGCCGTCATCAGCTTTGTCAGCGATGCAATCTGTACCGGCGCTGCGGCGTTGCGGGCGAACAGCACCTCACCCTGCTCAGCGACCAGCCAGTGCTGGGCTGACGTCATGGGCGGCTCATATCGCAGATCAGCAAACGCGCAGGGACTGATCGCCGACAGCGACACTGCCATGACCCGAGCGGTTAAGTGCTTCAATACCTTCATTTCACGTCACTCATTCCAAGCGCTGATTAAAGCATCGATCAAGGAGTGTTGGTAAGCTTACGCCCACATGGATACCATCATCACGAATCGAACCGACAGGGCGTTCTGGGGAAAAAACCAGTACATTCGTTCTGCCGCTTATGACTGGTTCTGGTTCGTTCTGTCACCACTCTGGGCGATAGCCATTGGCTGGATCATGACAGCCTGGTTGTTCCAGGCCACGGTGAGCATTCTCGACACCACTGAGACGACAGCGTTTTTTCTTTACATGGTGCTGACACAGGGGCACCTGCTCGTCACCGCCTACCGCACTCACTTTAACGGCGCCGTCAGGCAGCGATTTTTCTGGCGCTTCACCACGGTTCCGGTTCTGCTGCTGGCCGCAGCTATGGTCAGCCAATGGGCCTTCACGTGCCTTTTCGTGCTGATGGTCTTCTGGGACGTGTATCACTCAGCCATGCAGGTGTTCGGTTTCGCCCGCATCTATGACCGCAAGGCGGGCAACGACCCCGCGGCAGGCAGAGCCGCCGACTACCTGCTTTGCTGCATGATGTATATCGGCCCTATTTTTGCCGGCGCTCTGTTCCTGGATCACGTCCGTGCCTTTACCAGCTTCGGCAACCTCGAGCCCGCGGAAGTTTTTGGCCTGCTGATCAAGAGCCAGGGGCTGGCAGAGGTTCCCGACCACGCGGCGACCTACGCCACCGAGATCAGGCGACTCATGTTCGCGGTAACCGCCGCCTGCCTGCTCTTCTACGGCTGGACACTAAGGCAGCTTTACCAGCAGGGCTACCGGATGCCCTTACCAAAGGTCATCATGTTTGCCACTACCACGGTCGCCTGCATCACCGCATGGGGATTCAACAGTTTCGCCATGGGGTTTCTCATCGCGAATACCTTCCATGCCCTGCAGTACTTCGCCCTTGTCTGGGTGCTGGAGGAGCGAACGATCGGCAACACGCTGCACCTGAAAGGTCTCGCCCGTCTTTTCCTCTATGTCGCGATTCCGCTTGGCATCGCACTCATACTGGTTGCTTCAGGGGCAAGGGAAGTTCAGGCTCTGCTGATGATCTGCGCGCTCATGCATTTCTGGTGGGACAGCTTTATCTGGTCCGTTCGTTCGGACCAGGGCTACGCCGGTTAGATCGATGACAGAAACCCCATCACAGCTCGACAAATGGATCTTCGTCATCGCCTTGTCAGTGCTGGGGGCCGCAATGGTCTGGCAGTTGATCGGCAATGACAGCGAAGCGCCTGTCGATCCACCTGCTGTCCAGTCGGCATATCCTCCTCCGGAACCGGTGCGCGAGTTTACCGCGCTGCCTGACGGGCTTTACAGCAGCGAGGAGCTTACCTATTTCAGCGAGATTGCCTTCGGCGCTGAACACCGGGACGTCTCGAGGGTCATTCGCAAATGGCGCGGTGAACTGAACATCCGTGTTGAAGGCGACCCGACGGCCGAGGACTTACGTCAGCTAGAAGCAACCGTAGACCTTCTGAACCAGCTGCAACGGGAGGTTGTGCTGTCTATCGGCTACTTTGAGACCTCCCTCGTCATTCACTTTGCACCCGAGAAAGAATTCAAGAAGCTGGACAGCAGGTATGCTGATGGCAATCCCGGTTTCTTCTGGGTCGGCTGGGTCAACGATGAACTGTACCTTGGCACAATCCTGGTAGACTCTGAAAACATCTCGCAAGCTGAACGAAACGCCCTGATCACAGAGGAGCTGACGCAGTCACTCGGCCTGATGAACGATTCGAACCGCTATGCGGACAGCCTGTTTAATGACCGGGCAATCGTGCCGGATAAGACACTCTCAGCATTGGATGAGACACTGGTCACGATGTTGTATCGGCCTGAGCTCTTGCCGGGCATGGCGATGGATGAAGCCATGGAAATCCTCAGAAACGTCAAGCGGCCGGTTATATCGCCAGAGGCCATAACGCCGTGAAACTCCCAAAACACAGTCTGCTGATTTTCATGACCGGTGCCGTGATCCTTGGGCTTGAACTCGCAGCCAGCCGCTATATGGCACCTATGTTCGGCTCGAGCTTGTATATCTGGGGCGCAATCCTGTCGACCACGCTGTTGTGCCTGTCAGCAGGATACAGTCTGGGTGGCAGGCTGGGCGTCAGACTTGCCGCACCGGTGAACCGGTTGATCCTGTTTGCGCTGATTTCAGCGACCTGGATTGGTGTCCTGCCATTAACGCAGGCGCCCATTGCTGATCTGGGTCTCGCCGCAGGCCACCGGTTTGGCCCGCTACTGGTAACCGTCCTGCTGTTCGCCTTACCCATCCTGCTCCTGGCAACCGCAACGCCCCTTGTCTTTGCAGCAAACAATCGTGGCGACCAGGGTGAAAGCGCACCCGCTGTCATGGGCGATCTGTTCGCGATCAGCACCGTGGGTTCTGTGGTCGGCGCACTGGTGACCGCTTATGGACTGATACCGACGCTTGGCATCAGACATACCTTGTTTATGCTATCAGCGATTCTGTTCATCACTATCAGCCCGCATCTTGTCAAAGGTCTGTATCTGCGTTCCGCAGCAAACGCCATACTGGTGGTCGCACTGCTGCAGTTCTTCTATGAGCCCGACCCTGATCGTGGCCTCAATCCCGAGTTTAAGCGCATCTACCGCGCGAGTTCCGAGTACAGCCAGGTCTCAGTACTGGAACATGTCAGCAACCAGAGCCGAGTGCTGCTGCTGAACGGTACCAGTCACAACTGGGTCGATGGCCAGGACCGCTCTCAGAGTCTGTTTAATCATGTCCGTGTGCTGCAGCATCACGTCGCCAACCATCCCGGCAGCAGGGGCGATGCCCTCGTGCTGGGTCTCGGTGCCGGCATCCTGCCGAAACACCTCAAGGCAACCGGCTTCAACGTTGAGGTGGTCGAAATTGACCCGCTGGTCGTCGGCGCAGCAAGAAAGTATTTCGAATTTAGTGGTGACATCCCCGTGCATGTCGAAGATGCACGCACCTTTATCAACACACAGGTCAACGCCGGCCGAGAGTACAGTCTGATCATCGTCGATGTTGCCGGCGGCGGCAGCCAGCCCGGTCACGTCTTTAACCTTGAGGCTTTCAGCACCATGCAACGCCTGCTCGCAAAGGACGGCCTGCTGATATCAAACCAGCTTGCAACGCGGGGCAACGGCAATGACGAGTACATCCGGTCAATCCTGGCAACGCTGAAAGTCTCGTTTCCGCACGTACACGCAGTCGATGTCTATCCTGAGGAAGCCGCAGACAGTCTGACGAACTTTCTGGTTTTTGCTTCGACTCTCAGTACAGGCGATGCCGTTAACCTAAGTGCGTATGGAGAGGCGGTTTACAACCCGGAGACCAGTGACATGCGCCCCATCGACGACAACTGGAACCCCACCGAGTCCTGGGCCGTCAGTTTCAATGAGCTCTGGCATAACAACATGGCAGCGTGGCTGGGGCCAGGCGCAAACCTGCCGATGTAATCGAACTGCGTCCACGCGGTAAAAGGAGAACATTTATGACCATCTTCAATCTGGGATCCTGTTGTATTGACCACGTATACCAGGTGCCGCACTTTGCCCAGCCTGGTGAAACCCTGCCGTGCCTGTCCTACGAGATGCATCCAGGCGGCAAAGGGCTCAACCAGTCACTCGCCATGGCCCGCGCCGGTGCTGATGTTATCCATGCCGGCAAGATTGGTCGCGAGGGCACATGGTTGAAAGAACTTCTGGCGGCTGAGGGTGTCGATACATCGCAGCTCAAAATCAGCGACCACCCGACGGGCCACGCCTGTATCGAAGTCAATGCAGAGGGTGAGAACAGCATCGTCCTGTTTGGCGGCACCAATCGTCAGATCACGAGCGATGAGCTGGAGGTTATGCTGCGACCGGCAACAGCAGGTGACTTCCTGGTGCTGCAGAACGAGATAAGTGAACTGGATACCGCGATTCAGATGGGGGCAGAAAAGGGGATGCGCATCGTCTTCAATGCCGCGCCCATGACGGCGGACGTCGCTGACCTGCCGCTCTCTGCACTTGAGCTCCTGATCATTAATGAGATTGAAGGCGCTGCGCTATCGTCGCAGCAGTCACCTGAGGCGATGCTGAGGACACTGGTGCACCGATACCCTGACACGACTGTGGTGCTGACACTGGGCAGTGAGGGCGCACGCCTTCGTGGTCAGGCAGGTGACTTCACTGCAGCATCGCCCAAGGTCAATGTTGTCGACTCTACGGGTGCCGGCGATACGTTTACTGGTTATTTCGTGGCGGACTATGCGTCAGGTAAAGGGATAGATGATGCGCTGTTGTTTGCCTGCCGGGCTGCCGCGGTGAGTGTCACGCAGCGGGGTGCGGCAAGCTCAATCCCAACGCGTGAAAAGGTTGAGGTCTTCGGCTTCTGAACCGGCAATAGTGGAATTCTGATAATCTGAAATCGTTCAGGTAGCCGCGTAAAGTCGCTCTCTTGCCTGCTGGCAATTGCTTTCAGTAATCCAGTTCGCCGGCTTGCGTCCCTCGCTGCGCTCAACCCCTTCCGACAGGTAGGCGGGATCGAATGGTACAAGTTCGCGGTATAGATTTGAGTCGGCCCCCAAAGCCGCATCTGACATCGGTACAAAAACTTTCATCAACTTCTAGCTCTCTCTTCCCCAGACTTTCTTACAGAAAACGCCTGTATCCCCCAGTCGCTTCCCTGATCCTTATTCAATCCTATAAATGGGGATCTTGCGATGATGGAAAGTGAAAGTTCCCTGAACTAATGTGGAGAAACGATGGATAAGCTAGAATCAGCAGCTATTCAGCGGCGTCAGGGGGATAATTCCCGTCTCTCGTTGTCATATAGAGGGTTATAGCGAAGTAACCAGGAGCAATCATGGCGAAGAAAATTGCCATAGTCGAAGACGATCCCGATCAGCGCAGCAACTATCTGGATGCCATCACCAAGAAAGGCTACGACGTTGTTGCCTACAGCAGTCGTCAGGAGGCGCTGGACGGGTTTGACAAGGAACTGCCTGACCTGGCCATTCTCGACATTATCCTTGGCGACGAGGTCGATGCCGGATTCGAGCTGTGCCGGGATCTCCTGTCTAAAGCGCCTTCATTGCCCGTCATCTTTCTGACCGAAAGGATCACGGAAATCGACAAGATTTCCGGTTTGCGTCTGGGCGCCTGGGACTACCTGCCAAAGCCCATCTCGCTAAACTATCTGGCAGAGCGCATCAGCTCACTCCTGCGCATCAATACAGCCCGGGTAGACTCGAGCGGTGCTTCGACAGCGAAGATGGTCGGCGACATGTCCATTGATCAGGAAGCCCTGCTTGTTTCCTGGAAAGATCAGCCCATCAACCTTTCCGGCACGGAGTTCCGTATGCTCGCCAAACTGGTGCGCGTTCCGGGTCACGCCGTCTCCTATGACACCTTGATGAATGCGACCATGCAGTCGCTGGTGACCAACAACACGATCAATACCCACATGCGAAATATCCGCAAAAAGTTCGAAAGCATTGATCCCGATTTCGACTGCATCAAGAGCGAATATGGCTACGGTTATCGCTGGTCGGCGAAATAGGCGGGACTGAAATTGGATGCCGTGCGTGGTCCGAGGCTGGGGACGAAGCTCCTGATCCTGATGAGCTTCGCGCTCGTGGTTATCCCCTGGTTCAGCTACCTCTACCTGTCGGAAATGGAAGATTTCCTGGTTGACAGCCAGGCCAATGCACAGCTGCTCACCGCTGAAGGAATTTCAACCCTGCTGAACGGGCGCTCCGATCTTTTCTATGAGCTGCCCCTCTCGCCGGAGGGCTATGAGCAGCTTTACGCCCACCCACTACAGAAACCGATCCGCATCGACGGCCGCGACAATGACTGGGAAGAGGTGCTTGAATACAACATTGGTTTCGGCAATCTTGATATCGGCGAAGATGTTGATCCTGAATTGAATCAGTTCTATCTCGCGCTGGGTGAACACAACGATCAGATTTATGCACTCGTCACCGTCAAGGACGATGCACTGGTTTTTCGAGACCGAAATATCCTGCGCCTCGATCTATCTGACCACCTGCGGATTACCTTCACGGGTCAGGATGAAACCGTCAAGAAACTGGTGCTGACCATGACCGAACCCGGTGTCACGACAGCCTACTTCATTGATAACGACTGGCGCTATGCCATCCAGGGTGAACCTGAAAACCGTATTCCTGGCTACATGACGCAGCTGCCTGACGGCTATGCCATTGAATTCCGGATCCCGCTCGAACTGCTGGGTTCTACCCGCCAGTTCGGGCTCGCAGTGGTCGATGTCGACAACCCGGAAAGCCGCGCCATTGAGTCCATCACCGGCACCCTGCCGTCCGCCGGCCGCGAAGCTTACGGCCTCGTATTGCTGAAATCGCCCGAAGTGCTGCGGATCATTGAGGGCCTGGGTTACTCCGGCGCCAACATCCAGGTGATTGACGCACAACGCCGGGTCCGGGCAGAGGTCGGCAGCTACAGCAGTGCACCACAGCAATCGACGACGTCCGAGACCAACTGGACCGATACCTGGTATTCATTCATCAGCTACTTCATGGAACCTCTCTATAACATCATTGAATCCAGTCGGCGGGCTTCCCCACTGCTTGATGATGAAGTGATCAAAGCATCACTCGCTGGCACCCCGACTTATCAGCGACGTTACTCCGATGAAGACGGCGAGGTCATTGTCGCGGCGCACCCGATCATTGCGCAGAACAAGATCATTGGCACAGTCCTGCTGAAACAGAATACCGAGAGAATCCTCGAGCTGCGGCGGGATGCGCTGCAGCGGATCGTGAACTTTTCCGTGCTTTCGATTCTGATCTTCGTCGCGCTGATCTTTGTCTTCTCGGTGCGCCTGGCGGGTCGCATTACCCGGCTGCGGACCGAGGCGACCAGCGCTATCGACATCTACGGTCGACTCAAGGCCAACCAACTGAAAGCTGAAACCCAGTCCGGCGACGAGATCGGCGACCTTGCCCGCAGCATCTCAGGCATGCTTTCCCGCCTGCACCAACACAACCAGTTCCTTGAAAACATGCCGCGCACGCTGCGACACGAGATCAACAATCCACTGAATACCCTCTCCACGTCATTGCAGAATCTGGAATTTGAGGAATCGCCTGAGGGCAGAGAGAAGTATCTCGAGGCAGCCAAACGCGGCGTCAACCGTATCGGCATGATTGTGCAGAACCTGGCAGACGCGGCCAGTCTTGAAGACGCACTCGAGGCAGAGGAAACCGAAGTCATTGATCTGCACGATCTGGTCCAGAACTACCTGCAGAACTGCCGGGTCATTCATCAGTCGCGGGAATTTCGTTACCAGGGTGTAGACCAGACGATTCTCGCCGAGGTCTCAGATTTTCGGGTTGAACAACTGCTCGACAAGCTGATCGACAACGCGGTCGATTTCTCGACGCCTGATTCAACGATCACGGTAGGAATCAATGCCGACGCCCGCAACCTCACCATCTTTGTCACCAACCAGGGACCGACGATTCCGCCTGATCAGGTCGACAACATCTTTGACTCGATGGTTTCTATCCGTGAATCAAACCCCGACAACCGGTTGCATTTCGGCATGGGACTCTACGTCGTGCGTATTATCGCCGAGCACCACGGCGGCAATGTCAAAGCTTCGAACCTCTACGACGGCAAAGGCGTCAGCATCAAAGTCACGCTGCCCATCTTCAAACCCGAAAGTCCAACCGCAACATCTGCCGCCGCCAGCTAAAAAAAACTGAGTTATCGGGCGAGAACGTTGTCTACGACTAGTTGATGACTCTTTAGAAAAACT
>JAYQAI010000111.1:0-8917 GCA_038136715.1 Gammaproteobacteria bacterium | reverse complement strand
TTCCGCCTGCCGGTCCTTGGCGCGCGGAATGAATGGCAGGCAATCCAGCACCTGACAGCAGCCGATGTGAGGACTATGACCGCGGTGCTGTTCTGCGAGCGTGGCATCAACCCGGCGACGCGACGCTCGGCTATCCTGACTCAGTCACTGGGCGACCGGGTCTCGCTCGAGGACTATGTGCCAGAGAATCTGCAGGTGAAGCGCAGGATTATCAACGAGGTCGCCGACATGTCGAGGAAGATGCATGCGGCTGGCGTAAATCACCGCGACTTTTATTTATGTCATTTCCTCATGGGTCAGGCTGACAGGGAGCGGCCGGAGCTCTTCCTGATTGATCTGCATCGGGCCCAGATTCGGTCAAGCGTGCCGGAGCGCTGGCTCGTCAAGGATCTTGGTGGGCTGTTGTTCTCCGCCTTCGACAAACCACTGACCCGGAGGGATCTGCTCAGATTCGTTCGGGTCTACAGACCTGGCGGTCTGCGGCATGCGCTGACGGCTGACAGGCGGTTCTGGCTCAAGGTCATTGCCCGGGCCCGGCGGCTTTATCTCCAAGACCACAAGACGGTCCCCACGCAGATTGAACGATTGCTTGCTACCGCATGATGAGTTGGACGGTTCGATCTGAAGAACTCCGCGATGTTTTCCCAGATCTGGAGACGACGGCGATGCTTGCGGGAGACGAGGTCAATGCCAATTGGATGAGCCGATTGGTCAGGGTTAGCGCGGCTGGTGATTGCTACTACGTTAAAACTTACGCCAGTCGTGGTCGGGGTCTGCGGCGCTGGCTCGGTCGCAGCCGCGTTCGCGCGGAATGGGAAAATCAGCTCCTGTTTGAGCAGCTGGCGGTGCCGACTGCGCCAGTGGTCGCTTATGGCGAAACGTGGATGTCGGGGAAGTACCGGGGCGTCATCGTGACGCGTGAGCTAGTGGGGACGAGGGATCTCGCCAGCCTCGCCGCTGAAGGCCATGCCTGTCTTGCGGATCGGTACTGGCGCAGAAAGGTTCTTGGTCAGCTGGCTGATGCCGTTCGGCGCCTGCACCTTAATGGATTTGTCCACAATGACCTGAAATGGCGTAATATTCTCGTTGGCAGCGAACCGGATGCCAGAATCTACATTATTGACTGCCCGATGGGACGATATCTCCCGGGGCCACTGCTGAAGCGCGGTGTGGTGAAAGATCTTGCCTGCCTCGATAAGGTAGGGCGACAAGCGCTGAATCGGCCTGACAGGCTGCGTTTTTACCTGGCTTACAGGCAGAAACGCAAACTAGCCCGGGCGGACGTGAGAGAAATCGACAAGATTTCTCACTTCTTCGATGGCAGAGAGTAATCTTGAAGCATGAGATGTGATGAATAACTTGAATGCGACAGCCCTGATAAGTGCTGGACGTTCAGTGTCTGAGCCTTTTCAGCTTGGCGTAGCACGCTCCGATGGCGGGCTTGTGGAAGTCACGATCAGGAAGGTTCTGCGGCTGCTGCCGGCGCGGCGGATTGTTGCCGTCGCGGAAGTCGACGGGCTTGAAGTGCTCGTCAAGATCTTCGTGGGCCGGTCGGCGGCGAGGTATAGTCGCAGGGAAGTCAAGGGCGTGACGGCACTGAAGGAAGCCAGTGTCGAAACGCCAGCATTGCTATGGCAGGGCGAACTGCCAGAAGGCAGCGGCAAGGTCGTCGTATTCGAATTCATTAATGGCGCAAGCAACCTGACAGAGGTTTGGTCGGACAGCCGCGGGGTCGAGAGATTACAGCTGCTCCAGCGTGTGACGACTGAGGTGGCTTCTATGCACAACGCGGGTGTCGTCCAGCATGACATCCACCCCGAGAATTTTCTGCTCCAGGGCGAGCGCATCCTGGCGATTGACGGTGGTGATATCAGGCGGCGAGGTGCCGGCCCGCTGAACGAATTGATGAGTCTGAAGAATTTCGGTCTTTTCCTCGCACAGTTTCAGACCGAGATTGATTCGCTGGTACCAGAACTATTTTCAAGTTATTGCGGTCAGCGTGGCTGGCCAATGTCTGCACGTAAACTGGCGAGGCTGCTCGCGATTGTCGACAAACAGCGGAATATCAGGAAACAGGATTACGTCAGCAAAGCATTCCGTGAATGTACGCGGTTCACCTGCTGCCGCCGATTCAATCGTTTCCAGGTCTGTGAAAGAAAGCACGATTCTCCGGCGCTGCGGCAGATTCTCGCCGACCCTGACAGTGCGATGAAGGCCGGGCGAATACTGAAGAGTGGCAACACGTCCACGGTCGTTCAGATTGATGGCCCTGATGGCCCGTTGGTGATAAAACGCTACAACATCAAGAACTGGCTGCACGGGCTTGAGCGTATCTTCAGGCCAAGCCGGGCCTGGGCTTCCTGGGCCAATGCCTTTCGCCTCGAGTTTCATGGCGTCGAAACGCCTCCCCCGGTAGCCATGGTTGAAGAGCGCATTGGTCCCCTGCGCCGGCGTGCCTATTTCATCACCGAGTATGTTGAAGGCCAGACGGGTGACACCGTCACCGAAATCGAAAGCCAATTCGAAGATGTCGAAGGCATGGCGGCCATTGTCCGAACCCTGGCTGATGCGGGGTTGTCGCATGGCGATATGAAAGCCAGCAATTTCCTGCTGACAGCTAAAGGGGCCGTGATCCTTGACCTTGACTCCATGCAGGAGACGAGCAATCCGAGTTTGATCGAAAAAGATCGTGAGCGCTTTCTTAGAAACTGGGATGCGTCACCGGCATTCTGCGCCCGGCTCGAAGAAATGCTGACGACCTGAGTCCAGTTGAGCAGGGTTAAATGGCTGGGGTGGTTCAACTGTTGCCCCGCTGAAGGCTCTTTATTGGCTGAAGGCTCTTTATTGGCTGAAGGCTCCTAACTTGCTCAAGGCTTTTAGTTCGCTCAAGGCTGTTAACTCGCTCAAGGCTGTTAACTCGCTCAAGGCTGCGTCAACCGGCACAAGACTGTTAGAATACGCCGCGTCTGTCAGGTATGAGATCCCAGTTTGCCCCTCGTTGTATTAGGCCTATCCGGTGCGCTGACTCATGATCCGTCAGCTGCGATTTACGTTGAAGGTGAGTTAGTCGCCGCTGCTGAAGAAGAGCGGTTCACGCGCCAGAAGCATGCCAAGAATGCCATGCCGCTGCACGCGGCAAGGTACGTCCTGAAAGAGGCGGGTCTGAAACCGAAAGATATCGATGTTGTCGCCTTTCCCTTTGCTAAGGTAGGCCTGTTTGACAGCAAGGCCCGCTGGCACTATGCGAAGCGGTACTGGTATGCACCCGAACGCTCACTCGGCGCGATTTTCAATGGCAATCGTCACTACCGCCGCAACGTTAAGAAAGTTCGGGGGTTACTCGATGAACTCGGCATCGAATGGAACGACGTAGAGTACGATGCCGTTGAGCACCACCTGGCTCATGCCAGTAGTGCCTACCATCTCTCAGGTTTTGATGAGAACGAGAAAGTGGCCATTCTTGGTATCGATGGCAAGGGCGAGTACGCCACTACTTTTTTCGGCTACGGCCAGCAAGGCCAGATTCACAAGATTAAGGAATTCTACGACCCTGACTCGCTCGGTCAGCTTTATGCATCTTTCACCGAGTATCTCGGCTTTGAGATGCTCGACGGTGAGTACAAGGTGATGGGGATGGCACCCTACGGCGATGCCAGTCTTTATGACCTGTCACGCCTGATTGAGTTCGATGGGAAAGAGATTGCCGTGAACACTCAGCTGGTCAACACGATTGGCCTGCGTCGCTACAAAGAAGAACGCAAGGGCTATTATTTCTCACAGAAACTGGTGGATTGGCTTGGGCCCAAACGCCAGGGAGACATCGCTGACGACCCTTATATTCATTATGCGGCGTCTATCCAGAAGATGTACGAGGATATTTCGCTCCAGTTGATCGAAACCTACCTCAAGGATGTCCTGCTGGAATCGGGCAAGCTGGTGTTTGCTGGTGGCGGTGCACTCAACGTTAAGCTCAACCAGAAGATTCTCGATCTGCCCTACGTCAAAGAGCTTTTCGTCCAGCCTGCCGCCGCGGACTCGGGCACTGCCCTCGGCGCCGCATCATATGCCTCCTGGAAGCGCGGGGTTGCGCCTGCACCTCTCGAACATGTCTACCTCGGCCCGAAATATTCGACCGAGCAATGTATTGAGGCCTGCGAAGATCATCCTGAGAAACCGGTGTTCAAACGCTACGACGACATCGTTGAGAAAACTGCGGCATTGCTGCACGAAGGCAATCCAGTGGCCTGGTGCCAGGGCCGCATGGAGTTCGGACCGAGAGCGCTCGGTGGCCGTAGCATCCTGGGTAACCCGAGTCATCCCGGCATCGCTGACAAGATCAACGAACAGATCAAGTTCCGGGAGCGCTGGCGACCCTTCTGCCCGAGCATTCTCGACACCGTTGCCCCGGACATGATCCAGACTGATCATCCGGCGCCCTATATGACTATCACCTTCGAAGTGGCCGAGTCCTGGAAAGGTCGGGTCCCGGAAGTCGTGCATGAGGACGGCACCGCCAGGGTCCAGATTGTCAATGAGAAGACCAATCCCAGGTACTACGCGCTACTGCAGCAGATGGAAGCATTGAATGGCAACGGCGTGGTGCTCAACACTTCGATGAACCGTCGCGGTGAACCGATGGTCTGCTCGCCTGCTGATGCCCTCAACATGTTTTTTGGTTCTGACCTCGAGTATCTCGTACTCGAGGATCTACTCGTGACCAAAAGAACGGCAGCCTGAGGTTACGCCCGGTGCGCGCTCTGAACTTCGATCGGACCGGGCCTCATGCAGCGTAAGAAACGAGTCCTGCAGATCTGTCACGACTACAAGGGTCCTTTCAGGATTATTGCCAGACAGTACGCGGCCAGTTTCTCAGACTGTGAGGTAAAAACCGTTTTCCTGCGTGGGCCGCACTCTGCAAGCGTTGCCGAATCAATCCAGGGTGAAGTGGAGTTTCTGACAATGGCGCCGCGTTCACTCAGAGGTCTTAAGCTGGGTGCACTCAAACAATTGCAGGACATGATCGGTGATGCAATACCCGATTTAATCATTGCGCATCGCTACAAGCCGTTCTATCTGGCCACCTTGCTGAATCGCAGGTTTGAGATAGGGCTTGTACTGGGTGTTATGCATGAGTATGGATTTTTGGATCGACAGATGCGTGCGCTCTATTCGCGATTCTGGCCGAAAAATATCGAGCTGATCGGCGTTTCGGAACCCGTTTGCCAGTCAATCACTCGCCGACACGCACATTTAAAGGGCAGAGTGCACTGTTTGCAGAACTCGATTGAGGTTGAGGAACCCCTTCTGGATCCGGTCTCTGCGCGGCATGAATTGGGCATACCCTTAGGCAAGTACTGTTTCGGAGTCGTTGGAAGACTTGTAGCAAAGAAAAATCACCGGCAACTCATCACCGCTTTCTCCCGTTATGATGGTGATGCTGTGCTTGCGTTAGTGGGTGATGGTCCGCTGGCAAAGGAACTCCACGCTCAGGTAACTGAACTCAAACTGATGGATCGTGTTATTTTCTGTGGCCATCATCCTGATGCATCGAAATTGATGAAAGCATTTGACTGCCTGGTGTTGCCCTCCACAGCTGAAGAGGCTTTTGGTTTGGTGCTACTGGAAGCCATGGCTGCCGCGGTCCCTATCTTGTGCTCAGATGCGCCGGGGCCTGCCAGCGTCGTGGGTGATACAGGTATCTTGTTTCGGACTGATGACACCAATGCGCTAGCGGAAGGCTTGCGACGAATGCAAAATCTGACTCGGTCGGAGACAGGCGCATTGACTGACAGGGCTCTGCATCGATTAAAGCAGGACTACTCGATCGGTGCGTCGGTTGCTAATTTGCGAGGACTCCCAGCTGTAGCTGCAACAGTGCCGATTGACATCTAGATGCAGTATGAATGCCAGATGACAGAGAGTCGCTCTCTAGCTCGGTGACGCGGTCAATATGAATGAATGAGAAAAGAAGTTTCGCGCTCGGGAGGGCAGAGACTTGACCCATGAGTTTCTTTTCTGCACCCAGTAAATGGCTGTCGGCTCCAGCCCAGACAGTCGGCAAAGCGCTGATAAAGTGATCGGGTCAAACCAGCAAGTATGCTCTTCGTGAACAGAAGGTTCGCCGTAGCGCCAGATTTTCCAGGTCTGCTTTGAATAGAAGGGATTTGGTGTCGTCAGCAACAGCGTTCCGCCCGGATTGAGATGTCTGACCATGTTTTCCAGGAACAAGCCAGGATTAGGCAGATGTTCAATCAGCTCGCCTGCAATAATGGTGTCAAACGATTGATTCAGATTCATCGTCATGACATCGGCATGTCGCACGTGGTAGCCCTGAGATTGGAGAATCTCAATGCCCTGTTTGTCAATATCAACCCCGAGAGTGTGGCTGTTTATCTCGCAAATTTTACTGAATAGAGACGTGGCGGTTTTCTTTTCAAGGCGACTGTCTGTGCTTCTTTTTGCGCGTCTTGAGTCTACGACCCCTAAGTCAAGCACAGCGCCGGAGCTGACCAGAGGGGCGATCGCGGTCATTCTGTCGCTCACGCATCCGATAATGTCTCGCTGGATCATTTGAAGTCTTTACGCCCTTCGATTTTGCACCGGTGTGGGTTTGATCATAGCTTAAAACACTGACGAGAAGCACAGGGTTCAATAGTACCTTGCTTCGTTGTGCGGCCGCGTTTTGAATCGGCGATGAACCCACCAATACTGTTCGGGCGCCTCCAGAATTGCGCGCTCGACCAACTTGTTGACTGTCTCGCAATCTTGGTCAAGGTCGCCTGAGGGGAATTGAGTGACTCTTTCGAGAGTGATCTGATAACGGCCGTTTTGCAGATCCCGAAAATGTTTGAAAGTCACTACCTCGCAGCCCGTTATCCTGGCAATTCTGGAAGTTGCGGTAATGGTCGCTGCCTGATGGCCAAAAAAAGGCACGAATATTGAGTGTTTGAGACCATAGTCCTGGTCTGGCCCGTACCAGACCGTAGCGCCTTTGCGCAGGCGCCGAATAACCTGCTTCACGTCATCTCTTTCGATCGCAGAAGAAAAATTGCGCTGCCTGCCTCTGGTCATAACTGCTTCGAGCAGGCGATTCTTGTTGTAGCGATACATGACATCAAAAGGCGACCAGGCGCTCAATACGGCACCGCAAAAGTCCAGGGTCGACAGGTGCATGCCAAGCAGCATGACGCCCCGGCCCTCTGATGATGCTTGAGTCAGGACATCCAGCCCCTCGATGTCGACCATGTCACGATATTCCATCGGGTTGACGAACCAGGCCGTCGCGGTCTCGATGATACCCATACCCGATGAGCGAAAGTTGTCAATGACGAGCTGTTTTTGGGCGTGTTTGTCGAGTTTGGGGAAACACAGGCTGATATTGGTTTCGACAATGCGCCGGCGTCTGCCTGCGATCCGATAAGCTAATGTTCCCAGGGCCTTGCCGAACTGCCAGCGCGCTCGCAGTGGCAGCAGGCAGATCAGTCGCATGAGGCCGATCCCGACCCAGGTCGGCCAGTAGCGCGGCTTCAGGAACTCTGCTTGTAGTAGGCGGGTTTGACTCACGGCCATCACATTAGCGGGTTTTGAGAGGGCGGGGAAGCAGCGGGCCTCGCACCGAGGCATGGGCTGCGGGTATGTTAAAATCGCTGCTTTACCAGGCATTGCCGATTTGCATGAAGATTCCAAGATTTGACAGCGCCAGCATCCTCACCATCGGTGACGCCATGATTGATCGTTACTGGCACGGTGACACCCGGCGCATCTCGGCCGAAGCGCCTATTCCCGTCATTGATGTTGATGACATCGAAGATCGCCCCGGTGGCGCTGCAAACGTTGCTCTCAATGTCGCAACCCTCGGCGCCCGCTCATCGCTGATTGCTGCTACTGGCAAGGATGAAATGGCAACTGTGCTGCGGGCGAAACTTGAAGCCTCTGGCATTGACTGTCATTTTCTCGAACTGCCGGGCTGGTCAACCATCACCAAGATCCGCCTGGTCTCGCGCAGTCAGCAGATGCTGCGGGCAGATTTTGAGTCTATGGCCGATGTTGCTGCTGCGGATATCGTGAAAGCCATGGGAGAGCTCGCAGGCTGCAGCGCTGTGGTGATATCTGACTACGACAAAGGGCTCTTTCAGGATCCAGCCAGTGTCATCGCGGCTGCCAGACAACAGCAGGTACCGGTGTTTGTTGATCCAAAATTTAAAGACTTCAGCGCCTACCAGGGTGCAACATTGATCAAACCCAATCAGCTCGAACTCGAGAAAGCGGTGGGTGCCTGGCACAGTGAAGCTGAAATGCTGACCAAGTGTCGTGCCCTGATGGAGCAGGTTGGTTGCGATGCGTTGCTGGTGACCCGAGCTTCTGAAGGCATGACCCTGATTCAGAAGGGCGAAGAGGAAGCCCACTTCCCGGCGCGTACGCGCGAGGTGTACGACACTTCGGGTGCGGGCGACACGGTCATCGCGGTGCTTGCTGCTGCCCTTGGTTCTGGCCAGACCCTGAAAGATTCTGTTGCGCTGGCCAACATTGCCGCCGGTATCGTCGTTAGTCATTTTGGCGTAACGAGTGTCTCCGGTCCCGAGTTGCGGGCGGAGGTAGACGTCACGGCCCCCGCGGACCGCGGCAAGATGACAGCGGAGCAGCTGGCTATTGCCGTGCAGGTTGCGCGCTCTCGCGGAGAGAAGATTGTCTTTACCAATGGCTGCTTCGATATTCTTCACGCCGGGCACGTCGATTACCTCTCGGACGCCAAAAACGAGGGCGATCGGCTCATTGTCGCCACGAATTCTGACGAATCAGTGCACAGACTGAAAGGTGAGGGCCGACCTATTAACACCCTCGACCGCCGCATGACCATGTTGGCGGGGCTGTCTGCTGTCGACTGGGTTGTCTCGTTTGACGAGGATACGCCTGAAAA
>JAYQAI010000110.1:1809-8921 GCA_038136715.1 Gammaproteobacteria bacterium | reverse complement strand
AGAAATTACCATCGACCGCACCACGGAAAACGGGCGAAATTACATCACGGTCGATGCCGCCGGTTCGGATCAGATAGAGCTCAGTTTTACTGATGAATGCTGGGTTGAGGTCAACGACACCCTGCATGGGCTGGTTTACCAGGATCTGCGTCGCGTCGGCGATGTCCTGACGGTCCGTGGCAGCGCACCTTTCGAGGTGCTTTTGGGGAAAGCATCTGGCGTCGAGATGATTTACAATGGCCGCCCAGTTGATCTTGAACCCTATACAGGCCGCGACAGAACGGCAAAATTGACGATCGGCGAGTAACAACCAGCTCCACTGACGCTCGCCAGAAAACCACCATGAATATCAAATCCGTCAGAGGCATGCAGGACCTCCTGCCTGCCCAAAAGCGCATATTCAGACTGATCGAAGATATCTCCCGTGATGTCCTGGGTAGCTATGGATATCAGGAAATTGGTCTGCCGCAGCTTGAGCAGACGCAGTTGTTTCAGCGCTCGGTCGGTGAAAACACCGATATCGTTGAAAAAGAAATGTATACCTTCGACGATCGCAACGGTGAGAGCCTGACCCTGCGCCCCGAAGGCACGGCGGGTTGTGTCAGGTTCGCGGAAGAAAACGGCCTGCTCTTTAACCAGGTCCAGCGCTTGTTCTACAGCGGTGCCATGTTCCGTTATGAACGGCCGCAGAAAGGGCGCTATCGGCAGTTCGAGCAGATCGGCGCCGAATGCTTCGGTATGGCGGGGCCTGATATTGATGCCGAGCTGCTGCTGATGAACGCCAGGGTCTGGCAGCGCCTGGGGCTGGATGGCGATATTACATTGGAACTGAACTCGCTCGGCGACGCCGAATCACGTCAGCGTTACACCACGGAGCTGGTCAGCTACCTGCAGACTTATGCGGCAGAACTGGACGAAGACAGTCGGCGCCGTCTCGATTCGAACCCGATGCGCATTCTTGACAGCAAGGTAGAGCGGACGCAGGAGATTCTGCGCGATGCGCCTAACCTTGCTGACTTTGTGGATACAGAGTCACGCGCGCACTTTGACGAACTGTGCCAGCTGCTGAATGACCTCGGGCTTGCATACAGGATCAACACCTCGATTGTTCGCGGTCTCGACTACTATAATCGAACGGTTTTTGAGTGGGTCACTGAGGCTCTGGGTGCCCAGGGTACGGTTTGTGCCGGTGGCCGCTACGATGGCCTGGTTGAGCAACTTGGTGGTCGACCAACGCCCGGCGTCGGATTTGCCATGGGCCTTGATCGACTCGCCCTGATGAAGGCGCAACAGGAAGCAGCAGGCCCGGCGGCTCATATCTATGTGGTCTCGCAGCCCGGCAGCACTCGCAATGCGGCGCTGCAGGTTGCAGAAAGGCTGAGGGATGAAATGCCTGGCTATACAGTGCTGGTGCATTGCGGAGCGGGCAAGTTCAAGGCGCAGATGAAAAAAGCGGATGCCTCTGGTGCCGAGCTCGCATTGATCCTCGGTGAAGATGAAGTCGCGGCGGGTACAGTCAGTGTAAAATCACTGCGACGGGACGGCAGTCAGGAACAGATACAAAACGAAAGCCTCGGTGCCTGGTGCCTGGCCTATTTCGATAAGGAGAAGAACATTGGTTGAGTCTGACGAAGAACAACTAGAGCTCATCAAAAAGTGGTGGGAGGAAAATGGCACATCGCTGGTCACCGCGATTGTTCTCGCCCTGGGTGTGACGTTTGGTTATCGGGCCTGGGAAGATAACGTGCGGGAGACAGCCGAGGCGGCTTCTGCCAAGTACGAGAATCTGGTGCAGGCGGCAGCCGGCGCTGCTGATGAGAACATGCGTGCCACCGCTGAGACCCTGGGTGCAGAACTGAAGCAGGACTATGCCGATTCAACCTACGCGATTTTCGCGGCCCTGCACCTCGCCAAAACAGCGGTTGAGCAGGGCGATCTGGACAAGGCCCAGGCAGAGCTGGAATGGGCAAGAAGCCAGAACCCGGCACTGAATGTGGATACGCTCGTCCGTATGCGTCTCGCCCGGGTCATGGTCGCCAAGGGCGACCCCACCGCAGCGCTTTCTTATATTCAGAATTATGAGCCGGCCTCCGGCCAGGTGTCCTCCTGGGAGGAAGTCAGGGGTGACATTTTTGTCGCACTGGGCGATGACGCTAATGCCCGCGCGTCCTACCAGCGCGCGCTCGAGAACCTGGGTGAGGGCCAGTCCAAGCCGATTCTTGAATTGAAGCTGGCTGATATACCGCTGCAGGGCGGACCTGTTGCCGCTGCGGACGCGGAAGGGGATGCCTGATGCGACGCAGCCTCCCGGTTCTATTGCTCATTGGCCAGCTTCTCGCTGGCTGCAGCTGGTTTGGTAACGACGACGAACCCGAAGAGATCAAGCCGAATCCTCTGCCATCGATAAATGAGGAAGTGAAACTTGATGTCATCTGGAGCCAGAAGATCGGTGGTGGCGCCGGAGATCGCGCGGTCAAACTGAAACCGGCTGTGTCGGGTGGCAGGATATTTGCCGCATCGGCAGACGGCCAGGTCAAAGCTTTGACCACGGATGCGGGGCGGGAACTCTGGGAGGCGCAGGTTAAGCGCTTCTACACCAAGGAAGAACTGGCGCAGGGCTTTACCAAGGATCTGGACACCATCGTTGGTGGCGTCGGTGTCGGTGGTGACCTGCTGGTAATTGGTACCGGCTCTGGCGATGTCGTTGCCATGAACCAGAGTGACGGCAGCCTGGCGTGGAAAGTTCGGGCGAGTAGCGAAGTGCTGGCGCCGCCCCAGGTTGATCGCGATATCGTTGTTGTCCAGACCATCGACGGCAAGGTCACGGGTTACGACGCTCTGTCCGGAGACCAGCGCTGGGTCTACACCATGAACACGCCGGCATTGACCCTGCGTGGTACCGCTGCACCGATTATTTTCGGTGATATTGTCATAACCGCCTTTGCTAATGGCCGGGTGGCTTTCCTCGACCGGGAGCGTGGCCTTGCTGCCTTTGACCAGCGGGTCGCTGTGGCGCAGGGAACTTCAGACCTGGAGCGTCTGGTCGATATTGATGGTGCTATGGCGATTGCCGACGGGCGCCTGTTTGTCGCCAGTTTCCAGGGACGTGTTGTCGGGATTGAAATTGCCAGTGGTCGCATGCTGTGGGCAGAGGATGCGTCCAGTGTCACAGGCGTCGGCGAGGGTTTCGGTAATGTTTATCTCGCCAGCGCGGACAGCAAGATCACCGCTTACAATGCGGCCAACGGCCGCGAGGTCTGGCACGAGGACGCACTCCTGCATCGAGACATCACAGCGCCGGTCAGTTTGGCGAGTTATATCGTTTTCACTGATTTCGAGGGGTATGCGCATGTCATGGCGCAGTCTGATGGCCGGTTTGTCGGCCGGCGCAAGATCGACGGTAGTGGTGTCCAGGCTGGACTGATCCAGTCAAGCAGTCGCCTCTATGCCCTGACGGATGGCGGCACCCTGGTTGCCATCGAGATCCGGTAACTCCTCATGCTCCCTGTCATCGCGCTGGTAGGTCGACCCAACGTCGGCAAATCAACCTTGTTCAATCGCCTGACCCGGACGCGCGATGCGCTGGTAGCCAGTTTCCCCGGGCTCACCCGTGACCGCCAGTATGGTCGGGGTGCGTTGGGTGATTTTGATTATGTTGTTGTCGATACCGGTGGCCTCACAGGCGATGAGGAAGGTATTGACGGCCCCATGGCAGAGCAGGCTCGTCAGGCCATTGGCGAAGCCGACCTTGTGCTGTTCATGGTGGATTCCAAGGACGGCCGCACTGCTGGTGATGAGAACATCGCAGCTTTCCTGCGCGAACATGAAATTCCAACCCTGCTGATCGCCAACAAAATCGATGGCCAGAATCCTGACTTCGTGCTGGCTGAGTTCTACGCCCTGGGTGTCGGTGAACCACTGACGATTTCGGCCAGTAATGGCACTGGTGTGAAGCAGCTGGTGAACGATGTGCTGGCACCGCAGATTGGCACAGCACCAAAAGATGAAGCGGAGGAAACAGCGAGCGGTATCAAGATTGCCGTAGTGGGTCGACCGAACGTTGGCAAGTCAACGCTCGTCAACCGTTTGCTGGGTGAAGACCGGGTCGTGGTATTTGATGAAGCCGGTACCACGCGGGATTCCATCTATATCCCGTATGAGCGTGACGACCGCCAGTACACATTGATCGACACGGCTGGCGTTCGTCGCCGTGGCAGGGTTAAGGAAAAGATCGAGAAATTTTCCGTCATCAAAACCCTTGAAGCGATCGGTGATGCCAATGTCGTGATTCTGATGATCAATGCCAGGGAAGGCATCGTCGACCAGGACCTGCACTTGTTAAGTCATGTGCTGGAAGCAGGGCGTGCGCTGGTCATTGCGATCAACAAGTGGGACGGCATTGACCAGGAGCAGAAGCAGTTCATTCGCGACGAACTCGACCGCCGCCTGACGTTTATTGATTTTGCCCGCATTCACACGATCTCAGCCCTGCATGGCAGTGGCGTCGGTAACCTGTATGACTCGATCCACGAGGCCTATGCCGCGGCAACGCTGAAGATCTCGACGGCAAAGCTTAACGCGATTCTCGAGCGTGCCGTGTTTGAACACCAGCCACCGCTGGTCAGGGGGCGCCGCATTAAACTCCGCTATGCTCACCTGGGTGGCAGTAACCCGCCCATCATTGTGATTCACGGTAACCAGACGGCAGAAGTGCCGGAACCCTACAAGCGCTACCTGACTAATCGCTTTATCGAGGCGCTTGATATCAAGGGTACGCCGCTCAGGCTTGAATTCAGAACGGGTGATAATCCCTTCAAAGGGCGCAGGAATAAGCTGACGGATCGCCAGATTAAGAGTCGGCGTCGCATGATGACGCACGTGCGCAAGGGCAAAAAGAAGCAGAAGTAGCGCTTATGCCGGCAGCATTCGCTGCGCTTTGGACCTGAAGCTTCTACTGCAGAAACCGCTTACTCCAGGAAAAGCGCGGGATTTACCCGGGCATTGTTGAGGCTGACTGCCCAGTGCAGGTGCGGTCCGGTCACACGCCCGGTCTGCCCCACCTTGCCGATCAACTGACCGCGATCCACCCAATCACCGGGCTCAACATCAATGGCTGAGAGATGACAGTACATGGTGATGAGGCCGTTGCCATGGTCGATCAGGATAGTATTGCCGTTAAAGAAATAGTCCCCCGTCGTCGCGACGACGCCAGGTGCAGGGGCGAGGATGGGTTCGCCCTCGGCCGCAGCGATATCCATGCCGCTGTGCGGGTTGCGCGGCTGATCATTGAGGATGCGGCGCAGCCCAAACGAACTCGACATGACCCCATCAACCGGGGCTGCAAAACTTGCGTCGGTTTCGATGCCGCTTGAAAAGGAATTAAACGCACCGTCCATCGCCGCGCGCTCACGTCCGATTCGTTCGAGGTCCTGCTGGTACGGGTTGACCTTGCGCTTGTTCTCAATCGTGAGGCGCTGTACCTGGTATTCCTTTGCTTTCACCTCGAAAGTAATGGCGGCGCCTTCACGGGTCTTGATTCGATGCATGCCCGGTTTCGCTGAAAGTGGAATGCCGACCACCGCGACAGCACTGTCGCCTTCAGCACTGACCCAGACGGGTCTGTCATTGTAAGTGACTGTCGTGGTTGGGACAGGCACCAGGGCGACGCCACCGGGAACCGGGTCGTGCTGAGGCAGCGCTGCTGCGTGTTGAACAAACAGGGTAATGGTGAGAAGAAGCAGTGCTCTCATTCAGATTCCTTGGTCTTAACTTCCGCGGTCACTGATCCCGACTGCAGCCGCGCATGAATGATGCCACCAGACTCAACGTCCGCTGAATTCGTCACGACGTGGCCGTCGTCATCGGTCACGATGGCATAACCACGTTTCAGGGTATTCAGTGGGCTGAGTGTGTCCAGTTTGGCGGCCAGGGTGCCCATTTTCGCTGTGCGCTGTTGATGCCCGGCGGTTGCCAGCGAGATGAGTTTTTCCTGCTGGTAGGCAAGTCGGCCCTGCCAGGCATCCAGCCGGGCCAGTGGAGAAGTCAGCCGGGTCGCGTTAAGTCGTGATTGTTTGCTGGCGATCTGGCGGTTGACGCTGGCCTGCATGCGCCGCTCGAGTTCATCCAGGCGCTGGTTCAGATCATCAAGGCTGCGTGACGGATGGCGCAGCCGACGTGCCAGGTGGCTGACTTCGCGCTGTTGGCGTTCGATGGACTGCATCATGCCCTGTTGCAGGCGCTGCGCCAGGTAGTTAACGCTGTCTTGCCAGACTTCGCCGTCCGGTGTGATCAGTTCAGCTGCAGCGGAAGGGGTGGGTGCTCGCAGGTCTGCAACAAAGTCGGCGATGGAAACGTCGGATTCATGGCCGACGGCACAAACCACCGGAATATCGCTGGCGGCAACGGCCCGGGCCACCGGTTCGGTATTGAAAGACCACAGGTCCTCCAGCGAGCCGCCACCGCGTGTCAGTAGAATCAAATCGAACGGATCATCCGCGTAACGGTTGGCAAACTGCAGCGCCTCGACGATCTGGGGTACCGAACCCTCGCCCTGGACCTGCACTGGCAGAATACTGGTGCGCAGGCCGGCAAAGCGCCGGCGCATCACGGTCAGAACGTCATGAATGGCCGCACCGGTGGGAGAGGTGATGATGGCGATGTGATTCGGCACCGTTGGCAATGGTTTCTTTCTTGCCTCATCGAACAGGCCCTCCTGCTGCAGGTCTGCCCGCAGCCGCTCGAAGGCCTGGCGCAGGGCACCATCACCTGAGTCTTCCATGAACTCTGCAATCATCTGGAATTCACCGCGGCCCTCGTAAAGGCTGACACGGCCACGGACGATGACCTGCTGTCCGTCTCGCGGGCTGAACTTGATCAGGTGATTGCGGTTGCGGAACATGGCGCAGCGGATCTGTGCCTTGCTGTCTTTCAAAGTGAAGTACCAGTGACCCGACCCGGGCCGGGCAAAGTTAGACAATTCACCCTCGACATAAAGCATGGGGAAACCGGTCTCAAGCAGTCGGCGCGCATCGCGATTCAGCTCAGAGACGGAAATGACCTGTCGGTTGGGACCTTGCATAGCAAAATTTTACCTCAAACGTTCTCGCGTCTCT
>JAYQAI010000110.1:0-1709 GCA_038136715.1 Gammaproteobacteria bacterium | reverse complement strand
TATGCCTTCACCACACCCCGATATTCACCAGGAAAAGATCCTTATCCTGGATTTCGGCTCTCAATACACCCAGCTCATCGCGCGCCGCATCCGGGAATCTGGCGTTTATTGCGAAATTCTTCCTCACAACCTGGCAGAAGAGAAAGCCCGCGCATTTGCGCCGGTTGCAATTATTCTCTCTGGCGGGCCGGAGTCAGTGACGGCAGATGACACCCTGGCAGCGCCCGACTATGTTTTCACCTCTGGCGTGCCCGTCCTCGGTATCTGCTATGGCATGCAGACCATGGCGAAACAGCTGGGCGGCCGTGTGCAGTCCTCGGACAAAAGTGAATTCGGCTATGCCAGGGTCAACCTGGTGTCGCCAAGTCAGCTGATCGGTGACCTGAAGGATGGCGATACCGATGCGCCTTATCTCGACGTCTGGATGAGTCATGGCGATAAAGTGGTCGAGGCGCCGGCTGGATTTACGGTCGCGGGCAGCAGCGACAATTCTGATATCGCCTTCATGGTGGATGAAGAACGGCGGTTCTATGGTGTGCAGTTTCACCCGGAGGTGAATCACACGCTGCAGGGTGCAGCAATCTTTGATCGGTTCGTCAAAGACGTCTGCGGCTGCAAGGCTCTCTGGACACCCAGTAATATTGTCGATGACATCGTTGATTCAGTGCGCGCCCAGGTCGGTGATGGCAAAGTGGTGCTCGGGTTGTCCGGCGGTGTGGACTCCAGTGTGGTCGCGGCGCTCCTGGCGCGTGCCATCGGTGATCAACTGACCTGCGTCTTTGTGAACAACGGCCTGCTCCGGCTCGATGAGGTTGAGCAGGTCCAGCACATGGTGGGCGCAGGCACAGAAAACATCTACGCACTCAATCTGGTGACGGTGCATGCCGAGGAACGGTTTCTGTCGAGACTTGCCGGTGTCACCGATCCTGAAGAGAAGCGCAAGATTATCGGTAATACGTTCATCGACGTGTTTGATGAGGAAGCGGCCAAGATTGAAGGGGCTGACTACCTGGCACAGGGCACCATATACCCTGACGTGATCGAGTCGGCCGGCCACAAGGACGGCAAGGCCCACGTTATCAAGTCGCATCATAATGTCGGTGGATTGCCTGACTACATGAAGCTGGAACTGGTGGAACCCCTGCGAGAGCTATTCAAGGACGAAGTTCGACGCATAGGCATGACACTGGGCCTTAGCCACGAGATGGTCTATCGGCATCCGTTCCCTGGCCCGGGCCTGGGTGTTCGGATACTGGGCGAGGTGAAAAAAGAATACGCTGACCTGCTGCGTCAGGCGGATCACATCTATCTTGAAGAGTTGCGGGCAGCGGACCTCTACGACAAGGTGAGCCAGGCCTTTGCCGTGTTCCTGCCGGTGAAGTCCGTTGGCGTGGTGGGTGATGCGCGTCGCTATGAATATGTCATTGCGCTGCGAGCAGTCGAGACCATCGATTTCATGACAGCGCGCTGGGCTCATCTGCCGTACGAATTCCTTGAGCGGGTTTCCAGCAGAATCATCAATGAGATCCACGGCATCTCACGGGTTACCTACGACATCTCGTCGAAGCCGCCAGCCACCATTGAGTGGGAATAAGATGCAGGAAGCCTGAATGTCAGCGGCCCTGGATCTCGCCCGACAGGCAGGCGAGGCGGGCGAGGTGCCTGTGGGCGCTGTGGTCGTGATAGACGACGAAATTGTCGGGCGCGGT
>JAYQAI010000109.1:0-8935 GCA_038136715.1 Gammaproteobacteria bacterium | reverse complement strand
GACCTTCTGACGCGGGCAGTCGGAATTTCGACCAGCGTCAATTTTACCCGCCTGGATGCCGTCAAACGTTCGTCATTCCAGGCAGGGTAAGACCCTAACCCGCTGAATTTAAAGAAAAAAATATCTGGCACGAAGCTTGCTAAATACCAGCTATCAAGGATTGCTGGCAGCCAGTGCTATGGACACAAAACAAATACTCATCGGTGTAGCCGTCGTGCTCTTTGTCATGCTTGGGAGCGTCGGTGCCTCTATGTTTGCCGTGAACTACATGCTCGAGAAGCAGGAAGAAGAAGAGATCGCTGCGGCTGAAGCGGCTGAAGCGGAGGAATCAGGTGAACTGGTGGACGAAAGACCCCCGGTTTACGTGCCATTTGAACCTTTTGTTGTGAACTTCATGCAGGGTCAGTCATTGCGGTATCTGCAGCTGACGGTTGAATTCATGACGCGCGACGAACTGACCGTAGAGGAGATCAACCAGAGATCGCCGGAAATTCGGAATTCACTGATCCTGCTGCTGAGTAATCACAATTACGAACAACTCTCGACCCGAGAAGGCAAGGAAAACGTTCGAACCGAGATATACGCAGAGGTGAACTCTCTTCTCGACAGTGAAGAAGGCATAGAGTCGGTCTATCTGACCGGCTTCGTGATGCAGTAACCATGTCCGATACAACCCTGACAGAAGAAGAGCTTGATACGCTGCTTGACGGTGTCAGCACCGGATCAGTTGATACGAATGGTGATACGGCTGCTGCGGGCCAGGCTATCAGTTTCAACTTCAAAGAGCAGTACAACATTCTGCTGGGGAAGATGCCCCGCCTCGGACGAATATTTGACAGTTTTCTTAAGAACCTGCATGTCAGCTTCGAAAATCTCATGGATACAGAGGCGGAAATCACCCTGGCGCAACTGTCCACCAGTAAATACGGTGAATTCATGCGGAGCCTGCCTGAACCCGCGCATATCAATACGCTGGAGATCTCTCCGCTGCAGATGTCAGCGCTGGCAGTGCTGGAACCCCGGCTGCTGTACATTCTGGTAGACAAGTATTTTGGCGGTGACGGCGGCACCCATGGTCTGGAGGAAGGGCGTGATCTGACATTGACCGAAACGCGCATCGCGGATCAATTGCTGGCGCTGCTGGTCGAGGATTTTCAGGCGGCCTGGCAGATTGTCGACAAAATCGGCTTTACCCATCGCGCGACCGATACGGTGCCGGATACTGTCCAGGTGATGAGTGCCAACGAAGTGATTGTTGTCGCCATGTTTCAAATCTCGCTTGGCGGTGGTTCGGGCAATATTCGTTTCGCCCTGCCGTATTCGCTGCTTGAACACTATCGCAGCACGCTGGAAGCCCGTGCCAAGACCGAAAAGATAGAAGTCGACCAGGTCTGGCAACAAGGACTTGCCACAGAGCTCAACAGAGCCTCAGTCAACGCAACGGGCAAGATAGAAGGTCTGTCCATGAAGTTGAGCGAACTCTTGTCCCTCAACGTTGGGGACGTTGTCCCTTTTGAAATGCCGTCATTGATCAGTCTGGATGTAGAAAATATCCCGATCTTTAAAGGCACCCTCGGCTCCTCTAATGGCAGGAATGCCGTGAGGATTCGTGAATTCACAGACCTGACTCAGCACTAAGTCAGCATTAGGAGTAGCGATCACTATGTCAGAAGAAAACGGTGAAACAGCGGTCACGCCGCAGAACTCTGCGCCGCCTGCAGGCGAGGGCTCAGGTAATGCCGATATGAGCCTTGATCTCATCCTGAATGTGCCCGTTCAGCTTTCCATTGAGATCGGCCAGACAGAGATATCCATAGGTGAGCTCATGAAGCTTAACCCTGGCTCGGTAGTAGAGCTTGATCGTGTGGTCGGTGAGCCGCATGACGTGTTCGTGAACGGCACATTGATCGCGCACGGTGAAGTCGTTGTCGTGGATGAACAGTTTGGTATCCGTTTTACCGACATCGTTAGTCCCAGCGAGCGGGTTGAGAGGTTGAAATGAACACTTCTGTGCTGGTTCCCGGCCAGCTGCTTGAGGTTTTTCTTGGTCTCATCGCGGTCGTCGGGCTCATCTATCTCGTTGCCTTCCTGCTGAAGAGGGTCCAGGACCGTATGCCAGGTCAGGAGAATCTCCAGGTTCTGCAGTCGCTGCCTCTGAGCGCTAAGGAAAGGCTGGTGCTTGTCGATTTCAAGGGCGAACAGATTCTGCTGGGCGTCAGTGCCGGGGGAGTCAGCCGACTCGCGACGCTGAGCAGCCAGGAACAGGCGGGAGGGCCTCCCGCCAGGCTGGCGACGGAGGTGTCGTTGTGAGAGTTGCTCCGCTGGTACTGCTGGCCTTGTTGCTGGTGCCTGAAATGGTCTTTGCAGAGGGCATTGAACTGATTACCTCTTCAACAGCGGCTGATGGCACTCAGTCCTACAGCACGAGTATTCAGATTCTGCTGCTGATGACAGCGATGAGCCTGATTCCAGCCGGTTTGATCAGCCTGACGTCTTTTACGCGAATCATTGTCGTCCTGGCCATCCTGCGGCAGGCACTCGGCACCGGACAGACGCCTTCCAACCAGGTCCTGTTGGGGCTGGCCTTGTTTCTGTCGATTTTCATCATGATGCCTGTTTTTCAGCAGGTTTATGACGAAGGCGTCAAGCCCTATATGGATGAGGAGATTGAGTTCGAAGCTGCTGTGGAACGCGCCAGTCTGCCAGTAAGAGAGTTCATGTTGAGCCAGACCCGGGAAACTGAGCTGGAGCTGTTCGTCGGCATGTCGACGACGAGTGGCTACGACAGTCTTGAAGAGGTTCCGTTTCAGGTGCTGATGCCTTCGTTTATTACAAGCGAGTTAAAAACTGCCTTTCAGATTGGTTTTCTTATTTTTATCCCCTTCCTGATCATTGATCTGGTCGTCGCCAGCGTTCTGATGTCCATGGGTATGATGATGTTGTCCCCCATGCTCATCTCGCTGCCATTCAAAATTATGCTGTTCGTGCTCATCGATGGCTGGACCCTCGTCCTGGGCACCCTGACGGCAAGCTTTGCGGTCTGATCATGACACCAGACACGGTAATTCAGGTAGGTGAAGAAGCACTGTTTGTGATCTGCATGCTGGCTGCGCCACTGCTGCTGTCGGCACTGGCCGTCGGTCTGATCATCGGTCTGTTTCAGGCTGCCACGCAGATTCAGGAGATGACATTGAGCTTTATTCCAAAGCTCATTGCTGTCGTGGTCGCCCTGTTCGTCGCCGGCGCCTGGATGCTGAACGTCATCACGGACTATACGGTTGGTCTGTATGAAAGCATACCGATGATCATCGGGTGAGCAGACGATGTTCTCCGTTGAATTCCTGTTTGATTCGCTGAAACTCCTGATCTGGCCTTTCATTCGAATCAGCGCCATGTTCCTTGCTGCGCCGATTTTCGGTGCGAATACAGTACCGGTCCGGATTCGCATTGTGCTCGCGTTTACCATCAGCCTCATGATTCTGCCGGTGCTGCCGGCACCGCCGGAGATAGATCCCATGAGTGCTGCGGGCATCTTGATAACGATTCAGCAAATTGTCATCGGTCTGGCTATGGGTTTTCTGATGCAGCTGGTATTTGCCACCGTGGTTTTTATGGGGCAGACGATTGCCATGAGTATGGGGTTGGGTTTTGCTTCGGTGATTGACCCACAGAATGGGGTCAGCGTACCGGTGGTCAGCCAGTTCTTCCTGGTGCTGAGCACACTGTTGTTTATCTCGATGCATGGCCACCTTGTGATGTTGTCGGCGATCGCCGGCAGCTTTACAGCGATACCCATCGGTCTCTATGCGATTGACCCGAACCTGCACTTCGACCTGGTGGCATGGGCGGGGCACGTTTTCCTGCTGGCGTTACTCATGGCGCTGCCGGTGATGGTGGTCATTCTTCTGGTCAATCTTTCCTTCGGCGTGATGACGCGGGCAGCGCCTCAGTTGAATATATTCGCGGTTGGCTTTCCCGCCACGATTCTCATCGGGTTCATATTGATGTACCTGACGCTGGACCTTTTCTCTCAGCAGGCGCAGTCCTTGTTTGATGTCGGTATGTCGACGCTCCTCGACATGTTCGCTGGAGGGTTGAACTGATGGCAGAGAACAGTGCCCAGGAAAAAACAGAACAGCCGACAGAGAAACGGCGGGAAGATTCCAGGAAGAAAGGCGAGGTTGCCCGATCCCGGGAGCTCAACACCTTAATTTCACTGGTGTCAGCGCTGCTCGGTCTGGTGGTGCTCGGTGGTGACCTGGCAATGCATCTGGCTGGGCAGTTGGGCGCTGGCCTGTCGCACTCTGCGCTGGCGTTGAAAGACCCCGCCAATGTTCTGCTGATGGCCGCTGATGCGGCCAGGTCTGCGATCTGGGCGCTGGTGCCGCTTTTTGCGCTTATGCTGTGCTCTGTCTTTGTTGGCCCCATGCTCATGGGTGGTTTTATCTTCCGTTTTGAGGCGCTGGCACCCAAGCTCGAGAAGCTGGATCCGATTAAGGGCCTGGGGAGAATATTCTCAGTTAACGGCCTCATGGAATTGTTCAAGGCCCTGGGTAAGTTTCTGCTGATCGGATTTGCCGCCTGGCTGTTTATTACGACTTACCTGTCCGAAGTGATGGTGCTTGGCTTAGAGCCGATAGCACGCGCGCTCAACCACTCTCTCTTTCTCATTATCCTGTGCCTGCTCGCGACCAGCAGTGTCCTGGTTCTGGTTGCTGCCATGGATGTGCCTTTCCAGATTTTTCAGCACACGAAGAAGCTGAAAATGACCAAGCAGGAGATCAAGGACGAGCAAAAGGAAACTGACGGCCGGCCGGAAGTTAAGAGTCGGATTCGCAGTCTGCAGCAGGAGGTTGCCCAGCGCAGGATGATGGAAGACGTGAAGACTGCAGATGTCGTTATCAGGAACCCCACCCATTTCGCGGTAGCGTTGAAATACGGCGAAGAAATGCTGGCGCCGAAAGTCGTGGCGCTCGGCCAGGATCTTATCGCTTTGGAAATCATCAACGTAGCGGAGCAGCACGGCGTGGCTGTGTTCTCTGCGCCACCGCTTGCACGGGCGTTGTTTGCCTCGAGTGAGATCGGTTACGAGATACCGGCTCATCTTTATGTGGGGGTTGCCAAGGTGCTTGCCTATGTCTTCCAGCTGAAACAGGCAGACAGCAGCATTTTCATTGAACCGCCATCTCCCGAAGATCTATTACCAGAGGAAGACCTGTCATGAGCGCACGCATGAATACTGCTCAACCGAGCGGCACCATGGGACCGTTGAGTGGGCTCGGAACGCCCGTTCTCCTTGTCGTCATGTTGATGCTGATGATTATTCCTCTGCCGCCTATCGCGCTCGATATGCTGTTTACCTTCAACATTGCCCTTTCACTGCTGGTGTTGCTGGCTGTCGTCTATACCCTGCGTCCGCTCGAGTTTGGCGTTTTCCCGACGGTGCTGCTGGTAGCAACTTTGTTGCGGCTCGCCCTTAATGTCGCGTCGACGCGGGTTGTCCTGCTCAATGGACATCAGGGCACAGATGCCGCGGGCAAGGTCATTCAGGCTTTTGGTGATTTTGTGATTGGTGGTAACTATGCGGTGGGCCTGGTGGTCTTCACTATTCTTGTGCTCATCAACTTTGTCGTTGTTACCAAGGGCGCCGGCAGAATATCTGAGGTGACGGCGCGCTTTACCCTGGACGCAATGCCTGGCAAGCAGATGGCAGTCGATGCGGACCTGAACAGCGGGTTGTTAACGCAGGCAGAAGCCAAGCAGCGCCGGGAAGAGATTTCTCGCGAAGCTGACTTCTACGGCGCTATGGACGGTGCCAGCAAGTTCGTTAAAGGCGACGCTATCGCCGGTATTCTCATTCTTCTAATCAACATCGTCGGCGGATTCACCATAGGCATGTTGAGTCATGACCTGTCTGCTGATCGTGCTGCCGAGTTTTATGTGCTGCTGACCATCGGGGATGGGCTGGTCGCGCAGATACCCTCGCTTGTCCTCTCTGTAGCGACGGCCATCATGGTGACCCGTGTCTCTGATGCCCAGGATATGGGTGATCAGATTGTCAGCCAGCTGATCGGCAGCCCCAAGGCCCTGATGGTCACTGGCGGTATTCTGCTGGGCCTGGGCATTATCCCGGGTATGCCCAATCTCGTGTTTCTGATTCTCGCCGCAATCCTGATCGGCGCAGGTTACGTCCTGCAGGACACTGAACAGGTCGTGGATGAGGCGGTTGATGAACCGGTGGAAGCACCTGAAGCTGAAGAATCACGCGATTTGTCCTGGGACGACGTATCGCCTGTCGACATTGTTGGTCTCCAGGTGGGCTATCGACTGATATCGCTGGTTGATCAAAACCAGGGAGGCGAACTTCTTGGCAGAATAAAGGGTGTGCGCAAAAAGCTTTCCCAGGAGCAGGGTTTCCTCATTCAGCCAGTCCATATCAAAGACAACCTGGACCTGGATCCGAACGGTTATCGCATATCTCTGCTTGATGTGCCTGTCGGTGAAGGCAAAGTCTACCCGGATCGTATGCTGGCGATTGATTCCGGCCAGTTACTGGGCGAACTGCAGGGCATCGCAACAAAGGATCCGACATTCGGGCTGGATGCGATCTGGATCGATCACGAGCAAAAGGAAGAGGCACAGTCACTCGGTTATACCGTGGTGGATGCCGGGACTGTGGTAGCGACCCACTTGAGCCAGCTTCTTAAGACTTATGCCCACGAGCTGTTGGGGCACGAGGAGGTGCAGCAGTTGTTGGATATGCTTGCTGAGACATCTCCGAAACTGGTGGAAAACCTGACGCCAAAGACACTCCCGCTCGGGACTGTACTCAAGGTGCTGCAGAACCTGCTGGAGGAAGGCCTGCCTATTCGCGATATCCGGTCGATCGCCGAAGCTTTGGCGGAACATGCGTCAAAAAGTCAGGATCCTGACACCTTGACCGGGCTGGTCCGGATCTCCCTGGGACGCATGATTTACCAGCATATCAATGGTATGGCGCCTGAGCTGGCTGCTGTGAGCCTGGATCCAAAGTTGGAACAGTTATTGCAGTCAGTTGTAACAGGAGCCGGGAATGAAAACGTTGAGCCCGGGTTGGCAGAGAAGATGATGGAACAGGTAGGAGAGCTTGCGGAACAGATGGAGGCCCAGGGTATGCCGCCGGTTCTGCTCGTTGGATCGCCGCTGCGGCAGTGGCTCGCGCGTCTGTTGCGTCCGTCCAACACCTCACTCAACGTCCTGGCCTATGAAGAGCTGCCCGGCAGCAAGCGTATCAAGATAATCGCAACTGTCGGACAGGCCGTAAACTAGCTGTATTGGAGTGTTTCAGATGAAGATCGAACGATTTGCGGCAGAGGACATGAGTCATGCCATGCGGATGGTCAAAGCAGCCATGGGTGCTGATGCTGTCATCCTCTCGAATCTGAGGAAAGGTGATCAGGTCGAGGTCCTCGCCGCTGCCGATTACGATGAGCGCCTGCTCGGAGCAATCGCGCCGCCCTCTGCTGGTGAAAAAGCGCCTGCTGACCCTGGCAATGAGGTTAAATCGGTCGATGTGTCCACGAATGTGCTAAAGGCGGAACTGGCGTCGCTGCAGGAAACTCTGCGGACAGAACTTGCCGGTTTGCGGGCAGAAAAGGAAAAGTCGCGGCTCCAGTTAGAAGCTTCATCTGTCCGCCAGTTGTTTCAGGAAAGGCTCCTCGATCTTGGATTCAGTGGTGATATCGCCGGACACCTGGCAAAAAAAGTACCCCCCGGTATCAATCGAGTACCCGGGTGGGGAGCGACACTGAAGCTAATCGGTGGTCTTCTGCGAGTCGGCAGTAACGCTGTTATTGATCGCGGGGGTGTCTACGCTTTTGTTGGTTCGACGGGGGTTGGCAAGACAACAACGGTTGCGAAACTGGCCTCACAGTTCTCTTTTCGCCATGGTGCGTCCGAAGTCGCTCTGATTACCACGGACACGATGCGCCTCGGTGGTCTCGAGCAGCTTTCAACTTTCGCCCGCACGCTGGGTGTGCCGCTGTCCATGGCCGGTAATGTCAGTGAGCTGAAGCGTGCCGTCAATGAATACCGGCACAAGAAACTGGTGCTGGTGGATACAGCCGGCATGAGTCAGAGCGACCTCGAACTCTCCAGCCAGATGGCGCATTATAAGGAAGGCGTACCCGACCTGAAGATTTGCGTTGTGCTCTCGAGCATTGTTCAAAATGGAGTAACAGAGGAGATCATCCGATCACTGAGTGGTGTCCCCATCTCCTCGGCGATTATCACCAAGACAGATGAAACCCTGCAGCTCGGACCTGTTTTGTCAGGTGTTATCAAATCCCGGCTGCCGGTTTCCTATGTCTGCAATGGTCAGAACATCCCGGAAGACATTGAACCTGCTTCACGCGACCTGCTCTGTCGGCGCGTCTATGCTCTAATGAAGGAGCACACTGAGTTGCCTTCCTCGACCGGAACAAGGGAGATGAATCTACATGTCTGAAGCCGGCATGGATAATACTTTGCACCGCCAGACCCGAACCGCGGCGATTGTCAGTGGAAAAGGCGGCGTCGGTAAATCTACCGTCAGTGTCAACCTCGCAATTGCGATGGCCAGGCTCAAGCGTGATGTCCTCATCATGGATGCTGATCTGGGTCTTGCGAATATTGACGTGCTGCTTGGCTTGCGCCCAAAGGGGAACCTGGAACAGGTGCTTGAAGGTGAGCGGGAATTGTCTGATATCGTGTTGAAAGGTCCTGAGAACATCTCTGTACTTCCGGCTGTATCGGGCGTTGGTAAGATGGCGAACCTTTCAAACGCAGAGTACGGCGGGCTGATCGGTGCCTTCGAGAGTTACAAGGAGCCGGTTGATCTACTGCTGGTTGACGCAGCTGCAGGCATCAGCAACGATGTCGTCAGTTTTGCCAAAGCGGTAGACGATATCATCGTCGT
>JAYQAI010000108.1:1856-9032 GCA_038136715.1 Gammaproteobacteria bacterium | reverse complement strand
GCTTCAGGTCCTCATGGCTGATGATACCGCCGCCGCGGTTCATCTCGGCCACAATCAGGTCTGCTGTCTCACCCTCATAAAATCCCTTCCTGCCCTGCCGTGAGATACGCTTCAGAGTTTTCGCCAGATCCGGCTGGCGCCAGACGTCCCCGACTTCGGGTGGCTCGCCGTCAGTGCTGAACTGCTCGATCGATGCCGGATAAGCCGACATAGCTTCACGCACCCGCAGGAAACTTCGCACCATATACCAGTCGAGGGCAAAGCCCTTTTCCGCAAGACGAATCGCCGGTGCCATGACCTCGCGACGACTCAGTTTGCCGTGGGCCTCAAGCAGCGTCAGATAGCCGTTGACACTGCCCGGGACACCACTGGCCAGCAGTGTATTGCGTGACAGCCCCTTGATGACATTACCCTCCTCGTTCAGGTACATGTCGCGATGAGCCTTCAGCGGTGCTTTCTCCCGATGATCGAGGGTGACGACATTGCCATCGGGAAATCGAATGACGGCAAATCCACCGCCACCGATATTGCCTGCCGACGGATAAGTGACAGCCAGCGCAAAGGCTGTCGCAACGGCCGCATCAACCGCGTTGCCACCCTTTTGCATGATTTCAACGCCAGCCTCCGAGGCCAGCGTCGAGCGAGAGGCAACCATGCCGTTCTTACCGTAGATTGCCTCTGGACTAGCGGCAGACACGGTAAAACTGGCCATCGAGAAAAGCGCCATCAGTGCCGTCGTAATGTAACGAAGCATGCAGAATTCCTGAACAAACGACAGGCGAAGAATAGCACGGGAGGCTAAGATACCGGCATGGAAATCAGCCGCCGCGACGCCCGTAAGCTCTTCCTCGCCCGCCAGGGACTGCTGCAACAGAACACCTTCGGCCGCGGTGCTGATGCCGTCGCGAAAGCCATCAGCCAGCTGGGTTACCTGCAGATCGATACGATCTCGGTGGTCAATCGAGCCCACGAACACATCCTGCAGACGCGCATTCCCGGTGCCAGCAGCCAACACTTGAACCAGCTCATGCAGGAGCGAGAACTGTTTGAATACTGGAGTCACGCCGCTGCCTACCTGCCCATGGCGCACTTCCGCTTCTCCCAGCCCGTCATGCAAGGCTGGCGCGCATCAAGGGCGTATGATCGCAAACTTGCGCAGCGGGTACTGGACCGGATCCGCTCTGAAGGCCCCCTGCAGTCGCGAGATTTTGAGGCGCCGCCGGGCCACAAGAGCGATGGCTGGTGGGACTGGAAGCCAACCAAGAGAGTGCTTGAATATCTCTATTTCTCGGGCGAACTGATGGTGAGCCACCGTGAAGGCTTCCAAAAAGTCTATGACCTGAGAGAAAACATCCTGCCAGATCATGTCGACACCCGTGAGCCGAATCATGACGAATGGAGTGAGCACCTGGTGCTCTCTATGCTGGGCGCCCTCGGCGTCGGCAGCGAATACGATGTCGGCTACGCCAAGTCGACGATCAATCGCCTGAGTCGGGTCGCACTCGGAAAACCTATCCGGGCGGCCCTCAACCGACTGGTTGAATCAGGCGATATTGTGGCACTGAATGTCGAAGGCATACCCTGCTACACGATGCAGCGCTGTCTTGATGCGTTCCCGCTCCGGATCTCAAAGCACCGCGTCCAGGTGCTGTCACCGTTTGACAACCTGGTCATCAATCGACGTCGCACCCGGACCCTGTTCGACTTTGACTACCAGCTTGAATGCTATGTGCCCGAACCGAAACGGAAATACGGCTACTTTGCCCTGCCACTGCTCTGGGGTGATGAACTGATCGGGCGCATGGATGCCAAGGCCGACCGCCAGCGCAGCACGTTGATTATCCGCAATCTCGTCATGGAACCGGGCACAAAGGTTGATGATGCACTGGTCGCTGCACTCACTCGTGGGCTCACGTCATTTACTGATGCAAATCAATGCCATGACCTGCAAATCAAGCGATGCTCTCCCCGCGAACTGAAACAACAAATTTCAATCAACCCGGACTGACTGGACAGCACCAACTACAAAGTACGAACCAAATGAGGACACCTGATGAACGCTTTCTCTCTTACGAAAGAACACCTGCTGGAAGGCCTAAAAACGGCCGAGGAATACAACATCGAAGGCAATGCCTATGGCCAGGCGCTAATGTGGAACCTGCTGCAATTTTACAAGAGTAACGGCCGCTCAGAGTCTGACATTCGCGATGAAGTCAGTTACGCACTCGACAACCTCGATGATGACGGCGATTTTCATGTCAGCCGAAATTGATCCATCGCATAGTCTCTCTCCAAGGACAGGCTTTAACAAAGGACACCGACAATGATTACCTCCATGACAATCAGCGTCTTCGGCATGGAAACAGGCGAGATCTGGAGGACTGACCAGCTGGCTCAGCAATGATTCTTCTTTATACGATTTGAGGCGGACCCAGCGGTTCAATACAACGGGCATCTTTGTTGCGCGCATTGTTAACGATGGTCGATACCGGGGTGATGGCGATCCGCGTGCGGATCTCAGGCGCCATCAGCGTATTCAGCGTATCGGTAGACGTTGTCTCGCTGACCCATTGTGCCGCCTGCTCGGTCGTCAGATGCACGGGAATGCGGTGATGAATGTGCTGCAAGGATTCGGGGGCCGCCGCGGTAATAATCGTACAGCTTTCGACGACATCGCCGTCTCCTTCCCAGCGGTCCCAAAGGCCGGCAAAGGCAAACCCGGCATCATCCTCAGGCTCGATATAATAAGGCAGCTTCTGTCCACCTTCCCGTCGCCACTCGTAGTAACCGGAGGCCGGAACGATGCAACGCCGACGTTTGAAGGGGTCGCGGTAGGCCCGACTTTTATTCAACGTCTCGGACTTTGCATTGAACATGCTGTACCGGGTTGAAGGGCCATCTGACCAGGAAGGTGTCAGCCACCAGCGCATCTGCCGCAAGTCCCAGTGCTCACCATCATTGGTCAGTACCGGGACCTGCCGGGTCGGTGCAATGTTGTATTCAGTATGTATCTCCCAGCCACCGGAGACGCCGGTTATCTGCATGATCAGCTGGGCCAGCGGATCATCGATAATGTTGAAACGACCACACATGACGATAAGTTAGCACGAATCCTCGACGGTTGGTGCATCACGTCACCCAGCTTTGCTTGACGGCTACTTCGAAAATCTTACCTGCGTCTCGACGCGTCGAGGCAGAAGACAACTCGCTCTCGTTTCGATGCTGATGCCGGCGGTGAGCGGTGCATCAAACCATTTCCCGTATTACCAGGACAAGCATCATCCTTGAAGATACCGACCCAGAAAGACTCCAAATGGTTCGGTATACCGTAACGAACGATGGCAGTGTTTGGCGCACCTCTCTCGTAGGCTTCCCGGTCGACCTGATCATTGGTCAGCCACTCGGTACCTGCACCTTGATAGGTACAGATTAAACGCAGGTATCGATAGTCCACGTGAAAGCGGCGGCAGTCATCCTCATCGCTCGTGAATAGCCGGAAATTCACCTGCAGCCCACGACAGATTCGAAATAATATATTGGCCAGCTTTCGGAGATCGGCGCAAAAGTAGCCCAGCTGTTCAGGGGCAGCACCCTGCTGGATCAGGTGAGCTCGAACATCTGCATCGAACGAGCCGACAGAGGTGAGCTGCCGGACATCCCGCCATTTCGGCGAGAACAGTGAATTCAGCTCAAGGGCGATATCGGGATCAGGATTCCTCTGCCAGACACTGAGATTTGTTCCTGCATCCGCAATCCGATCCAGTACCGCAGGCTCTCTGCTTAAATGATGAACGAGCGTAGTCGGGGATTGAATAGTTTCATTGATCATCAGTGAGGTTTCAGGCCTATGAGCTGTGAGGGCGTCAGGTCTAACGCGACCGCAACCTCATCGAAAAAGGCGATTTCCCGCTCGGTTACCCGCTCATCAGCTTCTATGACTTCCGCAAGTGCCTCGGCGATGCTCAGACGATCCTGCCAACTGAGCCTCTTCGACGAGGACTTAAGATACCGCTCCAACGGTGCCCGTTCAAAAATTGCTGACTGAGCTGCAACCCGAATATCAGCGACAGGAAAGTCTTCACCGGTACGCTCCTTCAACACACTTGCGACCTTTTCGACCTCGATGTGATGAATATTGCTGTCTGCTGACGTTGCTCGAGCGAGCGTCATTAGTGCAACTTCCTTAAACAACTGGGCCTGCTGTTCTGGAGATAACTCTCCTCCACGAAAAATGCTGAGCACGCTTTTCAAACTAGACATTGACATGATCGCTAAACTCCACGAATAACTAGATGTATCAGAGGGAAAAAAAGGTCAAAGGGCTCCCTGTCCTGCAGAGCTGTTGCTCGATATTACCGATAACATACCGCATCATGCTGATGTATCCTGGCGATTTTAGGCGGACCGGGTGAATTGAAAGCAGACTTGGTTAGCAACGCAATACACCTTCACGTGAGCTCACCCCAATGTGGGAATGGGTCAGGCAGCGAGGTCCAGTAGGATTTGCCGACCAAGACTTCTTCCTCGCTTAAAAGACATTGATCGAGCGCCCTTGTCATGCCCTGCTGATCAAGCCCCTGCCCAATAAAAACAAGTTCCTGACGCATATCGCCGAATGGCTCTACCCAAACATCGTTAATAGCTGCCAGCGAATCTTCATCCGTAGGCCAATTCTCTCGTGGCACAGCCATCCAAAACATCCCGGCAAAACCATAATGCGCAATTCCTCCGGCCTGGCTCCACTGGCCGGCAAAGGTAGGTCGCGTAGCTAACCAGAAGTAGCCTTTCGACCGTATCAACTTGCCGAATCGTTCTGTGCTGTAGAGAAAGTTGTAAAACTTCTCTGGGTGAAATGGACGCCGAGCCTCGTAAGCAAAACTGCTGATACCATACTCTTCCGTTTCGGGGATGTGCTCTCCGCGCATCTCTTTAAGCCACCCCGGTGCCTGCTGAGCTCGATCGAAACTGAACAGACCGGTGTTCAGCACACTATCGATCCTAACCTTGCCGTTAGCTATCGGGAGTATTTTCGCTTCTGTATTGAGGGTTTCGAGAATCGCTTTAAGTCGATCGATTTCAGCCGATTCTGCCAGATCTGTTTTACTGACGAGTATGACATCGGCGAATTCGACCTGCTCTATCAATAGATCAGTCACGCTCCTTTCGTCGTCTTCCCCCAGGGACTCTCCAGTCTCCTGAAGTGATTTTGCCGTATCGTAATCGTGTAGAAAATTGACGGCATCGACGACAGTCACCATTGTGTCTAGATTCGCCACATCTGAAAGCGACACACCATTTTCATCGGCAAAAGTGAACGTTTCGGCAACGGGCAGCGGTTCTGATATGCCAGTCGATTCTATGACCAGGTAATCGAACCGGCCATCTCGCGCTAACTTGGTAACCTCTTCCAGGAGATCTTCTCGAAGCGTGCAGCAAATACAACCATTACTCATCTCCACGAGCTTCTCTTCACTGCGATTCAATGAAACCTCACTTTGCACAATGGCGGCATCAATATTGATCTCACTCATGTCGTTAACAATGACAGCAACTTTTTTACCTTCTCGATTGTTCAGGATGTGGCTCAATACAGTGGTCTTACCAGCACCAAGAAAGCCCGAAAGCACGGTGACCGGGAGTTTCTCTTCAGCGAGCATCAGCACCTCTCCATGTGAATTAGGGACAATCATTATATATGTTACAACGTAACATATATGGCGTGAAGCTTCCCAGAGATCAAGATCGACACTATAGAAGCCATTAATGTTATGTTGTAACATTATATTTTTTCGGCTAAGACAGCGTTGATACACACGGCTTTCACCAATGCGTTCTTCAGCAGACAGCTACTGATTGTCATCGTCACCGTGTGCCTGCTGTTTATCGGTGCCCAACTTACCGCTCAGCTTCATCAAGAAGAATGCCATGAAGGGTTTTGCATTGCTTGCAGCTTTTCGACCGATGCCCTTTCAACGGTTACCGACAATCCGCCAGAGACACCCAAGGTTGTTACCGAGTATGTATTCACAATCGCAGTTCCCGACTTGCTTAGGCCGAAAGCGCGCCTGATCAGGGCCCCTCCCTCCAGTGATATCTCCTCAAAACAGTGGGGCTCGTCCCCAAAACTCTGAAAATGGGATATCCAAAAAATGACTTTCAAAGCTACGTCCAAAGCTGGCGGATTTTCGCTGGCGACTCTCATCGCAATAACCGCAGTACAAGTAAAAGCAGATTCAGGCCTCCAACCCCCTATCGAGGAAATCGTGGTCCGCGCGCATCTACTGTCCACTGATGGGCTGGCTCAACCAACAGCCGTCATTGATAACGAGAGCCTAAAACGGGTTGCTGCAGTCTCTATCGGCGAAACTCTGATTGATCTGCCTGGCATTCAGTCTTCAAGCTTTGGGCAGGCAGTGGGCCGGCCTGTCATTCGGGGGCTGGGAGGACCACGCGTCAAGACTATGGAGGATCGAATTGATTCACTGGACGTCTCTGTTTCGAGCCCTGACCACATGGTTACATTAGAGCCGTTTACGGCCGATAGTATTGAAGTCCTCAAAGGGCCGAGCACCCTCCTCTACGGCAACGGAGCCATAGGCGGCGTCGTTGATGTACACACAGGACGGATTCCACATGAGATTCCCGAGAGCTTTTCCGCATCTCTCGAACTAAAGGAAGGTGACAATGCCGATCACCGCACTATCGCCGGCCGCGTCGATGGCGGCAGCGGCAACATTGCCTTTCACGTTGACGGTTTCTACCGGGATGCTGGTACTTATGACATCCCGGGCTTTGCTGAATCTGACGCCCAAAGAGCCCTGGAAGCGGCAGACGAAGATCATGACGATCATGAAGAGGATGATCACGAAGATCATGATGATGAGGATCACGACGGTCATAGCGACGAAGAAGAATACGTTTCCGGTAATCTGCCGGGCAGCGAGCTTGAAGCAGAGGGTGGCGCATTTGGCTTATCCTGGGTTGGCGATCGAGGTTTCATCGGTGTTTCAGTCTCCAGCTACGATGCAAAGTATGGATTACCAGGTCACAGTCATCACCATCATGAAGAACATGGACATGAAGATGAGCATGGTGAAGAACATCATGACGACGAACATGATGATGAGCATGGCGGTGATGAAGGGACGCCGGTCCTCGATATGGCCCAGACACGCA
>JAYQAI010000108.1:0-1756 GCA_038136715.1 Gammaproteobacteria bacterium | reverse complement strand
GATGAGCATGGCGGTGATGAAGGGACGCCGGTCCTCGATATGGCCCAGACACGCATTGATCTTGAGGCTGGTCTGAAAAACCCGTTCGAAGGCATTCGGAGTATCAACTTCCGCATGGGACTCAACGACTACGAGCACATTGAGTTCGAAGCCGGGCAGCCGGGCACGACGTTTTCAACCGAGGCTATCGAAAGTCGCCTGGAGATTGTCCACGAGGAGATCAGCGGCATCACCGGCGCTGCTGGCATACAGGTCTCGACAAGGGAGTTCTCAGCCATTGGCTTCGAGTCGTTCGTCCAGCCGGTGGACACCGACACCATCGGAGTGTTTTACGTCGGGCAACTTGACCTTGGCAATGGCAACCTGGAGGCAGGTGTCCGATATGAGCAGGTTGAGCATGACCCAACGGCTGGCAGATCCCGAGATTTTAACCTGGGTGCTGCTTCGCTGGGACTCATTAAGCCCATTGGCGAAAGCTGGACCTTGAAGGGCCAAATCGACTACTCCAGTCGCGCTCCAGTCGCAGAGGAACTCTTTTCTTTTGGTCCGCATATTTCCACCCAGAGCTTCGAGATCGGAGACGACAGGCTCGACGAGGAGACAGCAGGCAATCTGTCAGCAACACTCGGCTACGCCTCAGAGAGGTTGGACATATCTGTCAGCGCCTACATCACTGATTTCGGTGACTTCATCTACCAGGCAGGTACAGGCGTCGAGATGGACGAACTGCCCGTGCTGCAGTGGAAGCAGGCGGACGCCAGGTTTCAGGGTTTAGAGTTAAGTGCAGCCTGGCGCGCTCTGAACTGGCCCAGTGGGTCGTTAGCGTTTAGTGCAGGCTACGACCACGTCAAAGCTCGCCTGAAGAAAGGTGCTGACCGGGATCTGCCTCGCATTCCACCGCAACGCTGGCGATTGGGAGCTATACTGAACTGGAGTAACCTGCTGGCCGAAGTCTCTTGGCGACGCGTGGATGAGCAGAATGATGTCGCGTTCGGCGAACTCCCTTCAGAAGCCTACAATGATCTGCGCGTGCACCTTGGTTATACAATGGAGATGGGTGAAACCACTATTGAATGGTTCGTGAACGGGCGCAATCTCACTGACGATGAGCAGCGCTATCACACATCATTTATCAAGGATCTGGCACCACAGCCCGGCAGAACCATAGAAGGCGGCGTAAGGATACAACTATGAGTACGCCACAATTTAGGGAACCGGTCGGATACTGCCCTGAAATACTGGCCAATTCGATTCCAGTGGCTGTGCGTGAGTTTGCACAGGCACTGGTTTCTTCTCGTCAGCTGCCATTACCGCTGGAAATCAGTGATATAAAACCCGAACAGTCTCATTCTGAGAACCAGTTGCGCTCGGCATCCAGTCAGCTGGACCACCATCCCGGATACGAGGAATGGCTGCATTGGATGTCCTACTGGATATCTGAATTCAGCGCGCTCACTGCAGCCAGTGCCGTGGATATGACGATGTCACATTCCAGCAAGCCCAACTGCCCCCGTTTTCATTCAGATTATGTCTCTATGCGGCTGATCTGCACGTTATTCGGCCCCGGCACACAGTGGTTAAATCATAGTGATGTAGCGCGGGCGAAAGACGGTGCCATCGAACAAAACTATTCAGCAGATGTCATTCAGCAGTTACCAGAAAGCTGTGTGGGTCTTTTCCCAGGGAACGCCTACACCAGCGAGAAAGACTGCGGTGTCGTACACAGATCCCCACCGGATGAGGTTGACCGAATTCT
>JAYQAI010000107.1:0-9070 GCA_038136715.1 Gammaproteobacteria bacterium | reverse complement strand
TTAGCCGTGACCGAGGGTTCGAGGCCTGCTTCGCGGAGCTCTTCACAAAAATCGGCAGTGCGCCGGTCCTGCCAGACAATCGCATTGTATACGGGCTCACCGGTAACCCGGTCCCAGACCAGCGTGGTTTCACGCTGATTCGTTATGCCGATTGCGATGACATCCTCTGCCCCAATGCCCTGCGTTTTCAGCACCTCTCGACAGACATCAAGCGTCGAGTTCCAGATATCTTCAGGGTCGTGCTCGACCCAGCCATCTGCCGGGAAATGCTGCTGGAACTCCTGCTGGGCGACGCCCGCTGGTTCGCCCTGCGGCGTGAACAGGATCGCTCTTGAACTGGTTGTGCCCTGGTCGATGGCGAGGAGATAACCCATGGAAACGGTTCCTTATGATCGAAATTGCTGCAGCCAGGGCTGCCGGAAAAGCTGACAAACACGCTATCGGGGCACTATCAGTGATTTGTTGACAGACTTCAATCGCCTGATGCCTGCCCCTGATGTTTCCCTATAGATTCTACCTGGCCGCTTGCCGCTGCGCGCCGGTTACAGGCACAATAGCGGTCCTTCTTCATCAATCCAACATAACAAAGGGGACAACCATGCGCGATGTCGTAGTTGTAGACAGCGTCCGAACCGGACTCGCAAAATCATTCAGAGGTACCTTCAACCTCACTCGGCCAGACGATATGGTGGCCCACTGCATTGATTCACTGCTGGAGCGGAATCCAAACCTGGATCCGGCTGAGGTAGAAGACGTGATCGTCGGCGCCGCCGGTCAGACCGGTGAACAAGGCGGTAACGTCGCTCGCCTCGCCGTCATTCTGTCAAAGCTGCCGGTGACGACTGCCGGCTCCACAATCAGCCGGGCCTGTTCATCCGGCCTGAACTCCATTGCGATTGCTGCCACGCAGATTGCCAGCGGCTGTTCCGACATCATGATTGCTGGTGGCGTTGAATCCATTTCGGCCGGGCAGCGTCAGACACCGGGCAAATCGGAAACCCACCCGACGATTAGAGACATCTCGCCCGATATCTTTATGGCGATGGGGAACACAGCAGAAGTCGTCGCGCGTCGCTACAACATCAGCCGCGAATACCAGGACGAATTTTCCCTCGAGAGTCAGAAGCGAACCGCTGCTGCCCAGCAGGCCGGCCTGTTTGACGATGAAATTATGCCGATGAAGGTCAAATGGCAGAAAGTCATCGATAAGGAAACCAAGGAAACCGCAATCGTCGACGGCGAGTGCGTCGGCGACGAATGTAACCGTCCTGAGACGACGCTCGAGGGCCTGGCCAAGCTGCCACCCGCCTTCGAAGAAGACGGCACGGTGACTGCGGGTAACGCCTCACAGCTGTCTGACGGTGCTTCGATGACCCTGGTCATGAGCGCTGAGCGTGCTGCACAGCTCGGTCTTGAGCCAATGGCCTACTTCCGTGGCTGGACCGTTGCCGGTTGTGAACCCGATGAAATGGGCATTGGTCCTGTGTTTGCAGTGCCCAAGCTGCTGAAGGCCAACGGTCTGACCATGAACGATATCGACCTGGTCGAGCTGAATGAAGCCTTCGCTTCCCAGTGTCTGTACTGTCGTGACACGCTGGAGGTTGATCCTGCCATCTACAACGTCAATGGCGGTTCCATCGCTATCGGCCACCCATTCGGTATGACCGGTTCACGCCTGACGGGTCACCTTGTTCGTGAGCTGAAGCGACGTGAGAAAAAGTATGGGATTGTTTCTATGTGTATTGGTGGTGGTATGGGAGCGGCTGGGCTGTTCGAATCCTGCTAATAACCACGGTGGTCACCGACAGGTGCTGATGATAATCAGCGCCTCTGGCGAGCAGGGCTGAAGGCTCTTTGAGTCCTGCTAATTACCATCCTAGTCGCCGACAGGTGCTGATGTTGGTCAGCGCCTCTGGCGAGCAGGGCAGAAGGCTCTTTGAGTCCTGCTAACGACAATTTCCAATGGAAACGTGAAAAAGGGAGCTCCGGCTCCCTTTTTTGTGCCTGTCGTTTTGACCGTTGCCTGTCCTCTGGCGCCGCGATGGTGGACGCAGCCAGAATAATGTCTATGCGGTTGAATTACTGCCAGCCGCCGAGCTGTCTGGACAGGGCTTCCATGAAGGTGATGGGCTGGTCGAGGAAGAGATGATGCTGGGCGTTGGCCAGCTCGGTGACCTCGAGATGCGGCAGCAGCTCCTGCATATACTCGGCGCTCTTTTTGTTGAACGACTCACTGTCAGCGCCATAGATCAGCGCGCATTGACAGCGGATCGTCTCGAAGTCTGATTTTAAATCCTCGTAGGGCTTCATCCGCAGCCGCTGTTCCTCATCAAACTTCCAGCCGAAGCCATCGTCGATGTACTCGATCGAGTTCCGGGCAATGTGATCAACAATGTACTGGTTCTCACACTGCTGCGGTGGCTGCAGGCGAAACCGCGACTGGGCGATTTCACGACTGGGATAGAGCTTGGCACGAGCCAGCCGTTCAGGGTCAGGCGGCCTCACTTCGTCCGGGTGTTTGACACCGGAATCGAGCAAAATCAGGCCTTTGAAGCGATCCGGGTTTTGCGCCACCGCCCGAATCGACATGATTCCGCCAAAACTATGGGAAACCAGGATCGTGTTTGCCGGCATCTCACATTTGTCCGCTACGGCAACAATTTCGTCAGCATAGAGGTCGGCAGAGTAATCATCACGGTGGTCGCTGTCCCCCATTCCCGAGAGATCGAGGGCGACCGTCTGGTAGTCGTCTTTGTAGGCCGGCGCGATGAAGTCCCACCAATGGGCATGTGCGTTATGGCCATGCACCAGGAGCAGACCCGGGTTGCCGGCCTGGCTCCAGGTCAGGTAGTTAATATCAGCCTCGTCGACCTCTACGGCGCCGGATTCAGATGGCGTCTCAATCGCATCCCAGAACCACTGGGGCGTCGTGTAAGTCGAATCGTCTGCCATGGTTGAGCCCTCCTGCTCTGGTTACCCGCCAGGTCCGGCTACCTGCCAGGCTACGCCGCTGCGGAGTACTTTTTCAGATGATAATCGACGTTGCCGAACAGGGTTTCTATTGCCGTCAGGCGCTTAAAGTAGTGACCAACATTGAGCTCATCAGTCATACCCATGCCGCCGTGCAGCTGGATCGCCTGCTGGCCAACGAAGCGGCCGCCTTTACCAATCTGTACTTTCAACGCGGAAATCGCTTTTCTCGCCTCATCCGCATCGTTTTCACTCATGCGGATCGCTGCCATATAGAGCAGCGACTTGGCCTGCTCATGTTCCATGAACATGTCGACCATGCGGTGCTGCAGAACCTGGAACTTACCGATGGGCTGTCCGAACTGCTCACGGGTCTTGCAGTACTCAACCGTGGTCTTATACAGCACTTCCATCGCGCCAACCGCTTCGGCGCCAACACCAAGAATACCGTTGTTGATACCGACTTCGAGCAGCGCGAACCCGCCACCGACTTCGCCGATCACAGCACTGGCGTCGACGGTGACGTTCTCGAGGGTGATTTCAGAGGCGCGACCACCATCAATCGTCGGGTAGTCACGCTTTGAAATACCGTTGCTGTTCGCATCAACCAGGAACAGGGTGATACCAGCCTCGTCGCGCTGCTCACCAGCGGTTCGCGCCGGCACAATCAGGACGTCTGCGGAAGGCCCGCCCATCACGACGCCCTTGAAGCCATTGATGACGTAACCGTCACCTTCGGCGGCGGCCGTGGTCGTGACATCAGCGAGGTTGAAGCGCGCCTGGGGTTCGACGTAGGCCAGCGCCGCCAGCTTCGTGCCCGCCATGATTTCTGCCAGTACACCTTCCTTCTGCGCCGAGGAACCGCCCGCTTCAATGATTGATCCCGACATCAGCACTGTCGTCAGGTAGGGTTCCACAACAAGCCCCTTGCCGAATTCCTCCATCAGGATCATGGTCTCTACCGCGGTTCCGCCAAAGCCGCCTGACTCCTCAGAAAATGGCAGGGCAAGCCAGCCCAGTTCAGCGAAACTGGCCCAGTTCTCGCGACTGAACCCGTCTTCCGTCTTGATCAGTTTCTGGCGGGAATCGAATGCGTAGCTGTTCTGGATGAATCTTTGCACGCTGTCCTGCAGCAAGGCCTGTTCATCGGTAAAGGAAAAATCCATGGTGTGCTCCTAAAGTCTGTCTGCCGCAATCTGCACTGCAGATGCCGCGGTCAGCAGATCATAGGGATTGTCCCAGGCATTTTCAATCGAGGGGACACTGCCCGCAGCTCAGACCCGGCTCAGAGCACAACCTGCAGGCTTGCGCCGCCCAGCGCGGCCTGTCTGATGGCAATTTTGCCGTCATACCGATCGACGATTTCAGCGACCACGGCCAGTCCGATACCCTGGCCGGACTCGCGCGTGTCAAGGCGCGCACCGCGGCGCAGCACCCGCTCGTGATCGGTCTCGGCGATCCCGGGCCCATCATCATCCACCTGGATCAGAAGCCGCTCTGCCCCGTCCCGCAGCGCCAGCAAGACCCGGCCGCCACCGTATTTACAGGCGTTGTCGAGCAGATTGCCCAGCAGTTCGTACAGGTCACGCTCATCACCAGCAAAATTCTCGGCCTGGATATCAGCATCAATCACAACACCCTTGTCCTGGTAGACCCGCGCCAGGGCCGTCACTAGTTTGTCCACCACCGGAGCGACAGGCACTGATGCCCGGTAAAGGGCACTGGAACTGGCCACCGCCCGCTCCAGCTGGTAGCCAACGATATCGTTCATGCGATCGACCTGCTCATTCAGAGCAGCGCCCGTGCTTGCATCCAGCTCAGGTCGGGCAGCTTCATTTTTCAGTATCGACAGCGGCGTCTTCAGGCTGTGCGCCAGGTCAGCCAGCGTATTGCGATAACGTTCACGCTGGCGACGCTCGTCAGCCAGCAAAAGGTTGAGGTTGCGCGTGACACCGGCGATTTCCCGCGGATAGCCCCCAGCCAGGTAATCTTTCTCGCCGGTTTCAATGGCTTTCAGGTCGTCTTCCAGTTTTACCAGCGGCTGCAACCCCCAGCGCATGATCGCCGCCTGCACCGCTACCAGCACAATAACGCCGGCTATCAGCCAGCCCCAGAGGTTATTACGAAAGGCATTGATCTCCTGCCGATAGGGCGTGAGCGCTTCGAGCACAACATAGATGTAGCGCGATTCTGCCGACTCCCCCTGCCAGATGACGGGATAGGCCATAAAGAACAGCGGCTCGGAATCTGGTGTCGCTGGCAGCTGGCCGAACCTGGCTACTCCGGGTTCTGCGCTGGCAAAAAGTTCACCCCGGGCAGGATCAGCCAGCTGCACATCAAGCGCCGAACGACTGCGCCAGATTTCTTCACCGGCAGCACTGAAGACCAGCCCGAACAGACCCGACCCGGGACTATTGAAGTGCGGTTCCTGCAGCGCCTCCGGTAGATAGATAGCAGCCCCGTCGGCGGCAGCTTCTTCATCACTCGCCGCGATCAGCGCGTAAACATGCAGCAGCAGCCGCTCGGAGACAGATTCTTCCGCACTCAGGCGGAAGGCATTATCGAGAACAAGACCCATAATGCCGAGAAACAGCAACAGGACGAGCGCTGCCGAAAGCAGCATGCGAACGCGCAGCGAACCTGCCGCACGCCGGGCGGCGATGTCAGGGTCAGGCAAGTCCTGACTCATTAAACCGGTATCCCTGACCCCGAACAGTGTCGATGGGTTTGATATCGTTGGCGGGGTCCAGCTTCTTGCGCAGGCGCCCAACGAAAACCTCGATCACGTTGCTGTCCCGGTCGAAGTCCTGATGGTACAGGTGTTCAGTCAGTTCCGTCTTTGACACAACATGACCCGGGCGATGCATGAGGTATTCCAGCAGGTTGAACTCGAATGCTGTCAACTCGACGGCAGCGCCGTTGACCTTGACCGACTTGGCCCTGGAATCAAGGCTGATCGAGCCTATTGTGACATCTCGGGTGACGGCACCAGACGCGCGTCGAATCAGCGCATCTATTCGCGCCAGCAGTTCCTGCACGTGGAACGGCTTCACCAGGTAATCGTCAGCGCCCACGGCGAGGCCTTCCACCTTGTCCTGCCAGTCGCCACGCGCCGTCAGGATCAGGACCGGGTAGTCCCGGCCCTCATCCCGCAGCTTTGCAATCACATCCATGCCGGACATCTTCGGCAGTCCAAGGTCAATAATCGCCAGGTCGTACTGCCCTTCCTCGCCGAGTCGCAGGGCTTGGGCACCATCTTCGGCAAGATCCACGTTGTAGTGATGTCGCTCGAGAATCTCGAGCAACTGCTCCCTCAGCTTTTTCTCGTCTTCTGCGAGCAGGATATTCTTTGACATGGGTTACCTACTGAAACACTTCACCGGTTTTACTGTCGACAAAGACTGAACGCACCACGCCCTCTTTTGACAGCGTGCGGATCTTGTAGAGTGGCGCACCGCCTTCATCAAGTCGGGTCACACCCAGTACCCGGGCACCCTTGTAGTGCTGCTTGACCAGCGCGGCAGCACGACTGCTGCTGATAGCCGCAGCGGGTTCCACGGCGAGGCTGGCACGCGGCTGCGGCGCCAGTTCCCGGCCCGGTTTCCGCTTGCCGTTTTCGGCCGCCAGCGAAAGTCCGGGCACCATCAACAGCAGCAGGGTTATCATCAGGAGTGAGGCCTGGTTCATCTTCATCTCGTTAGTACAGCTGGAAATTTACCCACGAATCACTGAATAGTACCTGAATCAGCGATAACGCACCTGCCGAATACCATGGTCCTCACCCAGGGCAACCAGTACATCAGCACGTGCCGGCATGGTTTCCAGCATCCAGCGGGTCAGCCGCTCGTAGTATGCGATGAAAGCCCGGACTTCAGACTCACTCATGATACGGCTGCCCGCACCCGTCTTGCGCAGGTCCTGTTCCTGCTGCCAGCGCCAGGTGTAGACCGCGTCCATGGACGGCACCTGCAGGTGGATATGTGCATCCGTGGCAAAAAGCTGCTGGTAACTTTCCAGTTGCCTGTTGACGTAGTGCCGCCAGGCACCGTCGGGATCCTGCTCACGTTCTAGCGCATTCAGCGGGTTATCAAGGGCAGCTGAGGGCTGCGGTACCGCACCCCAGCACCAGCCTTCGCATACAACCAGGTCCACCGGCCCCAGGGGTTCCGGCTCCGGAAAGCGATCGTCAGATGATTTATCAAACCTGGGGACCAGCGCAGTGCCGCCAGATCGCAACTCACTGACTGACTGCTGCATCAGGGCTACTGCATGCGTGCCGGGTACACCACGCGTGCGCAGCAGCGGGTGCACCTGCTCGGCAAGCCCGGCGCGCTCGTGTCGCGTCAGGTAGAAATCATCCAGCGACAGCAGCGCTGACGTCAGGCCGTAGCGCTCGCGCAGCAGGTCCACCAGGTAAGCCGACAGTGTGGTCTTGCCACTGCCTTGTGAGCCCGAGACCGAGATGACCCGCCCGCGTGGATTCGATGCGGCAATGGACCGGGCCAGCCCGGCCAGAGTCTGCTGGTACCGCACCGGCATCGCAGCCAGACCACCGGCAAACCCGAGGTCCAGCTCAGCTGGAGAATACTCAGTGAATTTCACGTCTGAACGGAGGCAGCGCATTCAGAATCAGCCTGCCATAGGACTTGGTGACCAGCCGCCGGTCGAGAATACTGACCCGGCCACTGTCGGTTTCTGTTCTGAGCAGCCTGCCGGCGGCCTGCACGACACGAATCGCTGCATTCGGCAGCATGAGGTCATAAAACGAATTACCGCCCTGGTCTTCAATCCACTCTGACAGAGTGGCATCGATGGGGTCATCGGGCACCGAAAACGGCAGTTTGGCAATGACAACATGGGTGCAATACTCGCCCGGCAGGTCTACGCCCTCGGCAAAGCTGGCGAGCCCGAAAATGCAGCTGGGGGCCTGAGCATCGACCTGCTCCCGGTGGCGCCGCAGGATCTCCTGCTTGCCGAGGTCACCCTGCATCAGTACCCGCCGGGCAAAATCGGCTTCAAGGTCGTCATAGACACGCAGCATCTGGCGCCAGGAAGTGAACAGCACCAGCACACCCAGATCATCAGCCACCAGTTGCGGAATCAGGCTGGCCAGTTCCTCCGTGTGTGCATCCGCGTCACCCGGCAGGTTGGTCATCGCAGGAATCTGCAGCACCCCCTGCTGCGCAAAGGCGAAAGGGCTCGGCAGACTGACAAACCGGTGTTCCGGATCTATACCGGTGCGGCGCTGAAAATTCGAGAAATCGCCGCCGACAGAAATGGTGGCAGAGGTCATGACGGCGCCGGCGCACCGATCCCACAATCGTTCCTGCAGTTCATCAGCGCAGGAAACCGGATGGCTCGACAGCTGGATTTCCAGGCCTTCAACCTGGCCACTGGTGCTGAAGCGCAGCCAGCGCGCATAGGGCGGCGACAGGTCCGGCTCGGCCAGGTTCAACCAGAGTGAGGTCGCCGCAGACAGCCGGTCGACAACAGCCGATATAACAGAGAGCCAGTGTTCAGCCAGTTCGCGCTCATTGACATCACCTGAATCCACAGCATCTTCCAGCACAGGAATAAAGATCTCGACCTGATTGCCCAGTCTTGAAAAATCCTTTGCCAGGTCTCCGGCCATGACCGCCAGACCCTGATCGAGCCGCCCCAGGGGAAACCGGTAGCGCCAGCCGTCATCGATGTCATCAGCGGCCTCCTTGAGCGGCATCAGGGACCGCGCCATTTCATCAAGCTGGCGCGCGATGCCTTCAACCTGGGGCGTCAGCGCACCAATCCGGTCTTCCGCAATACCTGCGACGTCACTCGCCGCCAGCGACAGACTGGTCGGAATCTGCGTCAGCCAGGCACGGGTACTGTAAAGCGACAACTGGTGTGAGAAGTGATGACCGGCCTTGTCGGCGAGGTGATGGCATTCGTCAAAAATGTAGAGGGTTTCTTCCGGCTCGGGTAGCACAGCGCCACCACCCATCATCAAGTCGGCCAGCACCAGGTCCTGGTTGGTCACGATGCAGTCGACCCGATGGATGCTTTCTCTTGCCTTGTAGAAATAGCAGTTCTCGTAGTGCGAGCACTGGCGCTGGGTACACTG
>JAYQAI010000106.1:0-9172 GCA_038136715.1 Gammaproteobacteria bacterium | reverse complement strand
ACCAAACCACCGGGATGGCATTTTGAATAATCTCTTCAAGCGACCGCAATTCCTCGGTTAGTTCCCCCTGAATGTTCTTGAGCCCGGCTCTTTTGTGGTCCTCGGCCGAAGCGGTGCGTATGTTCTATTTTTTCTTTGCTGTCTACCAGCGATGTGTATCCTGACCGCTGCAAATCACTCAAACTAATGGAAAATGATTAATTTTGAGAATTCAACTCTTCTGATTTAAAGATTCAGTTTTAAATAAAAGCACCACCTGACCCGCAATTTTCTCATGGGCAGTCAGGGTCACGGCCAGACCGCATCCAAAAACCAGCGACTGTCGTACTAGATTTATTCATTTAGCGGCAGGCTGACAGTTATGAGCGACCGAGAGGAAATCTCGCTCTTCCCCATTCCGAACGTCGTTGCCTTCCCTGGCACCGTCATGCCGCTCCACGTTTTCGAGCCACGCTACCGCGCACTCATCAACGATGCGGTGGACCAGAACCGTATGATCGGCGTCTGTCACACGGTGAAAGAGATCCGATCCGCACCCGCTGACCAGTCGCTGGAGCAGGCCCTTTCGACCAACCAGGCTACCTACCTGCCGGTTGACGTCTTCTCGGCAGGCACATGCGAGATCCTCGAGACAACAGACGACGGCCGCATTCTTGCCAACATTCACATCTCCAGACGGTTTGTCGCCAAAGAAGAAATTCAGACTCTGCCCTACAGGGTCGTTACTGCCGAGGAACTGCGCGACGATCCGCTTGAAGACGACCTCCAAGCGGTATGCGCAGCCATACACGACCTGCTGATCAACCTCATCGCCGAGCAGCATCCGGCGTCAGCAGACGCCATTCGCGAGGAGAAATGGGAAGACCTGCCCTGCAGCGAGTATTCTTTCAAGATCTTCCAGATACTGCGCTTCGACGCCGATATCATGCAGTCGCTACTCTCCCTGACCAGCACTGCCGAGAGACTGCAACGTATCTACGCGCTGCTCACCGGTGAAAAATTCCCCCAGGGCAGCTAGCACACAAGACGATGAGAAAAGACACGCTCTACTACGATGGCGCGTGCCCACTCTGCACCGCAGAGATGAGGCACCTGAGCAACCTTGCCGATGCGGAGCTCCAGCTGGTTGATATTCACGAATTGGCTGTGGAGACAGATCAACGGCATAAACTGCTCCGGGTTCTGCACTTTGAGGCAGCCAGCGGCGAAAGCCTCACAGGGCTGGACGCTACCGTAGCCGCCTGGCAGCACACCCGCATCGGTTTTCTCTGGGGCTGGTTGCGCTGGCCTCTCATTCGACCTGTCGCCGACAAGGTTTACACTCGCTGGGCCGCCTCCCGCTTCAACAAACTATATGGTCAGCACAACACTGAATTCAGTCAGCGATAACCGGATTAACCAGGCGCCCGATCGGTTTGACCTCAATCTCAATGCTGTCACCGTCATCCATGAACACCGGCGGTGTCCGCGCAACACCCACGCCGCCGGGCGTTCCCGTGACGATCACGTCGCCTGGCACCAGTTCGGTAAAAGTCGAGCAGAATTCAATCAGTTCAGCAAAACCATGCACAAGCAGAGATGCCCTCGCGTTCTGCATGACCTCGCCATTCAATCGAGTGGTGATCTCCATGTCATCCAGATCACCGATTTCATCGAGCGTCATCATCCAGGGCCCGAACCCGCCGGTCGCAGAAAAGTTTTTGCCCGGTGTGAACTGCGAGGTCTGGCGCTGGTATTCGCGAACGCTGCCATCATTGTAAATACTGAAGCCGGCGACATGAGACAGCGCATCGGCCCGCGCAATGCGACGCCCGGGCCGGCCAATGATCATGGCGATCTCGCCCTCATAGTCGAGCGTTGCCGATTCCCGCGGACGCACCATCGGTTCGAGGTGCCCCATCTGGGACGCGGCAAACCGGGTGAAGATTGTCGGCACACCTTCCCCGCCGCGACCGGTTTCCTCCTGATGCGCTCTGTAGTTCAGACCGACGCAGAGCACCTTGTCCGGGTTGGGAATAGTCGGCAGGTATCGAATGTCGCTCAGCGGAATCCTGTCGTTGCCGACGTCAGCCGCCAGCTGTGCCAGCGCATCAGCGGCGATAGCTGCTTTGAGGTCAGGAAAGCCACCCCGGGCGCCAACATCGGTGAGAACGTCATCTTCCCCAAGGAACCCGAAGCTTTCCCGACCCGCAACTTCGAAACTTAACCAGCGCATATGATCTCTCCACTACCGCTTGCCGCAGTTTGCCGGAGCCTTGCGGAGCAGACAAGCGGCCTCAACCCCGGGTCAGACTCTGGTCCGCATCCATGGCATCGAGTTGCTTGCGGACAGCCTTGCTCCAATGTGGATGAGTGAGAATCCAGAATTTCTCTGCTGCAATCGCCTCTGCCACAAGCTCACCCACTGCATCGGGCGCCATGCCCTGCTCGAGCGAAGCCTGGATATTGCTGGCCATCTTGCCAGCCTTCGCCGAGTCAGCGGCGGGCTTTGACCTGCCTGGCCTGAAGTCGACGGAATGTTGCGAGATATTGGTATTGATTGGGCCAGGGCAGAGCACCGAGGCACGCACATGACTTTTTTTCGCCCGCAGCTCCCGCTCCGTCGCGGCCATCAGTGCCACCACGCCATGCTTGGCCACGTTATATGCCCCCATCATCTGACCGGAAATCAGCCCCGCCATCGATGACGTTGCATTGATATGACCGAAGTCCTGTTGTTCCAACAGTGGCAAAAACGTCTTTACCGCGTAGATGGGTCCCCACAGGTCAACATTGAGTATCCACTCCCAGTCCTGCAGCTTGATATTTCGCGCCGAGGTTGGGATCCCGACCCCGGCATTACTGCAGACGACATGCACGGCACCATAGGTCTGCGTCGTCAGTTCCGCAAGCTGCTCAACATCCTCCAACCTGGAGACGTCACAAAGCTGTGTCACGACCGGGACATCAGCTTTGCTGAATTCCGACTCGGCCTCGGCCAGCAGGGCTGCATCCAGATCTGCCAGTACCAGATTCATCCCCCTGGCCGCGAAGGCCCGCGCCATTCCCAGGCCAATGCCACTGGCCCCTCCCGTTACAACCGCCGTGCGGCCGGTAAAATCATTCATGATCCTGTCCTATTCCGGCGTGTTCTGCTTCAGCACATCACTGCATGCGTCGATCTCGGCCTGCGTCCAACCGAGCCACTCTTTCAGGACTGCTGCGTTATGTTCACCCTGGTGCGGTGCACCACCGCGGACCTCGGCCCGATAACGCCGATAACGGTAGGGAGACTGTGGCACATCCCGCGAGCCACCCGCGCGGTCATCGACCTGGGTAATGGAGACCCGTGCCTTAACACTTTCGAGCTCGCGCACTTCCGACAGCGGTCTGACGTCACCCCAGGCGATATTCATTTGATCAAGCGCCTTGATGACCGCTGCACGGGACGAGCAGGTCTCATTGAAGAAACGCTGCGCAGCAGCGCGACGCGCCGCTATTTTCTCCTCGAGACTGTGTTCGCCTTCGGGGTCCAACTCATCGCTGACCCCAAGCACGCGACTGAGCTGGTGCCAGATGAACTGGAAATTGCCGCCGAGCATGAGGTAACCGCCCGCCGTCTCGTAGACTTCATTGGTCACGCCGACATTGATACCCTCGAGCGCACCGTGCATCTGATCGTTGCTGACGACGGTTGCATCCACCATGGCAACATCGAGATGATCGCCGTGGCCGGTTTTCTCCCGGGCATAAAGCGCCGCCAGCAGGCCGATCAGACCCGGCATGCCGGCATTGGTATCAGCGACCGAAAGTGGCAATTCGACCGGGTAGGCCTGCGTCAGCTGGGCCTGACGCGCCACCAGACCCGTTTCTGCATGAATGATCGGCGCATAGGCTGCACGCCGACTGTCAGGGTTGTCGGCACCAAAGCCGGAAATCGACAGCATGATCAGGCGTGGGTTGATCGCCGCCAGGGTTTCATAGTCGAGGCCCAGTCGGCCCATAACATCCGGCCTGAAGTTTTCGATCAGCACGTCCGCCGAACCAACCAGCGTCTTCACCAGGGTCACACCTTCGGCGGCAGCCAGATCTACGCAAATGTTGCGCTTACCCACGTTCTGCTGGTGGTAATAGCCCGAAATATCGTGAATCTTCCGTCCCCAGTGGCGGGTAACATCACCTTCTGGCGGCTCTAGCTTGACGACATCAGCACCGAGATCGCTCAGCATCCTGCCGGCAAAGGGGCCGGCCAGCACCCGGGACATGTCCAGGACCCGAATACCCGCGAGCGGAAAGGTCATGAGGTTTTTCCTGCAAACGTAAAGTTCTTCTGCATGGCTTCCCTGACTTCCCCCTGATGTTCATAGTAACGCCGAAAGCCACCGTTATAGTTGCCATCCTGACGGCGGTTCTCGCCACCTTCGAAATTGTAGTAGCCCGGTGTGCAGTCCTCCGAGCGACTGGTCTTACCACGATGGCTCACGACTTCCTCCACCCACCAGGCTTCGGCTTCTTCAGTCGGGTCGATGGTCTGGTAACCCTGCTGGCGGACGTAATCAATGCACGCGGCAATGTGATCGCCCTGGGTCTGCAGCATCTCAGTCAGGTTGAACTGAAAGGACGCCTGGTACCCTCCCATAATAAAGAGGTTGGGATACCCGGCCGTGTGAATGCCAAGCAGCGTGCGGATGCCATCGGCATATTTGTCACTCAGGTTCTGGCCATCGCGACCGGTGATATTGTTGTAGATACCGGTCAACTGAACCTCAAAACCGGTGGCGTAGATCAGCAGGTCAAGCTCGTAGCCCTGGCCTTCAAACAGCGGCCCATGCTCGTTGATCTCCGTGATGCCCTTGCCGTGGGTATCGACGAGCGTGACATTGGGTTGATTAAACGCCGGCAGATATTCGTTGTGGAAGCAAGGCCGTTTGCACATGAACATGTACCAGGGCTTCAATGCTTCTGCCGTCTCAGGATCATCGACAATCTCATCAATACGGCGGTGAATGCGCATCATGTAGTCAATATTGGCATTCTCCTGGCGCCGCAGTTTGTCTTCCTGGGAATTCGCACCTTTTGCCGCGCGTTTCTCCAGTGAGTTCTCCACCGCAGCCAGCACTTTAGCGCGGCGTTTTGCCTGCCAGCCGGGTTCGAGTTTCCTGGCCCAGTTCGGGTCAGTGGGCCAGTCGTCCCGGATATCAATCGACGACGGCGTACGCTGAAAAACGTACACGTGTTTCGTAGTCTTCGCGAGTTCCGGCACGATCTGTACCGCACTCGCGCCGGTGCCGATGATACCGACCACCTTGTCTTTAAGGTGCTCCAGGTCCTGGCCGGTATAGTCATAGTCCCAGCGAGAGGTGTGGAACGAATGGCCTTTGAAAGACGTCATACCCCTGATATCTGACAACTTCGGTTTGGCAAGAGTGCCATTGGCACAGATAACAAACTGCGCTTTCATCGCGTCACCACGGTCCGTGGTGATATGCCAGCGCTGGTCTGCCTCGTCCCAGCGTGTCTCCGTCACCGTCGTGTTGAAGACCGCGAGATCGTAAAGGTCGTATTTCTTCGCGATCGCCTGACAATGGGCAAGTATCTCCGGGCCGCGAGAGTAATGATTCACCGGTACGTAGTCCATCTCATCAAGCAGCGGCAGGTAGTCATAGCTGACGACATCACAAGCCACGCCCGGATAACGATTCCAGTACCAGGTACCGCCAACATCCGCGCCTTTCTCGACAATACGGATACTCTCGATACCTTTCTCCCGCAGCCGGGCCGACGTCAGCAGCGCAGAGAAACCACCGCCGATAAACAGCACCTCGACTTCATCAGCAATCGGATCACGCGCCGGCACTTCACCGGCAAACGGGTCGACGGCGTACTTCGCCAGATCACCCGTGAACTCAGAGGTGTACTGCTGTGTGCCCGGCGGTCGGAAGTCGAGCCGGAGGTTGCGCTCCTCCCGGAATTTTTGCTTGATCTCGTCGTAATAACTCTGGGGACGTTCAGGTCTTGGCATTATTGTTTTTCACCTCTTTGTAAACGCAAGCGGCATGCGGGTAACGCCGCAGATAAAATTACTGGGCATCCAGCTGACGTCTTCGAGCAACTGAAAATCCCCCATGCGGTTCAGCACCTCTCGCAAGATGGCATCGATCTCCATGCGCGCAAACCACTGACCCAGACAGATATGGTGACCACCACCAAAAGCAAGGTGGCGATTGTCCTGCCGGGTGATATCGAAGTCATGCGGGTGACTAAAGACTGACGGGTCACGGTTCGCTGCGGCATAGTACATGACCACCTTGTCGCCCTTGCTGATCTGCTGCTCGCCGAGGGTCGTGTCACGCGTCGCTGTACGCCGCATGTAGGTCACCGGAGACGTCCAGCGAAGCAGTTCATCCCGGGCTGAGGGCAGATAGCTTTCGACATCTGACTGCAGCATGGCGAGCTGCGCCGGGTGCCGCATCAGTTCATACAGACCGGTGCCAACGAGGTTCCGGGTGGTGTCACCACCAGCATCGATCAACAGCATGAAAAACAGCAGAAACTCCTGGTCTGTCAAGCGGCGCCCATCAACCTCGGCGGCCAGCAGTTTACTGGCCAGATCGTCCCCCGGCTTGTCACGCTTGTCTTTGATGACCGACATGCCGTACTCAAACATCTGCCTGATGGCTGCGGGGATCGCATTCTCGGGCTGAACTTCGGGCGCGGTGTGAATTACCTCGGTCAGCTTATACAGCTCGCGTCCATCTTCCAGCGGCAGTCCCATCAGGTCTGCAATAACGAAGCTGGGCATCTCGCCGGCGACTTCGGCGACGAATTCACACTCTCCTCGTTCAATCACCTTATCAACGATCCGTTGAGCCAGGGCCCGAATCTGAATGTCGTAGCGTTGTGCTGGTCCCTGGGTGAATTCTCGACTGATCAGCTTGCGATAGGCCGTATGCGCCGGCGGGTCCATCATCAGCATCATCTTGTCAGCAGACGCATTGGTGGCAAGATTCTCGTCGGGCTCGGCGATCATGATCGTCGGTTCACTCGAGAAGAGTTCCGCGTTCCGGCCGATATCGTAAACGCCCTGATAATGCGTGATCGCCCAGAAACCACGGCCACCAGGCTCATCATGAAAATAGACCGGTGCATACTGGCGGAGCCAGTCATACTGGTCGTGTGGGTGGCCGCCAGCGAAGCTGGCTGTATTCAGCAGGTCAATGTTCATCAGGTCAAACTTTGCAAATTCATCGATGCCAGTCTATCTTCAGGCGTCACTCGCACAATTACACCCTGTGCCCAAGCGGGGGCGTGACTGCGCTGTGATTCGGTTATAGTGGTAAGGCCAAAATAAAGGATTGCGGGAAATGAGACAAATTGCCTATCGTGAATTTCTGGGTAACAGCCCGATCTGGTTTAAGAATGTCATCCTTGGTTTCCTGGTCCTGAGTCTGCCGCTCAAGATGCTGGTCGGGACAACTGTCCTCGGCTGGCTGTTCCTTGCCATGTTTATCCTGACCCTGGCGATGGCCCTGAAGTGCTACCCGCTGCAGAGTGGCGGGTTGCTGGCCCTTGGCATTCTCGCCCTGGGTCTCACCACCCCTGACACAGTCTGGCACGAAATCGAGGCCAACCTCGGTGTGCTGGCACTGTTGATCTTCATGGTGAGCTTTATCTATTTCATGAAGCCGCTGCTCAGCTTCCTGTTTGCTCGCTTGATCGTCGGGGTACAGAGCAAGTGGCTGTTGTCGCTCATGTTCTCGGTGATGGCTGCCGTCCTGTCAGCATTCCTTGACGCGCTGACGGTCACCGCCGTGCTGATCGCGGTCTTCGTCGCGCTTTATGGTGTCTACGAAAAAATCCATTCCGCCACGAACACGGATTTCAATCATGACGGCATCACGGATCACGATGAAATGGGCGGCGATATCCTTGAGGAATTCCGTGCATTTATTCGCAGTCTGGTCATGCACGGCGCCGTCGGAACCGCACTTGGCGGTGTTACTACCATGGTGGGCGAACCCCAGAACCTCTTGATCGCTGAAAAGATGGACTGGGAGTTCCTGGAATTTGTCGTCGTCATGTCTCACGTCACGATCCCTGCGGTGATCGCCGGCTTCATTACGTGTGTCGTGCTCGAACTGACCGGCGTGCTCGGCTATGGCACGAAACTGGACCCACACGTGCGGGAGATCTTAAGAGGATACGTTGAAGAGGAAGATAAGAAACGCACACCAAAAGAAATTTATGGGCTCTGGGTACAGGGGATTTGCGGCGTGCTGCTGGTCATCGGCCTCGGCATGCACTTAATGGAGGTCGGGCTCATTGGCCTCAGTCTGCTGGTGCTTGTCACGGCGATGACCGGCATCAATGAGGAGCACCGTATTGGCCATGCTTTCGAGGAATCACTGCCCTTCGTGTCCCTGCTGTGCATCTTTTTCGTCGTGGTCGGCATGATCCATGATCTGCATCTGTTCAGCCCGGTGATTCAATGGGTCCTGACGATGCCGCTGGAGATACAACCCGGCGCTTTCTTCCTGGCCAATGGCCTGCTTTCTGCGATCTCTGACAATGTCTTCGTCGCGACGGTTTATATCAACGAGGTCAAAGCCGCCTACGATGCGGGTGATATCACCCGGGAGCATCTTGAAATGCTGGCAGTGAGCATCAACACCGGCACTAACCTGCCTTCCGTTGCGACACCCAATGGCCAGGCCGCCTTTTTGTTCCTGCTGACATCCGCGCTGGCCCCCGTCATCCGCCTGGGCTACATCAAAATGGTGGTGATGGCGCTGCCCTACACGGTCGTGCTGACCGTGGTTGGATTCCTCGCCCAGTAAAAGTCAGCCGATCTCGGCGAGTTCGCGCTGCAGGCGTCGATTAAGAATCGCGTACTTTTCAGTCTTATCGACCGCCTGCTGGCCCAACTCGGGTCCGAGCACCATCCAGGCATTCACATCTTCATCAAACGCCTGCCAGGGCGGCAGTTCCTGACCCGCCGGGTCGCCGTGAAGGGCAAAATTTCGCCAGTATTGCGACATTTTGCCTGACAATTCTCTGCCCGCATCATCGATTGGGAAGATCGCGACTTCACTGCCAAAGACGTACGGAATTTCTGCTGCGTGGAAAGCACCCGCGGTTTGGTTTTTCAGCGGGGAGGTATTCGTAAAATAGTAAAGAAAGGCAGACTCACCAT
>JAYQAI010000105.1:8970-9202 GCA_038136715.1 Gammaproteobacteria bacterium | reverse complement strand
CACTCTGAGACAATATCGGCCATGCTAAGAAACCTGTTCATTTTCATCATCGTCTACGGCAGTCCCACGCTTGCCCAGGAAGTGTACAAGGAAGTTGGTGAAGATGGCGTGCCGGTTTTCTCTGACCAGGGGCCTGCCAACAGCAAACCCGTGGAAATTCGGGAGACCATGACCTACAGTGATCCACTGGCACAGCAGCGTCTGCAGACTCGGCAAGCACAGGCTAAAGCCG
>JAYQAI010000105.1:7356-8960 GCA_038136715.1 Gammaproteobacteria bacterium | reverse complement strand
ATCCGTCATGTATCCGCTCTGATCTGGACGATCTGCCCCGCTGAGTTCGAGATGTACTACTCGGTTTAGCCGGCGTCACCCTGAACCCAGCCTGAAAACCGCTCGTCGAGGGGCTTTTGTTCTGCGCTGCCACTCTGAGACAATATCGGCCATGCTAAGAAACCTGTTCATTTTCATGATCGTCTGCGGCAGTCCCGCGCTTGCCCAGGAGGTGTACAAGGAAGTTGGTGAAGACGGCGTGCCGGTTTTCTCTGACCAGGGGACTGCCAGCAGCAGACCCGTGAAAATTCGGGAGACCATGACCTTCAGTGATCCGCTGGCACAGCAACGTCTGCAGGCTCGGCAAGCACAGGCTGAAGCCGAGCCAGGCGCGGCTTTCTACCAGCTCTCAATCCTGGCACCCGCCAATGGCACCGCGGTGCGCGAAAACGCAGGCAACCTGACCCTGTCAGTCAGGATTGAGCCTTCCGCCCAGCCGGGTCATCGGATTGATCTGGTCATGGATGGCACCCCAATCCGCCAGGTCAACAGCAGTGGTGACATCGCACTGACCAGCCTCGACCGAGGCACCCACGAATTCGTGCTTCGGGTCAGCGACGAAACGGACCAGACTATCGCCGAAAGCGAAGTATCTTCCATCACCGTTTTGCGCCACAGCAAACTGCATCGTCGTCCCGGCGGCGCTCCCTGACCACCCGGTCATAGTTCGCACCATTATGGTGCGATATTGGCCGTAACCTGTTACCATCCAACGTCCTCGAACCACTAAGAACAAGGGTTTTAACGGCCTCTAGCTGCAAAAGCTGATTCTGGTGCGCTTCTTGCATTTTGCCTCTCGTGATGAGCGAAGCAATACGAAAAGTGCACCAGATGCCAGACACCGATATGACTGATCGCGTTTTAGGCCACCTGAGCACTGCGATTCTCCTGCTGGACGGCGGGATGGCTGTGCTGTTCTCGAACCAGGCAGCAGAAAACCTGCTGCTTGGATCCACCAAACAAATGAACCAGTGCGCGCTGTCCGACCTGCTGCAGAACAGCACAGAGCTTGAGGCCCTTGTGAACGCCGCGCTGTCGACTGACCAGGTATACACCCGGCGCCAGATGTCTCTACTGCTGCCAAGCGCTGCCAAGGATGTCACGGCCGATGTGACCGTGACACCCATCATCGGCGCCGAACAGGCCCTGGTAGAGCTCATTCCAATGGATCGCTACCTGCGGATCGACCGCGACGCGGCAATCAACGAGCACCACGAGGTGACAAGACAGATGGTTCGCGGCCTGGCCCATGAAATCAAAAACCCACTGGGCGGTATCAAGGGTTCAGCCCGGTTGCTGGAGCGGGAACTCCCTGCCGAAGATCTGAAGGAATTCACCGATATCATTATCAAGGAAGCAGACCGACTGACCGCTCTGGTTGATCGCATGCTGGGCTCTAACGTCATCCCGGAGATGGCAGCAACCAACATCCACCGGGTACTCGAGCGAGTTGCCAAGCTGATCGAGCTCGATAGCGGCACGCCCCTGACTGTCGAGCGTGACTATGACCCCAGCCTGCCAGAGGTTATCGCTGACCACGAATTGCTGATGCAGGCACTGCTCAA
>JAYQAI010000105.1:4048-7256 GCA_038136715.1 Gammaproteobacteria bacterium | reverse complement strand
CACGGCATGATTGAATTTGAAAGCAGACCTGGAGAAACCATCTTCAGCATTTACATACCATTGGAGCAAACACAATGAATACCGATCGCATCTGGGTGGTCGACGACGAAAGATCCATTCGCTGGGTCCTGGAAAAAGCATTGTCGCAAAGCGGCTGGCAGGTCGACACATTTGAATCTGCTGAAGAGGTCATGAGTGGCCTGCAGTCCGCCACACCCGATGTTGTAATCACCGACATTCGCATGCCCGGTGCGGACGGTCTCGAGCTTATGGCCGCACTCAAGGAAAACGATCCTGAACTCCCGGTCATTGTCATGACGGCGCACTCTGATCTCGACAGCGCCGTCACCTCCCTCCAGTGCGGCGCATTCGAGTACCTGCCAAAACCTTTCGAAGTAGACGACGCCGTGGAAGTCGTTGGCCGCGCCCTTGAGCGCACACGGGAGTCCGACTCTGTCACCGCCAGCCCGGCCCAGCAGGACGTCGAAATTATTGGTCGTGCGCCGGCCATGCAGGAGGTCTTCAGGGCCATCGGCAGGCTCTCAAAGTCCAACGTTACGGTTCTCATTAACGGTCATTCCGGCACTGGTAAAGAGCGCGTCGCCCACGCCCTGCACAAGCACAGTCCGCGGGCGAGCCAGCCTTTTGTGCCACTCAATATGGCGGCAATCCCACACGACCTGGTCGAATCTGAGCTGTTTGGCCACGAGAAAGGCTCATTCACCGGAGCCAGTCAGACGCGTCAGGGCCGCTTCGAGCAGGCTCGCGGTGGCACCCTGTTCCTGGATGAAATCGGCGACATGCCTCCGGAGACCCAGACTCGATTACTGCGAGTGCTCTCTGATGGTGAGTACTATCGTGTCGGTGGGCATGAACCCCTGCGGGCGGATGTCAGAATCATCGCCGCGACGCACCAGAACCTCGAGGAACTGGTAAAACAGAACCGGTTCCGCGAAGACCTGTTCCATCGTCTCAATGTCATCCGAATCCATTTGCCGACACTGTCTGAGCGCCGTGAGGATATACCCGCGCTGGCTAATCACTTCCTCAAGTCGGCTGCCGAAGAAATCGGTGAGGAGCCGAAACACCTGGCGCCGGAAGCACTGTCCTACCTGAGCGAACTGCCCTGGCCCGGTAATGTGCGGCAACTCGAGAATGCCTGCCGCTGGATTGCGGTCATGGCCACCTCCCCCACGGTCATGGTCCAGGACCTGCCGCCGGATCTGCTCGAGTCAGTACCGGAAACCAGCGGCCAGGGCATGAACTGGGAAAAGTCCTTACGTTCCTGGGCAACTCAGCAGCTTGCCGCCATGGACGCCGGCGATCGCGGCGTCCTGCTGGACGCTGTACCGCGTTTCGAGAAAATCATGATACAGGCAGCCCTGAAGCAAACCGGTGGTCGCAAGAAAGATGCCTCGATCCTGCTGGGCTGGGGTCGGAACACCCTGACACGGAAAATCGCCGAGCTGGGGCTGGCCGAGGACATCCTCGTCGAGTAGATTCAGCCTCTATGTTTGAGGTTGTCCTTTTCGAGCCCGAGATCCCGCCAAACACGGGAAACATCATGCGCCTTGCCGCAAACAGCGGCTGTCGTCTGCACCTGATCGAACCACTCGGCTTCGAACTGGACGACAAACAACTGCGCCGGGCCGGACTGGACTACCGTGAGTACGCCAGCGTCTCAACCCACCAGAGTCTCGATGCATGCCTTACCAGCCTGCCCGGCCGGCGGTACTTTGCTGTTTCAACAAAAGGCACGGCCACCTACAGCGAAATCGCATTTCAGCCCGGCGATGTGATGATTTTCGGGCCAGAAACCCGTGGCCTGCCCGCTGATGTGCTCCGCCGTTTTCCTGCGGACAGGGTGCTCAGGATTCCAATGCGAGAGGATTCACGCAGTCTGAATCTGGCCAACGCGGTGTCAATTCTGGTGTACGAGGCGTGGCGCCAGCAGGGCTTCAGCCAGAGAGAGCCAGGCTAAATCAACACCCGCGCTACTGCAGCGTACCGATCTCAACATCACCCTGAGCATCGCGCGCCGCCTTCGCCTGGGCGTAGACCGCATCGAAGTTAACCGGGGCCAGCATCAGTGCCGGGAAACTGCCCTTGATAACAACCGAGTCGACGGCCTCACGGGCATAAGGGAACAGCACACTGGGGCAGAAGCTGCCGAGTGTCTGGGCCAGCGTTTCACCTTCCATCCCGCGCACCAGGAAGATGCCGGCCTGCTGCAACTCGACCAGGTAGACCGCTTCCTCTGCTTCATTGCGGGCGGTGATGGTCAGGGACAGGACCACCTCATAATTATCATCACTGAGGACGTTATGACTGACGTTCATCTCGAGATTGATCTGGGGTTTCCATTGCTGGAGGAAAGCATCGGGCGATTTCGGCGATTCGAAAGAAAGATCCTTAACGTAAATTCGTTGCAGGACAAACTGGGTTTCCGGTGCTTGTGCCTGATCCTGTTCACTCATTGCATGCTCCCCTGAGCTTCATCATTCATCATCGGGTCAAGCTGACCCGCGTGTTCCAGGCGAAAGAGGTCATCACATCCGCCGACATGGGTTTCACCGATCCAGATCTGGGGAACGGTCCGCTGCCCCGATTTCTGCATCATCTCCATCCGCTTTTCGTGATCAAAATCCACGGCGATCTCATCGAACGCCCAGCCTTTGCTGTTAAGCAGTTGCTTGGCCCGCATACAGTAGGGGCAGAAGCGCGTGCTGTACATAACAATCTGTGGCTGACTCATCGACGCTGACCCGTTACTTTTTAACGACCGGCAGATTGCTGGCGTTCCATTCCGTCATGCCGCCAGAGAGACGCCGGACATCTACGAAACCGTCGGTGCGCAGCTTGCGACCAGCCGCACCGGCAGACTGGCCCATCTTGCAGACCAGCACGACGGGCTTTTCCTTGAAGGCTTCAAGCTCGCCCTTCCGCGAATCAATCGCACCAAACGGGATATTGACCGCACCGGCAATGTGGCCGGCACCAAAATCTTTCTTCTCACGCAGGTCAACAATGACAGCGCCCTCCCGGTTAACCAGCTGCACCAGATTACCCGGTGTGATTGCCGCACCCCCCTGTTTACCTTCATTGATGATGAAAGCGACCAGCAGGAAAGTGAAAACACTTACCAGCACATAGTGATTGCCGATAAATTCGAAGATCTGTTCCAGCATCGGAGTTTCGGGGCGGAAGT
>JAYQAI010000105.1:0-3948 GCA_038136715.1 Gammaproteobacteria bacterium | reverse complement strand
TTGTTCTCGATGGCTGGGGCCATCGCGAAGATGCCGATGATAATGCTATTTCCCGCGCCAACACCCCTGTCTGGGATACGCTCTGGCAGGAGCGACCGCGCGGACTGATCTCCGGCTCAGGACTGGACGTCGGCCTGCCGAGCGGGCAGATGGGTAATTCCGAAGTTGGTCACATGAACCTCGGCGCTGGCAGGATCATCCACCAGGACTTCACTCGCATTACCCAGGCCATTGAAGACGGCAGTTTCTTTACCAACCCGGTACTCAGGGCAGCCATGCAGGCGACCGCAGACAGCGGCAACGCCCTGCACCTGTTTGGCCTGCTCTCTCCTGGCGGTGTGCACTCCCACGAGGATCACATCAAGGCCGCCGTCGATATGGGCCGCAGCTGCGGTGTGGACAACATCTACTTACATGCATTCCTCGACGGTCGCGATGTACCGCCACGTTCTGCCGAACCCTCGCTCACCGCCATGGACGCGCATATCCGCAGCAGTGGCAAAGGTGGTGTCGCTTCCATCGTCGGCCGCTACTACGCCATGGATCGCGACAATCGCTGGGAGCGGGTCGCGCCGGCTTACGAAATGATCATCAACGGCACTGGTGAGTTTTCCGCGGAAGACGCAGTGACTGGCCTCAACGCCGCCTATACCCGGGATGAGTCCGACGAATTTGTTAAGCCCACCGCCATTTCTTTCGATGGCGGCCCGGTTACCATCGCCGACGGCGACGCAGTCATTTTCATGAACTTTCGTGCTGACCGGGCCCGAGAGATGACCCGCGCATTTACAGAAACAGGGTTCGACGGTTTCGAGCGCAGCCGGGTCCCTGCCCTCAGTAATTTCGTTTGCCTCACTGAGTACGCGGCCGATATTGAAGCGCCCTCCGCCTATCCCCCGGAGCGAATCAACAACAGTCTGGGTGAATACGTCGCATCACTGGGATTGAAGCAGCTGCGCCTGGCAGAAACCGAAAAGTATGCTCACGTCACTTTTTTCTTCTCCGGTGGCAGAGAGGCAGAGTATGTCGGCGAAGAACGCAGGCTGATTCCCTCACCCAGAGTCGCCACCTACGATCTGCAACCCGAGATGAGCGCACCCGAAGTGACCGATGCCCTGGCCTCTGCCATCAGATCACAGGAGTACGATCTGATCGTCTGCAACTACGCCAACGGCGATATGGTAGGCCACACCGGCAACTATGAGGCTGCACTGCTGGCGGTTGAGTGTCTCGATGCCTGTCTTGGCAAAGTGATCGAAGCATTGGCAGACGTTGACGGCCAGTGCCTTATCACTGCCGACCACGGCAACGTCGAACAGATGAGCGACCACATGACGGGCCAGCCACACACGGCCCACACGTCCGAGTTCGTTCCACTCGTCTACATCGGACCTAAAACTGTATCACTGCAGGCGAACGGGGGCGTCTTGAGCGATGTCGCGCCGACGCTGCTGGCACTGATGGACCTGGCTCAGCCTGCCGAGATGACCGGCTCATCACTGCTGATTGAAGCCGAGCGACAGACCGCATCTGCCTGAGGACCTGCAACAGCGGACACCTGACATGAAACTGGATTCAGTGAGCGCCGTCTTCCTGCTCCTTATGCTGGCCTTGTCTGTGCCCGCCAGCCCGGAAGCAGCCAAGAGCCCCGAAGAGATCGAGGCTGAACTCAAAGCACTGGAAGCTGAAATCTCGAAGTACAAAGACAAGCTTGAGGCAAGCGAAGGCCAGAAGTCCGACATCGAGGACACCCTGAAACAGAACGAAAAGGGCATCAGTGACCTGATCAAGAAGATCGAGAACATTGGAAGTGACATCGACGTCAATGAGGACAAAGTCTCCCATCTAACCCGGCAGCAGCGTGAATTGCAGATGGCTCGCACCGAGCAGCGTGAGCTGATTGAACAACAGATTCGTGCAGCCTATGAAATCGGCAGCCAGGAATACCTGAAAGTCCTGCTGAACCAGGAGGATCCCGACGCGCTCGCCCGCATGCTGGTCTATTACGACTACTTCAACGAGGCCCGCGCCGGCCAGATTACTCGCTATAGCAGGACCCTCACCGATCTTGACCGGGTAACCCTGGAACTGGCAGCAGAGTCTGATCAGCTGAACAGCAACCGCAATTCACTCATGGCAGAAAAATCTGCACTTTCCCTGACCCAGGCGCGTAAAAGAGAGATCCTGAAAGCACTTGTCACCCAGATTCGCACGACAGGTTCAGAGATCAGTAAACTGAACCAGGACCGTGATCGACTGGAACAACTGCTGGAGCGCCTTGAGAACTCGCTCGCAGATCTGCCGCCACCGGCAGATGCCAGCCCGTTTTCCGAGATGCGCGGCGTCCTGACGATGCCGGTGGCCGGCAAGGTGACCCAGCGATTTGGCTCACGCCGCAACGCCGGCAAGCTGACCTGGGACGGCATCTTCATAGAAGCTGCCGAAGGTGAACCGGTGCACGCAGTGCACTATGGCCGAGTGGTTTTTTCGGACTGGCTGCGCGGCTTTGGGCTGCTGTTAATCATCAGCCACGGCGAGGGATACATGAGCCTGTATGGCCACAACCAGGTCCTCTACCGGGAGACTGGTGACTGGGTCACCGCCGGCGATATGATTGCAACTGTTGGCGATAGTGGCGGTCAAAATAAAACCGGGCTTTACTTCGAGATCAGGATCGCCGGTAAACCCAGCGACCCCCAGAATTGGTGTGTCGCCAGAACTAGACGTGCTGCCTGAGGGCGCACAGGATGCAGTGATGAAGAGATTATTAGTTGTACTGCTGACGGCTTCAATGTCAGCTGTTTTTGCCGAGGAAACAACCGAGGCCGTCGACCAGAATGCTGCCCCCGAGGTGGCGGTCGAGGTGACACAGGATCCGACGCCGCAAGAGGAGTTGCCGGCACGACTGCCATTGAACGAGCTGCGCGTTTTCGCTGAGGCCTTCAACCGTATCAGCAGCGCTTACGTCGAAGAGATCGACGACCGAACGCTGCTCGAGAACGCGATCCGCGGCATGCTGTCACAACTGGATCCCCACTCTGCTTACCTCGATGCAGACTCATTCACCGACCTGCAGGAATCAACCACCGGCAACTACGGTGGTCTGGGTATCGAGATTGGCATGGAGGACGGCTTTGTCAGGGTCATTTCACCCATGGACGATACGCCAGCCTCTAAAGCCGGCATCGAGAGTGGCGATCTGATCGTGCAACTGGACGGTACGCCGGTAAAGGGTATGAACCTGTCTGAGGCAATCGAGGTCATGCGCGGCGAACCTGGCAGCGACATCAAGATCATGGTCGTCAAAAGGGGGGACTCATCCCCAACCGAACTTACCCTGACCCGCGAGATCATCAAGGTCGCCAGTGTCCGCCAGCGCTACCTCGAAGAGGGCTACGGCTACCTGCGAATCGCCCAGTTCCAAAGCGGCACCGGCGCTGAAGTCGAAAAAGCGATCATCCAGCTGAAGGATGAAGGTGACCTGGAAGGCCTCGTCATCGATCTGCGCAACAACCCTGGGGGCGTCCTGCAGGCCGCTGTCGAGGTATCCGACGTCTTCATCAGTGATGGTCTCATCGTCTATACCATGGGTCGCATGAACGAGGCCGAACTACGCTACAGTGCCACCGGCCCCGATGCGACCAACGGCGTACCTATTGTCGTGCTGGTCAATGAAGGCACGGCATCGGCGTCAGAAATTGTTGCCGGCGCACTGCAGGATCATGGCCGCGCTGTCGTGATGGGCACCAACACTTTCGGCAAGGGGTCAGTCCAGACTATCCTGCCTCTCAATAATGAAAAAGCCATCAAGCTGACCACGGCGCGCTACTACACGCCCAATGGCAACTCGATCCAGGCGGCGGGCATTAAGCCGGACATCTGGGTCGACCGCTCCAAGGTCACGCCGATCGACGGCAACCCCTGGCGGGTCAAGGAGAAAGACCTGTC
>JAYQAI010000104.1:0-9350 GCA_038136715.1 Gammaproteobacteria bacterium | reverse complement strand
AAAGCCGTGACTGAAGGAGCGTCCGTCGACAGAACTCCCATCCGAGATGATAGCCATGCGCGCGCGATCCTGAAGCGTGAACTACGCGCTGCCTTCAGGCATCGCAACGACTATTATCGTCAGAAACGCACGCTGCCTGGCCAGAGCTTCACCAAGCACGTCAGAGCATTCATCGAAAATTTCAATGCGGCCTACGGCGACCTGATTGTCTTTCACACGACCGCCAGGCCATCCTATTCATCTAAAAAAACCCTCGAGGTGTACACACTCATTGATATGGTTGAGGGCTCACTGGACGACAATCTGCCGGCAGAACCTGTGCTTGATTTACAGATGATTGTCATGGATCCCGTCAAGTGTGTCCGAACCGACTTTGAACAAGGCACCGAAATCTACTCGTCATGCAGACTCAGCCTGCACCTGCTTGAGCGGCTGATTCGCCGCGAGCAGGCTCACACCATGAAAGAAATCACTTTTCATCTTGTTCCGCTGTCTTTGACGTTTTCCCACACACTGAATCTGTCATTTCTGACCGGAAAGTTTGTCTTGATTACCCGGCTGGGATACTACGTCATGAAGATGCTCGATGAGGAAGCCCTGCCGATGGCTATCTCTTGGATCCCACGAGACGGCTACACCACGAGACAGGCTCAGCGACTCTCAGCGCTCGCTGAGCACCTGGTTGATGAGAGTTTTATTCTTTCCGAAGAAGACTTTAAAACACAGTCTATTGTCGACCCCGAGGCTAATGGCTGCCTGCGCCTGCCGGGTCTTGGCCACTACCTGCCCGACCTGCAAAGTCCAAGGCATGTCGTGCTGACACCGGACGTCTTTAAACTGCTCAGGCCCTACGTCTGACCTGCCCGACCCCTATTAATCCAAAAGCACCCTAAGTTTTGGCAATGTCGCTGCTCATGCGTTGCTTCGTGCTGCTGCAGGCATTTTCTGAGAAGGATGTCGCCAAGGACAAGCAGATAGCTGGTGGCGTCAAGAAATTGACGATCCAGACCCAAACAACCCACATTTCGTTCCCAGCGGTACTTGCAAAACGGCTGAGAGGCCTGCCAAGTCTGAGCTCTAGCCATTTTCACAAAAACTGGAATGGAAATTGCTTTTTCCTTGCCGACATCCAGAAATGAATGAAGCAAGTGGAACTGAAGCGTTTAATCGTCAAAGAAAAGGACCAGGCCAGCGAACGAGTTCGCGAAGAGGCCGGCCCCAACGCCGTCGTACTTGAGTCAAAAGCTTGCGACGAGGGCTTCGAACTGCTCGTCGCCACAAACTTCGACCACGACCTGCTGAACGATCTCCTGAAAGAATCAGCACCGGAACCACCCACCCCCCAGATCACCGGGAAGAATGGCGGGGATTCCACAACCGAACTGCACGACGCTTCAACACCGGAAACCGATCCAAGGCTGGTTGATGAACCAGCGCTAACTGAGACCAGAGGACAGAAGCTCATGGACTTTGACTTCGATGACGACATCCCCCGACTGCGAGAATCACTCGAGGCGGAACTTGAACATCTGCGAGCCTACCGGGAGAAACGCCGCGAGCTCGACGCTCAGCCGGATGTCTGGCGCGAAGAAGCTCAGGCTGAGCTGTTCATGCTGCGCAAGGCACTCAAGAAAGAACTCGTGAAACTCAAGGAGTATCAGCAACAGCGAGCCGCTGTGGCGGCGGAACCCGACCCTGATACTGTCAGACTCCAGGCCCAACTCTCAGTCCTGCAGCAAACCCTCGAGCAGGAAGTGGCAGAGATCAGCGCGTATCGTCAGCAAAGGATCCAGGCGGACGCTGAAACCGACCCAATTACCCGGGAATTGCAGCTGGATCTGCAATCACTCCAAAAATCATTGAGTGAAGAGCTATCTCAACTCGAAACCTACAAACAAAAGCGTGCGGCCATTGACGAGGAACTCGACCCACAGATCAGCAAACGCTGGATGGATCTTGCGGAGTTGCAGACAGCGCTGTCGACGGAGCTGTCACAGCTGTGCGAGTACAGACTACAGCGTGCAGAAATTGATGCACAGAACGATCCCGCCAGCAGAAAGTTGCAGCAGGAACTGAGCGCATCTCATGAAATGTTGCGGGCTGAGCTCAGCAGTTTGCAGGACTACCGGCAAGAGCGTCAAAACTTTCATGCGACTTCGGACCCAGCGACCCGTGTGCTGCAGAAGGAGCTGGGTGAGCTTCAGAAAACACTAGCCGCCGAACTGAAAGATCTGCATCGGTTCCGCGAGGCCCAGGAAAACTACCAGACATCGATACAGCCTGCGACCGAACAGTTGCACAATGACCTCGAGAAGATTCAGACCGAGCTGAAGCAGCAAATAAGCACTATGTCTGAATACAGCAACACAAGACGTCAGCTGGATGCAGAAACAGACCCCAAGATCAGGGACCTGTGCGAGAACCTCACTGAGCTCAAAACGGCGCTCGAAAACGAGACGCTGAGATTGACAGAATACCAGTCACAACGCGCCCAGGCTGATGCAGAGGCGGCGCCGCAAGCCGCAGCAATGCAGGCTGAGATGGCGGAACTGCAGAACGCGCTGCGGAGTGAACTTAGTGCACTCAGGCAGCATCGTGAAGAGAGAGAAGCCAACGCAGCCAGCCTCGACCCACTGACGCGAGGTGTCCATGCAGAACTCGCCAACCTGCAGAAGTCGCTTCGCGAGGAACTGGTGCAAATCAAACGACAACGCGCCAGCAGAGATGACGAGGGCGAGCAATGGGCAACAGATATTCTCGAGATGAAGCAACTTCTGGCAGAGGAAGTCTCTGGCGTCAACGAATTGCGTGCGGCTTTGAAGGCCATGCAAGATGAGTTGAAGGAAGAGCTGGAAAAACTGAAAGCAGCCAGAACTTTGCCGCGAGCCCCGAACGATGACCAGGAGAGACAGTCGCAATACCCGACGACAGCGTTGACCGAAACAAGCGACCAGACGGAACGCCTGGAAAAGGTCCAGGCGCAGCAACCCAGCCTCGATGTCGTCCAGCCCGAGTCAGTGCAAGAGGATTCGCAGTTGCCAGATTTCGCGCCCGATGTCCTGACAAAAATGCTGGCCAGAGTGTCTGGCGCCAAGAACATGCAACATGACTGGCGGACCGTCATGAAAGCATTCGCATTGACCCTGAAGATTGGCAACGACGAAATCCTGTCGAAAGGCGGAATTGTTGCGATTCTCGGTTCTACCGGGGTCGGCAAAACGACAACAGTCGCAAAGCTCGCGAGTCGCTACATCGAGCGTCACGGTGAAGGCAGAGTCGCAATGATCACGACTGATGCTATGGATATTGGGAGCGCCCAACTTCTAACGAGTTTCGCCGCTGACCACAATTTGCCACTCGGGGTCGTCAAAAACCCAGAGGAACTAGCGACTAAGATCAACAAACTCGCTTCAAACGATAGCTATGACCTAATACTGATTGATACCGCAGGCATGAGCCACAGGGACCTGCAACTGGCAGATCAAATCCGTTCCCTCTTGAACAACGGGACTCATATCGATACTTACCTTGCGCTGTCGGCCACTTCTGGCGAGCCGATGACTAATGAGGTCTTCGAAACCTTCGAACGGATACCGCTGACTGGCGCCATCGTTACCAAGGTGGACGAAGCATCATCGCTGGGCTCTGTAATGTCAGGTGTTGTTCGCAACGATCTCCGGCTGTCTTACCTGTGTGACGGCAAGGACATCAAACGCGACATCAACCTCCCCACCCGCACCGAATTGGTCAAGACCTTTTACCAATTGCGACGCCAGGGCACTTTCTCAGCGTTAAAGGCTGAACAGCAAGAACTCGAGGTGTCCTGAACAAGACAACGGCCGCGAAGCCACGAAAATACCAGAGATCCTTTCGGCGGACAGTTAAAAAGCGGAGGAACAGGCTTAAGTTTTGCAATGAGCTGCCGCTGTCAGGTTTCGTTCACTGCAGCACTACCGGCCTGAACTGAACTCAGATCACCCCCGTAACGCGAGCCGTCATGTAGCCGAAATAAGCCACGATGAACCCTGCGCCAATGAACCTCCCCATTGTACCGCCGGCCACGATAAAGATCGGTATCAGGGCAAGTGCCAACAGCAGTGACATCAACAAATCTATCGTACCACCGGAGGGAATCGACAGAGGTCGCACCAGGCCGCTTACCGGCAGCACCAACAAGGCATTAAAGATATTGGAGCCGATCACATTGCCGACACACAGATCCGCCTCACGGCGCATCGCCGCAATGATAGAGGTCACCAGTTCCGGCAGGCTGGTGCCAATGGCAACCACCATCATGCCAACAATCGCTGGTGAGACCTCCAGGCGCGCCGCCAACGCCACACCATTATCGATCGTAAGCTGACCACCCAGCATCAAGCCAACACAGCCGGCAACAACATATAGCCAATTAACGACAGGGTTTCCTATAAGATCCGGCGTAATCTGCTCGACAGTCACCAGCAACGGGTCTTCCTTCTGACCCAGAAAGTCGCTGATCGTGATGTAAACGAAGATACCGAACAGCAGCAGCAGGATAAGACCATCGGCGCGATCAATCGCCGCCGTTTCTGACCGCAGCATCACGTCCAGGCACATCACAACGAGAACTGTCGTCGCCAGCAGCAGCAACGGCAGTTCGCGCCGGATGATCTGCCCCTGGATTGAGATCGGCGTGATGAGGGCGGCAAAACCCAAAACCAGGCCCAGATTGGCGAGATTGGAACCTGCCACGTTGCCAAAGGCGATTTCTGACTGATCCCTGATGGCACCCATCACATTGACCACGAGTTCCGGTGCACTGGTACCGAAGGCCACCACCGTCAGGCCGACGATCAACGGCGAGATGCCATAGGTTTCGGCGATACCCGATGCACCCCGCACCAGCGCTGCGCCGCCAAGCAGCAGCAAACCCAGACCAGTGATCAGCAGCAGAACAACTTCCAAACTTCAGCGCCTCCTCAAGCCACCCGCGCACATCACCACATCAGGTGACCGGGGCGTGAAATGCTTCCTGTATCCTCAGTCACCGAAGGCTTCGCGCCGATATCGGAGCATCTTGCCCGAGCCCGCCTTGCGATGCTGACCATCATGGAAACCGATTTCACCATTGATGACAACCAACGCGATACCGGCGGGTTCAGTCTTCGGTGCATCGTATGTCGCCAGGTCCTGAATCTCAGCAGGATCAAACAACACCAGGTCTGCCCAGCTTCCGACTTGAATGACACCACGATCCTGCATCCCAAACACACGTGCCGGCAGCGAGGTCATACGGCGTACGGCCTCGGGCAGCGTGAGAATACCGTCCTCACGTACATACTTCGCCAGGATGCGTGGAAACGTCCCAAACAGGCGCGGATGCGGTTTACCCTTCAAGTCGGGGATACCATCAGAGCCCACCATCATGTCACGATACTTCAGGTTCGTGGCCACATCCTGCTCATCAATAATGAACTGGATACAGATCGTACGGTCACCTTTGGGGGCCGTCAGAATCTTCAGGGTCAAATCGCAGATATCTCTGTCCTCCGCTGCCGCAATATCGCGCAGCATCCGCCCCTCGTACTTCCGGAAAGCCGGACAACTGGCAATTCGAATGACCTCGGCCAGTTCGCGGTTGATGTTGTCGAGATTGAAGTATTCGATCATGCGACCGCTGCCAGCAGTATAGGGGTAGACATCCAGGGTCACGGGCTGACCCGCCGCCAGCGCCGCGTCAACCCGGGCCAGGGAGTCGCCCACCTTACCCCAGTTCGCCGGGCCCGCCGACTTGTGATGCGAGATATGCAGGTGGACGTCAGCCTCGCGGCCAATCTGCAAGGCTTCATCGACAGCATCGAGCAGATGGTCTCCCTCATTGCGCATATGCGTCGTATAGAGCGCATCCGTTGCCGCTGCTTCAGCAGCGAGCGCGGCAACCTCATCAGTATCACTCCAGCGCCCGGGTCGATAAATCAGGCCGCTGGAAAAACCACAGGCACCCTGCTCAATCGCGCGCGCTACATGGTCTTTCATCTGTTGCAGCTCGCCGCTGCCTGGCGCCCGCTTTTCCATTCCCATCACCAGGGTACGAACGCTGTTGTGCCCGACCAGCATCATATTGTTTATACCAGGCTTGCGCTTCAGTACTGCCGAGAAGTAGCCATCGAGGTCGGTGAACTCGCTTTCAATGCCAGCGAGAATTCCGCCACTAAGCTTACCGGGCTCGACCCCCGGCTCGAGCGGAATGGCGCTGAAACCACAATTGCCCGCGACGACCGTGGTCACGCCCTGGGCCAGCTTGAATTCCATCCCGGGATAACGGAAAAAAGCACCATCATCATGCGAGTGCGTATCGATAAAGCCCGGCGCAAGGATCATACCCTGCCCGTCAATCTCTTCACGTCCCGGACTGGCGCTACCGACCTCGGCGATCCGACCCTCATGGATGCCGACGTCGGCGGGATACGCTTCACCACCAAGGCCATCGAGCAGCTGCACGTTACGCAGGGTCAGGTCATTCATCACATTGCTCCGTCAAATCTGTATCGTTACCAGCGATAGTCATTCGGGCGGGTCCGAATCCACTCGCCGATCATCTCGCCAATCATGATGCAGGTCAGGTTAGTATTCGCCCTCGGTACGAACGGCATGATCGAGGCATCCGCTACAACAAGATTTTCAAAGCGGTGCGCCCGGCCAAACTGATCAACAACTGCTGACGAATCCTGAATGTCACCCATCTTCACGGTTCCCGAGGGATGGTAGCCGCTGCCGGCAAACTTGCGGCACAGTGCCGCCAGGGATTTATCATCATCACCCCGGGCAGGGTCGGGGAAGCTAATAGCTTTGATCATGTCTGCCAGTTCACCCGTGCGGGCAAAGTTGAGCGTATCCTGCATGCAGGCAACCAGCCGATACGTATCCCGCTCATCTTCGCAAAATCGGTTATCGATCATGGGTGCTGCCCGCGGGTCGCCCGAACGCAGGCGCAGCTCACCCCGCCCGTACTGGTACTCGAGCACAGCGGCAATACTGAATAGCGGTGGACCATTCGGTCGGCCGGCAAAACTGATCTGCTCAATCTGCAGGTCATTGCGCTTGTCTGAACCCGGCGCGGTGTAGCGCAGAATGGTCTGGATGATGGGCCGGTCAAAATCGATGAGCGATGCATCTTTGACTTCACAGACCACTGCCAGCGCGGGGTGATCAGAGAGATTCTGACCGACGCCCGGCTCATCGCCAACACACTCGATGTCGAAGGCCTCGAGCTGATCGCGCGGACCAATACCGGAATGCATCAGCAGATGCGGCGACATGATGGCGCCGGCAGAGACAACAACCAGTCCCGCTGCTATTGTCTCGATACGGCCATCGATGTGCTCAACCTCGATCCCTCTCGCTCGCCTGCCCGAGAATAACAACCGCAGAACGCGCGTACCTGCCAGGATGGTCAGGTTCGGCCGGGCCCGTGCCGGCGCGATGTAACCCAACGCACAGGAGACCCTGAGGCGGCCAAGCTTGTTCATCGGGTGCGGACCGGCACCCCAGCCTGATGGATCATTGGCATCGGCGCAGGCGGGGTAACCGAGCCGGTCGGCGGTTTCCAGGAAAGCCAGCTGCTGCGGCTCCAATTCTTCATCGGGGTAGCGGCGTATCGTGATCGGCCCGGCATCACCGTGGTAGGCTGCCTGACCATAATCAAGATCACGTTCAAGGCGATTATAGGCAGGCAGCACATTACCCCAGTGCCAATCCGGGCAACCCAGCTGCGTCCACTCTTCGAAGTCTTCCGGAATCCCGCGCAAGGCGATAGTGGTGTTCACCGCACTGGAACCACCCACCACCTGTCCCCGGGGAAACGCGACCGACCGTCCACGCGTGGGTTCAAAGTCAAAACCCCAGTCATGCTGGGTGTAGGAGTTGTTGTGGCTGTTGATGAGATCGAAGGGTGTATCCGCAGGGTTGGCATAGTCAGGCCCCGCCTCCACCAGCAACACCGTACGGTTAGGATCTTCGGATACACGGCTTGCAATAACAGAACCACTGCTGCCTGCGCCGATAACAATCACATCATACATGCGCTCATTCTGAACCGGGCACGCCGCAAAAAAAAGCGGTGGTGCTGAATTCAGGACTCAATAACGACAAGACCCGCAAGCACTTCCAGCGCATCATCATGCGCGACGGTATCAGTGCCGAAGGTTTCTATCTTGATCGCGATAGAGACCTTATTGTGCTCAAGGAGACCCACAGTGGTGCTGGGGAAAGCGCCTTCAGCGACGGCTGCTTCGCGAAACGCCCTTTGGTTAAAGTTGGCCAGGATAGCCACGCCGGCGGAGGTGGGCAGTCGACGCATTTTTACCGTCTGTTCGATGGAATCACTCACATAGTCCGCTGCCAGCCGACGCACACTCGCCTTCTGGACACCGTCATCGACGATAACGGGTACGGTGCGCGGGGTGTAGGCCAGCTCGACCCGCATGACTCCGCGATTTTCCAACGCCAGCAGAGCGCCGCCGCCCTGTGCCTGCACCCTGACCTGCCACTGGTCATGTGCCATGACGGCAACCTGGCCGACCCCGGGGAGCTCGACCAGCACAGGCACATCATCACCCGAAGTCTGTCTGCTTACTGCAGCGTCAGACACGACGCTGTCGCTGGTAAAAGTCCTGTTCTTCTGCTCAGTCAGGCAGGGTTCTGCCGGGTCACTGGCATTGCCGGAGGCATCAACACACTCGTTGTACGCTATCGCTGGAAATGGACCCATCAGCGCATACAGAAGAATTCCGATGATAGTCAGATGACGTGCCAATATTCGCTCCTGCCGCTCGATGGTCACGCCCTACTGCCAGACATCTTCACCGCTGGCCTCAACTTCAAGCAACCGTGTGAGGTCGTGACTCAGCACCTTGTCCACGTGCAGTTGCATCATGTGCCGGTCCGGCGCTTCGAACTTTTCGATTTCAGCCGTCAGCCTTTCTGCTGACGGCGGCCGTCCACCCCGGGCTCGTGTGAGATAGGCTTCTGTAAATCGGTGCAACAATTCAATGTCCTGCATGATCTCGATTCGACCCCGCAGCGTGACCTGACGCTGAATCGTCTCCGGATCCCAGATACAGAATGACGCCGCCGGGTTGCGGCGCCACGCATGGTATTTGGCCCGGTTCGTGGTTGAGGTCACCGTGATCCTGCCGTCAATCACAACGTAGAGCATCACAGCGGAAACAGGCTCAGCGTTCCTGGTCACCCAGGAAACTACAGCATGGCTCGCCTTGTTGATGACGGCGCCAACGGCATCGTCATTCAACACAAACGGGCTGATTTCACGCCGGGCGTGCCAGGCTGGTCGTTCGTTTTTATCTGACATG
>JAYQAI010000103.1:3669-9897 GCA_038136715.1 Gammaproteobacteria bacterium | reverse complement strand
GGCAACACCGTCAGTCTGGCTTCACCCGTTATGGTGGATCTGGCCGAAACGCTCATCGATATGGTGACGGCGGTTGACTGGGTGCTGTTCAGTAAAAATGGTGGCGATGCCACGGCGCTCGCGGCATTGGTTGCCCGTGCCGCAACGGGCCGCAAGAAACTCGTGAAAATCAAGGACGGCTATCACGGTGTCGCAGCCTGGATGCAGGCTGAAGGTAACCCCGGCACAACACCTGCTGATTCCTCTGAGGTGATCGAGATCCCCTGGAACGACATCGCTGCGCTGCAGAAGGTAATCGATCAACATCCGGATGATATCGCCGGTTTTATTTCATCGCCTTATGACCACACAGTATTCACGGACAATACATTGCCAGCAGCGGGTTACTGGCAACAGATTGAGACGCTTTGCAGAAAAAACGGCATTGTCATTATCGTGGACGAGGTCAGGACTGGATTTCGAATTCACCTTAACGGCGCCAATGTTGAGTATGGTTTTACACCGGATCTGGTCTGCTTCGGCAAGGCCATCGGTAATGGCTATCCACTGGCAGCACTGGCCGGGTCTGACGCATTGATGCAAGCCGCCCAGGATGTCTATTTCACCGGCACGCAGTTTTTTAACGCAGCACCCATGGCGGCCGCTAAAGCGACCCTGCATGAATTGCAGAACATTGACGGTGCCAACCTGATGATCGACTACGGCAACCGACTAAAAGAGGGGCTCATCGATATTGCTTCCTCTCACAGTTACGACCTGAATATCTCGGGCGTTCCAGCCATGCCCTACTTTCGCCTGACGAATGTCAGACGCAGAACACACGCTGCATGGATTGATGAGTGCGTGAAACGAGGCGCGTATATGCTGGCCAATCACAACAACTTTATCTCGACCGCACACAGTGACGCAGACCTGAAGCGAACATTCGAAATCGTTGATGAAGCATTCAAGGCACTGGGTCCGGCGTCAGCACAACCAGAAAATCAGGCGTCAGCATGATCGCCGCCTACTGTTGGCCTCAGAGCGGCAGGGCCAACGAGAAGATTGCGCTCTACTGTCATACGGAAGCGGACACTTTCCAGGTTGAAGTCATCAGGCAGGGTGGCGAAGATCATTCCGTCGTAACCGCAACCGATATTCCCGGTCAGAAACAGGCCATCTCTGACAGCATTGCAGAGCATGGCTGTGACTGGGATCTGTCCTACGAGATATCGATAGACCCAAGCTGGACGTCCGGTTTTTACCTGCTGCGCCTGCAGGACAGCGATGGCAACAGGACAGACGCATTTTTTGTCGTCAGGAGTGAACAACCCGCTGACGCCATGCTGGTGCTTTCGACTTCAACCTGGAATGCCTATAACAACTGGGGCGGACTGAGTTTCTATACCGGGGGCCATGTAGTCTCACCGATGAGGCCTTTGCAACCCGGCTTTCTCACCAAGGCTGACCCGTACATCAATCGCATCGCTCGCTACCAGGACTGGCAACCCGAAGACCGACGAGCCTACTTTGGTGCAGGTTATAACGAATGGACCATGGCAGCGGGTTGGTCTAACTGGGAGATTTTATTCGTTCAGTGGGCAGAGCAGCAGGGCTACAATCTGAACTACGCTGTCAGCCAGGACCTGGATCAGTATCCTGACCTGCTCGACGGTTACCCCGTCTACATCTCTATCGGTCATGACGAGTATTGGTCAGCCGGGATGCGGGACACGGTAGAAAATTACATTGACGCTGGTGGTAACGCCACGTTCTTTTCGGGCAATACCTCATTCTGGCAAGTCAGATTTGGTGAAAACTACCGGCAGATGACCGGTTACAAGTGCCAGATCAAGGATGACCCGGTCTACAACCCGGAAAGTGCACCGACCTTGTCAACCATGTGGTCTGATCCGCTCGTCGGTCGCCCGGAAAGCCAGATGACCGGCGTCTCCTTCACACGCGGTGGATATGCCCACATGCCCAATTCACCGGATGGCACTGGAGGCTACACGATCTGCCAGCCGGATCACTGGGTATTTGAAGGAACCGGGCTGAAGGCAGGTGATACCCTCGGCGCAGAGGATGTGGTTGTTGGCTATGAATGCGATGGCTGCGAGTTCAAATTCGAAGATGGCAAGTACGTACCCACGTACGAGGACGATACCCCGGATGGCCTCGAAATCCTTGGCACTGCACCCACTCATCTGTGGGAAACTGAAGTAGCCCTCGGCAGTCTCGCAGACAATTACATTGGAGAATTAAATTGGGTAGCCGAAAGAATTGGCGGTGCAGACACAGCAGAGAACAGGGAGCGATTTACTGCTGGTCACGCCGTGATGGGGATATTCAAACGAGGAAAAGGCCAGGTTTTTACTTCCGGTTGCACTGACTGGGCTTACGGGTTGAGAGACGGCCAGGTCTCGAAAGTCACCAACAACGTATTAACCCGCTTTATTAAAGGTCAGTAGAGGTTGCGTAATGTCTGACTCTCCAAAACAGCCAGGGCGTCTCGGTAACCCAAACCTTTCGCTGATTGACGACCCACGCGCAGACCCAAGAATGATCAAAGCCATGGAACAGCTGGGCCTGCTCGAATCAGCCGAGCTTCCAATCAGCGTCGATTCAAGCATCGAAGAACTCCTGGCCTTCTGTGACATGGCTGAAGAAGGCTATGAGATGCTGAATCAGACAGTTACCAGCAGCTGGCCGGAGTTGACCGGTGTTGTTCGTGAAACTGCCGTGATCAAAGGTATCGATGACAACGAGATCACACTTTATATTCATCGCCCGGCACAACACCAACCCGGTCAAAGCGAACTGACTCTGCCGGGCATACTGCACATCCATGGGGGTGGCATGGTACTGATGTCTGCCGCCGGGTCAATCTACGATCGATGGCGCAGCGATCTTGCAGCTACGGGCATGGTCGTGATCGGCGTTGAGTTCAGGAATGGCGGCGGCAAGCTGGGGCCACACCCCTTCCCTGCGGGATTAAATGACTGTACCTCAGCACTGGCCTGGGTGAATGAAAACAAAACCAGCCTGGGTATTTCAGGTATTGTCATCTCCGGCGAATCCGGCGGTGGCAATCTGTCACTCGCAACCTGCCTCAAAGCAAAACAGGATAATCAGCTTGGTGCGATCAACGGTATTTATGCGCAGTGCCCGAATGTCTCCAATCGTTACATCGACAAAGACCCGGCGCTGCCTTCACTCTTCGAAAATGACGAACTGGGCCTGAGCTGCTCAATGATGGCCGCACTCTTCAAGCTCTATGATCCGACTGGAGAAAACACGAACAATCCCCTGGCCTGGCCGCTTCACGCCAGCGCCCAGGACATGCACGATCTGCCACCGCACTTCATCTCTGTCTGCGAGCTGGACCCGCTGCGTGATGAAGGTATTGCCTATACCAGGGCGCTGGTTGAGGCAGGCGTATCAGCCAGTTGCCGAACGATCAACGGTGTCACCCATGCCGGTGATATGTCCTATAGAACAGCAATGCCCGAAGTTTATGAAGCGTCAATAAGAGACATCAAGAGTTTCGCCGAATCAGCATGCCGAGAGGCTGTTTAGGATCCCGGCCGGGAGATGCCTGAGGCTGCAGAAGAAGGAATGGCGCCGGAGAAGGTTTCACCAGCCGTCGTGTTCCTCTGTACGGATGAAGCGAAAGACATTACCGGGCGTTAATTTGGCGTTCGAAAGCTGGCCCAAGCCCCTAAATCCCATGGAATTCTAAAGTGTATCAACGGAGTGAAGCATCCCCCTCCACTCCGTGATCCTGCCCTCCACGCCGCAAGGCGGGAGGGCTTTTTTATTCTTTGAGTGGCGCCCTGCCCCAATAAACTGGTGACAGAAACCCGAATAACGGACCTGTTAGAGAAAAAGGGTCGTGAGTTCTTCGATGCTGAGGCAACATATTCGACTATGACAGCGACGTCATCATAAGGCATTTGTAAGGCGACCGGACGCGTTCCGCATCACATTGCCGTTACTGGCCAGCGACAACCTTTGTTCAGCGATGACTGGCCTCGTGATATATCTACACAGCCGCTCACATCCCTTTGATAAATAGGGTGTTTTCTTTCATCCATAGCTCCGTCACAAATGTGAAGAAAACAAATACATGACCTGGATGAAGGCGAGGGGGCATGAATATTTGTTCAAAGGACGGCCTGGTGCACGGGGTACCGGCCAGAGTCTTGGAAGAAGAAGTAGCGCGACTGAAAAACAATATGAAGCGTTTTATTCCGGCAAGGAAGAGGCCAACGCACGTGTCAAAGCACTAGAGGAGCAGGTCGCTCTAAAGGGTAAATATGCGCTGGCAAACCGGCTCGGCCGACTCCCCAGAGAAGCATCTCGTGTCTGCCGTGTGCTGAACACCACAAATTGCAAGTTTGTCGTAGTAGGGTCCAACGCTCTATATGGATATGAAGTACTTGCAGGTATTCACTTCCACTCTGAAGTGATCTCCACTGGAGATCTGGATGTACTGCTGGATACTCGTGAACAACTGAGGATATCGATCGAACGAGTTTCCCCGAGATACATTGATTTGCTGAAGAAGGCAGATAATAGTTTTCAAATCAGTGACCGACAGAAATTTAGAGCAATAAACAACAAAGGTTATATGGTTGATCTGATCACCGCACCGAAGAATCCTCCACATTTGGTAAACGACTTTGCACGAACATTGGAAGATGATTTAGACATAGCGGAAATCGAGAAGCTTGAATGGTTAATTAGTGCGCCGAGGATCGAGTGCTATCCGATAGCGTTTGATGGCATTCCGGTTCGCGTAACGGTACCAGACCCACGCGCATTTGCAGTGCACAAGTACTTTGTCAGTAAGCAGGCTAACCGAGAGCCTGTTAAAAAGCGTCGAGATGAAAGCCAGTCCAGATTAGTGATTGATATCGTCAGCAACTATCTACCAGAGTTCATTTTTTCCGACCAGGCGTTGCGCAATTTTCCCGCTCAGCTTCGACGGCAATTCCGCACACTGAGCTTAGCAAACGAAGACGAAAGGCTCTGGTAGCTGTCTTTCTGTTCAAGTTCTATATGACTGTAAGTGCTTTCTTAAATTGTCATGTGCAATCCGTTCAATTTCTAAAGTTCTGTGATTTATTCAACCCGGTACCGGCAGGTCTTCCTCAACCCGCCTGAACAGTTTTCTAAACATCAGCATGGCCAGCGGGGTCAGTGCTGCCACCAGGCCAATCCACACCCACACCATGTAATGATCCGGGTATCCGCCCATCGGGTTTTCCTGCATGTAGTTCGCAAGCAACAGTCCTGACAGCGGTCCAGCTAACAGTTGCCCGAGAAAGAACGGCAGATAGGACAGCGCAACGTAGGAGCCCTCTTTTCCCGGTGGCGCAATCTCGGCGGTAAACTGCATCACTCGAGGGGCCCAGATCGCCTCGCCGACACTGAAGAGGCCAATGAATATCACCAGCGAGAGGTAGAAAGGGTGCCACTCCCTTGATGGCAGCGACAGCCAGCGTTCAAACACCAACTCACCAAACCCGGTATTAACCAGGGGGGCGAAGGTTTCCGGTGACAGGGTCACAATCCAGATTGATGCGGCGGATATCGCGCTGCCAACAAGCAACATGGTATAGCTGCGAAAACGTACCGTCAGGATCGCAAACAGCGGGGTCAGAAAGACGATGACCAATGGGTTCAAGACACCGTAAAGATTACCCACCTGCGCGCCATCACCAAAAAACCGAATCCCGTAGGTTGGAAACGTCAGCAGAAACTGTATCGATGCGACCCGGATAAAGACAGTGATGCCGAGGGCAGAGATAAACCACCAGAACCGGCGCTCGCGCATTACCTCAAAGAGCAGGCGCCCCGTTTCCTGAATCACAGAGCCGACAGCAGCCTTGGCAGTTCCCACCGGATCACGGACCTGCGGCACCATTACGGCTGACAGTCGAATGCCCTGCTCTGTCATCTCAACGTTGTCACGCAGAAAACTGATGACAACTAACTGAAAAACCGTAATACCAAAACCAATAGCAATGATCAGTTGGTAGACGGACACCTCACCCGCAACAGGCAGGGAGATGACAATAGAATAGTCGCCGTAGATGCCCCGGATGTAGTCAAAAATCCAGCCACCGGATGCAAATCCCAGGTTCAAGAGCGTGACGTACAAACCAAAGGCGAGTGTTGCACCTGCTTCTGTTGTGAATCGCTTCACCGCGACGAGCAGCACCGGCCCGGCGATTGCAACAC
>JAYQAI010000103.1:0-3659 GCA_038136715.1 Gammaproteobacteria bacterium | reverse complement strand
CGCCAGTGGAACAAAACCCAACAGACTGACCAGCCAAACGTCATCGGTAAAAACCAGCGCAAAGCGGCCGATGAGCAAGGCTATGACACCCGTCAGCAGTGTTCTTTTTATGCCGACAACATCGCAGACCGCCCCGACCAGAACCATCAGCGCTGAGATCAGCACCATCCAGAGCCCGACATAAGATCCGGCTGCGACGTCACTCAGACCAACGTCAAAATTGAGGAACAGAACAAAGGAAAGCATGCAGGCAGCAAAGGCCGCGTACTCGATAAACTTTGCCAACAGAACCAGGACGAGTTCCCGTGGCGAGCCCCCGAGGCCCCGTGTGTATGACCTGACAATAACAACAAAACAAAGAAGCAGCGTTGCTGCAGCAGCAACCAGGAACAGATCCAATCCGTTCAACATTTAAGCCTTATCCTGCTTCTGTCTGGGCCCACGCCAGTGCCTCGTCACTCGAGCAGTACGCTGGGTTTCTTTCCTGCCTTGCTCTCTTTTTCAGCCATTGTCGTTCTCCGTTCTGATCTCTCCAGCTTAAATTCCTTCAGCTGAATCTGATGCCCTCAAACTCACCAGATTCACGCCATTGCTGCAGCTTCCTGAAATATCGCGGCGGCCCACCGCGATAAGCCCGAAAGTAACGACCATTTTTCATCGATTGACCTTCGTTATTGTAGTAGCCGGGCGTGCATGGGTCCTGCCCCGGCATCGACACCTTTTGACCGTCATTGATGATTTCTTCCACCCAGTCATGTTCGGCTTCTTCGGTCGCTTCGATTCGACGATGACGGTTGTCTCTTGCGTACTCCAGAATCCTGGCCAGGGTTCTAGCCTGCTCATCCAGGTGATGGGGTACATTGAAGGCGATGGTGGATTGCACGCCGCCCAGAATAAAGGCATTAGGAAACCCGCTGACGTGCATGCCATGTAATGTTCGTGGCCCCTCGCCCCACTTCTGGCTCAGCTTGAGATCACCGACGCCCTGCAGATCAATACCCACTCGTCGCTGCATGGAGACGCCCACTTCAAAGCCGGTCGCAAATATAATGCAGTCGACCTCGTATTCTTCACCCTGAACGACAACGCCAGCCTCTGTTACGCGCTCTACGCCCTGACCATCGGTATCCAGCAGCGTCACGTTATCCCGGTTGAAAGTCGGCAGATACTCATCATGAAAGCAGGGTCTTTTGCAGAACATGTCGTAGTATGGTTTCAACGCTTCCGCGGTCTCAGGATCTTCAACCAGTTGATCTACCCGGGTTCTGATTTCTTCCATTTTTCGATACTGGGCAACACGCCGCGGATCGACACCAGAGTCATCGCCTTTTTTACTTTCCCTGTGCGCTTCAATCATCTTGTGCATCAGGTCTGTCCAGCCGTCCGCCACCAGGTCTTCAGCCTGGGGAATACCATTTAGAAGATTGGTCAGGTTTTCTATCCTCTCCTGCTGCCAGCCTTTCTCAAGCGCGGCAAACCAGGTTTCATCGGTTGGCGCGTTGTCTCTGACATCGATTGTCGAAGGGGTTCTCTGACACACGTAAAGATGCTCTACGCTCTCAGCAATATTGGGTACAACCTGCACCGCAGTTGCGCCACTACCCACAATAGCAACACGCTTGTCACCCAGGTCACTCAAATCCTGCTCGCCATCTCGCCCGGTATAGCTGTAGTCCCACCGACTGGTATGGAACATATGCCCTTTGAATTCTTCGATGCCGGGGATCCCGGGTAATTTCGGCCGGGTCAGGTTACCTGTCGCCAGGATGAGATAGCGCGCTTCGATTTCATCACCGCGGTCTGTCATGACTTTCCAGCTGTTTGTTTCTTCCTGCCAGACGGCGTCGATCATTCTCGTTTGAAACAACGCCTGATCGTACAGGTTGTACTGCTCGGCAATCGCTCTGCTGTGCTCGAATAGCTCATCAGCATGGGCGTATTTCTCTGTTGGTACATATCCCAACTCTTCCAGAAGCGGCATATATACATAAGATTCGATATCACATTGCGCGCCCGGATAGCGGTTCCAGTACCAGGTTCCACCAAAGTCGGCGCCTTCTTCGATGACACAGATATCATCGACGCCAACCGCACTCATTCTTGCCGCCGTTAACAGGCCGCCAAAACCACCACCAACGATCACCATTTCAACACGGTTTTTTCGACTATCCCTTTGCAGTGTTTCGGCAAATGGGTCATCGCCAAAATGTGAAAAATCGCCCTTGATCTCTACATATTGATCGCTGCCATCTGGCCGCAGGCGTTTCTCACGCTCGACTCGATACTTGTCACGCATCTGCTCAATGGCCTCTGCCAGATTTTCAGTACTACTCATACAATCGTTCTCAAATTATAAATTTCGGTTGACCCATTTAGATTTTTTCGCCGAGCGCCCTGGCTCGCTCAAGGCGGCCGGCTTCATCCCGTGGCAAGTGTTTCCAGGCGAGCGCCAGGAAGATCAGCGTGAAAACAAAGAGGCCAAGAGATGTAGCCATCGCTGTTCGCAGTGATTCCGCAGAACTCATCCCCTGACCTGCGTAGACATCTGACATCAGACCCATGAAATAGGGGCCGAGCGCCAGCCCAATCATGGTGTTAATTAATATGTAGTAAGCGCCGGCCACCGCGCGCATGCGAGGCAGGACAAGGTCAGCTGCCGTTGACGGAGGAATGCCCGGCCAGGCCGCGCTGAAGAGATGCTGAAAGAAAAACAGGATGAATGCTGTCTGCAGATTGTCCGTATAGATCATCCAGAGGACCAGCGGCACCGTACCGGCAACAGCGATGTAACCCACAAGCAGTCGACCGGCCGGATGTTTCTTTTTTGCCCAGTCCGCAAATATCCCGCCAAGTGTGATACCCAGCAAGCCGCCGGTTGCACCACCCAGACCGAGGTACATGCCGACTTCTGCCGGATTGGTTTCGTGCACGCGGAGCATGAGCGCGGGTGTCCAGAAGCCAATGCCATAGGTGACAAATGAAATCGTCGGAAAGGCAATCATGGTGTAGCGCATCGCCTTTGACCCAAAAATCATGTGATAAGTCACAGGGTCCCTCGATTTCAAAGACTGCGCCCAGCAGAACGAAAGATAGACACCAATACCCAATGCCACCCACTGGGCAATGTTGTCCGTCAGCCAGGCCAGCAGCATAGCGATGATCGTGATAGCACTCGCAACAATCAGGTTCAGGCTCATCGATGCGCCTTCGCGCCGGAGACCAACCAGGTTGAATACCGGCATCATCGATGCCAGTTCAGTTTTCAGTACGGCGAAAGGTGCAGGATGTTCTTCGGTGACAAGCCCTTCGCTGATGCCCCGTTTTGGTTCTTTCAGGGTCCGCACCCAGATCGCCATCAAAATCCCTGGCAGACCCACAGCAAGGAAAGCAGCCTGCCACCCGGCCAAGTTTAAGGGCGCTGTGGATCGATCAGGAAACAGTGTCGACCAGGACTCAAGCAGGAAGCCGCCGAGAAACAGCCCGATACCACCCCCGATATAGGCACCACTGGAGTAAATCGCCAGCACCGTCGCCCGCACACCGGGAGAATAGTAATCGGACAACATGGAATAGGCCGCTGGTGTGGCACTCGCCTCACCGATACCCACCCCAATTCGCAGGGCGGCCAGGGTCGAAAAGGATTGAGCAAAACCTGAGAG
>JAYQAI010000102.1:0-9899 GCA_038136715.1 Gammaproteobacteria bacterium | reverse complement strand
TCGACCACAATTCACCCCATCGACTGACTGCGGTCACCACCCAAGATACCCGGGTGCTGATTTGTCCGGGACCGACGATCGCTGTCCTTATGGGCGAGGGCGGTGATGCCAGTGTCGCCGAGGAAATTGACGATGAGGAAGGCATCGACTGGATGTCGACGCTGCTCAGCTCGCCACTGTTTGAGTTTATTCCACCTGCGAATATCCAGACCCTGTTCAGCAAGTTCGAGGAAATTCGATACAAATCCGGCAATGTCGTTATTACTCAGGGTGAAACTGGCGACTATTTTTATGTGATCCAGGCGGGCCGGGCCAGGGTGGAACGGTCAGCCGGCGGCAAAACTGCCGTGCTTGCAGAGCTGAAAGCCGGTGACAACTTCGGCCAGGATGCCCTGGTGAGCGATACACCCCGTAATGCCACCGTCACCATGACGAGCAGCGGCACCCTGATGCGCCTGTCTGAACCCGATTTTCAGAGTTTGCTCATGAATCCGGTGATTGAAACCGTCACCCTGGATGAAGTTAAAGAGATGGTGGAACAGGGTGACCCCAAGACCTATATCCTCGACGTAAGGACGCCCAAGGAGGTCGAGAGTGACAAGATTCCCGGAAGTCTGAATGTACCATTGCAGCTGTTGCGCAAGAATATGAAAAAGCTCAAGGAAGAAGCCGTCTATATCGTCGCCTGCGACGGTGGGCGGCGCTCAGCGCTGGGGGCCTATCAGCTCAACGAGGAAGGGTTCACGGCCTACGTTCTGGACCGGAAGTCAGGCGACTGAGCGGAGCCCTGCCATGAAATCAGCCTCGCCTGTTGATTCTGCGATCAGCCAATTCGATGCTGCATTACGGACGCTTGCAGGCGTGACCCGGGCGACTCGCCCGAGCCCAGCCAAAGCTGTTAAAGAAACGTCAGCGCTGACTGAGGAAGAGCGACGAACGGCCGGGCGTCTGATGCGTGTGAACCACTGCGGGGAGATCTGTGCCCAGGCACTCTATCTTGGCCAGGGGCTCACCAGCAGCAATCCGGCGACCCAACAGGCCATGCAGCAAGCAGCTCAGGAGGAGTCGGATCATCTCGCCTGGTGTGAAGACCGCCTTGAAGCACTCGGCACACACAAGAGCTACCTGAACCCGTTGTTCTTTGCAGCCAGCTTTGCTGGTGGCGCTGTCACTGGCCTGATCAGCGACCAGGTCAACCTGGGCTTCGTAGCTGCGACCGAGGAGCGGGTGATCGATCATCTGGAGGCACACCTTGAACAACTGCCGCAGCACGATAACGAATCAAGAGCCATTCTCGAACAGATGAAACAGGATGAGGACACACACCGGACCACGGCGCTGAACCGAGGTGGCACCGACTTCCCGGCACCGGTGAAGAACATCATGACCCTCGCCAGCAAGGTCATGACGAAATCGACCTACTGGATTTGATCGTTTTTGGCGATGGGCGGATGGTAAATCATCTGCACCCGCACCCCGGATGGGTCCAGACAGTAAAAACTTCTCGCACCATCACGATGAGTCCTCGGCTCTGTCAGCATGCGCACATCATTGCTCTTCAGAAAATCGAACCACTCGTCAATCAGGTCGATATCGTTAATGAAAAATCCAATGTGATCGAGCTTGCCGGCAGGCTGATCCTCCGAGCGATGCAGCGCCAGGTTGTCATTCCCGCTTGAAAGGTAAACATTGTCGACGTCTGGCCGCCACTCAACCTCCATGCCAAGCAGTTCCGTGTAGAAGTGCTCGGATGCTTCAAATTCGTGGGCAAACAGCGCGACATGGCGCATTCCATTGGTGTTACCCGGCCGCATCATCAGTCTCCCGCAGATCGATCAGTTCATAGTCGTGCGTGACATTAACACCGCCCCGCTCGAGCATGATTGAGGCGGAACAGTACTTTTCCGCTGACAGTTCAATCGCCCGCTTTACCTGCGATTCCTTAACCCCATGCCCGGTGATCACGAAATGTACGTGGATCTGGGTGAACACACTCGGAATATCATCCGCCCGTTCAGCCCGTATCTGAGCGACGCAGTCGGTGACGGGTTGCCGGCTCTTCTTCAGAATCTTCATGACATCAAAGGATGTGCAGCCTCCCATCCCCAGCAGCACCAGCTCCATCGGCCGAACACCGACATTCCTGCCGCCTTCAGATTCAGGCCCGTCAATTGTGACGGTGTGACCACTGCCGGATTCCGCCAGGAACATGGCATCCTCTACCCACCTGATACTTGCTTCCATGTCTTCACTCTCAATGCAATGGCGCGCAAGGATACCACACAGCCAGCCGTGATCCGGCGCCCTGGTACAACCGAGCACCAGGGGCGGCACGGTTGTAAAGACTGCACACCGGACGTACTCTTACAGCTATAGAAGTTACGATAAGTACGCAGGGCAAGCTCAGCACATGGTCAGCCTCACTCTGAACTCAACCGGTTTCACAAACATTGATGAGTTCATGGCGTCTGCCCACAAGCGCAAATACTCCAAGGGCAGCACCATCATCTATGCGGGTGAAGAATCAGAATCCATCTATTACATCATCAAGGGTTCCGTCACCGTCCTGATCGAAGATGACTCCGGCCGGGAGATTATTGTTGCCTACCTCAACGAAGGCGACTTTTTTGGAGAAATGGCCATGTTTGGCGAGGGTACGCGCACCGCCTGGGTCAAGTCCAAGACTGATTGTGAAGTCGCTGAGCTGGCCAACGCCAAATTCGTCGATATCAGCCAGCGGGACAGTGGCATGCTCTACGAACTGGCCACGCAACTGGCGGATCGACTAGACAAGACCACCCAGAAAGTCGGCGACCTTGCATTTCTTGACGTCACTGGTCGTGTTGCCCGCACGCTGCTCGATCTGTGCGAGCAACCCGACGCCATGACCCATCCCGACGGCATGCAGATCAAGATCACACGTCAGGAAATCGGCCGTATCGTTGGCTGTTCCCGTGAAATGGTAGGACGCGTGCTGAAGACACTGGAGGATCAGGGCCTGGTGTCGGTCAAAGGCAAGACCATGGTGGTGTTTGGTACGCGGTAGTCGCGATGATATCCAGACCTCTCAGGCCATACCTTCAGAAAAACAATCGCTGCAAAGCCTGGCCCGGGTCTGTGTCCCGCATGAATGCCTCACCCACCAGGAAACCATAGACACGATGCTCGAGCATCAACTCAACATCGGCGCGAGTGCTGATACCGCTTTCAGTGATGACCATGACATCGTCAGGTACGTCACCCAGTAACCCAAGTGTCGTCTGCAGGTCGACCGAGAATGTCTTCAGGTTCCGGTTATTAATACCAATAATGGCCGGCTGCAGCGAGAGAGCCTGTTCCAGCTCTGCGGCATCATGTACCTCGACCAGCACGTCAAGCTCCAGCGAGCAGGCAAGCTCGTAGAGCGCCTTCAGATCAGACACCGAGAGACACGAGACGATCAACAGTATGCAGTCCGCACCCAACGCCTTCGCCTCGTAAACCTGGTAAGGCGTCACGGTAAAATCCTTGCGGATCACCGGCAAAGCGACCTGGCTGCGAGCCGCCTGCAGGTATTCATCCGACCCCTGAAAGAATGACACATCAGTCAACACGGAAAGACAGGCAGCACCTGCCTGCTCGTAACTCGCGGCTATCAGCGGCGGATCGAACTCTTCCCGGATAACGCCTTTTGACGGTGATGCTTTCTTGATCTCGGCGATAATTGCAGGCTGGCGAGCAGCAGCCCGAGCCTGCAGTGCAGCAACAAAGCCACGACCACTACTGGCATCGCTGATGCGCTCGAGGAGTTGCTCCGCTGGCACAGCCGCACTTCGAGCAGCGACCTCTTCAAACTTTTTCGCAACAATGGTGTCGAGGATAGTCTTATCCGTCGTCATGGCTGATCTGCTGCGTAAAATTAACGAACTCTTTCATTTTCTCCGTGGCGAGACCCCCGCCAACGGCGTCCTGCGCCATTTTAATACCGTCAGCAAGACTCAATGCCTGCCCGGCGACATAGATAGCGGCGCCGGCATTCAGGCACACCATGTCACTGGCGCCAGCATCACTGCCATCAAGCGCAGCGTTGACCAGCACCAGGCTCTCAGCGCTGTCGTTAACCTTCAGTGCATCAAGCCCGCTACGCGTCAAACCAAACTGTTCGGGCGTAATCTCGTATTCCTCTACGCCCCCGTCTTTCAATTCGGCAACACGGGTTTCCGCCGCAATGCTGATTTCGTCAAGGCCATCCGAGGAATGCACAACCATGACATGTTTACTGCCCAGCTGCTGCAGGACTTCAGCAACAGGGCGAACCAGCGCCGCATCGTAGACACCCAGTACCTGGCGTCTTGCCCGGGCTGGATTGGTCAGCGGACCCAGCATGTTAAAAATTGTTCTCACTACCATCTCGCGTCGCGGCCCAATCGCGTGCTTCATCGCCGCATGGTGGTTGAGGGCGAACAGGAAGCCAACGCCGACCGTATCGATACAGCGCGCGACTTGTTCCGGAGACAACATGATTTCAGCCCCCATGGCCTCCAGCACGTCGGCACTGCCACTCTTGCCGGAGGCTGCCCGATTGCCGTGTTTGGCCACGCGGACACCGGCCGCCGCGGTGACAAAGGCACTGGCGGTTGAGACATTGAATTTGCCAGAGCCGCTGCCGCCCGTGCCGCAGGTATCGACCAGCAGGTCCTGGCTGACATGGACGGGCGTCGCGAGTTCCCGCATGACCTCAGCCGCGCCGACAATTTCATCAACGGTTTCACCCTTGATACGCAGACCCACAAGAAAGCCGCCGATCTGGGCCTGGGTCGCTTCACCGGTCATGATGGTTTTCATGATGGCGTGCATTTCTTCCCGAGACAGATTACTGCCCTCAATGACTCTCGCAATGGCTGCCGGCATGTCCAACGGTTTAACTCCTGTTCTGGGTCAAGAAATTGTGGAGCAGATCATGACCAAACTCGGTCAGAATCGACTCGGGGTGAAACTGGACACCTTCTATCGCATAGTCGCGGTGCCGGAAGCCCATGATCTCGTCAATCTCGCCGCTCTCCAATTCAGTCCAGGCCGTGATTTCCAGGCAATCCGGCAGGGACACGCGATCGACGACCAGGGAATGATAGCGCGTCGCGGTAAACGGCGCGGCGAGATCCTGGAAAATACCTTTCCCCTCATGATGAATCGCAGAGGTCTTGCCATGCATGACACTGCGCGCTTTAACGACATTACCGCCGAACACCTGGCCGATACTCTGGTGTCCAAGGCAAATGCCCAGCAGCGGAATACTGCCCTTGAATGCTTCTATCACAGCCATGGAGACGCCGGCCTCATTCGGCGTACAGGGTCCCGGCGATATGACGATCAGCTCCGGTGCCAGGGCCTCGATCTCATCGACCGTTATCTCATCGTTCCGGTGCACGACGACGTCTTCGCCCAGCTCAGCCAGGTACTGCACGACGTTGAAGGTGAAGGAATCATAGTTATCAATCATCAGCAGCATGTCAGTCTCCCCGCCCGACCGTCGGCCGGGTCGCTGCATGGTCATAGATGCGCTGATTCTCCGCAGCAACCCCGAAAAGGTCGAGGCCAGCTTCAGCCATGGCAGCTGCCTGCACAATCGAGCGGGCCTTGTTCATGGTCTCCTTCCACTCCAGTGCCGGCACGGAATCTGCGACAACACCCGCACCCGCCTGAATGTAGAGCCTGCCATCCTTAATAATGGCAGTCCTGATAGCAATCGCCGTATCCATATTGCCATTCCAGGAGAGGTAACCCACCGCGCCACCAAAAATACCGCGTTTCTCCGGCTCCAGTTCATCAATGATCTCCATGGCTCGAACTTTCGGCGCGCCACTCAGCGTTCCTACCGGCAGCGTCGCCCGCAGCAGGTCAATCGCCCCGATCTCCGGCCGGATTCTGCCGCGCACGTTTGATGCAATGTGCATGACATGGGCGTAACGCTCCACCACCATCATCTCACTGACCTCGACCGTGCCGGTCTCACAAACCCGGCCAATATCATTTCGCCCGAGATCGATCAGCATCAGGTGTTCGGCGATCTCCTTCGGGTCCGCGAGCAGCTCTGCTTCCAGTGCCTGATCCTCTACCTCATCTTTGCCGCGGCGGCGGGTGCCAGCCAGTGGTCGCACAGTCACTTCACCATGATCCATTCGCGCCAGGATCTCCGGCGAGGAACTGACAATCTGGAAGTCAGCCAGGTCGAGAAAATACATGTAAGGCGAGGGGTTTAGAGAACGCAGGGCCCGATACAGGTTAATTGGATCAGCCTCGAACGAGACCGACATCCGCTGGGCGAGGACCACCTGCATCACATCGCCCTCGATAATGTAGTCCTTGATCCTGTCGACGTCGGCCATAAAGGCCTCTTTGCCATAGCTAGAAATAAAATCAGCCTCGTGCAGGGCTGGTCCGACCTGCGGCTGGTGCAGCTGGCTCGGCACGTTGTGCTGCAGCTGCGCCACGATCTCATCGAGCCGGGCCTGGGCCGCATCAAAACTGCCAGGGTCGGCTGGATTCCCGTGTGTAATGACATGAATTCGACCCAGCACATTGTCGAAGATAATCACATCATTCGAGACCATCAGCAGGATGTCGGGTGTGCCCAGTGTGTCTGGCGGCGTGGTGGCGAGGATCCGCTTCTCAACATATCGGACGGTGTCATAGCTGAAGTAGCCAACCAGTCCTCCGGTGTAAACCGGCATGTGTTCGAGGTCAGGGTAGGAGAACTTCGCCTGCACTTCCTCGATGTACGTCAGCGGATCCTCACAATCGAATTCATCCGTGACGGCGCCCTGCTCTTCAATCGTCACGCGGTTGCCGTGAATTTTGATCACGTAGTCCGAGGGCAGTCCGACCACAGAGTAGCGCGCCCATTTCTCACCACCCTGGGCGGCAGATTCAAGCAGGTAGCTGTATGGACCTCTCGCAACTTTGACATAGCACGAGAGCGGAGTATCAAGGTCAGCAAACAGCTGCCGCACCACCGGTACGTGGTTGTAGCCTTGTTGGCCGAGTTCTGAGTAGTGTTCAGGCGTCATTTCGTTCTACCAGGAAATTCGTTCAAGTCATTGCGTGCAATTCGTGAAACGTGATTCGTCCGCGTCGAAGCGGACCAATTCGGAAACCGGAATCAGCCTCGCCAGGAATGGAACCGGTAACTTGACCTGATAGTTGTGAACATGATGTCTCTCGATTGAGCGCTGGGAGCTTAAATCAACTGCGTCGGCGTTTACAAGTCGTCACCGCGGGCCTTATCGATTTCCCTCTTCATCTTAGTGATGGTTGCTGCATAACTCTCACTGTTAAAGATCGCAGAACCCGCCACAAACGTGTCTGCACCAGCGGCAGCAATTTCGCCGATGTTATCGGCCTTGACGCCACCGTCGATTTCGAGACGGATATCATTACCCGAGGCATCAATACGTCGCCTTGCCTCACGCAGCTTATCAAGCGCACTGGGAATGAAGGATTGACCACCAAAGCCCGGATTCACTGACATGATCAGGACCATGTCCAGCTTGTCCATGACATGATCCAGATAGTTGAGAGGTGTCGCCGGATTAAACACCAGGCCCGCTTTGCAGCCACTGGCTCGAATCAGCGCAAGCGATCGGTCAATGTGTTCGCTCGCTTCCGGGTGGAACGTAATGTAAGTTGCCCCGGCCTCTGCAAAATCCTGGATCAGCCCATCCACCGGCTTTACCATTAAATGCACATCAATCGGCGCATCGATGCCATAAGCCCTGAGATCAGCGCAGATCTTGGGGCCAAATGTCAGGACAGGCACATAGTGGTTGTCCATGACATCAAAGTGAATAATTTCGGCGCCGGCTTCCAGCACGCTGGAAACTTCTTCGCCAAGACGCGCGAAGTCGGCCGAGAGGATAGACGGTGCAATACAGGGGACCACGAGCTGCTCCTTCAAAACTGCGGGCATTCTACTGTTTCAGCCGGCACTAAGCGAACAGCCGGAGACTACTTGAGGTAAGCCCGCACTGCCTCGAGGCGTTCGAGCGTACCGACGTCGCACCAGTAGTCATCATGTTTCATGCCTCGTAACCGGCCGGCCGCAATGGCATCATCGAACACCTTGCGTAACGCGAAAGCACCATCCGGTTCACCGCTCACCAGATCCGGCGCTAACACAGCGGTACCAGTATAAGTGAGGCATTCACCCGCGGCCTGCAGAACACCATCCGCGGCGATCGCAAAATCACCCACTGGGTGATGAGCGGGATTATTCGTCATCAACAGACAGCCAAGGCAGCCTGATGGCAGCACTGATGGCAGTCGGCTGAAATCAAACTCAATGTAGGTGTCAGCGCTAACGACGATAAAAGGATCATCCCCCAGCTGGGCAAGCGCTTGTTTAATGCCTCCGCCGGTTTCGAGCAAATCCGGTTCACGCGAGTATTCAATATGAGCACCCAGCGCTCGGCCGTCCCCCAGAAAAGACTCAATCTGATCTGCCAGGTGGTGCAGATTAATAACGATCTCGGTAATTCCCGCAGCCACCAGGTTTTCAATCTGGTACTCGATGAGGCGCTTTGATCCGGCCCGCAGCAGCGGCTTCGGCGTCGTCTCGGTCAGTGGTCGGAGCCGCTTGCCAAGGCCGGCTGCAAGCAGCATGGCTTTCATCGCTGGTACTCTGGCTTCGCCAGGCGAGGCCTGACGACTTCCTGCAGCCAGTTGCCGAAGGTTTCAAGCCTGGGATACAGCGTCGCGACTTCAAGCAGGTAATCAATCACCAACGGGATATCCGCGAGGTAACCTGGCTTGCCGTCCCTCAGGTGCAGACGGCTGAAGATACCGGCACATTTCAAATGACGCTGCGCCCCCATCAGGTCAAACCATTCGAGCAGCGGGGCATCAGCGGTAATACCACCGGCTTCGATCAGGCGGCGATGAAAATGATCGACGGCAGCCACGACCTGTTCGCGCGGGAATCGGTAGTAGCAGTCCTTGTAGAGTGAGACCAGGTCGTAACTGACGGGGCCCACCACAGCATCCTGAAAATCAAGGATGCCAGGACCATTATCTGCAACGACCATCAGGTTACGGCAGTGGTAATCGCGATGAACAAAAACCTGCGGCTGAATCAGCGCGCTCTCGAGCAGATAGTCATAGACTGATTGCAGCATTTGCATATCTGCGTCGCTGAGATCGAACCCAAGCTGGCGTGGCAGAAACCACTCGTGAAAGAGGTTCATTTCCTGCTGCAGCTTCTCCCGATCATAGACCGGCATATCACAGGTGACGCGCTGCATCACCAGCAGCGCCTCGACAGCGTCGCGATAAAGCGCCGGTATAGCCGCCGGTGTTGTCGTGATCTCGTCAAGGTAGAGTGTGTCGCCGAGGTCACTGATTTTCATGTAGCCCAGACTCACATCCGCTGCGTCCACGACAGGACAGCTCAGTCCCGCGCCGGCAAGCGCGGCGGAAATCCTGATAAAGCTTTCGTTATCCTCGTGCGCTGGCGGTGCATCAACGTAGACATAGGGCACATCAGCACCGGTAAAGCGAAAGTAGCGTCTGAAACTGGCATCATCAGAAACGGGTTTCAGTGTTGCATCGGGCGGTATATCCGGGTCGGTCATTCTGGCCCAACGGACAAGCCCATCGGCTCTGACATCACTCATGTTGCTACCCGGATTAAGACTGACTGACCTGCATGAATACATTATTATCCCCAATGCGGAAGTCAGGACAACAAGCGGTATGAAGTCAATCAGTGCGTTCAGGCATGTCAGCAGGTCTGGCCTGGCGACCTGGATTCTGGCTCTGCCAGTTAGCCTGTTAAGCCCCATGAGCGATGCCCTCGCCCGCGATGCTGCCAGCATCGACTGGCAGCCCGCTGCGGCCGGTCAATGCCGCGGCAACTACATTGAGCA
>JAYQAI010000101.1:8109-10081 GCA_038136715.1 Gammaproteobacteria bacterium | reverse complement strand
CCCATACCGTGATTTACGGGTTTGCTAGTCCAGAGGACATGCAGACAAGTTATCAGGTGCAGAGCAGTTGCCCTGAATTTGCCAGCCTTTGGTCTGTGTTACAAAAACACACGACGCCGACAGCCCAAAGCCTGGGGATGGCGGTTGCGGGCGGCGGCGATGCTTCAAAGGATGGGGTATATCAGATTTGGCAGATGAAAATCACCGATGAGGCCGCGTACGTTAAAGCCTACACCAAACTCATGCGTGACATGGAACAAGCCGGGTTGGTTCGAGGAGCATGGGGCCTGGTTCGCTTTGCCGCTGGGGCAAACAGCCAATACACGCATTTTGCCTTTTCGGGTTCACCGGATTTACAAACCCATGTCACCCCGCAAGATCAATCGCTCTATATGAAGTTCTCGCAGGCGGTTGCTGACGTTCGAGAAATCCATCGAGTCAACATGAACATGGTTGTGGCTGACTTTTAGTGGTTAGCCCTCGACCAGCCACCTGCTGAAAAAACTCCGATTTTTAAGGATAAAAATGATGAAAAACTTACTCCGAACATGTCTTCTATTCGGCTTGATACCTCTTGGGGTTTCCGCCGCAGAATTAGAACTCGACCAGGAATCTTTTTTTAACGCCAACTTTACGATCGATTCGGCTTACACCTCTGATGGGCAGAATTATCAGATTTCTGCCTCAGGCGAAGCCGGCCCTTACGGCCGCGTTTACCTGTCCTATGAATTCACCGATAAGCAAGACCTCGGCGATCGCGGGGAATACACGGGACATGCCTGGACACAAAATGGTGAGGTTGTCGCTACGGCCACCTTGCAGGGCGTGTACGTCAAAAACGGCCGCCTTTTCAAGTTGTACGGCTTAAACACACTCAGCGACGGTAAGTTCCACTACGCCGTGGGCAACATCGATTTCGTGGCGAAAACCATGTCATTCGAAGTCGCCGATATCATCACCGACGATTGATTCGCCAGCGTTGTCACCCTGGGGCCAGAGTCGTGGCTCTGGCCCCAACCCACATTTAAACGAGCCATACTCACCTCATTGCATCTGCAGCGAGGCTTACCTATCCTCTGTGTTTCCACGCAAATATAGTGAGTACAGATGGCTACAGACCAGGAAAACGAAAGAGTCGAGCGCAGAACAGGGCCCGCTGACCGCCGGGATGCAAGCAGTGATCGACGGGGCAACGAGCGGGTCGTCGAGGAGTCTACTCCACGTCGCCAGAACCCAGACCGTCGTCAGGGCGAGAGCTAATCAGAATCACGCCTGACGGCTTGCTCAATCTAGGGAAGTAGTCGTAGTTTCGCGAAAGTGCCGGCGACACATCGAGACATACCGCTCGTTGCCGCCGATAACGACGCTTTCTCCATCCGTCACTGCCTTACCCGACTCATCAAGCCGCACCACCATAGTCGCCTTACCGCCACAATGGCATATCGCCTTGATTTCCTTCAGGTTATCCGCGATGGCCAGCAGATACTTGCTGCCTTCGAAGGGCTCGCCGCGAAAATCGGTCCGGAGCCCGTAGGCCAGCACCGGGATATCCAGATCATCACAGATATGGCCCAGTTGCAGCACCTGCTCCCGGGTTAGAAACTGAGCCTCATCAACCAGCACACAATCTATTGAGCTGGCGACATGCTGGCTTCTGACCTTCTCTAGGAGATCTTCTTCGGCTTCAATTATCTGGGCCTCGGCTTCCAGACCGATGCGTGACGTCACTTTGCCCTTGCCATAGCGATCATCAACGGCAGGGGTCAGCACCAGTGTATCCATACCGCGTTCACGATAGTTATAGCTCGCCTGCAGCAATGCGGTCGACTTGCCGGCATTCATGGAGGAGTAATAAAAGTAGAGTTTAGCCATCGGTCTTCATCGCCCCTCTGCAGGATCAGCCCAATACTGACACCACCATTGCAGGGGACGTCTATGATGACATATCTGAAGGCTGACCTTGAGCCTTAGG
>JAYQAI010000101.1:0-8009 GCA_038136715.1 Gammaproteobacteria bacterium | reverse complement strand
CGCAGCTGCTTCAGCAGGTTCCCTGTCACCGCCCTGGCACGCCCCATCCCCTGCTTGATGTCTTCACCGATGCAATACAGGGCCGGCACCATGAACAATGTGACAAACAGCGCGAAGGCCACGCCAAAGGCCAGGGCCAGAACGGCGGGTTTGAGGAACTGCGCATCCGTCGAGCGTTCAGCCATGATCGGCATCAAACCGACAAAGGTCGTGACTGAAGTCAGCAGAATGGGCCTGAAACGGTTCACACCCGCATCAATGACGGCCTGAACGAAATGCTTACCCTGATCTCGCAGTCGGCCGATATAGTCGACCAGGACCAGATTGTCGTTCACCACCACCCCGGCGGCTGCGCCGATGCCGAAGTAAGAGAACAGGGCCATTGAGACGCCAAAGAGGAGATGGCCGTAGATCGCGCCCATGAAACCGAACGGGATAGCTGTCATTACCAGCAGAGGCAGGAAATATGACCTGAAGGCAATCGCAATCAGGGCATACATGCTGAAAAAGGCAACCAGGTAGAGTGCAACAATCTCATTCATGAACTCTTCTTCAGCTTCCTGCCTGCCACTCTTGCTGATGATCAACCCTGGGTATTTCTCTGCCAAAAGCGGCAGAAAGGTATCCGTCACATTCATATTGATATCGCTGGCGAGTTCATCGGCCACCTGCGCAGAGACGCGAACCATGCGCTCACCGTCACGGCGCTGGATGCGCTGCACACCTGAAGTCAGTTCCACATCAACAACAGACAGGAGCGGCAGCTCGCGACCGTCGTTAGTCCGGACACGGAAGTTGTTCAGGCTTTCAAGATTGCGGCGCTGTTCCTTCGGATACTTGACCATGACCCTGACATCGCCGTTCTCGCGCGGCAGGCGCTGCACTTCCTCGCCGTAATATGCCTGTCGGACCTGGCGAGAGACTTCGGCCAGGGTAACGCCCAGTTTCTCAGCGCCTGGCAGCAGCTGGATATGCAACTCGTCCGTTTCACCACGCAGGTTATCCCTGACGTAAAAGGTGCCGTCATAACCGTAGAGTTTTTCCTGCAGGTCACTGCTGGCTTGCCGCAGCACATCCAGGTCACGATGACGCAGCAGGTAGCTGAGCTGCGGCCCCTGGTTGTTCATGGCGTAATTAACCTCGATATTGTCCGCATCAGGTATTTCACCTACCAGCTCGCGCAGGCGCAGTGCGGCTTCTTTAGCAGACAGATCACGGATTTCAGGCGGCGCCAGCTTGATGATAGCAACGACGTTGTCACGGCGTGACCGCGTGTACCAGCCTTCGATCAGCTTGCCAGTACCACCGCTGGCTTTAGCAGCCTCTTCCACTTCATCAATCAGCTCGAGCTCTGCTTGCTGCAGCTGGTCAAGAATACCCAGCGCACGGCTGTAAGGCGTCCCGGTCGGCAGTTCCACGCTAATATAGATAAGCTCATTCTCAACCTCCGGCATGAAACTGAACTTGACCCAGCCGCTGTTGAAAATTCCCAGACTGATAACGAAGCCGGTAACGAACACCGCGGCAGTGACATAGCGGAACTCGATCGCCCTGGTGATCCAGCGGCGGTAGTGCCGATCAGCCAGGGTGACAATGCCCTCTTCAATTTTCTTCTGCACCGTGGCGAGCCGGCCCAGTTGTTCCCGATGACGCAGGTGACGCAGGTGGGCGGGCAGAATGAAGAACGCCTCGATCAGCGAAATAGTCAATGCCAGCGTGATCACAATCGACAACTGCCGGGTGACCTGCGCGTCTTCACCGCTTAAGAAGAACCAGGGTGCAAACGCGATCATCGTGGTCAGCACGGCGAAAAACACGGGTTTACTGACAACAAAAGCACCCTCAACCGCGCCCTCGGGACCACCGCCCATGCGGTGCGTCTGCTGGTGGATGCTCTCCCCTACCACGATTGCGTCGTCGACGACGATACCCAGCACCAGCAGGAAGGCGAATGTACTCAGTATGTTCAGAGAAACATCATTGGCTGGCAGCAGGGCAAACGTGCCCATGAAAGCTACACCAATACCCGCCGTCACCCACAGGGCAACCTTCGGTCGCAGCGTCAGAATCAATACAACGAAGACCAGCAGCAGCCCAAGATACGCTGAGTTACCAATAGTGCTCATACGGCTCTTGTAAATATCGGCTGTATCAAACCAGATCGTTACGCTAACCCCTTCCGGCAACGTTTTCTGACGTTGCCCCATCCACTTGCGGACATTGTCAGACGTTTTAACGACCTGCATATTTTCCGTCGACAGTACCTGCAGCAGGACGGCCGGCTCACCGTTCATAGTGGCGAGGATTTCCTCATCCTCGAAACCGTCGACGACCTGCGCCACATCACGAACGCGGACGATGCCGCCCCGTGCATCCTGGCGAATGATGATTTCACCAAAATCTTCTTCATTGTCAGCCAGGTTCCTGGCCCGCAGCAGCACGTCACCCGTTTCTGTCCTGACGCGACCTGAAGACAGATTAACGGAGCTGCCACGAATTGCACCGGCGACTTCGGTAAATGACACTCCGTAGCGACGCATCGCCTCTTCAGAGAGCTCTACGGCCACTTCTTCACGGCGCGTGCCGAACATCTCAACAATCGAAACATAGGGCAGCCGCGCGACTTCATCCCGCAGATCCTCAGCGAGGCGGGTCAGTGTTCTCTCATCTAAATCACCGTGAACGGCAATCCGAATCATTTCCTGACGGTAAATCTGCCGGCGAACGACCGGCTTCTCGATATCTCTAGGCAGTGAATTTACCGAGTCGACGGTGTTCTTCACTTCGTTGAGAAACTCATCGATATCGACGTTCGCATAGGTATAAACCTGCATAAAGGCAAAGCCTTCCTGCGCGGTCGCGTAGATACGCTTGACGTTGTCGATGTCTTTCAGCGCTTCCTCGATGCGGAACAGCACCTGCTCTTCCACTTCCTGCGGCGCAGCGCCAGGCCAGGGCACCTGTATTTCAACGGAGTTGACCTTAAAGATAGGGAACGCTTCTCGTTCCATGGCGGTGAAGCCGAGGAAACCGGAAAGCAGGATGCCGACCATTAAAAGGTTGGCAGCAACGGGGTTATTCGCCCACCAGGCAATGACGCCACGCATTGGCTTAGCCTCCTGCTGTCTGGATGTGTTCAGACCTCCTCACGGGTCTGTGTCCTTCCTTGGCAATGGCCGTGCTGCCCATGCCATAGGGCAAGGCCTCAAGCGCCATCCCTTCAATCGGGTTGCGGATCGAAGACACCACGACATTGTCGCCAGCCTCAAGACCACGGCCAATGACGGCTTCATCTGATGACGAATAGGTGACCTCAACGTCCCTGATCTCGAGCCTGCCGCTGCCATTGATCACATAGACCTGGTTACCCGCACGCAGGGCATGTCGCGGGATAATGTAGGCATCTTCGAGCTGACGGCCAGAGATCTCAGCATTAACAAACAGCCCGACGGCAAGTGGCATACCGTATTGAGAGGCACCATCACCGTAGGGGTTGCGCACTTCGGTGATGCCGAAAAGCATGCGGGATGTCGGATCGATGCTGGCATCAAGCCGGGTCAATTCACCCTGCCACTTCTGTGCTTTTCCGGCGACGGTTGCGGTGATCTCAACCGCGAGCGCAGCACCAGGCTCGGCCACATAGCCAATCGGCAGCCCGAGTGAACCCAGCTGCTGATCATTCAACGGCACCCTCACTTCCACGACATCATGGGCAAAGGCGCGACCGATAGGCGTGCCGGCTGTGACAAACTGTCCGACGTCAACAGACTTGCTGATCACCCTGCCGTTGAAAGGCAATGAAATTCGCGTTCGCGCGAGGTTCGTTTCAGCCTGGCTGAGAATGGCCTCGCTGGCGCGCAGGCTCGCTTCGGCAGAGGCGACCTGGGGTTTTTTCAGCGCCAGCGGGGACGGATCTTTGGAATCACGCAACTGCTTACGGGCCACATCGGCATCTGCCAGCGCCTGTTGTAACCTGACTTCCGCTTCTGCCACCTGGGCTCGACTGCTCTTCACCGCAAACTCGTAGTCCGTTGACTCAATGACAACAAGCGGGTCCCCGGGTTTAACGACACCACCCTCGATGAATTCAGGTGACACTTCAACAATCCGGCCTGACACCTGGGCGACGATATCAACCTGGGTCCGTGCCCGGACTTCACCCTGAGTTGTCACCTTCAGGGGAATATCGGAGCGATTAACGGAGTGAACAAACACGCTCAGCGCTCTTGGCGGTTCTTCCTTCTTTTCTGGTTCAGGTTTAGTCGCATCCAGCAGGACGTAGGCACCGATACCCGCCATCAGGACACCGATGGGAGCAGCAATTTTGATCAGGGAGGTATTCACAGCAAGTTCCAGCACTAGTCTCAGGGGTTAGGACGCACGAACTGGCTTTTTGGTTTGGATTCTTCAGTGCCTGGCCCTGGGTTTATTTTACTGAAAAGGTTCTTGCGGGAACCCCTGATGGTCGCAGCGACGACTCCACTCAACGTATCGGCGTCGCTGCCCAGTCCTTACCAAACAGTCTCGCGGCCAGGATTCCGGTCGCAAGCCCAGCCAGGTGGGCCTCCCAGGAGATGAAAGCCTGCAGCGGCAGGACCCCGAAAAAGAGCCCACCGTAATAGAACATAGTCACCGAAGCGACGCTGAGATCCCAGAGACTCCGCTCATAGACCGCAACCGCGAGAATGAAGCCGAAATAGCCAAAGATGAGCCCGCTGGCACCAAGATGAATGGCCGGTCGCCCCAGGAGCCAAACCAGAACACCCGCCAGCAGCCAGACCAGCAGGCTGATCTTGAAGAACAGCACTGGTCCACGCAGCGCCACGAAAAAGCCAAGGAAAATCAGAGGCATGGTGTTCATTGCCAGGTGCGAGAAGTCACCATGGAGCAGGCTCCAGAGCAGAATGCCGATCAAGCCGTCAAGATCCCGGGGGTAGATACCCAGCGCATTCAGGCGATAATCAAAGATGTGGTTGATGAGCGCGACGCACCAGATCAGCGAGACCAGGCACATGATGAGCTGGAATGCCCGCAGCCAGTTATCCAGCAGCCTATCCACCGCTTTCTGTCGCTCCCATTATGCTCTGGGTGGCATTTTTCCATAGGCCCGAGGTCAGCGCTATAATAGACCCCTGGCGAAAATCAGTGAGTCGCGCTGTGGCTGACATCAACATTGAAAACTTCTACCGGCATATCGCGAAGATATTGAGCATCCTGTATGCCTCATTTCCATCGAAGACCCCGCTCTATGTTGATGATGTCGCCGGCATCGACGAACCGGACGAATACGGTCTGCACAGCCCGCACTACACTGCCGGCTTCTTTGCCATTCTCTGGCTGGCAGATGAAGACTACATCCGGTTCTCTGACACCATCCGCCAGGATGGCGTTGACCAGGCAGTGCTCACCCATAAAGCCTTTCTCAAGCTGACCCAGGTGGCAGAGCCCATCTACAAGGCGACGGTCTATCAGACCGACGAGTCAAATATTGTCTCTATCGTCCAGCCAGAAGAAGTTTCATTGTCACCCTCCATCATTGAGGACCAGAAACTGGTGATCAACCAGATGCGTCAGGCATTGCGTTCAGGTGATTCGATTGCGATCAACAAGGTCGTTAACCACATCCTGCATTCCTGACAGCTACGTTGCCCTGGCGTCGAGTTCGCGGCGAATCTGGGCATGTAATGTTTTGTCCAGCGGGTAGCGAATCAGCGGCAGAAATGCACAGAACAGCCCAAGCGCCGTACCGAGGCAATAGGTATATAGCAACCCTTCAAGCGCCTCCGGCGAATTGTCACCGCGCGGATCAAACTGGAAAGCCACCTCCAGCACTGTGAAGCTGATACCAACGGCGATGGCCGCACCCAGCTTGTTGGTAGTGGTTAACAAGGCAAAGAACAAACCAGGCCGGGCCTGGCCAGACTTCAACTCATCTTCGTCGGTGATATCCGCCATCATCGAGCGAATCAGGGTCGGCGGGGCGCCAAACGCAGCGCCAAACAGAATCGTGAAGCCCCAGAGCACCATCACATTGCCGGGTTCCGCCAGCGGAATCAGCAACAGGTTGATGACCGTCATGTAGAGCACCGACAGCTTCATGGCGTTATCTTTACCGACCGCATAGGCGAGTTTCAGCCAGAGCGGCATGGCAACAAAACTCGCGAGGAAGTAAAACAGCAGCGCAATACTGGCGTGCTCCGGCAGCTGGAAATAGGCATTGGCGATAAAGATATACAAGGCACCCGACACACCGATGCCGAACCCGGCAGCCAGATCAGCGATCAGGAGCCGCCACATCAGCTTGTTGACAATGAGCAGTCTGAAGGCTTCTTTCCAGGGTACTGAGCCCACCGGTTTGGCATGCGAATCCGGCACCCAGACGAGCGTTGGAATCGCCAGCAAGGGAAACAGCAGCAGGCAAAACCAGCCCATTGAAGCGACTTTCATTTCCTGCTCGGCATGACCCGAGAGTTCCATTGCTGCCGGGATCGCCAGCACCACAGTCATCCCGCCAATCACAAAAATCTCGCGCCAGCCAAACAGACGCGAGCGGTCATCATAGGTTTTGGTCAGCTCAGCCCCCCAGGACTGGTGACTGATCGCCAGCATGGTGTAACCCACATATAGCAGGATCAGCCAGAACAACAGGTAGAAGGCGGTGACATCCTCTTTCGTTGGAATGAACACCATCCAGACGGACAGCACTAGCAACGGAATCGACAGGGCAATCCAGTGCTTGCGTCGTCCCCAGCGGGTATCAAACTTGTCGATCAGCATGCCCATGATCGGGTCGGTGATGACGTCCCAGATGCGGGCAACGGTGAAGATGGTGCCCACCGTGATCAGCGAGAGCCCCATGCCTTCTGAGTAGAAGCGAGGCAGGTAGACGGCAATCGGCATGCCCATGGCGGCCATCGGAATCGTGATACCTGAGTAGGCGGCGAGCACGCGTTTACTGAGTGACTGCTCCATGGATTCTGACTCCGATCAGGCGACCCGGTATAGCACCCGATCTTCGTATCCCGTGATAACTGAACGCAAACCGCGCAGGGATGCGTCAACGACTTCATCACCAGTATCCACCAACAGCGGCCGCTTATCGAGTGCGGCCAGCTTCGTCTTTGTCGCGACCACTTCGACACTTGCCGCGCCGACCCGTTTGATCACAGCCGGGCTGAGCTGCTGGTTGCCGCGCCCAAGAATGTGCCCCTGGCCACTGATCGCCGTGATCAGGATCTTCGCCTTGATACCTTCCGGCAGCAGCGCCAGCAATTCCTGCTCAGAAACATCGCTGGCAATGAGTTCGCCATCACGCACCACATCGATGCCCAGCAGGGTAGCCTCGAGCCCCATTGCTGCCATGATCCCGGCCAGCGTTGCGCCCGAACCCATCACGTAGGTCACGCCCGGTTCCTGGCGCTCAATAAAGTCCGCCGCTATCTCCTCGATCACAAGTTCTTCCACTTCCCTGCCACCGATCTTAGTCTGCTGCATGTAGCGCAGGTCGTCCGGCACCGGCAATTCACCGTGGTACCGGGTCTTGACGATACCCTCACGGAACGACGTCTCATCGATGTCACGGACCTCGGCCTGGACGATCGACAGGATCTCGCCCGCTGCGATCTTCGCCAGCAGCTCAGAGGCGGCATCGGGGCTGGTCGCGAACACACCGGAATGCATCTTCACGCCGCTGGGTATACCCAGAACCACCGGCACCCTGCACCGGGCATCGACCACGTCACGCGCCGTGCCGTCCCCGCCGGCAAACACCAGCAGGTCGACCCCCGCCGCTTCGAGCAGTTCAACACCTCGGCGAGTGTCCCTGGCAGACGTCTGGCCGGTCGCAATCTGATCACGGCCCACAACTTCGTGAGACAGACCGAGTCCTTCGAGCAGACTTTCCCCCATCTCGCCAGGCAGGGTCTTCCAGAAAAAAGATTCTTTATCGAGATCACGCAGGGCTTCATGTGCCCGGCCCTGGGCACGCGGCTGACTGCCACGCCGCAGCG
>JAYQAI010000100.1:5534-10215 GCA_038136715.1 Gammaproteobacteria bacterium | reverse complement strand
GAAGCGAATTGTACCGCATTGATGAGATATTTGAAGGGGAGATCCGTTGCTTGACTCTCGATGAGCGCGTCTAGGTCTTGAGCACGTCCAACACCTCTTCCAACTCCACAATCATCTGGTGGATCAGCTGCTTGTACTGGGTGTTGTCTTCTTTCTGATCTTCGCCCGAGAGCCGCTGACGAGCGCCGCCAATGGTAAAACCCTGATCATAAAGCAGTGATCGGATCTGACGGATCATCAGCACATCCTGGCGCTGGTAGTAGCGGCGGTTGCCGCGGCGCTTGACGGGCTTCAGCTGTGGGAATTCCTGCTCCCAGTAGCGCAAAACGTGCGGTTTGACGGCACACAGGCCGGAAACCTCACCAATGGTGAAGTAGCGCTTACCAGGGATAGGTGGGAGTTCGGCGTTATTGTCCGGGTCCAGCATACGCTTCTACTCTGGCTTTGAGTTTTTGTCCCGGACGAAAAGTCACCACGCGCCGCGCGGTGATGGGTATTTCTTCGCCTGTCTTTGGATTACGGCCAGGTCGCTGGCTCTTGTCCCTAAGATCAAAATTTCCAAAACCGGAGAGCTTCACCTGCTCGTTGCCCTCAAGAGACGCGCGCACTTCTTCAAAGAAGAGCTCCACGACCTCTTTGGCTTCTCGCTTGTTCAAACCAAGCTCTTCAAACAGCTTTTCAGCCATTTCAGCTTTGGTCAAAGCCCCCATTTTCAGTTCCTCAAACTTGCACCTAACTGTGCCTGGAGAGTGGATACGATCCGGTCCATCGAATCGTTGATCTCGTCATCCGTAAGAGTGCGGGAACTGTGCTGGAAGGTCAAGCCTAAAGCCAGACTTTTTCTATTAGGATCAATACCTTTGCCCTGATACACGTCAAACAACTTTAGGTTTTGAAGGGTCTCATCAGCAGTATTTTCAATGCATTGCCGCACCTGCCCGGCCGTCACGGCCTGGTCGAGGATCAGCGCGATATCCCGGCGAACCTCGGGGAAGCGGGACATCGCCGCGCTCTGCGCGATACTTTTAGCAATAACCTCTTCGATTTTTATCTCGAAAAGGAATATCGGGTAGCGGCAATCCAGGTCCTGCTGCACGCGCGGGTCAAGCAGACCGACAAAGCCAATGGCCTCCCCGTCTTTCAGGATGGCGGCGCTCTGGCCAGCGTGTAGAGCCGGGTGCGACTGTGGTACAAACTCAAACTCGCCAGGGTGGCCAGTGAGCGCCAGCACGCATTCGACATCGCCCTTGATGTCATAAAAATCAATAACTTCCGCGCTGTTCGCCCAGTTTTCTTCTGCGCGGCGGCCACAGGCGACACCGGCAATCTTGCGCACCTGGCTGATGTTATCGAACTGAAGATCCGCCTGGTTCGGCGGCTGGCTGAAGCAGAGTCCGGTTTCGAACAGGCGAACCCTGTCCTGCTGGCGATTGACGTTGTAAATCAATGACTTGAGCAGGCCTGTCCAGATCGTGGTGCGCATCACGGACATTTCGGCCGACAATGGATTGGCCAGTGCGATGGGTTCCTGGCCTGGGTCCAGCCTGCCTTGCAGGTCGGCATCGACAAAGCTGTAGGTGATGGCCTCGAAATAGCCACGGGAGACCAGCTGGTCCCGGATTCGATTCAGCGGCAGCTGGGTTTCAGACCGGGGTGCCATAGCGAGGCTCGCCTTCGGCGTTCTGACCGGCAGGTTGTTATAGCCGTAGACCCGGCTGATTTCTTCAATCAGGTCGGCCTCAATGGCAATATCGAACCGGTGTGAAGGGGCACTGACCTGCCAGGTATGTTCTTCAACACCGCTTTTTCCCCCGGTCTCCAGGTCCAGGGGCACGGCATTAAAGCCGAGGCGCGCCATCATCTCATCGACGGTGTCATTGTCGATCTCGACACCGAGCACGCGGGAAATGCGTGAAGCCCGCAGCTCAACGCTTTTCTCCGTCGGCAGGTGGTGACTGTCGACGGTTTCGATGGTCGGGCCGGGCTTGCCGCCGGCAATCTCCATCAGCAGTTCGGTGGCCCGCTCAATCGCCCTGGCCTGGTGCTGCCAGTCGACGCCACGCTCAAACCGGTGCGCCGCATCGGTGCTCATGCCATAGGACCGGGCCCGGCCGGCAATGGCCGTCGGCGCGAAGAAGGCACCTTCGAAAAAGATATCTGTAGTTTCAGTCGTGACCGAAGTACTGAGCCCGCCCATCACACCGGCGAGGCCAATCGGGCCTGAATCGTCGGTAATCAGCAGGGTATCGTCATGCAGTTCAATTTCGTTGCCGTCGAGCAATGTGCACTTTTCACCCGCTTTCGACTGGCGCACAACGATCTTGCCCTGCAGCTTGGCCAGGTCATAGGCATGCAGCGGCTGGCCCAGCTCGAGCATGACGTAATTCGTGATATCCACCACCGGGTCGATAGACCGGATATCCGACCGACGGAGTTTCTCTTTCATCCAAAGCGGCGTCTCGGCTGAGACATCGACGTCGCGAATGACACGCCCGACAAATCGCGGGCAGGCGTCTTCTGCTGCCAGCGCCACCGGGAAGGTGTCTTCGATCATCGCGGGAATCGCAGGAACGTCATGGATGTGCACATCCATTGAATTGATCAGGCCGGTTTCACGACCGAGGCCGATCATCGACAGGCAATCGCTGCGGTTCGGCGTCAGGTCCAGGTCGATGATCGAGTCATTCAGGCGCAGGTAATCGCGGATGTCCTCGCCCACCGGCGCATCTGCCGGCAGCTCCATCAGGCCCTCGTGGTTGTCACTGAGGCCGAGCTCGCGCTCGGAGCAGAGCATGCCGTTGGATTCAACGCCACGCAGCTTGGCTTTCTTGATCTTCAGATCCGGCAGTTTGGCTCCAACCAGGGCGAACGGCACCTTAATACCGGCGCGGGCATTGGGCGCGCCACAGACCACCTGAAGTTCCTCGCTGCCACTGCTGACGCTGCAGACGACAAGCTTGTCAGCGTCGGGATGCTGCTCGACACTGAGGATCTCGCCAACGACGATATCCGTGAATTCGGCAGCAACCGGGTCGAACCCGTCAACTTCAAGACCGGCCATGGTGAGCTGGTCGACCAGTTGCTGGGTGGTGAGGTCGGGATTCACATATTCCCGGAGCCAGGCTTCGCTGAATTTCATCGGAACTGCCTCAAAAATCTCAAATCGTTATCGAGGTAATGGCGCAGGTCATCCACGCCATAGCGCAGCATGGCAAGCCGGTCAGGCCCCATGCCGAAGGCAAAACCCGTGTATTCCTCGGAATCGATGCCAGCGTACTCGAGCACCCGCGGGTGTACCATGCCGGAGCCCATGACCTCGAGCCAGCCGGTCTGGCTGCAGACGCGGCAACCGGCGCCTTCGCAGTGCACGCACTGCACGTCTACTTCTGCAGACGGTTCCGTAAAAGGGAAGTAAGAGGGCCGGAACCGCACTTCCAGGTCTTCTTTCTCGAAGAAGACGCGCAGGAATTCGATCACCGTGCCTTTCAGGTCAGCAAAGCTGACATCGCGGTCAACAACCAGGCCTTCCACCTGGTGGAACATGGGCAGGTGCGAGGGGTCTGGCGGGTCAACCCGGTAAACACGGCCGGGGCAGATAATCCGGATCGGCGGTTTCTGGCTTTCCATCACCCTGACCTGCACGGGCGACGTATGCGTGCGCAGCAGAATTTCAGGATTGAAATAGAAGGTGTCGTGCATCGCCCGTGCCGGATGATGCTCAGGCAGGTTCAGCGCCTCGAAGTTATGGTAATCGTCTTCGATCTCGGGGCCTTCCACGACGTCGTAGCCGACGCTCTGGAAAAAATCTTCCATGCGCCGCAGTACCTGGGTAACCGGGTGCAGCGCGCCGATATCAGCATTGCGACCGGGCAGCGTGACATCGATGGTTTCAGAGGCAAGCTTGGCATTGATGGCCTCGTCATCAAGCGCGGTCTTGCGCTCGGCGATCGATGCCTGCAGGGCTTCCTTGGCCTTGTTAATTTCGGCACCGGCGGCAGGCCGCTCTTCCGGTGAGAGCTTGCCAAGGCCCTTTAAGAGGCCTGTCAGCTCACCTTTCTTGCCGAGGTAACGGACACGGACTTCATCCAGCGACGCAGCATCGGTCGATGCTGCGACGGCAGCCTGGGCTGAACTCAGGATGTTTTCGAGATCTGACATCGTTTTTGACCTTCAGAGTGGAACGAAACGCTGATGTCATCCTGGCGCATATCGGTCATTCTGAACGCAGTGAAGATTCCAGGTCCTTCGCTGCGCTCTCAATGACGCAGGAATTCTGCAGAATGACGGTGCCGGGGCAGAGACCTGGCTTAAGCCGCGTGAGCTGCTTTCGCCTTCTCTGCCAGGGCGGCAAACGCTTCTTTCTCGTTCACAGCCAGATCAGCCAGGACACGGCGATCGATCTCGATGTTCTGCTTTTTCAGGCCATCAATCATACGGCTGTAAGACAGGCCACACTCGCGGGCGGCAGCGTTAATACGCTGAATCCACAGGGCTCTGAACATTCTCTTCTTAACTTTGCGGTCGCGGTAAGCGTACTGACCGGCCTTGGTCACCGCCTGCTTGGCAACCCGGAAGACGCGGGAACGCGCACCGTAATAACCCTTGGCGGACTTAAGGACTTTTTTATGACGTCGACTTGCAACGACGCCGCGTTTTACTCGTGGCATTTGGAATCTCCTAA
>JAYQAI010000100.1:1505-5434 GCA_038136715.1 Gammaproteobacteria bacterium | reverse complement strand
AATCGCCTAAAAGCCGCTTGATGAGAGGCACATCAGCCGGGGCAATATCTTTCATATTGCGCAGGTGACGCTTACGCTTGGTGCTCTTTTTCGTCAGGATGTGATTCCTGAAAGACTGGCGGTGCTTGTAGCCTTTACCGGTTTTCTTGAACCGTTTGGCTGCCCCGCTCTGAGTTTTCATTTTGGGCATTTTCATACTCCGCTATTTTAAAACATTAATCGAATACGCCATTCCAAACTCACGTTCGGGTGACGTTCGTCAGCAAAAAGTTGAGGCTGTGACAGGCTCCCGGAGTAACGACTCCGGTTAAACCTTCATCGCGTCTCGGTTACTTGGCTTCTGCGGACGGCTCCGCTTCGGCATCCTTGGGGGCTGCCTGGCCTTTCTTTTTGCTGTTCGGGGCTAACACCATGGTCAGTTGTCTGCCTTCCATTTTTGGAAACATTTCAACTGTGCCTATCTCAGCAAGATCACCTTCGATCCGCTTCAATAGCTCCATGCCCAGTTCCTGGTGCGCCATTTCACGACCTCTAAACCGCAAGGTCACTTTGGCTTTATCCCCATCATTAAGGAAACGTGTCAGGTTGCGTAGTTTGACCTGATAATCCCCTTCATCCGTTCCTGGGCGAAACTTCATTTCTTTCACTTGCGTGCGGCGCTGTTTCTTCTTCGCCGCGGCCTTACCCTTCTTCGCCTCGAATACGTGCTTGCCGTAATCAAGGATCTTGCAGACAACCGGGTCAGCCTGAGGTGCGATTTCCACAAGATCCAACCTGGCATCCTGTGCAGCCTGCAGCGCTTTGGCAATCGGTACGATACCGACCTGCTCGCCATCTGCGCCAATGAGACGCACCTGCGGTACGTCGATTTCCTCGTTTATTCGTGACTTTTTTGAATTGTCTTTAATGGATCAAACTCCGTCAGATCGGGTAAGGACGCGGATTATAGGCAAATTCAAGCCGGGAGTCAGCTTTTTATGCGCGACCCTTTTTCCCCACATTTTCGGCCAGCAGAAGGCCAAACTCATCGATCGTCATGGCGCCGAGGTCATCGCCGTTGCGGGCCCTGACCGCCACCTGGCCGTTCTCGACCTCACGGTCACCCACAACCAGCAGATAGGGGACTTTCTGCAGCGTATGCTCGCGGATCTTGAAGCCAACTTTTTCGTTCCGGAGATCTGACTCAACCCTGAAACCCTTTGAATTCAATGAGTTAACGACATTCAGCGTGTAATCTGACTGAGTGTCGGTAATATTCATCACCACGGCCTGGGTCGGCGCCAGCCAGGCCGGAAAATCGCCGGCATACTGCTCAATCAGGATGCCGATAAAGCGCTCAAACGAACCGAGCATGGCGCGGTGCAGCATCACCGGCACCTGGCGCGAGCCATCTTCCGCGACAAACTGGGCATCAAGACGACCCGGCATCGAGAAATCCACCTGCATGGTGCCGCACTGCCAGACCCGGCCCAGGCAGTCTTTCAGCGAGAATTCGATCTTCGGGCCGTAGAACGCGCCTTCGCCCGGCAGGTATTCCCAGTCGAGTTCTTTGGCGTCAAGCGCGCGCGCCAGGGCGGCTTCTGACTTATCCCAGACCTCGTCGCTGCCCACCCGTTGTTCGGGACGGGTCGAAAGCTTGATGATCATTTCATCGAAGCCGAAATCGCGGTAGACCTCGGTGAGGATGTCGATAAACGTCACGACCTCGTCCTGGATCTGTTCTTCCGCGCAGAAGATATGAGCATCGTCCTGGACAAATCCCCGCACGCGCATCGTGCCCTGCAATGTGCCGGAGGGCTCGTTGCGATGGCAGGAGCCGAACTCAGCGAGCCGCAGCGGCAGTTCGCGGTAGCTTTTCAGGCCCTGGTTATAAACCTGGACGTGGCACGGGCAGTTCATCGGCTTGATGGCGTACAGGCGGTTATCGGTCTGGACCGAAAACATGTCATCGCCAAACTTGTCGGCATGGCCGGAGGCCTCCCACAGCGACATGTCGACAAGCTGCGGCGTCTTGATTTCCTGGTAGCCGCTGGCGTTTTGGACATCGCGGATGTACTGCTCAATGATCTGCCAGATCTGCCAGCCTTTCGGGTGCCAGAACACCATACCCGGCGCTTCTTCCTGGGTGTGGAACAGATCGAGGCGCTTACCCAGTTTACGGTGATCGCGTTTTTCTGCTTCTTCAAGTCGGTGCAGATAAGCTTTGAGCGCTTTCTTGTCAGCCCAGGCGGTGCCGTAGATGCGCTGCAGCATCTCGTTATTGGAATCGCCACGCCAATAGGCACCGGCGACCTTGGTCAGCTTGAAAGCGCCCATCTTGCCGGTGCTCGGCAGGTGCGGACCACGGCAGAGATCAATGAAGTCGCCCTGCTTGTAGAACGAAAGATCCTCATCACTGGGGATGCTTTCAAGAATTTCGACCTTGTACTTCTCTCCCATTTCTTCGAACAGGCTGACCGCATCATTGCGTGACATGAGCGAGCGCTCAACGTTCAGATCCTGCTTGGCGATTTCGCCCATTTTCTTCTCGATCGCTTCGAGATCTTCCGGCGTAAAGGGCCGCTCGTAAGCGAAGTCGTAATAGAAGCCGTCTTCCACTACCGGGCCAATCGTCACCTGGGCAGACGGGAACAGTTGCTGCACCGCCTGCGCCATCAGGTGGGCACACGAGTGGCGAATCACTTCGAGGCCATCGTCGTCGCGGGCGGTAATGATCGCGAGGTCTGCATCTGCCTCAATAACGTGCGAGGTATCCACGAGCTTGTCACCGACACGACCGGCGAGCGCGGCTTTGGCGAGGCCAGGGCCAATGGATTCAGCAACTTCATGCACGGATACGGGGGAATCGAATGGCTTTTCTGTGCCATCAGGCAGGGTAATGACAGGCATATTGTCCTCGCTCTCAGTGGTGGCCCATACCAGGGGACACGTGTTTTAGCTTTTTGTCAGTGCGTTCGCGGGCTGACTTTTGTTTGGGTGCGACGGTTTGGGTTGTCGCGAGAATTATGGGTAGCCTTCCGCGATATTGATTTTGTGATTCTCTATCACAAAATCAAAAGCGCTTTCGGCGCTCAACTTTCGCGTTGCGAAAGTTGAGTTGGTAGGAATGGTCGGATTCGAACCGACGACCCTCGCCTTGTCGAGACGATGCTCTAACCAACTGAGCTACATTCCTACGTTTCTCAATCTCACTGACCGGTATTCAGACAAATGAACCTTCGATCAGTGCACCCTATCGGGCCAGAGGGCGCGTAATTTAGCAATTTGAAGGGGCGGGTTCAAGATCTGACAAATTGCTGACGAAGTTCCTCGATCTGGTCACGGAGCTGAGCAGCTTCTTCAAACTGCAGGTCCTTGGCATGCTCGAACATCTGTTTTTCGAGAGTGAGAATCTGCTTCTCGAGGTCGTCCTGGTTGAGGATGGCAGCACCGTAGCGGCCTTTCTTGTCCGCTATTTTTGCAGCCTTGCGGCCGCCACGGACCGGGGCTTCCCGCGCGCCCTCGAGGATGTCACCGACCTCGCGGCGCACGCTGAACGGCACGATATTGTTTGCCTCGTTGTGGGCCATCTGTTTCTGGCGGCGGCGATCGGTCTCGTCGATCGCCCGCTGCATCGAATCGGTGATTTTGTCGGCATAGAGGATGGCCTTGCCGTGCAGGTTTCGGGCGGCGCGGCCGATGGTCTGGATCAGTGACCGATCAGAACGCAGGTAGCCTTCCTTGTCAGCATCGAGGATCGCCACCAGGGAAACCTCCGGCATATCCAGGCCCTCGCGCAGCAGGTTGATGCCCACCAGCACGTCAAACTCCCCCAGACGCAGGTCGCGGATAATCTCCATGCGCTCGACAGTGTCGATGTCAGAGTGCAGGTAGCGCACCCGGATACCGTTATCATCGAGGTAGTCGGTCAGGTCTTCCGCCATCCGCTT
>JAYQAI010000100.1:0-1405 GCA_038136715.1 Gammaproteobacteria bacterium | reverse complement strand
CGGCCGGTTGTCCAGTGCGGAAGGCAGCCGGAACCCGAACTCCACCAGCGTTTCCTTGCGCGAGCGGTCGCCCTTGTACATGGCGCCGAGCTGCGGCACACCAACATGGGATTCATCAATTACCAGCAGGGCATTATCGGGCAGGTAGTCATACAGCGTGGGCGGCGCTTCACCCTGGGCCCGTCCCGACAGGTAGCGGGAATAGTTTTCAATCCCGTTGCAGTAGCCGAGCTCCTTGATCATCTCGAGATCAAACCGGGTGCGCTGCTCGAGCCGCTGCGCCTCTACCAGCTTGTTGTTGTCCTTCAGGAAGCGGAGCCGATCGTTCAGTTCTTCACGGATGTCGTCCAGTGCATTCTCGATGGTTTCCCGCGGCGTTACATAATGCGATTTCGGAAACACCGTGACCCGGGGCACCTTCCTGATCACCTCCCCGGTCAGCGGGTCAAAGAAAGACAGCTCTTCAATCTCGTCATCAAACAGCTCGACCCGAATCGCATTTTTGTCTGATTCCGCCGGGAAGATATCGATCACATCACCCCGCACCCGGTAGGTCGCCCTGCGCAGCTCCATTTCATTGCGGGTGTATTGCAGCTCAGCCAGCCGCCGCAGAATCCAGCGCTGGTCGACGCGGTCACCGCGATCGAGGTGCATCACCATCTGCAGATAGGCACCAGGATCCCCCAGACCATAGATAGCGGAGACTGACGCTACAACGATCGCATCTTTGCGTTCGAGCAGCGCCTTGGTTGCCGAGAGTCGCATCTGTTCGATATGTTCATTGATCGCCGCATCCTTCTCGATATAGGTATCGGAAGAAGGCACATAGGCTTCCGGCTGGTAATAGTCATAGTAGGAAACGAAATATTCGACCGCGTTCTTCGGAAAGAACTCCTTGAACTCACCATAGAGCTGCGCCGCCAGGGTCTTGTTCGGTGCCATGACGATGGTGGGCCGCTGCAGCCGATCGATCACGTTGGCAATTGTGAAGGTCTTACCCGAACCCGTGACGCCGAGCAGGGTCTGGTAGGCCAGCCCCGACTCAATGCCGTCAATCAGCTGCTCGATCGCAACCGGCTGGTCGCCCGCCGGCTTGTAGTCGGATTGCAGCTCGAAGCTTTCTTGTTTCATGACGCCCTCAGTTTGAGTCGCAATGATATCGTGTTTGGTGACCGGGTTGGTGCCGACTGCAGACGAGAGGACGGCAGTCATGCAAGTGCCAAAACAAAAGAAGCCGCACAAGTGCGGCTTCTCACAAGTGCGGCTTCTTTCGTTTTGGCTCCCCCGCGTGGGCTCGAACCACGGACCCAATGATTAACAGTCATTTGCTCTACCAACTGAGCTACAGGGGATCAGTTGAGGTGCCGCATTTTAAAGACGACCCCTGATACAGTCAATACAGTTA
>JAYQAI010000099.1:10075-10380 GCA_038136715.1 Gammaproteobacteria bacterium | reverse complement strand
ATCTTCTCCAACCAACTCCCAGCGCACTGAGTCCGCCACCAGCGCACCATTCGCTGCATCCGTCAACTCAACCAACGCCGCCTCGCCAAACGTGAACGTACCCAACAACGTCGGAGAACCCTCTCGCTGGTTTACCGGCACGACCGTACTCGTTGTACCACCCGCTCCATCAGAGTGATAAACACGATACGGTGCATTCGTCGCACGGTTCGTATAACGCGAGTACGTTACGTAAACCTCATAAGTACCCGGACTCAGCGACAAGGACCAACTCGCCGCATTACCACTATTGACATTGGCAGGCG
>JAYQAI010000099.1:6515-10065 GCA_038136715.1 Gammaproteobacteria bacterium | reverse complement strand
ACCTGGAAGTTCGATCCTATAAAGCCTGATCCACCACTCGCCGAACGCCAGTCAGGTCCCGACAAACTGAAACCAACATCAACATTGTCTACGCCGCGCGAGATCACTGCATCTGGAAACGACACCTACCAGGGTTTCCTCCGACCCGGGCAGCGGGAACGTCAGTTCGTCACCTACCTCAGCATCGATATCCAATGCGATTGCGATGACCTCTGAGGTCGCATGGGGTCTTGCACGTGCCGGCGCCCTGCCTTGACCTTGCGAGGGGTTCGCCAGCGTCCAGGCGGGTCGACGCGACTGCCCGTTTGCGCTGTTGCCGTTATTGTTGTCGCTGTTGTTGTTACTGTTGTTAGCAGCTGACCCATTGCCCTGAGGCGTCGAAATCGCGTTGCTTTGGCTGGCGGCATGTATCGTGGTCTGTGGCGGCGAGACCGGGACCGTTTCGGGCATCGCAGGCAGGGCGCTAGAGGAGGTTGCTGCCATCGAATGCGCGGCAAACAAGCACGCGAAAGCCGCAACGAATAGCCTTGCAAGTGCGAACCTTTTTGGTGCGCTTACGTTGGTCACAGAGTACCCGAAAGTTGATGCAGCGAAATAGCGAGAATTCTTTTCCACAAAAATCTCGGCTGTTGGGAGGGCGCCACCAATAACATCAAAATAATAGTGCCTTTTGTCGGCCAATCCTCTCACCCGGCATCGCACGAATGACCGCTGCATTTTCCTCATTCCGCGCCGTTTTCAACGGTGACGGTCAGCTGTCGCAGCATGTCTCTCAGCTGATCACGCCAGGGCTTTTTTTGTGTCCGATAATGCCGCACCAGCGTTGACGAATCCAGCGCGCTGTAGCGAGGACGGGCAGCCGCTGTTGGATACGCCTCAGTCGATATTGGTCTGACGGGGACTTTCTTGGCGAGGAAACCGCAATCCAGTGCTTCTTCCTGTATCGCTATGGCAAACTCGAACCAGCTGATGACGCCGGCGTCAGTCCAGTGGTAGATGCCGGGGGCAAAGTCCTCGGCGCAGACAATTTTCCAGATGGTTTCCGCTAGTCCGCGGGCGTACGTCGGTGACCCTCGCTGATCATCAACAACGTTGAGCTCGTCACGCTCCTGCATGAGGCGCAGCATCGTTTTGACAAAATTATTCCCGTGTTCCGAATAAACCCAGGAAGTCCGCAGGATCACGGACTGCTCAGGCGCGATCCCGGCGACGTGTTTTTCCCCATCCAGCTTGGACTGGCCATAGACACTCTTGGGGTGCGGCGGGTCATCAGGCAAGTAAGGTTCTGTCTTTGCGCCATCGAAGACGAAGTCGGTCGAGATATGGATCAGTCTGGGGTTGACGTTTCTCTGGTGCACCCGCCCTGTTTGCTCTGGCCGTGAAGACGATTCCGCCCGCCCGCTCGAGGTCGAGGGATCTCTATCCACATCAAAACTACTACTTTTTACCCACTCGGCCATCACCGCCGGCGCGTCCGTGTTGATCGCACGAGCGAGCGTCGCTTCCGACTCGGCTTTGTCAACGGCAGTGTAGGCCGCCGCATTAACAACAAAGCGCGGTTTGTGATGCTCAAGACAATCCCTGACCTGCTCGGCGCTGCCAAGGTCACACTCGTCTCTCTGCAGATAAACAGTACTTAGCTGCTCAGGCTGGACTTTTCGGAGAGCTTTCCCGAGCTGTCCACTCGCACCAAAAACCAGGACGTCCATATTGATTACTGACGGCCAATACCAAAGTAGGTCAGGCCATAATCTCTGCATCTTTCGGGCTTGTAGATGTTCCGGCCATCAAAAATGGCAGCCGCCCTTAACTGCCTGGCCAGCCGCCTGAAGTCCGGTTGCTTGAACTGCCGCCACTCGGTCGCCAGGATCAGCGCATCCGCACCCTCTGTCGCCGCGTAGGGGCCATCCGCATAGGTGATGCTCTTTGTACCCAGCACTTCTTCGGCAACCGCCATCGCCTGAGGGTCGTAAACAGCCACAGTCGCACCGCTTTCAATCAGCACCTGCGCCATCCTGATAGCCGGTGCGCTGCGGATATCGTCCGTGTCGGGTTTGAAGGTTAGCCCCCAGATCGCGAAGGTCATGCCCGCGACATCACCGAAGTGATTTCGAATCTTGTCGATCAGCACCAGCTGCTGGCGCTCATTGCGGCGCTCAACAGCATCAAAGATCGTGTTATCCAGGCCCGCCTGGTTTGCCATGTGCGCCATAGCCCGCACATCTTTGGGGAAGCAGGAGCCACCGTAGCCGCAACCGGGATAGATAAAGGAAGGGCCAATCCTCGGATCGGTACCGATGCCGCGCCGAACGTTCTCGACATCAATACCGAATTCGTCACACATAAGGGCGACTTCATTCATGAAGGAGATCTTCGTTGCAAGCATGGCATTCGCCGCATACTTGATCATCTCGGCATCACGCACGCCTACAAACTGCAGCCGGTTCTCTTTCTTGGCGAAGGCATCGTAAAGCTCTTCCATCACGCGCTGGCTTCTGGGCTGATCTGTCCCCACAACGATTCTGTCGGGGTACATGAAGTCCTTGACCGCACTGCCTTCCCTTAAAAACTCGGGATTACTGACAACATCAAAATCAATTTCCACAGCGCGTTGTTCAAGTGCGCCCTGAATGGTTGCACGCACTTTGTCAGCCGTACCCACCGGTACGGTTGATTTGTCGGCGACGACAATCGGCTGCTGCATTTTTTCACCAATTTCCTGAGCGACGGCAAGCACGTAACCCAGGTCCGCGCTGCCGTCTTCATTGGGTGGCGTACCGACCGCAATAAAGATTGCCTCGGCATCTTCAAGCGCGTCGCTTAACTCCGAGGTGAAAGTGAGTCGACCGGACTCGTAGTTAGAGAGCACCAGCTTCTCAAGACCGGGCTCATGGATGGGAACCAGACCCTGACGAAGTCTGGCAAGTTTCTGCTCGTCAATGTCAACACATACAACGGTGTTACCCATCTCGGCAAAACAGGTACCGGTAACGAGGCCAACATAACCTGTACCAACAATACCCAGTTTCAAGACCGCATGCCCTCGTAGACAAAATTAGTGGCTTCGACAAAACCTTCAAGGCTGCCGCAATCGAACCGCCGACCTTTAAATTTGTAACCCAGAACCATACGGCTTTGTGCCTGGGTGTTAATCGCATCGGTTATCTGCATCTCGCCATTAGCGCCGGGCGGGGTCTGACGGATAATCCGGAAGATATCGGGCGTCAGAATATAGCGGCCAATGATGGCAAGATTGGTGGGCGCGTCTTCAGGCGCCGGCTTCTCCACCATGTTGGAAATCTTGAATAGCCCGTCCTGAATTTCCTGACCTTCGATCACGCCATACTTATCTGTCTGGTCAGGCGGGACCTCCTCAATAGCAACGATCGAACACTGGTATTCACTGTACAGGTCGGCCATCTGCTTCAGCACACCTGGACCGCCCTCGTTGGTGCAGTAGTCATCAGAGAGGATGACACCAAAGGGGTTATCGCCGACTAAACGCTCGCCAGTCAGGATCGCGTGCCCCAGCCCCTTCATCTCAACCTGG
>JAYQAI010000099.1:0-6505 GCA_038136715.1 Gammaproteobacteria bacterium | reverse complement strand
CATCGATAATGTGGCGGATTTGATCCAGCAGCGCTTCTTTGGAGGAGCCTGCAATCTGATGCTCCAGCTCGTAGGAGATATCGAAATGATCCTCGATGGCACGCTTGCCGCGACCTGATATGACACCAATGTCGAGCATCCCTGCTTCCATCGCCTCAGCCACGCCGAGCTGAATCAGGGGCTTGTCGACAATCGGCAACATTTCTTTCGGCATGGCTTTGGTGGCCGGCAGGAAGCGGGTCCCGTAGCCTGCTGCCGGAAACAGGCATTTCGTCAAATCAGCGGCCATAAACATCCTCCAGCCTTACAATATCATCTTCACCAAAATAGGTGCCCGATTGCACTTCAATGATCTCTACCGGGGTATCTGTCTTATTCTGTAAGCGGTGCTGGGTCTCTATCGGTATATAAGTTGATTCATTTGCATTGAGATCGAAGACCTCGTCACCACGCGTGATCGTTGCCACGCCACTCACCACAATCCAGTGCTCTGCTCGCTTGTGATGAAGCTGCAGGGAAAGGCTCGCGCCGGGGTTTACACCAATCCGCTTGACCTGGAAACCAGGGCCACTGTCGATACTCTCGTAATAACCCCATGGCCGGTAAACCTTGCGATGGGTCGTTCGCTCTTCGCGCTCATCACGCTTCAACTTGTTAACAATCGTCTTGACGTCCTGCGAATGGGCCTGAGAGGCCACCATCACAGCATCCGCGGTTTCGACGACAACAACATTATTCAAACCTATCAGAGAAACCAGCCGATGTTCAGCCAGGACCAGACTGTCTTTCACGTTGCTGACGAAGACATCACCAATCAGGCAGTTCTCATCCTCATCTTTATCCAGGACTTTATACAGGGCGTCCCAGGAGCCAATATCACTCCAGGCGGCATCCAGCGGGACGACAACCGCCTTTTGCGTGTGTTCCATGACGGCATAGTCAATCGAGTCAGACGGACTACTTTTAAACGCTTCTTCGTTAACCCGGGTGAAATCGAGGTCGCGCTCCACCTGTTCCGTGGCTTTTTTCGTCGCATCGCAGATGTCCGGCTGATGCTGGCTTAGTTCATTGACATAAGCGCTGGCTTTAAACACAAACATGCCACTGTTCCAGTAGTAATCGTCACTGTGGAAAAACCCGGTGGCGGTTTCCTTATTAGGCTTTTCAACGAAACGCTCTACTCGATAGGCACCTCCTGCGTCAGCCCCTCGCTTGATGTAACCGTAACCCGTTTCTGCACGATCCGGCACAATCCCGAAGGTCACCAGGTGATCTTCAAGGGCGCAGTCTACCGCTTGAGTCAGCGCTTCCAGGAACACACTGGTTTTCTGAATGACGTGGTCAGACGGCAGCACAACCAGGACGGCATCCTGGTTGTCCTTGAGCACCTCATGCGCCGCAATCGCGACTGCCGGTGCCGTATTGCGACCTTCTGGTTCAAGCAGGATTGTCGCCTTGCTGAGGCCGATTTCACGCAGCTGTTCCGCAACCAGAAATCGATGCGCTTCGTTGCACACCAGGACAGGGTCTGCAACATCCGGGTGGCTCGAACAGCGTGTGATCGTATTCTGCAATAGCGACCTGTCGCCAATCAGCGACAATAGCTGCTTTGGGTATAGCTCGCGTGAAAGCGGCCACAGGCGCGTACCGGCGCCGCCACACAAACTGACAGGAATAACTTTCAATTAAGGAATCGACTAAAGGACGAGCTCCTTATTTTAACGCAGTCTCGTCGAGAGCCCAATGCAGAAACTCTTATGTATGCATCCGAACCTTTTATCCAGTCCGCTTCAGGATGAAATGGGTGACTGACTGCAGCTCGCACCCTATCATTGGCCTTCCATCAGCCTGAGACTTAGCAAAAGCTCATGCGCGCACTTAGAATTTCGCTCGATTACTTTCTTGCAACCAGCCTGGCCCTCACCGCTGTTCTATATTTTCTGGCTGAAAATGGGCGCATTAACGCATTCGCGACCTACCTGGTGGCGATCGCAACGCTGGTGATGCTCTTGATCGGCCAGATTGACTGGCGGCGAATTAATGAGCCGGTGTTCCTGTCCGTCGTCTTATTTTTGTTTTTCCTCTCGGCATCAGCAGCCTGGGCTTCGGGCGAGGAGACCATCCTGTTGCTCTCGGGATATGGGTTTTTGATCATCAGCTTCCTGATAGGGATCCAGTATTGTGCTGAGCGAATACCCGCCTTTCTCACTCGATTTCAAATCATCCTGGTGTCGTGCGCAACGCTGTCAGCACTCATCTCACTGCAGCTTCATGTTGCGCTGCCCGATTATCAACCTCTGAATGAACCCCGTCTTTTCGGCTTTGGTCGACTGGGGAACCCGGTTATCTCTGCTGTTTCTTATGGTTTTGCTGTTGTTTGCGCCGTCAACCTCGCGATGCACGCAAAGCGTGGCTTAACTCACGCACTGGTTCTTGCTTCAGTGGTCGTTTTAATGACAGCGATTGTGCTTTCGGGTACTCGCGTGGTCTGGCTGGCCCTGGGATTCGCCGTTGGGATCGCTGCGGGCATACAGGTCAAACGCTACGCCCTGCCCGTTTTTTTCAGCGTCATCGCACTGGTAGGGTTACTGGCTCTGTTCATCACTGGCTGGGATGAGCTGAGCCGTCGAGCACTCAGTTTTCGGCCAGAGATCTGGCACGAGTATTTCTCAAGGACCATTGATACCAACCTTTTATTCGGCCTGGGGAGTGGCACCGACTCGAAGTGGCTGACAGATGTCGGAACTTTCAAGCACGCGCACAGTGTTTTTGTGTCCACTTTCTACTATGGCGGCCTGGTGGCGCTGATCTTGTTGCTCACTCTGCTGGGTCTATGCACATTCCGCCTGCTTAACGCTGCCCCTTCATCAACCAGAGACCTTGGCATCAGCACCCTGATTTTTGGCATCACGGTAGGTCTTTTTGACGGAGACACACTGCTGACCAAGATCGATCAGCAGTGGTGGCTGGTCTGGTTCCCGGTGGCGCTGGTGCTCTGCACCGTCAGGGCTTCTGATGATCACCCAGGCGCGTGACGTTGTCGTTCTGACCCTGCGCTTTAGCCAGCACAAAACCCGGGTCGGTGGCATCGGCCGCCATGCTGTAACCGGTGACATACTTTTCCAGCAGCAGCTTGACGGTGTGATAGTCGGCTTGCTCGCAGGCGGCCGCCAGTGCTTCACACAGGTACTCGACTTCGTCCCAGGAGATACCCGCCTCACGGGCCTGCTGGATCTTCTTGTGTCGTGTGCCGGTGATGTTCTCGCCGATCACCAGTTCTTCGATTAACTTCTCGCCGGGGCGCAGGCCGATGTAGTCAATTTCAATGACCCCTGCGGCATCAGCGCCTTCGACCGGACCCACCGTCTTACCATGCAGGTGGATCATCTTCTCAGCCAGCTCCCGGATCAGCACGGGTTCACCCATATCAAGCACGAAGATCTCGCCGCCCTGAGCCATCGCCCCAGCCTGAATCACCAGCTCAGAGGCTTCTTCACAGGTCATGAAGTAACGCGTGGTCTCGGGGTGGGTCACAGTGACGGGGCCACCGGCCCGGATCTGTGACTCGAATAGCGGCACAACCGAGCCGGAAGATCGCAGTACGTTACCGAAGCGCACCATACTGTAGCGTTTCTCGCCGGTCTGCTGATTTTCGGCAAAGCCCTGCACAATGAGCTCCGCCAGGCGTTTGCTGGCGCCCATGACATTGGTCGGGCGCACCGCCTTGTCGCTTGAGATCAGCACCAGCTCACTGGCCTCGCTCTGGGCGACAGCCTGGGCAACTTGCCAGGTGCCAACGACGTTATTGCGCACGCCTTCGATAATGTTCTGCTCGACCAGCGGCACATGCTTGTAGGCCGCAGCATGATAGACGGCGTTGATCGAAAACGTGTTCAGCACTTTCAGCAGGTGACCCTGGTTCAGAATGGAGCCCAGCAGCACGATGACTTCGGTGTCGAGATTGCCGCCGTTCCGCAACTCCTGTTCGAGCTGATAGAGGCCGAATTCTGAATTGTCGTAGAGCACGAGCCTGCTCGGTTTGCGTGCAAGAATCTTACGGCAGATCTCTGAACCAATGGTGCCGGCTGCGCCGGTCACCAGGATGTTCTTGCCTTCAATCGCGTTCTTTAGCAAGGCCTCATCCGGCGGCACGGTGTCACGCCCAAGGATGTCGGCGATACCAACTTCTTTCATCACCGGGGTGAAGCCGGTCTCAGCGACGAGGTCGCGGATGCCCGGCACGGTACTAATCTGCACCGGCAGGCTCGACAGGCGCTCAAGTACAAGGCGACGCCGGTCTTCGGTGATCGACGGCAGGGCCAGCAGGATGCGGCGGATATCCAGGTCATGCACGAGTCGCTCGAGGTTCTGGGCGTCATAAACCCTGACGCCGTGAATAGTATTGCGGCGCAGGTTGCGATTGTCGTCAATAAAGGCAACCGGCATATACTCTTCACCGTTTAAGAGCGCGATCGCCAGCTGGGCACCGGAGTCACCCGCTCCGTAAATCGCGACTTTTTCGCGCAGCAAGTAGTTGTTGAAAAGGCCGTAGAAATAGGCGCGAATCGCCGCACGCCCGCCGCCAATCAGGATAACGGCGATAAACCAGAAAATGACCGGTGCCGAGCGGGGGAAAGTCACCGCACCCACTGCATAGGCCACCAGCGACACCGCTACCGCGGCCAGGGCCGCCCCTTTCAATACCGGCAGCATTGAACTCGGGCCGATGTAGCGCACGATGGCGCGATACAGGTCGAATTTGCGGAAACTCACGACACCGACGACCGACACCACCGGGAACAGCCACCAGAAGGCGGTCATATCCATATAGAAGTCGCCATAGCGCAGCGCAACCGCCACCCACAGGGCAAACGGCAGAGTCAATGCATCGACCAGCATCAATAGAAGACGCTTATTTCTGTCTGACAGCGGTTTCGGTTCGATCTCTGGCATAGGGAGGTGAACGTCTCTAATTCGAGGAAATTGCCTTCAACCGGGGTTTGAATTGCCCCGCACCACAGAGAAATTGCACTACAAGCAGCGGCAAACACGCCAATATTAGCAGAACAAGGCCAAATTCCGGCATTTGAGCCGCGAGGCAGGCAAGTGGCAGGAGCCAGAGCAGATTAAAGGCATGCACCATCATCAGGGTTTTAACGGTCCCGAACGCCCGGTTCAGGTGCTGATAGGCATGCTGGCTGTGGGCTTCGTGGATTTTCTCGCCGCGATAGAGCCGCAGGCAGATGGTCAGGCAGGCATCGGTGATAAACCAGCCAAGCAATATCACCCAGCTCCACACCGGCACCAGGAATTCACTCAACGCGAGCGCGCCCAGCATCAGACCAAGGAAGTTGCTGCCGCCATCGCCCATGAAGACACGGGCCTTGGGCCAGTTGATGACCAGAAAACCAAGGCAGGCCGCCGCCAGTACCAGAAAGGAATGGCCAATCTCGGCATCGGCCAGCGCCCAGCTCGCCACCGCCGCCGCGATGAGGACAAACAGCGCTTCGCTGGCGGCGATGCCATCAATACCATCCATAAAATTGTAAAGATTCAGCAGCCAGACCAGGGCAACCACACCAAAACCCAGCGTAAGCAGGCTCGTTTCGAGCTGGTAACCCAGCAGGTTCAGCGCTGGGAAGCTCGTCTGCAAGATCACCCAGGTCGCTGCTACAACATGCAACGGCGCCCGCAGCAGCCAGTGCAGCGGACGCACGTCGTCGATGAAGCCGATGACCGTAACCAGCAACACCCCCGGCAGGATATCGAGCAGCATCTGGTCGAGATCACGCCACTGGCCTGAAGCCGCAACGAGGTACAGACCCAGTAAAAACGTGGCAACGAAGGCCAAACCCGCGCCAGTTGGCGTGGCGCCCTCATGCGCGCTGCGATGATTGGCGCGATCCATGATTTGCACAGCCGTGGCAATCACCCGGTACAGATGCGCCAGCGACCAGGTAAGAATAACGACACCCAGGCAGAGGAAAACCAGTTTATTCACTGGCCTGCCGGACCATGCGGTTGGTGATGATGAAATAGATAACGCAACCCGTCATGAACAGCGTGTAAGACCAGCTCTCACCGACGCCCATGACTTCAAGTGACACACCCAACCCGGCGAGGCCAATAGCAACCAAACCGATCAGGTTGACCGTTTGCCGGACGGTATATCCACGATCAAGCAGCAGGTAATGAACATGCAGACGGTCGTCAGACACGGGCCAGCGCCCTGCCCGGCTCCTAATCCAGATGACGTGGGCGATATCGATGAGCGGGATGAACAGCAGCCAGAGAGCTGTGACCGGTGTGATGATCTGGGTGCCCCCTTTGTAAATGCCCTGGCTCGCCATGAGGAACAGGGCGGCGATGAGGAAGCCCAGGACGTAGGCACCGCTGTCGCCAAGAAAGACCCTGGCGCTTTTGTTCCAGGGAAAGCGGTAATTGAACAGCAGGAAAGTTGCCAACGCTGCCAGGATAGCCAGCGACAGGGTGAGCACTTCCGCAT
>JAYQAI010000098.1:0-10468 GCA_038136715.1 Gammaproteobacteria bacterium | reverse complement strand
AATGCTTACCGGATCGAAGAGGACGGTGTGAGTGTGGCCTATATTACTGACAATGAGCTTGATCCGCCTGGATCGCCAGAGACCAGCTATGATGAATGGGTCGAATTCTGCCAGGGCGTCGATCTGATGATTCATGATGCCCAGTACATAGAAAACGACATGCCGGCGAAGCACGGCTGGGGTCACTCCCTGATTTCACAGGTCCGGCAACTGGCTGTTGATGCCCAGGTGAGGAACCTGGTTATGTACCATCACGATCCCGATCGGTCTGACGCTGAACTCGATGAGATTGCTATTGAGTCGGCGAAGTTTTTTAAGTCCAAAAACAGTGTCATCGGCTCTTATATCGCGGCTGAAGGTATGACCTTTGATATTGAGGCACGTAAGGATCCAAAGGTCGGTACCGTTGATTTGTTTCTCTCGAGGTAATCCCCATTAAGGTCGTTTCATTTAATGTGAACAGCATTCGTATGCGAATGCATCAACTCGCGGCTGTGGTCGACAAACATGCGCCGGCCGTCATTGGCGTGCAGGAAACCAAGGTCAGTGATGAAGACTTTCCTGTTGCTGACATCAACGCCCTTGGCTACGACGTCGCCTACCATGGCCAGAAGACGCACTACGGCGTCGCCCTGCTCTTCAAGTCTGATCCCGTCCGGCTGATCAAGGGATTTGCGGGTGATGATGATGAGGCGCAGCGTCGCTTTATCGGCGCAGGTTTTAAAGCGGCTGATGGTCGCGAAATTACGTTTTTAAACGGCTATTTCCCACAGGGTGAAAACCGCAGCCACCCCACCAAATTTCCTGCGAAGGAAAGATTCTACGCAGATCTCAGCGATCATCTGCTGGCAAATCACACGCCGGAAGACCTTGTGTTTGTCATGGGTGATATGAACATCGCGCCGGTCGACGCAGATATCGGCATTGGTGATACAAACCGAAAACGCTGGCTTAAGGATGGAAAGACCAGTTTCCTGCCAGAAGAACGTGAATGGCTCGAACGCCTCAACGGTTGGGGCCTTAAGGACTTATACCGTCATCATTACCCCGACGTAGATGACCTGTTCAGCTGGTTTGATTATCGTAGCCGCGGCTTCGAGCGTGAGCCCAGACGAGGACTTCGCATTGACCTGATCATGGGGTCTGAGGGTGCGTTGGCCTTCAGTCAGGATGCCGGTATCGACTATGACATTAGGGCCATGGAAAAACCGTCTGATCATTGTCCGATCTGGTCGGAGGTTTCGCTGGAAATCTAACGGCTGCTGCTAACCGCAGGTTGTAACCGAGCGGTGCAAGCATGCTTATTGGGTTGTGGCTGCCACCAGGCGCAGGTCAAAGGTCACTGGCACCATCAGATCAATCGACTGCAGACCTGCAATTTTGCGCAACGCTTCGATGCCGTCAGATAAAGCGAACTGTGAGGCGTGGACAATAATTGGCCCCAGGTTCGAAACGTCATAAGCCCCCTCGCCGCTGCGCACAATCTTGACCGGAACCGTCTTGCTGGCGGCCATACCGTGAAGATCTATCGCAAGGTCAATATTTAGCGTCATGTTGTCACCGACTGTCATGCTCGTCAGCTGCGCGACGGGGATCTCGCTGGTAACCGTCGCCAGCGGGTATTCGGTGGTGTTGAACAGCATCGCCTGCATGCGCTCGTTCCTGATCGGGATCAAGGTCTCGACACTGGCGAGATCGATTTCAATCCGGGCCTCACCTCCCTCGCTGATGCTGCCACTGACAGCGGTAAAACTGTGGTTCTCTGCAATGAGGTCATTCTTCACGGAGGCGAAGCCGACGTAAGAGCCAGCAGGGTCTACCTGCCAGTCTGCAACACTGAGTTGCGGCAGGACGGTGGCGGTAGCAAAAACAAGAGTTAGAAGCAGCTTTTTCATGAGTCTTACCGTATCGAGAATCAGTGACTGTTACGATTGATTTCGTCGCGAGTATCAATCGCAACCTGGCGGGCTTTAGCGGCGAAGTCCTCGCCATCACCGGCATATAAGATAGCCCGGGAAGACGATATCAGCATACCACCGCCCTGCCCTGCACTCATCATTTCGCCGATATCTGCTCCCTGGGCACCCACGCCTGGCAGCAGAAAGGTCATGTCGTCGCAGATCTCGCGAACCCGCCTCAGCTCCTCCGGTCGGGTCGCACCCACGACCAGGCCGACGTTACTGTTGCTATTCCAGTGGCTGGCAGCTTGTCTTGCCACGTGCTCGTAAAGCGTGTCACCACTTTCCAGGGTCAGGTGCTGCAGATCGGCGCCTCCGGGATTCGAGGTACGGCAGAGAATAAACACGCCGCGGTCTGCATAGTCGAGGTATGGCTGCATGGCGTCCAGGCCGAGGTAGGGATTAACGGTAACAGCATCAGCACCGTAGCGTTCAAACAGTTCCCTGGCATACATTTCAGCTGTGCTGCCGACATCGCCGCGTTTCGCGTCAAGCAGCACAGGAACGCCGGCTGCTTGCGCATACCGGATGGTCTCGCACAGCTCATCTTCAGCTGTGGCAGCCGCGAAATGGGCAATCTGTGGTTTGAAGCAGGACGCAATATCTGCGGTTGCATCAATGATTGCTTTATTGAAGTCGTAAATCGGGTTTGCCGATGCCGTCAGAGCGGCCGGAAACCGACTGATATCAGGGTCAAGCCCAATACACAGACGCGAATTTATGGTCTGCTGGCGTGCCTTGATGCGGTCAAAAAAGGTCATTTCCGTCATCGTTTCGTTCACGGGGTTCCTTATATTACCGTTGCCTGTCAGGAGACGCACGCGGACCAGGCGCCTTCGATCAGGTTACCGTGACCGGAGAGACCCGCCTATGCGCGCGCGATCTTGGCCCCTTCCTTGGTGTCCTCGATGACATAACCGAGGTCCGAGACCTGCTTTCTCAGCTCATCTGCCCTGCCCCAGTCCTTGGCTGCCCGGGCTTCTTCCCGCGCCTGAACGAGCGCGCTGACCTCATCCGGCACTTCAATCTCTGCCGGTGCCCAGTTCGCAATGTCGAGTCCCAGCACATCGTCGCAGGCCAGCAGCGTGGCCTTTTTCACACTATCGGCCTCTTCTGAACGGACCAGTTCCCAGAGCACTGCCAGTGCCCGCGGCATATTCAGATCATCATTCAGGCAGGCATCAAAGCGTGCCACGTAGTCAGCGGAAACCTCGCCAGGCTCACCCCAGTTCCAGGCGGTTTCATACAGTCGATTCAAGGTTCGCTGGGCGGCATCCAGCGACGCCCAGCTGAATGACATCTGCGTTCGGTAATGCGCCGAAAAACAAAAGTAGCGATAAGCCAGCGAAGAAAAACCCTTTTCTTCGACGACGTCCAATGTCAGAAATTCGCCCGATGACTTTGCCATCTTGGCGTTGTCGAGCTGCAGGAAATAACCGTGCATCCAATAGTTGGCAAGTCGGGTGCCCCGGGCTGCTTCGGTCTGGGCGATCTCGTTGGTGTGGTGGATAGGGATATGATCCTCACCGCCACAATGGATGTCGAAATAGTCACCCAGATACTTGGCGGACATCGCCGAGCACTCAATGTGCCAGCCGGGAAACCCCCGGCCCCATGGGCTGTCCCATTCCATCTGACGTTGTTCATCCTCAGGGGAGAACTTCCAGAGCGCGAAGTCAGTAACGAACTTGCGTTCACCCTGATCGACCCTGGCTCCTGCCTGCAGACCCTCGATATCGAGCCTCGCCAGGAAACCGTAGTTGTTCAGTTTGCGGGAATCGAAGTAGATACCGTCACTGGTGCGGTAGGTAAATTCCTTTTCCTCCAGTTCCTTGATGAAGGTAATTTGTTCCTCAATATGATCAGTCGCCTTGCACCACACGCTGGGATCAAGCACGTTCAGACGCTTGAGGTCTTTTTGGAAGGCGTCCGTATAGAAAGCTGCAAGCTCCCAGGCGGTCATGCCCGTACGCTTTGCGCCGAGTTCCATCTTGTCCTCGCCGGTGTCTGCATCAGACGTAAGATGGCCCACATCCGTGATGTTGATGATGTGATTGACTTCGTAACCGTTGCGGAGCAACACCCGCTTCAGCAGGTCTTCGAACAGATAGGTACGCAGGTTACCAATATGGGCGAAATTATAGACCGTCGGCCCGCAGGCATAGACACCCACTTTTCCGGGCGTCAGGGGTTCGAACGGCCTGACCTTCCGCTCATAGGTGTCAAATAGCTGGAGTTCCATAATGGCGGCGAATCTTAACGGTTTTAACCGCTAACTCAAGCGAACCGCTCGCTCAACACGCGTTCAACAGTTTCAACAATGACCTGGGTCTGAGACTCAACTTCGATATTGACGAGGTCGGCCGTTTTCAGCACATCAAAGTTGGTTCGCGCCAGCGTTTCCGGGATCAGGTTGATGGCAAATTCGTTACGCTCCCGATCCAGTGCCGCTACCGTGAGGCTGGCCCCATTGACTGCCAGGAAGCCTTTCTCGAAAACGTACTTGAGCCAGGCGGGGTCACCGCGGAAGGTCAGCCGGCAATTGTTCGGACTGTCTTCCCGTGCGACGACCTCGGCGGTTCCAACGACGTGACCGCTCAGAATGTGTCCGCCAACTTCGACATTGGCCTTCGCCGATCTTTCAACGTTGACTCTCGTGCCGACGTCAATCTGGCGGATATTTGAAAGCGCCAGCGTTTCCTGGATGGCATCGAAGGAAATATCTCCGCCATCGATCTGGGTAACGGTAAAACAGACGCCATTGACAGCGACGCTGGCGCCGGTCTCAAGTTCCTGACAGAGTTCATCCGGGAACGCGATTGTGAAAGAATACATCCCTTCTTTTTTGTCGAGGGTCTTGATTGGCAGGCAGTCCTGGACGATACCGGTGTACATGGTCTTACAGCTTTACTGGTGGTTCAGTGAGTGCTGAACATTAGTCTTCAGCCTGATGGGTGTCAATCCGAACCTGGGCTATAAAATACGTAAAAAAATACTCTTAAGTTACTGTAATATATATATTTAAATGATTGATCTAAGAAGCGACACGGTTACCCGGCCATCAGAGGCGATGATGCAGGCCATGATGACGGCTGAGACCGGTGATGACGTGTACGGCGAGGACCCCACTGTCAATGGCCTGGAGGCACTGGCAGCCGAGATGACGGGCAAAGAATGTGGGTTGTTTGTCAGTAGTGGCACTCAGAGTAACCTGCTGGCCCTGCTCGCGCACTGTGAGCGTGGCGACGAGTATATTGCCGGTCAGCAGGCGCACACGTATCGCTACGAAGCGGGTGGCGGCGCTGTCCTCGGCAGCATCCAGCCTCAACCCCTGCCCTTCAATGCGCGGGGTGAAATTGATCTGCAGGACGCTGCAACAGCCATTAAGCCGGATGACATTCACTTTGCTCGAACGAGACTGATCTGCCTCGAAAACACCCAGGCAGGCAAGGTGTTGAGTCTGGATTACCTGGACGCGTTCTCTGACTTCGCGGCTGAACACCGGCTTAGAAGCCATCTGGATGGTGCCCGAGTCTTTAATGCTGCTGTCAAACTCGATGTCCCCGTACAGCAGATCTCGCGACACTTCGATTCGGTCTCTATCTGCCTTTCCAAGGGGCTCGCAGCGCCGGTCGGTTCGGTGTTGTTGAGCGATGCAGAAACTATTAAGAAAGCCCGGCGCTGGCGCAAGATGCTGGGAGGCGGTATGCGCCAGGCAGGTATTCTGGCGGCCGCGGGCATCTACGCTTTAAATCATCATGTCGATCGTTTGGCAGAGGATCACCGCCGGGCTGCTGCATTGGCGGCAGCGCTCAGCCAGATGACCAGGCTGGGTGTCAGCGAGGCACCAGAAACCAATATGGTCATGCTGAAAGCGACGCCTGCTGATTTCGAAGCGCTCTGCCAGCATATGGCGGCGCATGACATTATCTTGTCCTCACCCCGCCTGGTGTTGCACCGTGATGTCGACGACGCTGACCTGGCGGCGATCATCGATGCTTTTCTGGCATTCGACCAGGCTGTTGCCGATGGTTGATCGCATTCTCGTGACGGGCAGCACGGCAATCGACCAGACCGGGCTCTTTGCAGGCAGCTTCGAAACCTACCAGGCTCGCTACCCCATCAAGGCACTTAACATGTCATTGCCGCTGGGCGGCATGCGCACCAGCTTCGGAGGTTGTGCACCCAATATTGCCTATGGTCTTAACCTGCTGGGTGTTGCAGCGATACCGCTGTCATCAGCTGGTCGAAACTTCCGCGATCACTACGAGGATCACCTGCGCCAAAGCGGGATCAACATCGACTACATCGCTGTCGATGACAGCGTCGAGCATTGCGCCAGCTGCATGATGTTTAATGACAGCGAAGGTAACCAGATCATTGGATTTTACCCTGGACCGGGCACACCGCTGCGCAAGCTACCGAGCGAAATCCTTGAGATCGATGAGGTCAGATTGGTGATTCTCGGGCCTGAGGCGCCGGCACTGACTTTGAAACAGGCAAGGAATGTGGCGGCACTCGATATCCCCATGATGTTTGATCCGGGGCAGGTAATTTCGGATTTTAGTCGAGAAGCGCTGCTGGAGATGCTTTCCCTGGCCTCAATCCTCATCGTTAATGACTACGAATTCAGTGTGCTGCTGGAAAACAGTGAGCTCGACGCAGCGGCGGTGCTCAATCGGGTTGATGAAGTGGTTGTGACCCGTGGCAGTCAGGGCGCTGACATCCACCAGCGAGGTGATTTCTGGCATGTCGACGCGATTGCTGATGTCGAGGTCGTCGAAGTGACCGGCTGCGGTGATGCTTTCAGAGCAGGCTATGCCTACGGTGTTCTCGAGGGGCTCTCACCTGATCAGCGCGGCCAGCTGGGTTGTGTAATGGCGATGCTGAACCTTGTGACCGAGGAAACACAGAACTACCATACCAGCCTGGCGGAAGTCCTGGCACTTCGAGACAAACACTACGACTGAGGCGGTCATGAGCGGTACTGTCATTTTTCTCAACGGCACTTCCAGTGCGGGCAAAACTACCCTTGCCCTGGCGCTGCAGGAGCTGCTGCCAGAACCCTACCAGCATGTCGCCCTTGATCAGTTTCGTGACGGTATGCCTGCCCGCTTTCGCGGCCTGAATTCGCCTGCGGGCACTGCAGGCCAGCGCGGTCTAAACGTAGTGCCAGTGACACTGCCTGGCGGCGAAGCCTATACGGAGGTGCGCTTTGGCGAGGATGGCCAGCGGCTCCTCCGTGGCATGCGCCGGGCCATTGCCACGATGGCAGCCGAGGGTATCAATATCATCATTGACGATATCATCCTGTCACCGGCGTTTCTCGATGATTACCTTGAGGTGATGAAAGACACGACGCTGTATTTTGTTGGTGTCCGTTGCCCGCTGGCGGTGATTGCATCTCGAGAAGCAGCAAGGCCGGGTCGCTTCCCAGGTACCGCCGAGAGTCATTTTGAACTCTGCCACGCCCACAGTGAGTACGATATTGAAGTCGATACATCAGTAACTTCACCGGCGGTCTGTGCTGGTGATGTCATTGCGCGGATGGACGCGGGCGACCCGGACGCATTTCGGCGTCTGAGAGCGGCAAGGAGTTAGGCGATTGAGGCGATGCCGCGGTAGTTGTATGTCGCCCAGCGCGGCCCAGGCAGGTAGCCGCGCTCAATATCGTCAAAGCGAAAGCCCGTATCCTTGTACAGGTGCTCGATTTTGCGATTCAGGTTGCAACCGCCGCCGATGACATTCCACATTGGATTTAATCGGGTTTGCCACTTTGCCACGCTGGCATCCGGTGCCTCGCCATGTTCAGCAAAAATGATTTGTCCGCCGGGTTTCAGTACTCGCCTGATCTCTGCCATAGCCCGGTGCGGCTCCGGTATGGTGCACAGTGTCCAGGTCATGACGACACTATCGAAACTGTTATCGTCCGCCGGGATCTCCTCGCCCCCCTGAGAAATGAAATCCACATTGACGCCGTGCCTGCGGGCGACCTCCCGGGCATAAGCCTGCAGTTCGAGTGACGGGTCGAGGCCGGTGACCTTGACCTTGTTGTCGTAGTACGGCAGGTTCAATCCGGAACCAATGCCGATTTCCAGGACATTACCTGCCGCATGCGGCACCAGCTGACGTCTTAACTCTGTCATGGCAGGTGACTTCATGGCCAGATTCAGCAGCTTTGGCAGGAAGTATTTCTCGTAGATACCCATGTGATTCCTCGTTTTTACAATGGCTGCCGCTAGAGGGGCATTTACTTTGGCAAAATCGTCGCTGGCAAACAAGTTGGTTCAGCTGAACCCAGCAGGTATGCTGTCATCCTTCGCCAGCAAGCGCCAAGCCCAGGCAGGAGCCCCGCGCCATGACAGACGAAACATCCCAATTATCTCCTGAGCTGGCTCAGTTGCGAGCGATGATCCGCGTCAGTGAACGCATTGTGGTGTTTACTGGTGCCGGCATATCCACAGAGTCAGGTATCCCCGATTTCCGCGGTCCCAAGGGCGTATGGAAGACCCAAACACCGATTGATTTCAGCGACTTTGTGGCCTCTGAAGATGTCAGGCGAGAATCCTGGCGCAGAAAATTTGGTGGTGACGGCAAGCTTGAACACGCCGAACCGAATGCGGGGCACCAGGCTATCACCTCGCTGGTGAAGGCTGGCAAGGTCACCCACATCATCACTCAGAACGTCGACGGTTTGCACCAGAAGTCGGGAACACCGGATGCTCAGGTGATTGAGTTGCACGGCAACGCCAGCTACGCCAAGTGCCTGCAGTGTGCACGACGCTATGAATTGGAAGATCTGCGCCGTGATTTCGTTGTGGATGAGTCAGTGCCCTACTGCGACGAGTGTGGTGGCATGATCAAGACTGCGACGATTTCCTTCGGCCAGGCGATGCCGGTTGATGAAATGCAGCTCGCGGAAACGGCGACTCTTGCCTGCGACCTGTTTATCGCGATCGGTTCTTCACTGGTGGTCTACCCCGCGGCCGGTTTCCCCCGCATGGCGAAGCAGAATGGTGCGCGCCTAGTCATCATCAATGAGCAGGAAACTGATCTGGATCCAATCTGTGATCTGGTTCTGCATGAGCAAATTGGTCCGACCCTGTCGCGCGTGGTGGACTGACACCCGGCGTCAATCAACGCCCTCGACCGCCCGCAACAGCAGTTGAAAATCGAGTGGCTTCATCACACTGTGGGGCACAGCGCTGTTTTCCCGATCAGTCAGTGTCACGATATTCAAATCCGGTGACACCGTCCGCAGTTCAGTAATCAGTGAGCTGGACTGAGCTTTCAGGGACTCGTCGATTACCGCTTTTTGGACGGCGTGATGATTCACGGTGAAGTACTTCAGGGCGGATGCGGGATCTGAGAAACTGACAGCCTTGTAACCTTCAGCGCGCAGGAGCTCTGAGATCAGTTCGCTCAGTGCAGCGTGGCCATCGACGACGAGCACCGTAGACTGACTGTCGATTGAATGAGTATTTTCCCGCGAGGCCACTTGCTGGATGACCCGGAGTGCGCCTGAGATATCTTTCAGGTATTGCCTGACTGCGCTGAGCTTGTCGCCGCTGATCATCTCGTGGTCATCGGTGATGACATCAAGCAGTTCAGTGTAACCCATGGCGGTCACGGCCTGATGGTTGACCTGGCGTAGCAGTCGCGACTCCGGACTGCTTTGTTTTCGTAATTTCTCGGCAAGGCCCGCCAGCTCAGTCTGGTCCTGGAACCACAGGTAGAGACCTTCAGCCTGCCTCACTGGAGCGACACGGAACCGCTTGTCTCTGTCGCCGAGACGAAATGCCCAGGTGCGCGGCGACATCTCGCGGGTAATGAGTTGATAGAACGATTCTTCGATGCCACTGATGCACTCGTTCAGGCAGAGCCCTGTCGTTAGACCCAGAGCGACCGCGCTCTGGTTAGTTGCTGCCACCCTGTCGTCCTCGGTCAGGCGAATGACGGCGACGGGAGCCATCTGAATCAGCTCATCCATGACGCTGCTCCGGCCAACTCAATGTCAGCACCAGCGCTGCGTCGGCATCGACTGCAATGTTAACGTGATGTCCTGCCTGGTGGAGATAGCGGAACAACAGGCGCCAGGCAGAGGGCCGCCCGAGTTGCTGCAGGCTGTAGTCTCGGTCGAGCAACGCCAGTCTTTCGTTCAGGCCAGGGCGGTAGTCTGGAATTACGATCCGGATTGCGCGCTCGGCCTGGCCTGATGCCTGGGCGCAGATCGAGCAGGAGAAGGCAGCCGTGGTTGTCTCGAGGTGCCAACCGGTCAGGATACCTTCCTGCTGCAGGCAGCGTTCGAGCAGCGGTCGATAAGGTCCAAACTTATCAGTGTCTGGAAGGCCAAGGTTTTGCTGCCCAGCACTTTTGGGTTCAGCCGCCACCGTCATCAAGGTGCCCGTGTCGTCCAATGTGATGCGGGTAACCCTGCCAACAGCGGCAAATTGACGATCGATAATTTCAACCGTGTTTGCCGCTGCTGCAGGTTTAAGTGCCGCCAGCTG
>JAYQAI010000097.1:0-10572 GCA_038136715.1 Gammaproteobacteria bacterium | reverse complement strand
GCACCTGGAGAAATGCTGAATGTGAGTCGGCCCGCGGAGCGGTAGGCCGGTCTGGCGGCGTGTAGGGCGGTGTATTCCCGTAAACGGGGTGTCAGGTCAATGTTGTATGCGATTGCCCATTTCAGGGTTGTCGTCATGATAATGTCCGCTGCGGTGAATTGATTGCCCACAAGGTGGTCTCTGGATTGCAGCGCAGCATCGGCTACAGCTACCTGTTTCTGGAAACCAGCGATAGCCGTTGTGACCGCGGCCGGCGCCTCGCCATACAGGTCGGCAAGGTCTCTGTGCTTTCGCAGAACGTAAAGGGTGTGCGCGTCAAGTTCCATCTGGATAAAGGCGCACCATTCATTATAGGCAGCCCGCTCGCGTGAATAAGGTTCGGGAACGAGCTCTGTCTCCCGGCCGTAGGTATCACCCAGATAGGTCACGATGGCGACACTTTCGGTGAGGACCAGATCGTCGTCCACCAGCACCGGGATTTTTTCTTTCGGGTTCAGTGTTCGGAACTCATCGGTTTGCGTCTCGCCGGTGCGTGAGCCGATCAGCCTGGGCTCATAGTCCAGGCCAAGCTCATGGGCCATCCAGTGGGCTCGCATTGCCCGGGTGCTGGCACCTCCCCATATCGTGATCACATTGGTGCTCCTGGCGCCCCGGCACAACGCTTAACGCGTGAATACTCTGTAAAAATAAAGGAAGACGAGCATCGCTAAGTTTTGAGGGCTCTTTGCAGCGCGTCGAGGTCACCGGTTCCACCCAGGGTGGAAAGGCCCTCGCGCACGCCCAAGGCATACTGCGGGGGAACAACTTCCGGTTCCTCGCCGGGCGCGCCCGGTGGTGTGTAGTAGCCCAGGGCATATTGACCCATCGCGTACCCGGCAAGTTCCTGCAGCGTTCGGCTGAGATTCCGGGCCAGTTCCGGCGGGCAGCTCAAGTATTGATTTTCTTCCTGTCGCAACCAGCCAAGGGCGTAAGTAATGTTGATGCCAATGCGGTCGCCATCACTGGTGTTGGCGCCGCCGCCATGGAATACCGAGCCCGAGTAGATGAGCACTGAACCGGCTTTCATTTCAGCCTGCGTGATTTGCTCTGGCTGAATTGTCTGGTCGTCGGGCCATTTAGTGCTGCCGGGGACGACTTGTGTCGCGCCATTTTCTGCCGTGAAGTCTGTCAGCGCCCAGATCGTGTTGAACTGTGGCTCGAGGTGCGATAAATGCTTGCCCCAGGCCCATTTGTCGCGATGAATGGCCTGCGCTGTCTCGCCCGGCCGTATCCGGATGATCTGCGTCAGGTGCAGCTGTACCTTCTCGCAGAAAGGCGCCAGGAATTCGTGGCACGGGTTGAGAATGGTTGCGTGTTCAATGAGCTCCCGACACTTCTCCGAGCGAATCAAGAGACCACCCGTTCGTGTGGTTTTGAAGCCCGCGAAAGGGTCCTCACCGTTGCTGGTGGTATCCATGTAAGGGTCGGTCTCTTGACGGAGTGCTGCAATAAACTCTGGGCTGATGACGTTGTCCAAAATGACAGCACCGTCCTCTTCAACAGCAGCGACGATGGCGCCGGCATCGGCATCGGAAGGCAGGTGTTTTATTTCTGGCATGAAGTTTTACCTCTCAATTTGTGACAGCAACGCACTTGATTTCAATCTTGAAGCTTGGATCGACAAGTGCGACCACTTGAACAAGTGTCTGGGCAACCTCGGGTGGCTTCCCATAAATGCGCTGTCGCTCGGCAAACAGCTCCTGAACCTGCGTCATGCATTCATCCATGTCGGTGACGAACCATGTTTCCTCGACCACGTTATCCATGGTGCAGTTGAACTCTTTGAGGACGGATTCGATGTGCCGATAGGCGTTCTGCATTTGCTCAACGAGATTGTCAGGGGCCTTACCGCTGGCGTCTGTGCCCACCTGGCCAGCCAGGTGCAGACTGTTTCCGACTTGAACACCCTGGCTGAACAGATCTGCGTAGGGTCCATCTCGATACAACGTCTTCTGAGGGGTTTTCTGAATAGGCATGTGCTTGTTTCACGTTTCTTGTTGGTTGTTGAAAGAGGCGTCTGGTGCCAACGTTGCATGAAGAAACGTTGCATGAAGTAACAGCGCAGCAGTCTGGCACGCGTTCGGTGCGCATGGCACCGAAACCTGTCTGCGAGGTTTCGGTGCCGCTGCAACACGTGGGTTAGAAGCTGAACCTGAATCCAGCCAGGTAGCGTTTGCCGTAGGCTTCTACCTGGTTAGGATTCCATCTGCCGCCGGTGTATCGGACATCTGACTCATCCGTCAAGTTGTTCATGTCGAGAAACAATGACACATTCTGTCCGATCAGAGGTTCCAGGTCATAGCGTATGGAGAGATCGACCCGCTCCTGCTCATCCCAGTAGATGCCCTCTGCCAGCCCAAAGACGGCGCCGGTCTCAGTTTCATCGAGCCAGGCATCACGATAGCGATAGCTCAAGCGCGCGGACAACCCATAGTTTTCGTAGAAAATCGAGATGTTATAGGTCTTGTCGGACTGGCCGGGCAGTTCAAATTTCAAGCCGCCCGGTGTCGTGTACTCTGAATCTATAAACGTCGCATTGGCCTCGAGGCCAAACCCAGACCAGAAGCCTTCCATGTAGTTATCCAGTCGACCCGTGAAGGCCAGCTCGATGCCCTGCAGTTCGCCATCTTTCCCGTTGCCGAAGGCAGACAGGTTCCAGATTTCGCCGGGCTGCGCCAGATCCGAGTAGATGCTGCCTAAGACCTGTTCGTTAGATTCCGAGATTACGTTGTCGATTGAACGATGAAACACGGTCGCTGAAAATAGACTTGCTTCTGCGAAGTACCATTCGTAGGCAATGTCGACGCCCCAGGCAGTTTCCTCTTCGAGTTCCGGATTGCCGCCGGTGATCGACTGTGAGATAGGACTGATGGATGCCGCCGCACGTGACTCAATGTAGGAGGGCCGGCTGAGACCTGAGGAAAAAGAGAAACGCAGTTTCTGATCTTCATCGAAATCCCAGTTTATATGGGCGCTGGGCAGCACGTTGGTGTAGCTTTGACCGACCTTTAACGGTTCGCTAACTGCACCGACGAGCCTGTTGCCGACTGTGTCGTATTCAGTATCTTCGATCCTAAGCCCAAGAATGATGTTGCCCCAGTCTCTGTCGATGGTCTGCATGATATAGGCGGACATGATGGTCTCTTCAATATTGACCTTCTCATCCTCCGGGAAGTCGGCACGGGTAGTGCCGACAGCCTCCAGTGCTTCCCGTATCGCAGCGTTGTCGGCATAGTAGCCGCCGACCGTATTGTCAAAGTCGGTGTCCCAGGCGCCGCCACCCTCTGCCGGCGTAATGTTCACACCCGGCCAGGGCTTCACCACTGTCGCCAGCGGGGCACCACCGCCGTCGGCATCGCGGCTGTCATATTTGAAGCCCATTTTTAATTCGCCCCATCGGTTCGCCCGGGACAGATCAATCTTGAACTGATCGGTTTCTGTGTAGAGCCCGCCCACAGCATCGACCAGCAGAGGCAGGAAATACGATAGATCCTGCAGGTTTTCATCAAAGGACAAGATGGGCTCATCAGGATCAGACAGGTCGTAATTCACGTTGCTGATCTGACCTCCACCGATGAAATAAGGTATTGGCAGGTAGGTATCAAAGACAGTTTCTATCTGGCTGTAGCTGACCTCAACGTCCCACTCGCCCATGGTGAAATCTGCGCCGATGGTATTGACGTCGGTTTCATTCAGGTACTCGCCATCTTCGAGCAGGCGCCTGACATTGCCGCGTGGGACCGTACCCTTCACAGGCGCGCCGCCGCTCAAATAGAAGTTCCACTGATTCCTTTCCTCGCGGTCAGTAAACTCAGTATTCAAGGTGCTGATGTAGATTCGCCCTCCGTCCTCGAGATAAAACTCAAGTTCACCACCGTAAGCCTTATCCTCTCGCTCGACCAGGTAGTTTCGAAATTGAATTTCATCAGGGGTCAGCGCACCTTCTGTACCGCCGTACTCCAGTTCCCGGTTGTCGGTAATCTGCTCGCGCTTGTTTTCAGAGCCGTATACAACAAAACCGAACTTGTCGTCAGAGTAGGAGGCACGCAGGTTTTGCTTCCTGACATCGCCATCACCCAGTTCCTGTTCGCCAGTACCCATCTCCACCGAAAATGACCAGCCATCGATGTCTGAAGGCCGGAAGGTTCGGACGTCGATATATCCCGATATCGATTCACCCGGCATGTCTGCAGTAATGGCCTTGTTGGCAACGACTTGTGATGTGATCACAGCGGGATAAGCATCGAAGCGCGGGATCCGACCATTTTCGACGCCTGGAATATCGATGCCGTTAAAGGCAGTGGTGGTGTAGCGCTTGGGCGCACCCCGGAACGCGATATAGCGGGCCTGCCCCTGATCTCTCTCAATCGCCATGCCTGGCACACGGCCCAACGCATCAGCGAGGTTCTGGTCAGGGAACCGGCCGATCGCATCGGCCGAAATTACGTCAGCGACATTATCAGCCATACGTTTTGCTTCAATTGCCGCCATCTGGCTTGCCTTGATTGACTTGGCCTGGACGACAACTTCCTCGATGGCTGATTCCGCAGATGCAGATGTTGCCCCCAGTGTGCCGGCCAGGATGGTGGCAAATGCCGCCGCAGCCCGTTGTTTTTTTGTTTTCATTGTTAACGCCTCGTTGGTGATAGATGCCACTAGTGCTTCTCTTTCGAAGACAGTGATTGGTAAAGATCGAGCTTTTGCTCGACCCATGTTTTGCGGCCTCCCTGGCAGAAGGGAGACAGGGTCACGCATAAATTGATCTTTGTCGCCGAGACAAACTGCTCAAGGGTCATTGCGCCTCGAAGCCATAGGAATGCAGAACCCCATTGACCCGCGGCAATCTGTTTCGACAGCGCGTCGAGATCGACATTATCGAGCAACTCGCCCTGCGCCTCGGCGACTTTCAGTTGATTCAGTGCAAGCGATTGAATGCGGGCAATCTGGTGCTCGGAATGCTCGAGCGCCGGATTTGCGCGGACGACGACAGAGATGATCCGCGCCATATAGTCGGTTTCTTGCTCGAATCGATTCATGATTCGTTCGATGAAAAAAAACAGGCGAGGGATGCCCGCCTCGATCTCCGTCAGCTCGTCGCCGAATTGGAAGTTGTTGAGTGAGCTGGACGCACTCGCCAGAAGCAGTGAATCACGACTGCCAAAAATATTGTGGATCGTTTTTGCGCTGACCCGGCTCAGTCCAGCGACGCGTTGTATGGTAATAGCTTCCTCGCCCTCAGACGTAATCAAGGCGCGAGTAGCCTCTAAAATGTCGTTTTGGCGCTGGGCTTGCAGGGGCGAAGAGTAGGGGCCGCGTTTGTGCATATCCAGAATGAGAGGATGAACCGTAAAAACTTACACGATAACGTAATATTTGCCAACCCAATACGAGGGGAAAGAAGTCGTCAGTTTTTCCTGCTGGCCCTGCCGTGTTTATTACATACTTGCGATCGCTCGTGGCTCACAAAAACGCGTTTCATTTAGCTTTGTTGCTGGCAAAGAAGTCTGTCGTCGGTTTTCACCAGCGTGGCGTCTTTGCCTTTGGTCCAGAATTCGACGTCCCGCCCAAGGTATCGAGCGCCCGAGGCACTCTCTTGCCGTTGCAGTGACAGCGATTGATTACCCGTCTCAATGATCAGCCGCTCCGGGCCAGCGAATCTGGCTGTCAATGTTGATTCATCGTCGCACAGGTAGTTAACACTGGTCTTGCGCTGTACCTGACTATCGAATTTGATGAGTGTGAGGATCGATTCTGCTTCTTCATTTTGAAGTTCTATCCGGGTTCTATCCAGCCAACGCGCTTGAGTCACCGACTGCAGCGCTGCCAGGAAACGCTGTTCCTGGTTCATCAGGGCAGGGACACACGCCCGCCTGGAACCGGCGAGCGGGCCGATAGAGAACCGTTTACCTTTGCGTTCATAGCTGCCGAAGTATCGGTTGCAACCTGAAGTCCCGTTTACCTGGCCATTTTCTTCATCGAATTTTATGGTGATCATTGAGCTGTCCACGATACCCCGGCGTTCAACGTCCTCGACTTGCCATGTCTGGCCCTGAATCAGCTGATCGACGGCGCTGCTCTCTGGGAGCGTGCTCGTTGAACAGCTGCCAGACAGCAACAAAAGTGTGACCAGACCGACTTTCCTAATCCATGGCATTTCGAATGTCCTATTGCCTAAGTTGAATACAGGTGATGCTTGTTACCGCATCCTCCCTATGCTTTTGTCTGACGAAGGTTTCGGGTTTGGCGCGTGTCAAATCTTGTGTTGCCTGACTGCTGGTTCACGTAGATTCTGCATTGAGACGTCTGCGAACCAGGTCAATGTGGAGCTGCAGGTTGTATAACTCCTGCATATACGAAAGCGGTACCTCCAGCTCTGCCAGCTCTTGTTCCATGCCTGAAAGCTGTTCGAGGTAATGGCTCAAATCATTAATCTTGCCGTCGCGCAGATCTTTTTCAACGCCTTGTAGAATGGTGTACCAGTTGTAGATACGTGAACGCATTCGCCAGCGATATACAGGTGGTGCAAGTTTGACGAGCGGAAACAGCAGCGCAACGAGGGGGATCAGCATGATCTTTACCCTGTCGATAAGAGAGGCAACCCAGAAATTCATGTGTCTTTGAAAAAGTGAAGGTCCGTGGGTCAGGTAATCGCGGGCGATCTCGCTAATCGGAAACTCCGAACCATTAAGTGACGGCAGGTCGCCTGCGTTCGAAAGTAAACCGCCGGCATAGTGTTGGTTCGTGGCAGCCTCGAGCAGCGGCGGGATAAGCGCATCGTGAAATTTCTGGTTTGCAACCAGATTAGCGTAAGGCCCAACAAGCTTGACCGGTTCTCGCGGTATGTCCTCGCCCAGGTCAACGACGCCTTTCTCAAGCGTAATCGCCTCAAGGAAACTGAACCTTCGCGCATAGGCCTCTTGGCGCTGGAAAGAGAAAGCTTTCAGCGAGGGATCGCTGAGCAGACCCGCTACAAGTTCAGATTCTGGCGAAACCACGGCCGCTAAGGCGTCAATTTCGCCAGACCGGAGTCTTTCAATACCAGTGCTGGTATCTTCATTAACCAGCGTGACCGCACCTGCGGCGCCATCGCTGGCGATCCCGTTCGCCTTGAACAGGAGCTTGATGAGCGCATGTGTACCACTCTCTGCCTGGCCTGCGGAAATGACTTTGCCGGAAAAGTCACTGAGTCTGCTCGGCTTAAGGTTCGCCCGATGAAAAATCCAGATAGGTTCGAGGTACAAGCTCGCGAGTGCTTCCAGGTTGTCCGAAGGAATTGAGTCCTGCTTTGCGCCAGCCTGGACGATAGCCAGATCGATATCGTTGTCTTCGTTCAGCAATCTGAAGTTTTCAACGCTGCCAGCAGTTTCTCGCACCACGATTTTTATGCCCTTGGATTCAAGGAACCTGGCGTAGGCAACGCCGGTTTCGTAGTAGACACCGTCCTTTGGACCCGTCGCAATCACCAGTGTCCTCGGTGGTGCTGGCTCAATGAAGAAAAATGCGACGACAAAACCGAGTAATGTGATGACGCCGGCCGGACCGAGTGTGCGTAAAACCTCGCGCTGATGCTGTCTTACCTGCTGCAACAGCGTTTGACTGGTATTTCTATCTGATTTCATCTTCCGGTACCGGCCTTGGCAGCATCGAGCTTTTAGGACTATAAACTAAATTGACTGCCCAAAGGCATTCATGGCCCGCCTGGCGGCACCCTTTCCCAGACCGAGGCATAATCATTGGGATACCCAGTCTAGTTGCCATGGCCACTGACCAAAGCGCATGAAGATGGCGTTGAAAGTCGTTCAGTTGCTGCCGGGAGGATTCCCTGCAAGATAGTCGTGCAGCACCTCGTGAAACCTTCGAACGCGCGTTTCCTGTGCTGCGAAATAAGGCTCCTGGTAGCCACGCGATTTCCATCCGGTTCGCTGACCTTCTGTTAACTGCCAGTCCTGATAGACGACCTGGTCAGAATACTGTTCGACCCTTTCTTTGTCTGAATAGTCAAAGGCATCGAGTTCAGCTTCTTCCAACTGCAACACTTTTTCTGCGGTGCGATTGACGAAGTCTGTCTGCCCTTCGATCGGATAGGCCATCGTCCATTGCTCGAAGTAACACTTTTCGGGGTCTGTCGCATGAGGTTCCCAGCGCCAGACGAGAAACGAGTCCGCGCCAGGTGCAACCGCAACGTTGGGGAACATAACGCCAAATGGACTCTCCGTCAGGTCTTCGTCGTTTAAGTGTTCGTAATGCAGATAACCTTTTTCTTTCCAGAGCTTACGTTTCGCTGCCTTCAGATCGAGCCAACCCTGCATGGCCTTTGTTTCATAGTCAGGGTAACTGTCTGGATCAATATCCCAGGTGCGTAGTGCTTCATCAAAAGGGTGTGGTTGTCCCTCTGGCAACCGATCTCGAAGTGAGGGCCTGCCCATCTGCACAATGCGATTATGTCCCATGGGAAACATCTCGTAGCGTGACGTGAAGTGATCCTGATCAATAATTGGTGGCACCTGAGGGTGTACGATACGAGTGTGGTAGGACTCGTTGAAGTTGTCTGACCAGAATTTCCAGTTCGCATTGAGGGTAACCCTGAGCCAGTTTACCCTCACGGTCTTCTCGAACTGGTGACCCTTGTAGATCTCGGGTATGGGCTCGAGGTATTTCATTAGCGTCGGAGCATCGTCGTTCATGGTATACCAGACCAGCCCGGCCCATGTGTCTACCCGCACCTGTTTGAGCTTGAGCTTACCGACCGGGTTCCCCTGAGGATAGTCATCAGCGTCCGGGCAGGCTTCCAAGACCCCATCCAGGCCCCACTGCCAACCATGATACGGGCAAAAGAAACTCTCCTGACTGCTGTTCTGCCAAACCAGTTTCGCCGCGCGATGGCCGCATGAGTTATAGAAGCCTTTGAGCGACCCATCTCGTTGTTTAACGATGATGACTGATTCATGCATGAAGTCGTGAACCAGGTAGTCGCCGGGTTCTTCCAATTGCTGTTCTCTGCCTGCCAGGTGCCAGATTTTGGTCCAGAGGTGCTCCCATTCCCGGCGCATAAAGTCGGGCTCGTAATAGCGATCTTGCGTGATGGCATCACCCCGAAGATTTTTTGGGTCTTTGCCATCCATGGCGAGCGGGTGTTGTTCTATCTCGGTCATATCAGTCTCGGTCATATCGGTTTCCCATTGCCCTCAGACAGGAGTCTCACTCAAAGGTTAATTCCGTCTACCGACTCAGGTCAACATGGCTCAGGCCATGCGGAGGGATTCGTGTTGCTCTGGCTGCGGGTTCATGTTTTATTGGCTTTTTTTGGGGGTTTCTCAGTCATGGCAAAGGTAAAAACCGTTGAGGATCTGCTCGCAGAGCAAGCAGTGCGTAAAGCCGTAACCTGTTATTCAAGAGGGGCAGACAGGTGCGATATCGAATTACTCAAATCCGCTTTTCATGACGATGCGGAGGTCAAATACGGCAGTTACGACGGCCACTATGCGGAGTTCTGTGACAATGTCGTCGCGGGACATATGGCCATGAACTACACAACCCACACGGTCATGAACGAATACTATGAAATTGATGCTGCATCTGGGAGCGGCGTAGGTGAAGTATACGTTTTGGCTTTTCTGTCGATGTCTCAGGCCGGAGATGTTATGGCTGTTGAGAACTACAAAGAAAGTGAATCTGACGGTGGTTTCGAGTATGTCGTGGCTGGGCGTTACGTCGATCGATACGCCTGCCGTGAAGGAGACTGGCGCATCGTTATGCGGCAGTACATCATCGACTGGAGCAGAACTGCCAAGTTTACAGGTGATGACCCGAACGAACTCTTTGCTTCTTTGACGTACAAGGGGACGCAAGACAGATCTGATGTCTCTTATCCAATCCTGGAAAATTAGCAGCAAGCTTCTCTGACTTCAGTGAAAAACATCGAATCACGGCTGGACCAGGGCGGTGCGCCGACTGTAACCGGAATGATTCCATCGAGATCAAGGTTGTTTCTTGTTGCCGTCCTGCTGCTGGCACCTGCGTTTCTCGAGGCATCACCCGATCGCCTGCACGCGATTGCCCGATCGCCTTCAGCCGACAGGATAGAGTCTGATATTCGAATGCTGGTTAATTTCGGTACCCGTCATACCCTGTCAGAGACTGCATCAGAGAAGCGGGGCATTGGCGCGGCGCGACGCTGGATTAAAGCGGAATTCGAGCGCATATCAGCGGACTGCGGCGGCTGCCTTGAAGTTGTGTATCAGTCTGAGGTCATCAGCGGTGAGCGCAGGATTCCCGAACCAGCCGAAGTCGTCAGCGTGATCGCGATCCTGCGGGGCGAAACGGAGCCGGATCGCTATGTGATGATGTCGGGTGACATCGATTCGCGGGTGACAGACCCGCTTGACTCGACCTCGGACTCGCCGGGCGCCAACGACAATGCCTCTGGCATGGCCGGGACCATTGAGGCGGCGCGTGTGCTGACCCGATATCGATTTCCAGCGAGCATTATATTTGCCGGCCTGGCAGGCGAGGAGCAGGGGCTCTTCGGTGGCA
>JAYQAI010000096.1:3088-10818 GCA_038136715.1 Gammaproteobacteria bacterium | reverse complement strand
TTTTAGGCGTTTCCTGTGCTGCACGCGAACTCTGCCTTCTATAGAATACGCCTTCGCTCAAATAGACAGTTAATATGGCCCAGTACGTTTACACCATGTCTCAGGTCGGCAAAGTTGTGCCACCCAATCGCACCATTCTGAAAGACATCTCTCTGTCTTTTTTCCCAGGTGCAAAAATCGGCGTACTCGGATTGAACGGTGCCGGTAAATCAACATTGCTGAAGATCATGGCAGGCATCGACACAGAAATCCTCGGAGAAGCGAGACCCCAGCCAGACCTCAAGATAGGCTACCTGCCCCAGGAACCCCAGCTGGATCCCGATAAGAACGTCAGACAGAACATCGAAGACGGCCTGGGTGAACTCTCTGACCTGTTGAACGAGTTCAACGAAATATCTAACAAGTTTGCTGAGCCGATGTCAGACGACGAGATGGCAGAGCTGCTCGACCGCCAGGGTGAGCTGCAACTCAAAATCGACGCGATGGACGGCTGGGACCTCGACCGCAAGATGGAGATTGCCAGCGATGCCCTCAGGCTGCCAGCGTGGGATGCCGACGTGACACATCTCTCGGGAGGTGAGCGGCGCCGGGTCGCCCTTTGTCGGCTGCTTATGGCTAACCCTGACATGCTCCTGCTGGACGAGCCCACCAACCACCTCGATGCAGAAAGTATTGCCTGGCTCGAACGCTTCCTGAAGGAGTTTCCCGGCACAGTCGTGGCGATCACCCACGATCGATACTTCCTCGACAATGCTGCTGGCTGGATTCTTGAGCTCGACCGCGGCTATGGCATCCCTTACGAGGGTAACTATTCCACCTGGCTTGAGGCCAAAGAGAAACGACTGGAACAGGAGGAGCGTCAGGAAGCGGCCCGCCAGAAGTCCATCAAAGCCGAGCTGGAGTGGGTCCGGACTCAGCCCAAGGCCAGACAGGCGAAGAACAAGGCACGCCTCGCCCGTTTTGATGAACTGAATTCACAGGAGTTCCAGACCCGCAACGAAACCCAGGAACTCTATATACCGCCGGGCCCGCGGCTCGGGGAGCAGGTTCTGGAAGTCAAGGGTGTCAATAAAGGTTTCGGCGAGACCATGCTGATCGAAGACCTGAACTTTGGGGTCCCGAAGGGTGCGATCGTCGGGATCATTGGTGGTAACGGTGCTGGTAAGTCAACCCTGTTCCGCATGATCTGCGGCACGGAGCAACCCGACAGCGGCGACGTCATCCTAGGCGAAACCGTAGAGCTGGGCTATGTCGATCAGAGCCGCGACAGCCTGGATGATACTAAGACCGTCTGGGAGGAAATCTCCGAGGGCAACGAGATCATCCAGATCGGCAAGTACGAAACCCAGTCCCGCGGCTATGTCAGTCGCTTCAACTTCAAGGGTGCGGATCAGCAGAAATTCGTCAAAGATTTGTCGGGCGGCGAGCGCAACCGCGTGCACCTTGCAAAGCTTCTGAAAAAGGGTGCGAACTTCCTGCTGCTGGACGAGCCAACCAACGATCTTGATGTGGAAACCCTGCGCGCCCTGGAAGGTGCGATCGAAACCTTTCCTGGCAGCATGATGATCATTTCCCACGATCGCTGGTTCCTGGATCGCCTCGCGACCCATATCCTGGCGTTTGAAGGTGACAGCCATGTCGAGTTTTTCCCCGGCAACTTCACCGAGTATGAGGAAGACCGAATGAAACGGCTGGGGACAAAAGAAATCGTACCAACGCGGGTTAAGTACAAGAAGCTGGCTTAACAAGCACTTTCTTTCGACTTAGGGATGTATCGGCTCGCTGATGTATAACCGACAGCGAGTCGTCCCTGCCTATCGATTCAGAGGCTTTCTACTGCCGTCAACGCATCGGCGAGTTTTGTGACCGGGATTACCCGCAAACCATCTATCGGCTGTCTTGGCTGGTTCGCCTTCGGCACGATCGCGGTTTTGAAGCCGTGCTTGGCCGCCTCTCGCAGGCGCTCCTGACCATTGGGTACCGGCCTGATTTCACCCGAGAGGCCGACCTCGCCAAAGCAGACCATTTCGTTCGGTAATGGTCGATTGCGGAACGAGGACACCACCGCCAGCACGAGGGCTAAATCACTACTGGTTTCATCGACGCGGATACCGCCAACAGCATTGACGAAAACATCCTGGTCACCCACCTGCAGGCCACCGTGACGGTGCAGGATGGCAAGCAACATGGAAAGTCGGTTCTGATCAAACCCGACGACAACGCGGCGCGGATTACCCAGTGCTGACATATCCACCAGCGCCTGAACTTCCAGCAGGAGCGGCCGCGTGCCCTCCCAGACCACCATCACCACACTGCCGGGTGTGGCTTCAGCAGACCTCGACAGGAAAATCGCGGAGGGATTGGCCACCTCCTGCATACCCTTGTCGGTCATCGCAAAGATGCCCAATTCGTTAATCGCACCAAAACGATTCTTGCCGCTGCGCAACGTCCTGAAACGAGAATCGCCATCGCCTTCAAGCATAATGAAGGTATCAATCATGTGCTCAAGCACACGGGGACCGGCCAGCGAACCGTCTTTCGTCACGTGCCCCACCATGAACAGCACTGTGTTGGTTTGTTTAGCCTGGCGGATCAGCTGTGCGGCAGACTCCCTGACCTGGGCAACACCACCAGGCGCACTTTCGACGTCAGCGGTATGCATCACCTGGATGGAATCGGCAACCACCACATCCGGTTTCATGTCATTCCAGGTGGCAAGCAGCCGCTCGCAGCTGGTTTCCGCCATCACTTCGAGCTGGTCGAGCGGCAGCCCGAGTCGTCGAGCACGCATCGCCACCTGCGACAGGCTTTCCTCGCCCGTGATGTAGAGTGCTTTGCGCGCCGCGGCCAGCGCGCACATAACCTGAATGAGCAACGTACTTTTACCGGCACCCGGATTACCGCTGATGAGGACAACGGAACCTGGCACCAGTCCGCCACCCAGCACCCGATCCAGTTCACCTATACCGGTTTCAAGCCGCGGCAACTCTTCCGCTGAAACTTCGCTGAGCTTTTTTGGCGGTTCGAGCTGACCCGCGAAACCGCTCCTGGCCTGCGGCTTCGCATCAACAGACAGGCTTGAAAGCGTGTTCCAGGCCTGGCAGTCATTGCACTGGCCCTGCCATTTCGCGTACTCGGAGCCGCAGTCATTACAGACGTAGACGGTTTTTGATTTAGCCACGCACTTCTCCGCGGTAGACCCGGCGCACGCGCGAGCCGATACCACACATCAGGGTGTAAGGAATTGTATGGGCTTGCTGAGCCACCTGTTCAATCGGCAGACCTTCACCCCAGAGCACGACCTGATCACCGGGATCGACGCTATCAGCGTCGGCGAGTTGTACCGTGAGCATATCCATTGAGACCCGCCCGACAATCTCTCTTTCTTCACCGTTGACGAGCACTTTCGTGCCAGCCGCGATCTCTCGGGGATAACCGTCAGCATAACCTGCAGCCACCACGGCCAGGCGACAATTCTTTGATGCCTGCCAGGTGCTGCCGTAACCGACCGTATCGCCGGTTTTGATCCGCCTGACAGCCACGACCGGTGCGCTGAACGTCATGGCTGGTGTCAACGCCGGATCCTCGATACAGGCAGCCATAGGCGACGCGCCGTAAAGCATCAACCCGGGTCGTACCCAGTCCGCTCGACTATCGGGTACTGTCATCACGCCGGCCGAGTTCGCCATGTTCAGCACCGCGGCCTGAGGTGCAATCGTCTCGAGCTTTTTTGCTAACGCGCTCATTGCTTCCAACTGTCTTGGCGCGGATTCATCCCGGGCTTCGTTTGCTGTCGGGAAATGCGTCATCAGACCGAGGACCTTCTGACGACCCAGCTCAGCGAACGACGCCTCCACTTCTTCAGGCTTGAGGCCCAGCCGGCCCATCCCAGTATCCACCTTGATCCAGACCGGGCGCCTTGCGCCCCGCGCGCTGAGCAGATCTATCTGCTGGCGGCTGTGCACGACCAGCTGCAGTTCGTAGACACTGGCGAGGTTTACTTCTTCCTTATCGATAACACCTTCAAGCAGGCAAATATTGCCCTGAACGCCCGCTTCGCGCAGTTTGACGGCTTCGCTGACCCGGGCAACAGCAAAAGCCTCTGCGCCGGTGAGCTTGCGGGCAACCTGGATCGCACCGTGACCATAAGCATCGGCCTTGATCACTGCCATGACGCGACTGGCGGGCGCAAGTTCACGCACGTAGTTAAAGTTTTGCTGGATTGCGTTCAGATCAACAGTGACTGTTGCTTGCCTGGAACTCATCAATAGTAATCGTCGTAACCAACGGCGAGGTCTTCGAACTTGGTGTACTGACCGACAAAAGCGAGCTTCTTCTTGCCGATAGGGCCATTCCGCTGCTTCAGGATAATGATCTCGGCAACCCCCTTTTCAGCATCTTCGTGATACACCTCATCACGATAAATCGCCATGATGACGTCGGCATCCTGCTCGATCGCGCCTGATTCACGCAGGTCCGACATCACAGGGCGCTTGTCGGGTCGCTGTTCAAGGCCCCGGTTGAGCTGGGAACCGGCAATCAATGGGCAGTCGAATTCTTTCGCGATGGCCTTCAATGAACGGGAGATCTCGGAGATCTCACCGGCCCTGTTCTCTGAATTTCCAGCGACCCGCATCAGCTGCAGGTAATCGATCAGGATCATGCCAAGCTTGCCATGTTCCCTTGCAACCCGACGAGCGCGGGAGCGAATCTCGTTCGGCGTCAGCGCTGGCGTGTCGTCAATGAACAGCGGCTTATCACTCAACAGTGTGACTGCCGACGTCAGCCGCGGCCAGTCATCATCGCCGAGCTGGCCCGTACGAATCTTGCTCTGGTCAATGCGTCCGAGGGATGACAGCATCCGCATGACCAGAGAGTCTGAGGGCATTTCCATGCTGAACACCAGAACCGGGGCGCCATCGGATATCACGGCCGCTTCCGCGATATTCATCATGAAAGCGGTTTTGCCCATGGAAGGCCGGCCCGCAATGATAATGAGATCTGACGGCTGCATGCCGGAGGTCATATCGTCAATGTCACGAAAGCCAGTGCTGACGCCTGTCAGGGCACCCTTGTTCTGAAACAGCAGATCAATGCGTTCAATGGTCTTGGTGAGCAGCGGCCGCACCGGCTCAGGGCCACCTGTGCTCGGGCGCTCATCCGCGATCCGGAACACCTTCGATTCTGCCTCGTTGATGAGCTCAGAGCTGCTGCGGCCCTCCGGGTTGAAGCCGCTGTCGGCAATTTCATGGGCAACAGAAATAAGGTTACGGACTGTTGCGCGCTCGCGCACGATGTCAGCGTAGGCAACAATATTGGAGGCTGTCGGCGTACTGCCAGCGAGATCAGAAATAAACGCCATGCCGCCAACATTATCGAGTTCGCCGACGCCTTCCAGCGTTTCAGAGATGGTAATGATGTCGAGCGGCTGATTCCGCTCGACGAGGTCTATCATGCATCGAAAAATGGTTCGATGATCTGATCGGTAGAAGTCCTCTGCCGAAACCTTAGCTGAGACTGCATCCCACGCATTCTCATCCAGCATGAGCCCACCCAGTACTGATCGCTCAGCTTCAATCGAGTGAGGCGGTACTTTTAGCGGGCTGACTTCATCCAATCTGGGCAATGCTTTTGCGGTTCGGGGACGCCTAGGTTATTAGTCCTCGGCGACCACCGCAAGCTTCAGCGTCGCTACAACTTCAGGGTGCAGATGAACAGCGATGTCGAACTCACCCAGCTCGCGAATCGGGCCTTCCGGGAGACTGACTTCACTCTTCTCAAGCGCCTGGCCAGCCGCTTCTGCCGCGCTGACAATGTCACGCACGGTGATCGAGCCAAACAGTTTGCCTTCATCACCCGCCTTGGTGGCGACGCTAACGCTGAGGCCATCGAGTTTCTCGGCACGACCCTGGGCTTCCGCCAGCTTGCCTGCCGCCTGCTTTTCAAGCTCGGCCCGGCGAGCTTCGAATTCAGCGAGGTTAGCTGAGGTCGCAGGCACGGCCTTTTTCTGTGGGATCAGGAAATTCCTGCCGTAGCCTGACTTGACGTTCACTTTGTCACCGAGGTCGCCAAGATTGGCAATGTTCTCAAGCAATATCACTTCCATGACTTAATCCTTTTGACTTGTCTGTAGTCTGTTTCTAACGTTTAACCAGCTGTCCATCAGTGCCAGCGACGCCAGGAATGGGTACACCAGCTGGAACAGCAACACGAGGCAGGTGTACAACGCCACGACCCACCGGCTCGAGAGCGCCCTACTGGCAATCAGCCAGTGCACGAGACCCAGCGCCGCGAATATCAGCGGTACGGTCAGCAGCGGCAGCCATTGACCGAGCAGCTCATCAAACATGAAGCAGATGATCATCGCTGCCACCACCGCTGCCGAACTCATCGGCGACAGTCTCAGCTGGTGGAACTCCTTCTGAAAACCGCCAGGGTTATACAGTGCGCTCTGGCACCACCGGGCGATGATCAGCAGGATAAGCATGGCGTAGGCCTGGCCCATCCCGAAGAACCCCAACAGCAGGGTTTTTGCCTCAGCCGCGTCAATGGTCAGAGACGCATCAACCTGGCTTAAATACTCTACGTAGTACTCTGCCAACCGCTCCAGGACCCCCGAAGCTGTCAGCTCAAAAATCAGTGTGCCCAGTGCTGCCAGGATAACACTGGCGAGCAGCACCAGTTCCCAACTCATCGTCTGCCGCAGCAGGGTTGCCAGCACAAAGGTGCTGAGCAATGCGATGAGGGGGGACGGGTCACCAACCAGGTAAAGCCCGACACCCACTGGCAGCAAGGTCCACAGCAGCACAAACCCGCCTGCTGCGGCGCCCTGCCTCAAGCAAACCAGCGTGACGATCACCGTCGACAACCAACCGAGAAACGGTACGACGGCAGCAATCATGCTGGTGGCGATGGCGTGCATGCGGGTGCGCATCGCCAGCTCCGCAAGAGCTCGCATGATGAATTCTTACTTGTGTGAATCCGTGTACGGAATCAGGGCAAGATAACGTGCGCGCTTGATCGCCTTGGCGAGCTGGCGCTGATATTTTGCCTTGGTGCCCGTGATCCTGGAGGGCACAATCTTGCCCGTCTCGGAAACATAAGCCTTCAGAGTTTCGAGATCTTTGTAGTCAATCTCGGTGATGCCTTCGGCCGTGAAACGGCAGTACTTTCTGCGTCGATAAAATCGTGACATGACTTACTCCTGTGCCTCTTGGGCTGGCTCAGCCTTTTCCTGCTGCTCAGTCTTTTCAGCTGAACGCTGCTGACTTGAATCGTCCCGGTCTTTCCTCTCTTTGCTTTCGCGCTCGATCTTCATCAGCGGCGACTCATCAGTGTCGGCCTTCTTGCGCTTCATAATGAGGTTGCGGATCACGGCATCGTTGAATTTGAAGGCTGTTTCCAGCTCTTCGAGGGTGCCAAGATCGCATTCCACGTTCATCAGCACATAATGTGCTTTGTGGATCTTGTTAATCGGGTATGCCAGCTGGCGTCGACCCCAGTCTTCACTGCGGTGAATCTGACCGCCGTTCTGGGTAATCAGGCTTGAGTATCGTTCTACCATTCCGGGCACCTGTTCACTTTGATCAGGGTGCACCAGAAACACGACTTCATAATGTCTCATCGAGGCTCCTCTCGGGTTAATGCTTCCCTACAGCTGATCTGTGGTGAAGCAAGGAGAAATTGGGACGCGAATCCTACTCAATAACGGCAGGGCTGTAAACACCCAA
>JAYQAI010000096.1:0-2988 GCA_038136715.1 Gammaproteobacteria bacterium | reverse complement strand
GGCTGGCTGTCATCCGCCAGCACGGTACCCACCACCCAGATGCCGGCCTTTTTCAAGTGCTCAAGCGTGCGGCCGAGGTTCGTCACCTGCACATAGGGCACCAGGCTGGCAGCACCGCTGGCGGTTTTGACCGCCGCCTCGTTCAGGGGGGCAGACCGGTCCTTGGGTGCAACCACGGCGCTGACACCGAAACTGGCTGCACTGCGCAGGCAGGCCCCGAGATTACGTGGATCAGTAACGCCATCCAGCATCAGAAACAACGGGCTGTCTGCGCCAATCAGGTCGTCCAGCAGCGACTCGGAGCGTATCTGTGGCGTTTTCACCAACAGCGCCACGCCCTGGTCTGCAAGTTCTTCGTGCCGTACCTCGCCGACTGACACCTCGACTCCCTGTTGCTTTGCGAGATCGACGACCTCCTGCAGACGCGGGTTCAGTTTACCGGGCCTGACCGTCAGACTGCGGCCCTCGCCTGCAATCAGCGCCTGACTTACCGCATGAATGCCTACGATACTCTCCATCAGCGCTGCCGACGGCGCCTCGAAGGTGACCGACTGACGTCACTGCGCTTCGCGCCGCGCTTGCTCTCGGATGGTTTGCGCTTGCCGCCCTTCGCCCTGCGGCGTCGCGCCAGCGGCGAGTGACTCAACAGCTCAAGGTCGATCTTGCGCTCATCGACATTCACACGCGCGACCTGCACGCTGACGATATCTCCAAGGGAGAAGGTGACGTTGGTTCTCTCTCCGGTGAGGCCCTGGGTTTCCGTATCAAAGTGGTAGTAGTCGCCAGTCAGGGTGCTGACATGCACCAGTCCCTCGACAAAGAGTCCGGTTAGCTCAACAAAAAAGCCGAACTTGGTAACAGCCGAAATGATGCCCTCGAAATCGTCTCCCACGTGCTCAGACAGGAAGTCACACTTGATCCATTCGAGCACTTCGTAAACCGCATCATCAGCTCTGCGCTCCGTGTGGGAAAGATGCTCACCGAATTCTATGACCGCTTCCTCGTCGTACTCATAGTCACGGTACTTGCGCGGCTTCCCGAAGCGATGTACCTCGGTTAGACCACGCTGGCTATGGATCAGTGATTTGATCAGACGGTGGACGAGCAGGTCCGGGTAGCGCCTGATTGGCGACGTGAAATGAGCGTAGTGGGTAAAGGCGAGTCCGAAATGCCCTTTGTTCTCGGGCTGGTAAACCGCCTGCTGCAGCGATCTCAACAGGGCCACCTGCAGCACCTGCCCGTTCTTGCGGCCGCGCAGCACCTGCACGGCACGCTGATAGTCAGCACCCGTCGCCTCACCCAAGTCAATACCATGGGATGCCAGGAAGTTACGCAGTCGCTCGGCTTTCTCCAATTCCGGCTTTTCGTGGACACGGTACAGCCCCGGTACTTTTGATTTCGCAATCAGCCGGGCCGCACAGATATTGGCGCAGAGCATGCACTGCTCAATCAGCCGATGAGCCTGGTTTCTTTCAACCGGGTTAACCGCGGCAACCCGACCCTCGTCATCAAAGTCGAACCTGACCTCCGTGGTGTCGAAATCCAGCGCCCCCAACTCCCGGCGCTTCTGCAGCAGCAGCCGGGCCAGGTCCTGCATGGCAGACAGGCTCTCGGTGTGGCGCGGAAACTCGCCCGCGGCCATCCATTCACCAACCTGGGTATAGGTGAGCCGCTCTGCAGAGCGTATGACTGCCTCATAAAACTGATAGCCACTGATCCGGCCCTGGGCAGAAATCGTCATATCACAGACCATCGCCAGGCGGTCGACGTCAGGCCGCAGTGAACAAAGCCCATTGCTTAGCTTTTCGGGCAGCATAGGGACAACATACTGCGGGAAGTAGACCGACGTGCCACGTTGATAGGCCTCCCGATCGAGCGCGCTACCCGTTTTGACGTAGTAAGCAACATCAGCGATGGCGACGACGAGGCGATAACCGCCTCCACGGCGCTGCTCGCAGTAGACGGCATCATCAAAGTCCCGGGCATCCTCGCCGTCGATGGTGACAAGATCCATCTGCCTTAAGTCTTCGCGCTGGCGTTTCTGCTGAGGTTTTACTGCGATTGGCAGTGCGTCTGCTTCGGCGATGGTCTCATTATCGAAACTGAAGGGGATATCGTGATTGCGCAGCGCAATCTCGACTTCCATATCCGGTGTCAGGTGCTCACCCAACACCTCAACGACCTCGACGGTCGCCATCCCGTGCAACGTCGGCTGCTCGACAATGCGCGCAACCACGATGTGACCCTCGTTAACTTCGCCGGAGATATGCTCAATCAGGATTTCATGGTCAATGCGTCGGTGCAGCGGTTCGAGCAACGGCACGCGGTTCTCGAAGTAGACCCGGCCTACCAGCTCCGTGGTATTACGTTCCAGCACCTCAACGATTTCGCCTTCGTCACGACCACGGCGGTCACGACCCCTGATTCGAACCAGCACCTTGTCGCCATGGAATACCGCCCGCATCTGGCGATGGCTCAAAAAAATATCGTCTCGCTCGGCCTCACAGACGACGAAGCCAAAGCCATCAGGGTGGGCAGAAATAACCCCCGGGAACATCTCAAGTTTGGTCGCCACCGCGTAAACATTGCGGCGATCAACCAGCAGCTGACCATCCCGCACCATGGCGCGCAGCCGCAGCTTCAGTGCGTCTCGATCCCGGCCTGCGTCGATATTCAGTTCCTTGGCGAGGCGCTTGAAGGCGACAGGCTCGCCGATTGTCTCCATGCAGGCGAGGATGGCTTCCCGACTGGCGATCGGGTGCGCGTATTTGCGCTTCTCGCGCCTGTAATGAGGGTCTTTCAAAGCATCGATATCTGATTGACAGGTGTAGCCGCTAATTGTAACCTGCGCGACTCTTTTCGGCCGTGGCTTTTTCGGGCTCGGCCAGACCATCTGCCGAGGTGGTGAAATTGGTAGACACGCTAGCTTCAGGTGCTAGTGGGGGCAACCCCGTGGAGGTTCAAGTCCTCTCCTCGGCACCATTTTCC
>JAYQAI010000095.1:0-11263 GCA_038136715.1 Gammaproteobacteria bacterium | reverse complement strand
CGGGATGTGTGAATATCTCCAGCAAGGTTCTCTCGAAGTGAGCGACTCTTGCGCGATCGGTCTCTGTTAAATCACATGACGTTATTTGGGTCAGGTCAAACACGACAGCGCGAATAGAGTAGAGATCCTCGATACTCAGCTGTCTGGCGATTTCCAGGGTTGCATTGTCGCCTGCAGCTCCGATATAGGGGTCTGAAAACCTGACGAACAATATTCCGTATTCAGGGAAGAGTCTGTAGCGGTACATCTGTTACAAATGATCTCTGGTTGTTAACTTTCGATTTTTCTTACCGCCAAAGCAGCATGCTAAATCGGACCATCAGGCGAAACATGAGCTGCGCCCACTCCGGGGGAAGATAGCTGCGAGCAATACTATGTCAGTATCAGCTCATCCAGTGCCGTTCCCGGTGGGTAATTGTCAGCAATCTGGTACATGCCGTCATCAGTAATCGCTGCAGCGATGGTAATGGTATCGTCGGGGCCCACTTCAACTGGGCCAAGCGTCGCAATCGCGCACCGCTGCTGGTTCAGCGGCGCATCCAGTGAAGTGAGGACAAAACCCTCTTGAGTCGTTTCCAGGCACAATTCGGCAAGCGTTGAATCGAGCATGCCACCGTGTGCCGTGAATCTGACCGTCCCCTGAAGCTGCAGAGAGCCCGTCGCGCTGCCGTCCGGCGCGAAAGCCAGATCTCCACCGGGCGCTACTGGGAACATGATTGTGCCGTCCTCGGTACGCACGGCCCCGTCATCCAGGGTGATTGAGCCGCCCATACCTTCGACATAGGCCCTGAAACTGGCCTTGACGCCCCAGGTTAATTTGCTGTGACTCATCTCGTTCCCCTCGAATCGGATTCAGTGAACATGTCAATGTTCTGTTTCTTCCAGTGGTTTGCCGCCTGCGACATCTGATTGTCTGTAAGGACCAAGTCTGACTACCAGACACTAGCAAGATAGCGCTCTTTTGCAAGTACAACGCACTCTGAGTCAAGGCAAATGTCTATTTTGGACGGATGACCGGCCGCCTCGCTGCGGCAGGTTTTCCATCCAGGGTCGGGTCTGGCATGCTGGTTCGGATATTTCTAGCACTGCGCGCCAAAAGGAGACCCACATATGCAATTGAAAGACCGTACTATCGTCCTTACCGGTGGGGCCGGTGAACTTGCTGGCGTGCTCGCCCGGCGACTGCTGGCAGAAGGCGCCAACCTGGTGTTGTCTGACCTTGACCAGGCCGCCCTGGAAACCAGGCGCGACCAACTGGATTCAGCAAACGTTGAGATTCTGGCCGGTGATGTGGGCGAGGAAGAAACGAATGCTCAGATGGTGGCGCTGGCAGAACGCCGCTTCGGTGGTCTGCACGGCTTCATTGCCAATGCCGGCATCGAAGGTCCCGGTGCGCCACTGTCTGAACAGACCGCGGAAGGCTTTGACAGGGTCATGCGCGTCAACGTGCGTGGTCCATTTCTTGGTTTAAAGTGTGCTATGCCCGCCATGGCTCGCGCCGGTGGTGGTGGCATCGTGATTTTGTCTTCGATCGCTGGCGTCACCGGTTCGCCTGGCCTGGCGCCCTATAACACCAGCAAACACGCCGTGATTGGGCTAATGCGATCTGCTGCGGCTGAGGGCGCAGCCGCGGGCATTCGGGTGAATACCATTAACCCCGCACCGCTCGAAGGCAGGATGATCAGTTCGATAGAGAGCAGTCTGAGACCTGGAGAAGAAGCGGGCATGCGGCGGGCCTATATTGACACTCGCATTCCAATGGGTCGATACGGCCGATTCGAGGACATGTGCGGCTTGTTTCTGTTGCTGCTGGGCGATGACGGTCGGTTTCTGACCGGAGGTGTTTATATGGCTGACGGTGGTATGTCAGCGATATAGCAGGCTAAGTCAGATTGCCACTGTTGCCTGGAGATGAAAATGTTGCCAGCAATGCAGGCAAAGAAATCAGAGTCAGCAGCATCAGGCTGACCAGGGCAATCGTTAGCAGTACGCCGATCGAATAAATACCCTGGTGCGTTGAAAAAGAGAGGGCGCAGAAAGTGCCGAGGGTTGTCAGGTTGCTGAGGAAGACTGCCTTTGGTGTGCTGCTGTAGACAAGCGCCTCGACACTCCCGACCTGGTGGTAACGCTTAACGATGTGAATGCCGTTATCAACGCCGAGGCCGAAGATCAGCGGGATGACGACGACATTTGCCATGTTCAGCGGTAGTCCTGCCAGCACTGAAAATGTCAGGGTCACGCCGGCAGTCATGGCAAGCGGGATAAATACGAGCACAGCATCTGTCAGACTCCGCAGTGTGAGCAGCAAGATGATAAAGATGCTGCCGACGGCTATGACGAGTGCCTGACCCAAAGCCGATGTGACAATGTCGCCGATCCCCAGGTCGAGCACAGGTCGACCGGTCGCGTTCGGGGTAACAGTCAGCACGGTTTCGGTAAATCTGCGCAGAGCCTCGACTTCGACGACATCTTCTGCCGGCGTGATGGCGAGCAAGATACGGTCGTCAGGCGCGATCAGCCTGTCACGCATTGCAGTGGGAAAGTCATTGACCGTGATCTCAGTCGCGTCGAAGGCCTGCTGCAGCCAGTTGAGCTCTGCCTGCAGCGGGGGAACGATCAGTTGGGTAAAGCGCTCGCGTTCTGATGCCGTTGCAGACGTTAACTGTTCGAGCGTGACCTTGAGTCGCACTAGTGCTTCGATCATGTCGGGTGCGAGATCGTGTCTCAACCCTGCGGAATCTATTGTGTCGATCAGCTCCATCAACGAAGCCGTCAGTGCTTCGTCAGTCAATGCGGCGTCATCGGCAGAGGCGTAAAACACGGCATCCAGCAGGAAACTGGCGTCTTCCAGTAGTAGAAGTTTATCTGCCTGCTGATCAGGCAGATAGTCGGCGGGCAGCGTCACGCCAGAGACAACCTCCAGTTCAGCAAGTCGTGCTTTCAGAGCCTCTGCCTCGGCCGCATCAGCGGCGACAACGCTGAGGCTATAATCCGTGACAATGTCCTCAGCGTGTAGTTCTCGCAGCGTGGTCATCGCCTCGGATTGCGGGTCCTTTAAGCTGAGGGTGCTGTAGTCAAACTCAGCCTGGGTCGAGATGCCAGCCAGCACCAGTGCCAGCAACAGCGTTGCCCAGGCTGTCTGACGTGGCCTTGCTGCCACCAAAGCGCTCATGGTGCGGGCGACAGGAAGATCGGTTTGGGGGCCGGGGTTTTTGACCATGCTGAAAAAGGCGGGGATCAGGGTCAGGCTCAGTATGACCGCAATGACCATGCCGCCGGCAGAGATGATGCCCATCTCGGCGAGGCCGATGTAGTTCGTAGGTACAAAAGAAAGAAAACCCAGTGCCGATGTGACGCCGCACAGCATGATGGCCGGTCCCAGATTGACCCCAGTTTCGATGAGTGCCGCCTGTTTGTTGCTGCGGGTCAGGGCTTCCTGATATTTGAGGCAGAGGTGGATTGCAAAATCGACGCCCAGGCCAATAAACATGACGAGGAAAATGATTGAGATGGTGTTGTACTGACCGACCACCAGCATGGCGAATGCAGCGGTCCAGATCAGACCGCAGATCATCGACAGGTATGTCGCGGCAATAATGCGGGCTGAACGCACACCCCAGACTAGCACCAGAATCAGGGTCACCAGTGCCAGAGTCCCGGCAAACTGCGCGCTGTTCAGTGCCGAGACAATCTCACCATGTTCCAGCGGCACCTGGCCGCTCAGCCTGATCGTCACTTCATTAGGGTAAGGTGGTGAAAAGGCTGCGATGCCGGACTCAAGCTCGTCGATCAGCAGCTTGTTTGGCAGGTCCTGGCCGAATTCCTGACGACCTTTCACCAGAATGAGCTGGTAATACTGATCACCGTGCTCTGCCCGGAAAAGTTCATCTCTCCAGCTGATCTTGCCGGCAGTGCGGTCCAGCGCGGGCTCGGCTGCCAGCTCGAGCATGTCGGCGATCTGGATCATGCCAGTCGGCAATGGTTCATCTGTCGTCAGAGCATCCTTCAGCAGTTGCAGAACACCGCCCAGGTGATTGTGAGAAGCCACAGCTGTGAGGAAAGGCTGGGCATCCGCCAGTTTCGAGACAGTGTTGTTGAGTGTGTCGAGGTCCAGGTAGAGCAGGGCGTTTCGTTCGATGAACAGGTTGGCGGTTGGCGCGTAGACGAGGCTGAAGATGTCCTGGCGCGCACTCAGGTCAGCCGCCAGTGCCTGAGTCGTTTCAGCCAGTGCCTGCGGGCGGGGACCACTCAGCACAACCAGGGTGTTCTGGTCGTACTGCGGAAAGGTTGCGACAAAATTGTCATGTACAGTCCGCCACTCGGTTTCCTGGCGAATCAGGCGACTGGTGTCGGAGTTCATGTTGAACCGATCGAAGGCAATGTAAGCAGCGACAGTAGTGACGAGACCGAGGCACAGCAGGGTGACACCAGCATGGCGCGTGATCAGCCCTGTCCAGGCGAGCAGTAAAGCTTCGATCCGGAAAGTCAGCGTTCAGCCCCCGTCACTCAGCCTGTGCCGTTGTCGCATTGCGTCGAATATTGTCGCGAATTTCTCTTTGGACGGTTTCCAGACCGCCAGTGGCAAAGAGGCTGGCGTAGTTCGAGCGCTTCAGCGATAAATCACTCACGCCATTCGCGACAACATCGTAGATGCGCCACTCGCCATTCTTCAGCTGGAGCTGGTAATCCAGGTCAACGCTCTCCGTTTTTGTCTGCAGTGTCGACCGGACTCGCATCCGTTGCCTGCCAATCGGCTCACTGGCTGTCACAGCGAATACCTGGCCATCGTATCGATCGAAGCGGGAGGCATAGGTCGTCGTGACCAGTTCAGCCAGCAGAGCCTGGTGGGCGGCCTGCTGCTTAGGACTGAGATCTTGCCAATTCCTGCCGAGTGATATCCTGGCAACGGTGCTTAGTTCAAAGTGTTGGTTGATGGCGGGTGAGAGCAACGCGAGACGGGCCTCATAGGTTTCCGTCTGCATCGCCGTGATCAGCACAGTATGGAAGTCATTGATGCGATCAGTGGGATCAGCGGCGTAGATCGTCGCTGGCTGGAGGAAAATGTAAAGTACTGCGAATGGCTTGAGCCAGGTAGAAACTACCTGAAGTTTCATTCAATTTTCTCAACAAATTCAACAACTTCTAGCTGAAATCCAGAAATTGCATTATAACGTGTCGGCGAGCTCAACAACCTCATCTTGCTGACGCCGACATCCCGCAGAATCTGTGAACCGGTACCGATGAGACGGTAGGCGCCGGCTTCATTGGAATGGCGCTGCACTGGCGGCACCTCCGGAAAGTGGGAGATCTGGTTGAGTTCCTCAGCCTGATTAAACTCCTGGCCGACCAGCACAACCACGCCCTTGCCCTCAGCCTCGATCCGGCGCAGCGAGTCACTCAGGGACCAGGTATCGGCAAAGCCGGGGCGCGTCGTCTGCAGCACATCACGCAGGGTATTCAGCACCTGAACGCGAACCAGGCAGGGCTCATCCTCGTTGATTTCACCCTTTACCAGGGCGTAATGAATGCAATTAGAGATATTGTCTTTGTAAGTGTGCAGTTCGAATTCACCCTGTGCTGTACTTACAGGCTTCTGATTAACGTGTTCAATCGTAGTGTCGTAAAGATTGCGATACTGAATCAGGTCGGCAATGGTGCCGAGCTTGATGCCGTACTTGTCAGCGAAGGCCTCAAGTTGCGGACGCTGGGCCATGGTGCCGTCTTCGTTCATGACTTCGACGATTACCGATGCTGGCTCGTAGCCTGCCATGCGCGCAAGGTCACAGCCGGTTTCCGTGTGGCCGGCACGGGTTAGGACTCCGCCCGGCTGGGCCACAATCGGGAAGATGTGGCCCGGCTGGACCAGATCTTCGGCCTTGGCATTTTTTGCGACCGCTGTGCGCACGGTCTTAGCCCGGTCAGCAGCCGAAATGCCTGTCGTTACACCCTCAGCGGCCTCAATTGAGACCGTGAAATTAGTTTCGAAGCCGGAACCATTATTCTCAGCCATGAGCGGCAGATTCAGCTGTCGCGCACGCTCTTTGGTCAGTGTCAGGCAGATGAGGCCGCAGGCGTTGCGCGCGAAAAAAGTAATGTGTTCGGGCGTGACAACGTCCGCAGCAATGATGAGGTCACCCTCATTCTCCCGGTCTTCGTCGTCCATGATCAGGACCATTTTGCCCTGACGAAAATCGTCGAGAATTTCCTCGACTGAACTGATTGGCACAAGCTTCCCCAGCTGTCTCTCCTGGCTCGGCATTATAGCGGAAAGGCCAGACATTCGCGCTACGGGCAAACAGTCCGCAAGCTTCGTATAATGGAAACCTCGCGCCCATCACAGACTGCTATGCCAATTGATAACGTCGCCTTTTTAACTCGCCTCAAAGCTGTGTGTCAGGATGTGATCACCGATACCGAGCGGCGCTCTGTGTACGAAACCGATGGTCTGACGGCAAAGCGACAGCTGCCCGGTGTGGTGGTGTTGCCTGAAACTGTCGATCAGGTGCAGGCGATTGTGCGTCTTTGCCATGAATTCGAGGTGCCGCTGGTAGCGCGGGGTGCCGGCACTGGCCTGTCAGGCGGCGCCATGCCGCATGCGGAGGGGGTGCTGCTGGTGATGGCGAAGTTCAATCGTATCCTTGCCGTCGATGCCGGGAACCTGAGTGCTGTGGTTCAGCCCGGCGTGACCAACCTTGGCATCTCGAACGCCGTGGCTGAACTTGGGCTTTACTACGCACCGGACCCTTCCTCACAGATTGCCTGCACGATTGGCGGCAATGTGGCGGAAAACGCAGGTGGCGTGCACTGCCTCAAGTATGGTCTAACGGTGCACAATGTCTTATCGCTCAAGGTGGTCCTGCCGGATGGTGAGTTAACCGAAATCGGCTCGCTGGGCTATGACGCTGCCGGGCTTGACCTGCTGGCGCTGATGCACGGTTCTGAGGGCATGCTCGGTATCGTCGTCGAGGTTACCGTGAAGCTGTTGCCGAAGCCGCCATCGGTGGCAGTGCTGATGGCCGCCTTCGCGACAGTCGATGATGCTGCCCAGGCGGTTGCCGATATTATCGGTGCGGGCATATTGCCGGCCGGTCTTGAGATGATGGACGGGCTCGCGATCCAGGCAGCAGAAGACTACATCCAGGCGGGTTACCCGACCGATGCGGAAGCCCTTTTGCTGTGTGAGCTCGACGGTTTGCCTGAGGAACTGGAAACATTGAGTCAGCGGGTCCAGGACATGCTGGCAACCCGCCAGCTGATGTTGTTACGCGAGGCAACGGCGGAAGAAGAGCGAATGAAGCTCTGGCAGGGTCGGAAAGCGGCTTTTCCCGCCGTTGGCCGAATTGCGCCTGATTACTACTGCATGGACGGCACGATTCCACGTCGGGAACTGGCCGGAGTCCTGGCGCGAATTCGTGAGCTCTCCACTGAATATGGTTTGCAGGTCGCCAACGTGTTTCACGCCGGTGACGGCAATCTCCACCCCCTGATCCTTTACGATGCCAACAATACGGATGAGCTGGAAAGGGCGGAGCAGTTCGGCAGCGACATTCTTTGTCTCTGCATCGAGCGGGGCGGCACGATTACCGGTGAACATGGCGTTGGCATCGAAAAGATCAATGAGATGTGCGTGCAGTTCTCGGTACCCGAGTTGACACTGTTTCATGCCATCAAGGCGGCGTTTGACGAGAAGAGGTTGTTAAACCCCGAAAAGGCGATCCCGACATTGTCACGCTGTGCTGAGTTTGGTGCCATGCATGTGCACACCGGTGGGGAAAAATTTGAGGCGCTGGAGCGCTTCTAGCGCTGCCTGTCGATCTGAGCCATGCCATCCGTCACCGAGCAACTGCAGGAAATCGTCAAAGCGTCAGCCGCGCAGTCACAGGCTCTGCGTATCGTTGGCGGCAATACGCGAGCTTTCCTGGGGGAGATGCTGACAGCTGAAACGGTTGACCTGAATCTGGCGGACCATACCGGTGTGATCAGCTATCGCCCGGAAGAATTAATGCTGCGGGTGCGCGCCGGGACAACTCTGGCTGAGATCGAGAGCCTGCTGGCTGCTGAAGGTCAGATGCTGGCATTTGAGCCGCCGGCCTATGGTGAGCATTCAACCATTGGTGGCACTGTTGCGACGGGTCTGTCAGGTCCGCGGCGGCCCTATGGTGGTGCCGTGCGGGATGCGGTGCTTGGTGTCGGTTTAATCTTGCAGGATGGTACCTATGCAGAATTTGGTGGCCAGGTGATGAAAAACGTGGCGGGCTATGACGTCTCCCGTCTGGTCTGTGGTGCTTTCGGTATGCTGGGCCCTGTGGTAGATGCAACGTTCAAAGTACTGCCTAAACCCGAGAAAGAAGCCAGCATCTGCATCGCAAAGACGGCTGAGGAGGCGCAGTTACTTTGTCGGCAACTATTGCAGCGGGTTTCAGGGCTGAGCGCTACCTGCTACGAGGCTGGCCGGTTGACGCTGCGGTTCTCTGGCAGTCACCAGCTGGTGGACCAGGAACTCGGGCAGCTCGAGGGAGAAACAGTAGACAATGCCTGGTGGGCTGAAGTCGGAAATCAGACGCTGGCCTCGATCGGTGGGGCGGCTGAAGTCTGGCGCCTGTCGACCCGCCCGGACGAGCCGCTCTCGTCATCGCACTGGCACGTCAGTGACTGGGGCTTCGGCCAGCGCTGGCTGCTCGATCCCGAAACAGATCCGCGTGCCACGTATCGCGGCAGCGGTCATTGGACGCGGCATCGCAGTCGTAATCCTGATGCGTCGCAACCCGTCTTTGAGCCCCTGCCTGCGGTGCATGAGCAGATTACTCAAAGGTTGAAAGCCGCCTTTGATTCGGCCGGGCTTTTTAATCCCGGCCGGATGTATCCGGGGATCTAGGGGGGCAGATGCAGACGAAAATCCATCCCGAACTGGTGGACCTGGCGGAAGTCCAGGAAGCCGATGCGATTCTGCGTAGCTGTGTGCATTGTGGGTTCTGTACGGCAACCTGCCCGACTTATCAGTTGCTTGGTGATGAACTGGATGGTCCGCGAGGTCGCATTTACCTCATCAAGAACCTGCTGGAGCAGAACACAATTTCCGAGGCCAGCACCCGCCATCTTGACCGCTGTCTTACCTGTCGAGCCTGCGAGACAACGTGTCCGTCTGGTGTCGACTATGGCCGCCTCGCCGATATCGGTCGCGGGCTTGCCGCCGAGAGAACCGAGGGACCCTGGTTGCGCAATACACTGGCACGACTCCTACGTTTTGTCGTCCCGCGCGGCTACCTGTTCAAGCCGCTGCTGAAGCTCGGCCAGTTAGTGAAGCCAGTACTGCCTGGATTCCTGGAGGACCACATACCTAGGTCCAGCCCGGCACAGTATCCGGTATCGAGTCAGTCTGAGAGCCGGATTCTGCTGCTGAGCGGCTGCGTGCAGTCTGCAGCGACCCCCAACGTCGTTGCCTCGCTCGGACACCTCCTGACTGCCACAGGCAACGGCTACCAGGTGGTCGATGAGGGCTGTTGTGGCGCACTGGATTATCACCTCGCCGCCCATGATGCGGGTATGACACGTATGCGCCGCCTGATTGATCTGCTTTACCCGAGGCTGTCCGGTGTAGATGTCATTCTCTCCAGTGCCAGTGGTTGTGGCGTCACCATCAAGGAATATCCGCAGATTCTACAGCAAGATCCAGTTTATGCGGCGCGCGCCCGCGAAGTTGCCGAGAAGGTGAAAGACCCGGTCGAATACCTCGAGGAAGTTTTTGCAGAGAAGGTATTCAATGCCAACGCTCGGAGGGTGGCGGTGCAGACGCCCTGCAGTCTGCAGCACGGGCAGCGGCTGCCCGGAAGAATTGAAGCGATCCTGGCTGCAGCGGGTTACGAGATTTTGCCGCAGGCCGAATCCCATCTCTGCTGTGGTTCTGCCGGAAGTTATTCGATACTGGAGCCAGAACTGTCAGGTCAGTTGCGGGAAAGAAAGCTCGCCAATCTGACTCAGGCTGATCCCGATGTCATCGTGACCGCCAACATTGGCTGTCAGACCCACCTGGCGGGTGCCAGCCCGGTACCCGTCATGCACTGGCTTGAGCTGCTGGCGGAAGACCTCAGCTAGAGAGCTTGCCGGCCTTATCGTAGAGCCACCAGAGCAGGCCCTTCTGGGCGTGCAATCGGTTTTCTGCCTGTTCGAATATGACGGAACGCGGATCTCTGACCATGGCGGTGCTGATTTCGTAACCGTCATGGATTGGCATGTCGTGCATGATCTTGCAGTCAACGCCTTCGAGCAGAGCCTCGTTGATCTGGTAGGGCAGCATCTGCTTTACGCGGGCTGCTTTTTCTTCTGCGAAATCCGGGTTGTTGAAATACTGCATATCAACCCAGGTGTCTGTATAGACAAACGTCGCATGCTGGACGGCATCTTTCGGGTCCGGGTTATGGCTGACATTGGCGGATGAACGGATGATTGCCTGGACGTCGGCGTCTTCGCTCTCACCGTTGTCCTCAGCCTCAGGGGTCGACAAGGTCAGTTTCACACCGAGTTTGTCGCAGATAATGGCCAGTGAATTGGAGACATTGTTCTGCACGCCGACATAGACGATGTGCTGGTCTTCGAGTTCGCCCGCGCAGTGCTCTGATACCGTCAGCAGGTCAGTCAATGCCTGGCAGGGGTGAAACTTCTCGCAACAGCCATTGATCACGGGGACCTGGCTGGCACTGATAATCGTCTCAAGGTCGCTGTGATGTAGGAGACGCGCCATGATGCAGCTGACATTGCGTGACAGGTACTCTGTCTCATAGTCGATGCCGCTCAACACGAAGTTGGAGGTCATCCAGTCGATATAAACCGCGTGGCCGCCGAGTTCCGTCATGGCCACTTCAAATGAAACGCGGGTCCGGGTGCTGGTTTTTTGAAACAGCATGGCCATCGATTCGCCCGCCAGCAGATCTCTGAAATCTTTGGGCGTTTCTTTGATAACCGAAGCACGTCCCAGCACATCACGGACTTCTGCCGGCGTCAGGTCTTTCAGATTAGGAATGTGTCTCATGCGCTTCAACCCTGATTGAAGGGGCGGCAAGCTAACTGATTCTGGCGGGATTGTACACCCCGGTGGCGGCCCAGTCGTTCACCGTGGTGTGCCGTCAGGGTGCCGCAGTGCTCAGCGTTACAATCAGTGGCCAGTGATCCGACGCGCCTTGCCTTGTTGCTGAATCGTATCGTGCGGGTGAGGCTTCTGTTGTCACCTCAGTTGTAGTCTGGGCGGGTATACCTCTGGGAATGACTA
>JAYQAI010000094.1:0-11764 GCA_038136715.1 Gammaproteobacteria bacterium | reverse complement strand
AACGCTGAGGGCTCATTGCTGTTTACCAGGTACCCGGATGTTGTCGACGAGATCCTGGATTTCTGCTGGCGGTGGTGGCGTCAGGCGGCAGACAACAATCGACACCGCAAAGTTAAGCAGCATACCGAGTGTACCAATCCCTTCTGGCGAGATCCCGAACCACCAGTGCGCCGCGTTGTTATCTGCCGGCGCGACGAATTTGAAGTAAACGATATAGCCGAAGGTGAACGTCAGGCCGGTGATCATACCCGCGATCGCCGCTTCCTTGTTCATTCGCTTGAAAAAGATTCCAAGCATGATGACAGGGAAAAAACTCGCCGCTGCCAGCCCGAAGGCAAAAGCCACCACCTCGGCAACGAACCCCGGCGGGTAGATGCCGAACAATCCTGCAATCCCTATAGCGACGGCGGCGGCTATCCGCGCGTACAGCAGTTCCTGTTTTTCCGTAATGTGCGGCCTGAAGGTTTTCTTCATCAAATCGTGAGAAACCGCTGTTGATATCACCAGCAACAGTCCTGCCGCTGTCGACAGGGCAGCAGCCAGCCCGCCTGCGGCGACAAGCGCAATCACCCAGTTTGGCAACTGCGCAATCTCGGGGTGTGCAAGCACTATGATATCGCGGTCAATATAGAGCTCGTTGTCACTGGCCGAAGCCTGGTTCGTCACCAGCCGTTCACCGGCCTCGCCTCGCTCACCACTAAAGCTGGGTTTCGCCGGTGTCAGTGCCGCACCACCACGATACTGGATGACCCCATCGTTGTTCTTATCCCGCCAGGCAATCAGACCGGAGTCCTCCCACTTGGCAAACCACCCCGGCGCGTCTGCATAAACCAGACCGTCAACATTGTTGATAATGTTGATGCGAGCAAAAGCAGCCACTGCGGGCGCCGTCGTGTAAAGCAAGGCAATGAACACAAGCGCATAACCCGCTGAAATTCGCGCATCTCGAACCCGCGGTACCGTAAAGAACCGAACAATGACATGCGGCAAACCTGCCGTGCCGGCCATCAGGGCGGCGGTGATGAAGAACATATCTATCGTGGACTTGTTACCGGCAGTGAACGCTGCCATGCCCAGCTCGGTCGTTAGCCCATCCAGCCTGTCCAGCAGGTAAACCCCACTGCCGTCATCCATGGTGGAACCCAGCCCCAGCATCGGCAAGGGATTACCGGTCAGGATGATAGAGACATAGATCGCGGGCACGAGGTAGGCAAAGATCAACACACAGTACTGTGCCACCTGGGTATAGGTAATGCCTTTCATGCCACCCAGCACCGCATAGAAGAAGACGATGCCCATGCCGATAATAACGCCGGCATTAATATCGACTTCAAGGAATCGACTGAAGACGATGCCAACACCGCGCATCTGGCCGGCGACGTAGGTGAACGAGATAAAGATCACGCAGATCACCGCTACCAGCCGTGCAGTCTGTGAGTAGTAACGATCACCGACAAAATCCGGCACCGTAAATTTGGCAAACTTGCGCAGGTAAGGTGCCAGCATCAGGGCCAACAGGACATAGCCCCCGGTCCAGCCCATCAGGTAGCGGGCTCCGTCTGCACCTTCGAACGCAATAATCCCGGCCATGGATAGAAATGATGCGGCAGACATCCAGTCCGCGGCTGTTGCTGCGCCATTAGCCACCGGGTTAACACCGCCACCTGCGACGTAGAATTCATTGGTGGAGGCCGACCGGCTCCAGATCGCAATGCCGATGTAGAGCGCAAACGAAGCACCCACAAACAGATAGGTCATTACCTGGGCTGACATGACTACTCCTCTTCCTCAACACCAAACCTGCGGTCAATCGCATTCATGCGCCAGGCATAAATAAAGATCAGTGCGACAAAGAAGTAGATAGCCCCTTGCTGCGAGAACCAGAAACCGAGCTTGTAACCAAATAGCCGGAACTGATCGAGCCAGTCAACGAAGACAATTCCCGCGAGGAATGACACGGAAAACCAGACTGCGAGCAGCATCAGCATCAGCATCAGGTTGGCACGCCAGTAGGCGCGATTTCTGTCTTCAGTGTCTCGAGGTGCTTCTGACATCGGCGTTGTTCCTTGTTATATCTATTGCCCGTTTCATGGGGTGAAAGATCAACCAGATTGAAAATATGTGGATAAAACCGGGAGTTAAAGCGACCGATCAGCCCCTGGCTGGTGATCGGCGGAGGCTTAAGGCCCACACTAGCCCGGTATTTTTGTTATTAAAATCATAAAGTTATCAGCCAGGCATGGCCTTGTAATCGGGACTGAGTTTCGCCAATGCAAGAAGTCATGTCAAACGGGTCAGGTTGTGAATAGAATCTCACCTGACGCACATTAAATTGAAGCAAATCAAATTGTTATCTGACTTCTTTACTGCTCCAGATCCCCTCCTCGTCGCCGTTATCACTCTGCTGCTGATCGTCGCCGGCTTCGCGGCAGGGTACCTGATCAGCCGGACCCGAACCATAGCGCGCGAACAGGCGCTGGCACTGCTGCAGCAGCAGGCTGACAGCCTGGTAGCCACAAATCAGGACCTGAAGCAGCAGCTGTCAAACCTCGAGGCAGAGCTGCAGGCCCATAGAACCTCGGTGGCTGAAAAAGACCAGGCACTTTCTTCGGCTGATGCCAGCCTGCGCGCAGAGCAGCGCCGCAGCCAGGAGCACCAGGAGGAAGTCAAACGCCTGCAGACTGAGAACGCGACTCAGGTCAAAGAGGCGACGGCCTACCAGACAGAAATCGCTGCCATGAAAACTCGCGCGGTCGAGCGGGAGGAAAACTTCAAACAGCAGGTGGCACAGTTTCAGGAACAGAAAGCCACGCTGAAGCAGGAATTCGAAAACCTGGCCAACAGGATATTCGAGACCAAGGGCAAGGCCTTCGCCGAGAAAAACCAGGCATCCATCGACGAGTTGCTGAAGCCGTTCAAAACCCAGCTGAAAGACTTCCGCGACGGCGTGGAGAAGATCCACCTGGAAGACACCAAACAGCAAACCGAACTGAAAACCGAGCTGAAGCAGCTGAAAGACCTCAACGTCCAGATGACGCAGGAGGCCCACGACCTTGCCACAGCCCTGAAGGGCCAGAAGAAGATGCAGGGCAACTGGGGTGAAATGATTCTCGAGAACGTGCTCGACCGTTCCGGGCTGGTCAAGGATCGCGACTATGCCAGGGAGGTCAGCATCAAGGGTGAAGATGGACGCAGCCGGCCGGACGCCATCGTCTACCTGCCTGATGACAAGCACCTCATCATCGACGCTAAAGTCTCACTAAATGCTTATACACGTTATGTAAATGCCGAGGACGAGGCCGAACGTCAGCAGGCGGCAAAGGAACACATCAATGCCATTGCTGACCGCATCCGCGAGCTCTCCGACCGTGACTATTTCAAACTGCCCGGATTGAACTCACCAGAGATGGTCTTCATGTTCATTCCCATCGAATCGGCATTTGTCGAAGCCATGAAAGCGGACGAAAGCGTGTTTCAGAATGCATTGGAGATGAATGTACTAGTAGCCACGCCAACGACACTCCTCACCAGCCTCAACATTGTGCGCCAGCTCTGGCGCTTTGAAGACCAGAACAAACACACCGCTCAGCTGAGTGAAAAAGCCGGCAAGGTCTATGACAAGTTGCGCACCTTCGTCGGCAGCCTGGAGAAGCTGGGTATGGCGCTTGAGCGTGCCAAGGACGCCTATGACGCTGCCCACAACCAGCTGGTCAGCGGCCGCGGCAACCTGATCAAACAGGCGAACGAATTCAGGGAACTGGGTGTCGCAGTGAAGGCAGAGCTGCCTGAACACATCGTCGAAGAAGCCGAGCTTGAACTGGATCGACCGCGACTGGGTGCAGACTCAGAGGCAGACAGTGGCACCAGCAGCGATGGGGCGCCCGACAACAGCAACGGGCTGCGCTCGGTTTGAGCAGGCGGGTCGCGCCCTGGCGACCCGGTTTTCAGTGCAGGAGTGAGAACATCCTGCGACGATAGGCCGTCGCCAGGTCGTTGCCCTTACCCAGCATGTCGAACACCTTGATCATTGTCTTGCGGGCGAGTTCTTCTTCCCAGGCCTTATCTTTGCGCATCACGTTCAACAGCGCCTCGAGGCCTGCCTCGGTCCTGTCCTCGACCACCAGCCGCACCGCCAGGTTGTAGAGCGCCTGCAGGTTGTCGGGATCAGCAGCCGCAGCTGCTTCTAAATCAGCGAGCCCGGCGAGGTCACCCGCCAGGTCCAGGAACTCCAGTCGAGCTTTCGGTTTCTCGATGCCCGCGGTGTCCTGCGGAATCGCTGCGAGAATCTGCCTCGCATCATCCACCTGCCCTTCCATGATCAGCAGATCACTCAGCTCCGCATGCAGCGAGAAATTTTTCGGCTCTTCAGCAATCACCTGCTGCAACATCTGGATCGCCTGGCCCCGCTCGCCCTGCATCAGAAGGAAATCAATCTGCTCACGCACCCGCTCCATCGGGCTCATAGTGATCTGTTCCAGTGCTGCGCGCAGCTGCTGTTCATCTGCAGGCCCTTCAATATCCCCTGCCATCTGCCCTTCGAAGATAATCTTGATCGTCGGCAGAGCGCGAATACCCAGCTGTTGGACCAGCGCAGCATTTTGCTGTACTTCGACTCTCGCCAGGGCGAATTTGCCCTGGTATTCCGTGACAAGCTGTTGCAATAAAGCAGACGTCGCAAAGCACTGTTCCGCTCCTTCAGCGTAGAACTCCATGAGGACAGGCACCTGCTTGGATTTTTCCGCCACTTCCGCCTGAAAATTCTCTGCGGTCACGTCGACCACATGCGCATCGGGATTCATGTCTGGCTCCTGATTTAAACGGCACGAACAATGGCGGATAATGGCACCACTGTAAAGGGGACATCGATATGACAGAACGACTCGACAGCATTGTCATTGTAGGCGGCGGCACCGCCGGCTGGATGGCGCTGCTGGTCTGGCCAGGAGCCTTAACAATGGCCACACTCGTATTAAACTGATTGAATCCGATGCGATTGGCATTGTTGGCGTCGGCGAGGCTACCATCCCCTCCATACGCAGCTACCTTTCCATGCTGCAAATCGATGAGAACGATTTTGTCCGCAACACCCAGGGCACATTCAAACTCGGTATTGAATTCGTCGACTGGTTCAAACCAGGTCACCGCTACCTGCATCCGTTCGGCCGCATCGGTGCAGAGATTGATCCGATGCTGCCCTTCCACCAGCATTTTCTGAAATACAAAACGCTCAAGCCCGATGCCGATATCGAAGACTTTTCCCTGACCTCGGTCGCCGCCCGGGCAGGCAAATTCACCTCCGATCCAAATCGTCAGCTGCCACCCAATCACTGGACCTACGCTTATCACTTCGACGCCTCGCTGGTCGCAAAGTATCTGCGGCAGTATGCCGAGGCTCGCGGCATCGAGCGCATTGAGGGCAAGGTTACCAACGTTAACCAGCATGAAAATGGTTTCATCAAGTCAGTTTCAATGGAGTCAGGCGAGGATATCAGCGGAGACTTCTTTATCGACTGCACCGGTTTCCGTTCGTTGCTGCTGGGTAACACGCTCGGCATCGACTACCACGACTGGAGTCACTACCTGCCCTGCAACCGCGCTGTCGCCGTACCTTCGGAAAAAATCGAGGCGCCCATACCCTACACCCGTTCGACCGCACGACCGGCTGGCTGGCAGTGGCGTATACCGCTGCAGCACCGGACGGGCAATGGCTATGTCTACGCCGGTGACTACTTAAGCGACGATGAAGCGAGTGCAACGCTGCTGGCGAACCTGGATGGTAAAGCCCTGGATGATCCTCGTCTGATTCGCTTCACCACGGGCCGCCGCGATGTCGTCTGGGAGAAGAATTGTGTTGCCCTCGGTCTCTCAGCCGGCTTCCTGGAGCCGCTGGAGTCAACAGCTATCCACCTGATTCAGATCGGCGTTGCCTGGCTGCTGGCATTGCTGCCTGACAAGAACTTTAACCAGACAGAGATCGATGAGTACAATCGCATCGTGACGGGTATTTATGAACAAACCCGGGACTTCCTCATCCTGCACTACAAGGCCACCGAAAGAGATGATTCTGATTTCTGGCGACGTTGCCGTGACATGGAGATTCCCGCAACCCTGGCAAACGCGTATGGAGCTGTTCAGGAACGGCGGGCGCTGCCTGATTGGCGGCGACGAACTGTTTGCCCTGACCAGCTGGCTGGCCGTGCTCATGGGTCAGGGAGTCATGCCTCAGGGCATGAATGAACTGGTCAATTCACGCAGTGATGATGAACTGGTGCGCATGCTGGATGAAATAAAGGGCCGAATATCACAGACAGCAAATACCCTGCCGACGCACGCACAACATATTGCCAGCAACTGTGCCGCAACCTGACGTCAGCGACAGCGAGCGGGCACTGATAGCGCGTACATTTCTGCGACACCTGCCTGGGCCGCGGTGAGGTTTGCAATTCGTGTATCGTGGCTCGGGTGTGTAGACAGGAATTCAAGCGGTTGCCTCCGGCCCAGCTGACCCATTTTGACCCAGAGCCGGCTGCTTTCTTCCGGTGCGTAACCTGCCGCAGCCATCAGTCTGAGGCCTATCAGGTCTGCTTCGCTTTCATGGGCACGGGAAAACGGCAGGATGACGCCGTACTGTGCACCCAGCCCGAGTGCCTGATAGACCAGGATACTGTCCAGTTCTGAGAACAGCCCGATTAGCAGCAGGATAAGGTTGATGCCGAATTCCTGGGTGACGCGCTCATTGCTGTGGTTGGCGAGAACGTGCCCAACCTCATGCCCAATTACTGCAGCGAGCTGCGCGTCATTTTCCGCCAATGCCAACATACCCTCGAAGACACCGATCCGTAAGCCCGGCATAGCAAAAGCGTTGGGCGTGGCATTGGCAAAGACAGCAACCTCCCAGGTACCCGGCGGCATAAACTGCGGGTAAAGGCGTTCAGCCGCGGCAGTGATGTGGCCAGCGATACACTGCACTCGCGCATCGCCGGCGCCAGCAACGCGCTCCTCCTGCTGCAGCATGCTGGCGAACGCCTCACGTCCCATCTGCGCCATAATGTCATCCGGCATCAATGCCAGCTGACTGCGGCCCATCGGTGTTTCAGTGCAGCCAGTCAGAAGGACTGGCAGCAGACTGACAAATAAAACTCGGATCACGGCACTCAGGCTTTGCTACCACCGTCAACCATGTAGACCGAACCCGTTACGAAACTGCTGTCATCAGAGGCCAGGAACAGCATGACCCGGGCCACATCCTCCGGCTCAGCGTAGCGACCCAGCGGTATCCCGGCAGCGATCCTTTCTTTCGAGGCTTCTGCGTCATCCGGCGAAAATCCAGCTTCGAGGCTGCGCATCATGCGTGTTTCCACCGGCGAGGGGTTTACCGTATTCACCCGGATGTTCATGGCCGCACATTCCTTCGCTGCAGATTTTGCCATACCGATAACGGCATGTTTCGAAGTCCCGTAAGGCGTGATTCCAGGCGAGCCTCCAACCCCGGTCACGCTCGAGGTAATGACCACGCTGCCACCACCCCGTTGCACCATCGCTGGTATGACCGCCCTCAGACCGAGGAAAGGTCCTTTGACATTAACCGCGATCACCTGATCAAAGGTCTTTTCGTCGTAGTCGACGATCGGCGTCACATCCCCTTCAATCCCAGCATTGGCAAGAAAAATATCAACACCGCCATAGCGCTCTGCAGCGGTCGCAACCATACGCTGGTTATCATCGCTTCGGGTGACGTCGGCGACACAGAAGCTCACTTTGTCGCTGCCGATCTCATCGCAGGCGGCCTGCAGCGCAGCCTCATCCAGGTCAACCAGCAACACATCAGCGCCTTCGGCAACAAACAGTTTGCCTGCGGCTTTGCCGATGCCGCCAGCACCACCGGTGATCACTGCCACCTTGTTTTCCAGTCTGCTGATAGTCATCTCCTCGTCGATTGCAGCCATCCCTTTCGCGTATATTACCCATGGACCGGGGCAGTGTCCCCCTGAGGGCAAGAACGGCGGCAGGCGCAATCGGGCCCAAACAATGTCAGCTGAAACAATTGAGGGAAACCGACAAATGAGCCTGAATTTCGTGCAAGAATCCAGATTCTGGCAGACCCAGACAGTCACTGGCTTGAACCGCCTGCCGGCGCATACGCCAATGCACAGCTGGCGGCACGAGGCAGAGGCTCGGGCAGAGAATAAGAGTACATCGACGCTGTCGTTGGACGGCGCCTGGCAGTTCAACCTGTTTCCCTCGCCCGATCACGTACCGGCTGCCTGGCCTGCGCCGCTGGCAGACAGCATCGAACTCCAGGTGCCAGGCAACTGGCAGCTGCAGGGTTTCGACGTGCCGGTGTATACCAACGTCAAATACCCTTACCCGGTAAGACCACCGACGGTACCAGAGGACAACCCGACCGGCTGCTATACCCGGACGTTTGAGGTCCCAGCAGCCTGGCTGGACGACGAGGTCCGCATCGTGTTCGATGGTGTCGACAGTGCCTTCTATCTCTGGTGTAACGAGACGTTTGTCGGCTACAGCCAGGACAGTCGACTGCCTGCCGAGTTCGATCTCACTCAGCACCTGACAACCGGTGTCAACCGGCTGGCTGTCATGGTGCTGCGCCGCTGTGATGGCAGCTACCTTGAAGACCAGGACATGTGGAACCTGAGCGGCATCTATCGGTCAGTTCATTTGCTCGCCAAGCCGGTTTCACAGATCGCTGATCTGCGTGTCAATGCCAGCCTGGATGACCTTTTCGAAACCGGGCTGCTTGATGTCATGGTGCAATGCCATCGGGCGGCTGGCACATCGATTCAACTGCAGCTCTATGATCCCGGCGATGCACGTATCGCCAGCATTACGCTTGAAACCAGGACAAAGGTGATCGACGAAATGGGCCGCTATCGGGACCGGCTCGAGCACCAGTTGACGCTGCCCGGGGTGACACAATGGAGTGCAGAAACGCCTCATCTCTATCGCCTCACGGCCACACTCCTTGATGCTGCCGGCGATCCGGTTGAAACCGAAGCCGTATGGCTCGGCTTTCGTCGCATCGAAATTAAACAGGGAGAGCTGCGCCTGAATGGCAAACGCCTTCTGATTCGCGGTGTCAACAAGCATGAACATCGTCCCGCGACCGGTCACGTCGAAACGGAGGAAGAGCTGATCGAGGACATCAGGTTAATGAAGCAGCACAATTTCAATGCCATTCGCTGTTCACACTATCCTCACCAGCCAGTGTTCTATGACCTCTGTGATCGACTCGGCATGTATGTTGTCGATGAGGCCAACATAGAAACCCATGGCATCTCGCCAATGAGCCGACTGTCTGATGACCCGGCGTGGGCAGGACCCTACCTCGAGCGCATGACCCGGATGGTGCAGCGAGACTACAACCATCCCAGCATCATCATCTGGTCCCTCGGCAACGAATCAGGTTACGGCGCGAATCACGAAAGCATGTACGCCTGGACCAAAAAGACCGATCCGTCTCGTCCTGTGCAGTACGAAGGCGGCGGGGCAGACACCGATGTCACCGATATCATCTGCCCTATGTACGCCCGAGTCGATGACGAACTACCTTCCCCGTTCGAGCACCCGAGATACGGTATAACCCACTGGACCGATGCAGACCCGACCCGGCCCCTGATTCTCTGTGAATACGCCCACGCTATGGGCAACAGTCTCGGCAACTTCAGTGACTACTGGCAGGCCTTTCGCACTCACCCACGGCTGCAGGGCGGCTTTATCTGGGACTGGGTAGACCAGGGATTGCCATTCACCCACGAGACTGGCCGGCATGGCTGGGGCTATGGTGGCGATTTCGGCGACGACGTTAACGACCGCCAGTTCTGCATTAACGGGGTCGTGTTTCCTGATCGGTCGCCACACCCGGCACTACTGGAGGCCAAGCGTGTTCAGCAACCCTTCCAGTTCTGCTTCGACCACGAGACCAGCGAACTCATTGTCAGCAGCGAGCTCCTCTTTCGCCAGACGGACAATGAGACTCTGCACTGGGCCTACTATGACCACGACGGGGAACAGTCCTCAGGTTCGCTTGAACTCAATATTCTCGCGGGAGGAAGTGAGTCGATGGTGCTGCCCACCCCGACTGCGACAGCACTGCTGCTCAATGTCTGGGTGACGCAGCGTGAGTCCACCGCCTGCCTCGAAGCGGGCCATGAGATCGCCCGCGAACAGTTCCTGCTGAACCAGGCTCCAAGACGCCCGCAAAGTGCCGCTGCTGCCCGGATTTCTCAGGAAGGGGACACCCTCGTCATCAAAGCAGGGGACCTGGCCTGGGGTCTGGATGCGAAGACGGCACGGATCATCAGCTGGCGCCACCATGGACAGGAGCAGCTGGCCGCACCCCTGACTGACTGCTTCGTTCGCGCACCGCTGGACAACGATATCTGTTCGAGCGAATCGGACAATCCATCACCTTTTTCCTGGCTGGCCGCCTGGCGCAAAGCCGGCTTGTATGACCTGACCTGCCAATGCACAGGGGTCAGGGTCGAACCCGAAACAGGCGAAATCAGCGCCGAGTATCGCTACCAGCATGACAACGAGACCCTGCTGTCCAGCCACTGGCGCTACCGGTTTACACAGGACGGTGCGGTCGACATTGATATCAGGGTACACAGATCAGACAAGGCACCTGCACTACCCCGCGTCGGTATCGAGCTGCAGCTGAGACACAAACCCACTGAGCTGTCCTGGTATGGCCGCGGCCCTCATGAGAATTATCCAGACCGGAAGACCAGCGCTGATCTTGGCCGCTGGCAACTGCCACTGGTCGCGATGCACACGCCGTATATCTTCCCCTCTGATAACGGGCTTCGCTGTGACGTCAGTGAGGTTTCGATCGGCCTGCTCCACATCAGCGGCGAGTTTGCTTTCAGCATTACCGAGTATGGTTTAGAGCAACTGATGCAGGCCGATCACGAAGTGGCATTGGTCCCACGCGAAACCCTCAGCGTTCACATTGACGGTTTTCACATGGGAGTGGGTGGCGACGACTCCTGGACGCCATCAGTCCGCCCGGAATACCTGCTTGACGCGAGCGAATACCACTGGCGACTGAGGCTCGGACCGATCGCGCAATAAGCCGGCATACTCAAAGGCGAGTATGGCTCGCACCCGCCGCCGGTGTACATGGGTAGACATCGGCCATAAGCCCCGTCTTTGCTTCATAGTTTGCCTCAACCGCCTCAATCGCTGCGGGGATCAAAGCCTGGGGCATCACAGCGACCACACAGCCACCGAAACCACCACCGGTCATGCGAGCCCCCCCGACATCGCCCGTCACTCCCTGCAACAACGTCACGAGGTAGTCAATTTCAGGTACAGTGATCTCGAAATCCTCGCGCATAGACGTGTGCGAGGCAGCCATCAGTCGACCCAGGGTCGCCATGTCACCCTGGCGGAATGCCTCGGCCGCCAGCAGCGTACGCTCATTCTCCGTAATGACATGCCGCGCTCGTTTTCGCACCAGCGGCTCAAGTTGACCCTGATGCCGCGCAAAATCCGCGTCGGTCACCTGTCGCAGCAGCGCCACGCCGAAACTGCCTGCCGCGGCTTCACACTGCGCCCGACGTTCATTGTAGGCACTGTCGACCAGACCACGCTGGCGGTTGGAATTAACGATCAGAATTCTGAGGTCAGCGGGTACCGGTATGTGCTCAAGGTCGTTCGAATGGCAGTCAATCAGCAGCGCATGATCCTTCTGCCCGTTGGCTGAAATCATCTGGTCCATCACGCCACAGTTGATGCC
>JAYQAI010000093.1:0-11897 GCA_038136715.1 Gammaproteobacteria bacterium | reverse complement strand
CTGTTAATTTTTCTCCTATTCGTCCCACCGCAGGCACTGACAGGGCAGCAGTCGCTGGAGCTGCATGTTTCCAGCGATATTGCTGATATCGAGCGACTTGACCAGGAGGTCAGTCAATTGATTGCCAAGGTCAGACAGTGTGCCGCGGCGGGCCTGGCGCCAGCCTCCGAATGCTTCTGTATGTATCCCGCTAAGCTTGAAGCGACTCGCGAGGTCTACAGCTCATTGCTGGACAAACACCCCCACTGGATCGATCTGTCGCTACGCTGGCGCAGCGAGGACAGGAGCCTGACCTCGAACCTGCATCTGCGGGGTCTCCGTGATCGTATCGAGCAGCCCTGCACCTGAGAACCCACTTTTGCACCGCGGACTCCATCCGTAAGATGGGCTGTTTCTAACCATTCGGATGACCCAGACGATGAGATGCTTCGCACGAAATTCTTCCCTGCTCACGGCGCTGTGCCTGTACTTAGTTGCCTCCGTCGCGTTGGGTGCAGAGGAACCCATCGAGGTGAAAGTGGTCATCGTGGCGATGTTTGAGCGAGGCACCGTCGACGATGGTAACCCGGGTGAATTTGAGCTCTGGGTCCAGAATGAAAAACTTGACCAGGTATTTCCGTTCCCGATGGGGTGGATGGATCTTCGCATGAATGAGGCGGGTGTTCTCGGCGTGGTAACGGGGGTTGGCGTCACTAATGCCACAGCAACGATTATGGCACTGGGTAACGATCCGCGCTTCGATCTATCAAATGCCTACTGGCTGGTTGCCGGGATTGCTGGTGCTGATCCAGAGGATGCATCACTCGCATCTGCTGCCTGGGCTGAGTACGTGGTTGACGGTGATCTCATTCATGAAATCGAAGGCCGTGAAATTCCCGAGGACTGGCCTTACGGTAAAATGACGCTCTCCGGTACTCGCCCAAATGAACGCAAACCGCATTCCACCGATGAAGTCGTCGTTTTCAAACTCCAGCCTTCGCTGGTGCAGTGGGCTTACGAATTGACAAAGGACACGCCAATCCCCGACGGGCCCGAGATTACTGCTTTTCGGCAACAGTTTGATGGTTATCCGAATGCCGTGAAAGCGCCCTTCGTCCTGATTGGCGATGCAATGGGCTCGAGCACCTACTGGCATGGTGATATCTTCAACCGGTGGGCGAATGACTGGGTAAAGCTGTATTCAGAAGATCAGGGCAACTTTGTCATGACCGCAATGGAAGACAATGGCACTGCAACGGCGTTGCTGCGGCTTGACCGCGCGGGGCGGGTAGACTCGAATCGGCTGCTGGTGCTGCGCACCGCAAGCAATTATTCAACGCCACCGCCCGGTGAGTCAGCCAGCTGGCATATATCAGCAGACTATGTTCTGGGCGGACGTCCAGCTATCGAGTCCGCCTACCAGGTCGGTAGCCGCGTGCTGGATGAAATCCTCGCGAACTGGAAAACCTACAAAGACGAACTACCTGGCAGTTAGGTCAAAAGACGACTGGGCAGAGTAAAACCCGTCGCAAAGTTGGTGTTGAAGGATCCGCCTGTTTAATCCTCCGTGACGAGCATGCTGGCGACCCAGACCATGGTCAGCAGGCCCGTGATCAGCCCAGCGGGCGGGGAGGTGATGAGCCAGGCAATATACCTGTCATAGCGCCCGGTCCAGGTCAGTTCAACATCAGCCGGCGTGCCTTCGCAGCGCCTGCAATCCAGAAGAAAAGCGAGTTGCCATGCATTGCGATTAATGTAGCGTCCGGTTTGATACCAGCGTTTGATGCCGTAACCCACTCCTGAACCCAGACTCAGATTGAACGCCAGTCGACAGAACGGGCGCAGGTGCAGCCGGTCCGAGTCTTGCTGTTCTCGATAGGCATCAGCTGCCGCATCAAAATATTCGTGAAAGCCGATATCATCGAAACACTTGATGAACGCGTTCAGGATGCCCCGCGCACGCAGGCCTTCGGCTTCGAACCTGCGGGCAGAGGTGTAGACCAGGCCTGGCAGTGTCATCCAGGCATGCTCTGCGTGAATCTGGCGGGCGAGACGCAGATCCTCGAGATAACCCAGCTGCGTGTCAAAGTAGCCGAGCTGTTCAAGATAGGTCTTGTCCAGTATCCATCCCTGATCACCATTGATGCAGTCCTGACGGTTCAGATGTGTCTTGGCTTCAAAGAAAAACCAGCCTTTCCCTGGCGTCGGAGCCTCACGCAGGAAGCGCATGCCGAAATGCCCAGCCAGATGTCGTGTGCCTGCACGCTGGCAGTTTGCATCAAAATGCATGAGGCCCTGGGAGAGCAGTGCGTTGTCCTCGATATGAGAGTCCGCGTGAAGAAGTACCAGGGTTTCGTGCGTAGCCTGCCCTGCGCCCGTATTCAGTTGGATACCGCGACCAGGAGATGATGAACACCAGCGCACGTTGTCGTTGGCTTCTGTTATTCCTTCCAGCAGCGCCTGACTTTGATCGCTGCTGCCGCCGTCAACAAACAGGATCTCCAGTTCGACGTTTTGCTGTGCCAGCAATAGCTCTGTAAGGCGTAACAGATTCGGTGCCTCGTTCAGCACCGGGATAACGACGGTGGCCTGCATCGCCGCCTAGAGTCCGCCAAGGCAGACGTACTTGATCTCGAGGTAGTCATCGAGACCGTACTTCGAACCTTCCCGGCCATTGCCGGACTCTTTCATACCGCCGAAGGGGGCCATTTCGTTCGAAATAATGCCTTCATTGACGCCGACGATGCCATATTCGAGCGCTTCTGAAACTCGGAATATCCGTCCTGTGTTCTCGGTGAAAACGTAAGCAGCCAGGCCGGCGCGTGTATCGTTCGCGAGTGCGATAGCATCGGCCTCGGCCTCGAACGAGATCACCGGTGCGACCGGTCCAAAGATTTCTTCCCGGGCAACCCTCATGCCGGGTTCGACGCCCGTCAGGATACCAGGTGTGATGAAGTTGCCTTTGCGCTCGCAACCCGAGTGGCGCGCTGCGCCGGCTTTGATGGCCTCATTCACAAGGCTCTCGACCTTGTCGCAGGCACCCTCGTGAATGAGTGGACCTATTGTTGTACCTGAATCGGTGCCAGCGCCGACCTTTAGCTCTTCGACCTTCACCTGCAGTGCATCAACAAATGCGTCGTGTACGCCCGCCTGCACCAGGATGCGGTTGGCGCAGACGCAGGTCTGGCCGGCATTACGGTACTTCGATGCCATGGCGCCGTTAACGGCAGCCTCGAGATTGGCGTCGTCGAAGACGATCAGTGGTGCGTTACCGCCCAGCTCCATGGTGGTGCGTTTCATAGTCACGGCGCAGTCCGCGGCGAGTTTTTTGCCGACAGCCGTCGAACCGGTAAAGGTTAGTTTGCGCACAGTAGGAGAACTGGTCAGGGCCTCGCCGATTTCCTCGGTTTTGCCGCAGAGGATGTTGATTACACCGGCAGGGATACCTGCATCAATCGCCAGCTGGCCAAGGGCAAGGGCCGAGAGCGGCGTTTCGTTGGCCGGCTTGCAGACCACGGTGCAGCCTGCTGCGAGGGCCGGTGCAATCTTTCGGGTCAGCATCGCATTCGGGAAGTTCCAGGGCGTGATGCAGGCGACTACACCAATGGGCTGCCGTATCACCAGGATACGTTTATCGGCGGACGGGGCAGGTATGGTGTCACCGTAGACACGCTTGGCTTCCTCGGCGAACCATTCAATGTAGCTGGCGCCATAGGCGATTTCACCCATAGCCTCGGCGAGGGGTTTGCCTTGTTCGAGGGTGAGTAGTTCGGCCAGTGCTTCCTGATTCGCCATCACTTGATCGAACCAGGCACGCAGCAGGCCGGCACGTGTTTTCGCTGGCAATATACGCCAATCGGTGAGTGCTGCGTCAGCAGCCTCAATTGCTCGATGGGTCTCTGCTGCGCCGCAGCTGGCAACGCTGGCGATGACATCACCGCTGGCGGGATTGTCGACAGCAAATGTGGCGTCGTCGTCTGCGGCTGTCCACTCGCCGTTGATGAGCGCCCTGTCCTGGTAAAAAGCGTAGTTCTGAACTGATGACATGTGGTGGCTGCTCCGGCTTCAGTGTCTGAGTTCTTCCAGGTCGCGGAAATAATCCAGCGCCTCGGGGTTCGCCAGTGCATCTGTATTGGTCACAGGCTCACCATGGATGACTTTCTTCACGGCCAGCTCGACGATCTTGCCGCTGATGGTGCGGGGGATGTCCGGGACGGCGATGATCCTGGCCGGGACGTGGCGTGGGGTCGCCTGTGCGCGGATCGTTGTCTTGATATCGTCAATCAGGGCGGTATCGAGTGAGCCGCTCTCGGCGAGTACAACGAATAACACGATTCGTTCGTCATCCTCCCAGCGCTGGCCGACGACGATGCTGTCGATGATCTCGGCAAAGGTCTCTACCTGCCGATAGATTTCAGCGGTGCCAATACGTACGCCCGACGGATTCAGGGTTGCGTCACTGCGGCCGTGAATGATGATCCCGCCCTGTTGAGTGCTCTCACCATAGTCGCCATGGGTCCAGTAACCCGGCCGTTGATTAAAGTAAGCGGCGAGAAAGCGCTGGTCCGCATCGTCCTGCCAGAAACCCAGCGGTACTGATGGAAAAGGCCGGGCGCACACCAGTTCGCCAGCCTCACTGATATCGGCGATGCCGTCATCAGTGCGGAACTCCACGGCCATGCCCAGTCCGGCGCACTGGATCTCGCCGGCGTAGACCGGCAGGTTTGGGTTGCCGAGAACGAAACAGGAGATGATGTCGGTGCCGCCGGAAATCGATGCGAGATGCACATCGGCCTTGATGCTGCGATAGACATAGTTAAATGAGCTGTGACTGAGTGGCGAGCCGGTTGAGAGAATCGTTTTCAGACTGGCGAGTGAATGTGTTTTAGCGGGCTCATGACCCTGTTTCTCCAGTGCCGAAATGAACTTGGCACTCGTACCAAAGATGGTGATTGCCTCGGCGTCGATGGCATCCAGCAGGACATTGCCGGCCTGTGCGAACGGTGAACCATCGTAGAGCAGTAGGGTTGCACCGGAGGCAAGTCCTGACACCAGCCAGTTCCACATCATCCAGCCACAGGTAGTGAAATAAAAAAGCGTGTCGTCGCGCCTCAGGTCAACGTGCAGCTTGTGTTCTTTGAGATGCTGCAGCAGGGTGCCGCCAGCGCCGTGGACGATACACTTCGGTATACCGGTAGTGCCGGATGAGTACATGATGTAGAGAGGGTGATCGAAGGGTAGCTGCTCAAAAGCCAGGGGTACCTCTGCCGCGTCTGCGATAAAGTCGGCGGCCCGAACCTGGTCAGGTTTGAGGGTCGCCGCTGGGTCGATAACGGGAAAAACGATAACGGTTTCGATTGATGCAATCTTCCCCTGGATTGCGGCAGCCTTGTCGAGGCAGTCAATGCTGCGTCCGTTGTAGAGATAGGCGTCGGTGGTGAAGAGCAGTCTCGGCGTGATCTGGCCGAAGCGGTCACAGGCGCCATCGATGCCGAAATCCGGCGAGCAGGATGACCAGACCGCACCGATACTGGCAGTGGCCAGCATGGCAAGAACTGTTTCCGGTACGTTTGGCATCAGGGCCGCAACGCGATCGCCCCGGGTGATACCTTGCGCGCGCAGCGCGGTGGCCAGTCGGGCAACCTGGGACTGCAGTTCCGCGTAGGTGATCACCTGGCGCTGGCCATTCTCAAGCAGGCCAACCAGCGCGACGTTATCATCGCGGTACCGCAGCAGGTTTTCCGCAAAGTTCAATCGGCTGCCTGGAAACCAACGACTGCCGGGGAACTGGTCGAGATCTCTGACCGTTGCTTCCGCAGGGGTGCTTGCCCTGACATCGCAGAACTCCCAGGTGGCCTGCCAGAATGCAGCCGGTTCGTCGACAGACCACTGGTGTAGTGCTGCGTAATCCACGAACTGCAGACCGGTCGTTGTTTCAACCCAGGCCTGGAAGGCTGTCATGGCAGAGTCCCGGATCCGATCTGGGGGTGGCTGCCACAGGGGTCGCATTGCCTGCGCGGTATCGCTCATGCCTCAGACGCGAGGGCTTCAAAGCCCACCAGTTCGTTGCCGCCATCCACCAGATCTCCGATACCGAAGAACACCTCCGTCACCTTGCCATCGACAGGCGCCTTGATCGCATGCTCCATTTTCATGGCTTCCATGATAAGGATGGTCTCGCCGGCGCTGACCTGTTCCCCTGGTTGGACGAGGATGTCGACTATCGTGCCATGCATGGGTGCCTTGAATCCTGTGCCGGTAACGTCGGCTTCTTCGATACCGACGTCTGGTTGTAACAGGCTGAAGTTCAGTTGATGTCGGGGTGTGAACAGGGTGAATTGGGTGCCATCGATGGCAAGCGCAATGCGCTGCTGGTGGCCATCAACTATGGCATCAATAACGTCGCCGTCCAGCCGCCCGGATGCCGATCGTGTGACGTCCCCGCAGCGCATGAGGTAGTTCCCGGCTGCCGTGACAGTGGCAACGACTTCCCATTCTTCACCACATGCTGAAAAGGAGAGTCGGTGCTGCCGCGGTGCGTTCATACGCCAGTTGTCATCGGCATGCCAGGGCGAGGTCGGGTCTGGTGCCGTTGGCGCCAGCCGGATGGGTTGCTGCAGGATACCAAGACAGCCGAGTATCAGCAGGTCTTCGGTAGGGATCGTCTCTGCGGCAAAGAGCGTTGATGTATGGCGATCGATGAAATCAGTGCTTAGCGCTGCCGACTGAAAGGCTGCGTGACTCGCGATTTTCCGCAGGAAGGGAATGTTGGTCGTGACGCCGCTCACCCGATAATCCGCGAGGGCAGCCGCCAGCCGCTGCAGTGCGCGATCTCGGTCCGCATCCCACACAATCAGCTTGGCAATCATGGGATCGTAGAAAGTACCGACCTCATCGCCCTGCGTTACGCCGGTATCGATTCGCACCCAGTCGCTCTGTTCCGGTTGCTGCAGGTAGGCGAGGGTACCCGCGGCCGGCAGGAAGGCGTTGTCCGGGTCCTCGGCATAGATCCTGGCTTCAAAACTGTGGCCCTCCAGCTTCAGCTGATCCTGCGACAGGGGCAGTGTCTCGCCCGCGGCCACACGCAGCTGCCATTCAACCAGGTCCTGCCCGGTGACCATCTCTGTAACGGGATGCTCTACCTGCAGGCGGGTGTTCATCTCCATGAAGTAGAATTCGCCGCTTTTATCCAGCAGGAATTCGACGGTGCCGGCACCGACATAGTCAACAGCCATCGCGGCTTTCAGGCCTGCTTCGCCCATGGCGGTGCGCAGTTCAGATGAAAGCCCCGGGGCCGGCGCCTCCTCAATAATTTTCTGGTGACGTCTTTGCACTGAACAGTCGCGTTCAAACAGGTAAACCCCATTGCTGTGACTGTCGCAGAAGACCTGCACTTCAACGTGACGGGGTGCCTCGAGGAACTTTTCAACCAGCATGTCGTCATTGCCAAAACCGGAGAGGGCCTCCCGTTTCGCGGCTGCCAGCGCCTCCGTGAATTCGGCGGCGCTGTGCACCTGGCGCATGCCCTTGCCGCCGCCACCAGCGACGGCTTTCAGCAGCACCGGATAGCCCATGGCGTTGGCGGCTTCAAGCAGCAGTGCCGGATCCTGGTCGTCACCGTGATAACCGGGCAGCAGCGGAACACCAGCCTGTTCCATGGCCTGCTTCGCTGCGGACTTTGACCCCATGATGTCGATCGCGCGCGCGGGCGGACCGATGAAGATAATGCCGTTTTCCTGGCAGCGCTGGCTGAACGCTGCATTCTCTGACAAGAAGCCATAGCCCGGGTGAATCGCTTCGGCACCCGTGCGCTGTGCCGCCTCGATTACGCGCTCATGGACAAGATAGGATTCAGCCGGCGCACTGCCGCCAATATGCACGGCTTCATCTGCCAGGCCGACGTGCCGCGCGCCCGCGTCAGCATCCGAGTAGACCGCGACGGTTTTGACTCCAAGTCTGGTTGCCGTGGCTATGACCCGGCAGGCGATTTCGCCGCGGTTTGCTACGAGAATCTTGCTGAACATAGCGCCTCCTACATCCTGAACACGCCAAAGCGTGTCTCGGGGATGGGTTTGTTCAACGTCGCTGACAACGCCAGGCCAAGCACCCGGCGGGTGTCCCGCGGGTCGATAATGCCGTCATCCCAGAGTCTGGCGCTGGCGTAGTAGGGATGCGCCTGGGCTTCAAAGTCGTCAATAATGGGCTGCTTGAACGCCTGTTCGTCCTCCATTGGCCAGTTTTCTCCCTGGGCTTCCATCTGGGTGCGCCGGACGGTTGCCAGTACACCGGCCGCCTGCTCGCCGCCCATGACAGCAATGCGCGAGTTCGGCCAGCTGAACAGGAAGTTGGGATCGTAGGCGCGGCCACACATGCCGTAATTGCCGGCGCCGTAGGAGTTACCGATGATCAGGGTCAGCTTCGGTACCCGAGCACAGGCAACGGCGGTAACCAGCTTGGCGCCGTGTTTGGCGATGCCGCCGGTTTCGTATTCCTTGCCAACCATGAACCCCGTGATGTTTTGCAGGAACAAAAGTGGAATCCGGCGCTGGGCACAGAGTTCGATGAAGTGTGCGCCTTTCTGAGCGGATTCGCTGAACAACACCCCGTTGTTGGCAACAATGCCAACAGGGTAACCATAGAGCCGCGCGAAGCCGCATACCAGGGTTGTGCCATACAGTGCCTTGAATTCGTCCAGCTCTGATCCGTCGACGATACGGGCGATGATTTCGCGCACGTCGTATGGCTTACGGATGTTTTTCGGCACGATCCCCATCAGATCGCTGGCCGGGAAGTCTGGTTCTCTGACATCCGTGATCTCAACGTCAATCTGCTTGACGCGGTTCAGGCGCCTGACTGCCTGTCTGGCCAGTTGCAGGGCATGATGATCATTGCGGGCATAGTGGTCGGTCACACCGGACTCGCGCGAATGCACATCGGCGCCGCCGAGTTCTTCCGCGGTGACTTCCTCTCCGGTTGCCATTTTGACCAGCGGCGGCCCACCGAGAAAGATCGTGCCCTGGTTGCGGACGATGATGGATTCGTCAGCCATTGCTGGCACATAAGCGCCGCCAGCGGTGCAGGAGCCCATGACGACGGCGATCTGCGGAATGTTCTGCGCAGACATATTGGCCTGGTTAAAGAAGATTCGGCCAAAGTGCTGCTTGTCAGGGAAGATCTCAGCCTGGTTCGGCAGGTTGGCACCACCGGAATCTACCAGGTAAATACAGGGCAGGTTGTTTTCGCGGGCGATGTCCTGAGCGCGCAGGTGCTTTTTTACCGTGACCGGGTAGTAGGTACCACCTTTCACCGTCGCGTCATTCGCGACGATAACGCACTCCTGACCCTGAACGCGGCCGATGCCGGTGATAATTCCGGCCGCAGGGACGTCATCCTTGCCATACATATCAAACGCAGCCAGCTGCGAGAACTCGAGAAAAGGGCTGCCGGGGTCAACCAGCGCGTTGACCCTGTCCCTTGGCAGCAGCTTGCCACGTGCCTGGTGGCGTTCCTGGTAGCGGGTGCCGCCCCCCTGGGCCACCTGTTCGACTTTGGCCTGCAGGTCGTCCACGAGTAATTGCATTGCGGCCGCATTTTCGGCGAACTCCGTAGAGCGGGTGTTAATCTCGCTGGTGAGCACGGCCATGGTCAGTTCGCCTCGGTGAAGAGTTCGCGGCCGATCAGCATCCGGCGGATCTCCGACGTACCGGCACCAATCTCGTAGAGCTTGGCATCGCGCAGCAGGCGCCCGGTATCGTAGTCATTAATGTAACCGTTGCCGCCCAGCGCCTGGATAGCCTGCAGTGCCATCTGGGTTGCCTGCTCAGCTGTGTACAGGATGACGGCGGCTGCGTCCTTGCGGCTCTCCAGTCCTCTGTCGCAGGCACGGGCAACGGCATAAAGGTAGGCGCGGCTGGCGTTGAGTATCGTATACATGTCAGCCAGTTTGCCCTGCATGAGCTGAAACTCGCCGATCGCCTGGCCGAACTGTTTCCGCTCGTGAACATAAGGCACGACGATATCGAGGCAGTTCTGCATGATGCCGACCGGGCCGCCTGACAGTACGGTACGTTCATAGTCGAGACCCGACATGAGGATGCCGACGCCCTGGCCCTCGCGCCCGAGGACATTGACCGCAGGTACCTCGCAATCCTCAAAAATCAGCTCGCAAGTGTTGGAACCACGCATGCCAAGCTTGTCGAGCTTCTCACCCCGAGAGAAACCAGGGCAATCGCGTTCCACGAGGAACGCAGTGATCCCTCTGGATCCAGCGCTGGCGTCGGTCTTTGCGTAGATGACGTAGACGTTGGCGTCCGGTCCGTTGGTGATCCACATCTTATTGCCGTTCAGCAGGTAGACGTCGCCGCGTTTCTCGGCCTTGAGTTGCATGCCCACCACGTCTGAACCAGCACCGGGCTCCGACATCGCGAGCGCGCCGATGTGCTCACCGGAACAGAGTTGCGGCAGGTACTTCGCTTTCTGTTCATGACTGCCGTTGCGTGAAATCTGATTGACGCAGAGATTGGAGTGCGCGCCGTAGGACAGTGCCACTGATGCCGATGCCCGGCTGATTTCCTCCATGGCGATGACATGCGCGAGGTAGCCCATGCCAGAGCCACCATAGTCAGACTCGGCAGTAATACCCAGCAGCCCCAGTTCCCCCAGTTTCTGCCAGAGGTCAGCGGGGAAATCATTGCTGCGGTCGATTTCAGCCGCGCGCGGTACGATTTCTGCCTGAGCGAAGCGATAGACAACATCGCGGAGCATGTCGATTTCTTCTCCCAGATTGTGATCAAGCATGGCGTAGCCTGTGGTCATGATGGGTTCTCCATAGGGTCTTTCCGGGTTGTCATGAGAGTTTGCAGTGACCTGAGTGATCGCCGTTCCCATTCGTTCAGGTCCTGCAGCAGCAGTTCAATGGCCGCTTTCTGTGCGAGCACGCGGGCTTTTTTCTCGCGAATCTTATCGATAACTGCCTGCAGCTGGGAGCCATTGTCAGAGGCAGGGTCATACATCGAGATTAGCTCTGCACTTTCCTCCAGGGTGAATCCCAGCGCTTTGCCACGCAGTATCAGCCGCAGGCAGGTACGATCGGCAGCGTCGTAGATTCTACTCTGGCCGCTGCGGGCAGGGGAGAGCAGGCCCTTTTCTTCGTAAAAGCGCAGGGTCCGCGGCGTTACGTCGAATTCCTCCGACAGTTCTCGAATGGTGTAGCAGACCGTGGTCATGATACCGACGCCCAGGGCTGAGGCGGCTAGCCTAGCAGCAGGTTTACGTTAACGTCAACGTAACAGCGTCGATAGCAGCGCTTCAGCGTGGCGAGGCGAGATACCTGAGGGGGTCGCGGTCAGTTACGACCTCGTGGAACGCATCCGCGAGAGCCTGACTGCTTGCCATGGCTTCACGCCAGAAGTTCATTCGGTCGACCTGCGACATGCGGCTGAAGTCTTTCCTGTCCGGAATCTTGCCGTGAGGTAGCGAGGCAATGTAATTCTCTGAAGGGGCCACCACCACGGTTCGATCCAGCAGTGTCGGCTGATTGCGGCGCCAGGGCAGTGACTTGTCGAACCAGCCTTTGACGACGTGACGGGTAAAGTGGGGATAAAGGATCAGCCCCGCACTGCGGTGATTGCTGAAGTCGAAGTGGTAGTCAATGACGCCGCCATCCCAGTACAGTCCCCGTGGTGCACCGGGCAGGTCCCGCTGGCCTGACATCAGAAAGGGGATCGAGCCACTGGCCAGCAAGGCAGGTTTGACCAGTGGCGGGGTCAGAGGGACATGGATCGTATTGAAATCCTGGAAGTTGAATGTTGTAGCGGCCCCTGAGCTGAAGACGACGCGCTGGAATCCGGCTGCGAGCAGTCGACGGCTGGCGAGGTTACCGATCGCTGCGAGGCCCATGCCGAGCCCAAGTCCGAGAC
>JAYQAI010000092.1:0-12018 GCA_038136715.1 Gammaproteobacteria bacterium | reverse complement strand
ACAGATCCTGCAGCAAGCTGGTGTGGCAATGTTGGCTCAGGCCAATGCTTTGCCACATAATGTGCTATCTCTGCTTCGTTAAGAGGCGGAATTTAGTTATCACCTCACCTTGAGGAGTGGCCACTTTCGGGTGGTCACTCCACCTTTTTAACGCATGGCACGCCGTGCGCTGAAAGGTGTGAGGGAGCCTGGGAGCGAATTTTTAGCAATATCGGTCTTTGTATTTGTAAAGAGAGATATAAATAAAGAGAGATATAAAGTTGATTTCGAAAATCACCAATCCGATTCGTCCGCCCTCAATCCGGCAAAAGTTTTCCGGTGACGGCGAAGATCTGCCAAAGAAGAGGCCGGTGATAAGCGAAGACACCGATGAGGAATCTCTGATGTCCGCCATAGATAATGTGACAAATTATGTTCAGAATGTCAGTCGCGAGATTCATTTCGACGTGGATGCGGGGGCGGTGACGGGCAAGGTCACTGTTGTAGACAGCGCTACAGGCCGCACTATCCGCCAGATCCCAGCGCGGGAAGTCCTGGAAATGTCGAGAGACATTTCAAACCGTGTGTCTGATCCCATCAAGGGTATGCTGCTACGCGACAAAGCATAACCCGCTTCTCAATCGTGCACGCCAGCATCTGGCACTCTTTTTGCAGCAAATTCTGCCGACGATGTGTCGATAGTAGATTCGTGGACGCAACGAATCGATGTCTGTTGTCTGAAGGTCATTCAATAGATAACGCTTGATTGTGTCCGGGACGGTGCGACACGCTCTTACTTGCAGGACGACATATGGCAATTTCTTCAACCGGAATCGGATCAGGTCTGGATGTTGAGGGTCTTGTCACTCAGCTGATGGCGGCTGAACGACAACCAACGCTGAACAGGCTGGCGCAACAGGAAAGTATCATTCAGGCAAAGTTGTCTGCCTATGGTACTTTGAAAGGTGGCATTGCCACGTTGCAGTCAGCGGCCGGCGACATAAAAAACCCCGAGACTTTTTCCAAGCGGAAAGTGGATAACTCAGACAGCGGCGCTGTCGGTGTCACTGTGACCAATAATGCCCCACCGGGTAGCTTTTCGTTTGCGGTGACTGAGCTGGCGCAGTCTCATTCGCTGGCGAGTCAATCTATTGCGTCACAGTCAGATCCTGTGGGTACCGGTACCTTGACGATCCGCTTCGGCACCACCGACTATGTTGCCGCCACAGATACCTACAACAGTTTTTCGGTGAATCCGGACAGCGCCTCAGTGAGTGTGACGATCGATTCGAGCAACAACTCGCTCACGGGTATCCGGGACGCTATCAATGCAGCGACGGACGATGTCAGCGCCGCAATTGTCAATGATGGCAGTGGGTATCGTCTGCTGTTGACATCGACCACGACCGGGCAGGAAAACAGCCTGGAAATTTCCGTTGACGATGATGATGGAAATGACACGGATCTATCCGGTCTCTCTCAGTTTGCCTTTAATGCTTCAGCCTCCCATTTTGATCAGACGGTTGCCGCAACGGATGCCAGTTTCACCGTTAACGGCCTCGCGGTTACGAGTGCATCAAATTCAGTTTCCAGTGTCATTGATGGGATGTCTCTCGATCTGAAACAGGTAACGACTGATCCTGTTGTTGTCACCGTGAAGCGAGACACGGATGCCATCAAGTCAGCCGTGACGAAGTTTGTGGACGGCTACCGCGCCTTTAACAATATTGTGAATCAACTGGGTCAGTTTGATGAAGCCTCGCAGTCAGGCAGTATCCTGCTGGGTGATTCGACCCTCCGAACCGTATCCGCCCGGATCAGACAGATGGTGACCGGGGTAATCAGCGGCGCTTCGACAAGTTTTTCGACCTTGTCAGAAATCGGTATTACCTCGGATGAATACGGGAACCTCAACATTGACGACGCCAAACTCTCTGCCGCGATTGATGACAACATGGATGAACTGGCTGGCTTCTTTTCAGTGTTTGGCCAGCTGACAGACAGTGAAATTGATTACGGCGGTGCCTCTGCCGACACGCAAACCGGCGAATACGACATCAGTGTCAGTCAAATCGCAACCCAGGGTGCTTTTGTTGCCAGTGGCGTGCTGCCGGACTTTGGTGGTGGCGGCACGCTCACCATCGACGACACGAATGACGAGCTGACATTAGAGGTTAATGGGCTGAGCGGTGCTTCAATCAGTCTTGCGCAGGGCGTCTATACCTCGGGTCAGGACCTTGCAGATGAACTGCAGTCGAAAATTAATGGTGAAACCACGTTCAAAGATGCCGGTGTCACCGTCAGCGTCACCTACGACGCAGTCACTGATGCGCTGACGATTACCTCAGGCAGCTACGGCTCAGAGTCGTCAGTCAATGTCCTGGCAGTCGACACATCGACTGCGGCAAGTTTGGGTTTTTCTGTGACCAACGGCACAGATGGCGTTGATGTCGTGGGTACCATAGACGGGCTTGCCGCATCAGGCTCTGGTCAGACGCTGACCGGGCTTTCCGGTGATGCTGAAGGCCTGGTCATAACTGTGACAGGTGGGTCGACCGGCTCACGCGGCACTGTGAGTTTTTCCCGCGGGTTAGGCGACCAGTTGGATACGATGATCAATCAGTTGCTTGCAACTGACGGATTAGTTGACGCGAAAACTAAAGGTTTGACGTCAAGTATCGATATAATTGGAAAGGATCGTGAAGCGCACGAATTCCGAATGGAGAAAGTAGAAGCAAGATACCGTTCACAGTTCGGCGCGCTAGATGCACTGGTTGCCAGCTTGCAGAGCACGGGTTCCTTTTTGACTTCAGCACTTGCTTCTGTGCCGAAGCCACCTTCATCATCGGAATAGTTTTAGTGAGGTAAGGTAGTGAATGCCCAGCACGCGTTAAAGGAATACCGGAGTATCAGTGTACAGAGCGAAGTAACCGGAGCGTCATCCCACCGGCTGGTGGCCATGTTGCTCAGTGGCGCGGTTGATAAACTGGCAATGGCCAGCAACGCGATACAGCGAGGACACATTTCTGAGAAAGGCCTGCAGATCAGCAAGGTAATATCGATTGTCGACAGTTTACGGGCTTCGCTCGATCAGCAGCGTGGGGGTGAAATTGCTCGCAACCTGGCGTCACTGTATGACTACATTGAAACAAAGCTGCTGGAAGCCAATGTCAGCTCAGATCTCGAGATGATTGCCGAGGTGTCTGGCTTGCTCAGGCAGTTGCATGACGGTTGGTCGCAAATACAAAGTCAGGCGGAGGCAGTATGACAGAGCTATTTGAACGACTCATGCAGCCGGTGAACACAGACAGGAATGCGCTGGCGACTATCGTTGCGACATGCGAAGAGATGTTGCTGCTTGCCAAAAAAGGCGACTGGGACAGAGTCTATGAATTGGAGCAGCGGCGCTCGAATGAGTTGACTGATTTCTTCTCCAGGCCCGTCAAGCCGGAAGACTCTGTTGTGGTCACTGAAGCCATCGTTCGTATTTCCGAGTTAAACGACCGGCTGGTTGAGATGGCGACAGCCGCGCGACACTCCGTGGTAGCGTCTGCGCAAAGAGATCGGCAGATGATTGCTGCTGCCGAGCAATACCAGTCAATCGCACGAAGAGTCTGACCGGGTGTCAAACCTGCGCAATGATACGCTCGGGGGCAATCTCTCATTTACGGCCAGTTGTCCCCTGCATCTCGAAGTCATCGCTGATTATCCTGCTGCAAGCGACCTGCAGGTTCACTACGCGGCAAATGACAAGCTCCTGAAAGCCTCCAACGCCCTGCAGGAGCATATCATTGACACCGAAGACTACGCAGAGCTCGCGCCAGAATTCGCACGGTTGGACAACAAGGTAAACATGATCCTTGAGCTGTTGAGCCTCGTGATTGCCGAGCAGATTCAACTGCCGCCGTCACATACCGTGCAGATGTCCGCGGTGGCGCTCGCCGTGCACTCCAGCCTGTCCTTCTCGCCGGGTGAGAAAGTGAGTGTCGGTATCTATTTTGAGCCGACGATTCCGAGGCCATTACAGCTCTTCGGCGAAGTCACGGCCGTTGATGAATGGGTTACCGACATTAAGCTTGACAGCATTCCGGCGTCCATGGCGGATGGACTCGAGAAACTGGTATTTCGCCGACATCGGCGTGAAGTTGCAGCCCGTAGCTGAACCTGCCGGGCCCGGGCTGAAGTGTTCGCCGTCCCTCTGCAAACCGCTCTAAAGCTCTCTGCGGTGTAACTCCGAAGTACGTTTCCGGTGGCTTTGGTTACATCGGTTACATTCGGTAACGTAAATAACGTTTTGTAACATTATTTCCGTTGACCCCACACAAGGCTGGTCCAACAATGCGACTTCAGAAATGCAACTCCAGATGTTGATTTCAGAAGTATCAGAAGTAGGAGTAAGTGGATGAGCCACGTATCAAATGAAGACTTGGTAAGCCAGCCGCCTCGACTTGTCGGTGAGAGTCGATGCATGCGCGAGACGAGATTGCTGATCGAACAGGTTGCCGAGACCGATACTTCGGTGCTCATTCTGGGCGAATCGGGCAGCGGCAAAGAAGTCGTTGCCCAGAATATCCATGCGAAGTCAGCGCGAAAGAACGCCCCCTTTGTTGCCATTAATTGTGGTGCCATTCCACAGGAACTCCTCGAGGCTGAACTCTTTGGCCACGAGAAGGGCGCCTTTACCGGTGCCATCAAGGAAAGGAAAGGGCGCTTTGAGATGGCCGCTGGCGGCACGCTCTTTCTTGACGAAATCGGTGATATGCCGATGCACATGCAGGTCAAGCTCCTCAGGGTTATTCAGGAAAAACGATTTGAGCGCGTTGGTGGGACCTCATCGATCGATACCGATGTCAGGATCATTGCAGCGACTCACAGGAATCTCGAAGAGCAGATCGACAAAGGTGAATTCAGGCTGGATCTGTTTTATCGCCTGAATGTGTTCCCAATTGAGCTCGCCAGCCTGAAAGAACGGGCGGAAGATATTCCGCTGCTGATTGAAGAGATCGTCAGAAAAAATCTTCAGACTTACCCTAACCCGTTAGTGTTGGGTGACAGCGCCCTGCGCTGTCTTATGAACTACGAATGGCCCGGTAACGTGCGGGAGTTGGCCAATCTGCTGGAAAGACTCTCAATCGTTGGTGGTGGCAAGGAGATTTGTGCCGCCAGTTTGCCAGAGAGATATCGAACGGGTGAAACACAGGCCGCGATGCAGGTATGCCGGGGCGCGGATGAAGCGCAGTATCTGGTCGAGCGTATTCCTGACGAGGGGATTGACCTTAAAGCGCAGCTCCAGAAAATTGAAATCTCGCTGATACGTGAAGCCCTTGAGGTGTCTGACTGGGTGGTTGCCAGGTCGGCAAAAATGCTCAATCTGCAGCGCACGACACTGGTCGAAAAGATGCGCAAATACGCTATTGACCGGGTATCACCAGTGTCAGAGATTTGACTGTCGAATCATTGACGAATCAAACCCCTCCAATTCTAAGTTACTGTAAAATATAGAAAAAATTGTTGGCCCGATAATTGCTAACTAGTTGAAAGAAACTTCAACGAACCAGCAACAGGTTAAACGATGAGTGAGTTACAGGTACAGGCAGATCCCCGCGGCCAATTGACCGCTGCCTTCGAACTCTTCAATCAGATGTCTGACAGTCTTGGTGCATCTTACCGGGAACTGGAGACCAGGGTCGCAGAACTCTCCCAGCAGTTAACAGAAGAGCGATCCGAGAAATTTCGCGAGCTCGCTGCGAAGGAGCAGCTGGCAGATCGACTGTCGACGTTGCTCAGTATGCTGCCTGGCGGTGTGGTTGTGCTTGATCCCGAGGGCAACATCATTGAGGCGAACCCTCAGGCGTTTGCTCTGTTGGGCGAAGATTTACTTGATAAGAAGTGGCAGCGGGTGCTCGAGCAGAGTGTTGCGCGTATTGCCACCGGGCGCAGTGATTTTTGTCTCCGGAATGGTCGCTACATCTCTTTGTCAGAGAGTGTGCTCGATACTGAGGGCTATCGAATCATCCTCGTGACCGATTCGACTGAATCGCACAGACTCCAGGAAATGGCGAGTCGTGAAACCCGCCTCTCGGCTTTAGGTGAAATGTCGGCTCGACTGGCGCACCAGCTGCGAACACCTCTCAGTTCTGCTTTGCTGTATGCCTCGCACCTCGCCAAGCAGAAAGTCTCCGATGAAGACCGCAGGCGACTGGGGGGACGAATCACGGATAGCCTTAAGCATCTCGATGAACTGATTCAAGGCATGCTGGCTTTTGTTCGCGGTGAGCATGCGGCCTGCCAGAAATTCTCCCTGCAGATGTTTATGGAGGACCTGCGGACCCATGCTGCAGGTATCGATCCTGCCAAGCCGGTCAGTCTGAACCTTTATTGCCCTGTCGACGCGGAGATCACGGGAGACAGAGACGGTTTGCTCAGCGCTTTAACCAATATCGTCGAAAACGCGGTGAATCTCAGCGCAGAGCCCCAGGTTAGCTTAAGTGCGAGTCTTGCTGGCGCAGAGGTCAGCATCTTGATTGAGGACAACGGGCCTGGCGTCGACGAACAGCTGGTCGCGAGAATATTCGACCCTTTTTTCACCACCCGGTTAGATGGAACGGGGCTTGGGCTCGCCATCGCTGATATCAAGGCGCGGGAGCATGGTGGGTCGGTAGAAGTGAGTAATCGTGAAGCGGGTGGTGCCTGTTTCACATTTCGGTTTCAGAGAGAACCGCTGGAAGAACTGGAACTAAGCCAAGTTGAAGGAAGTGCAGAATGACTGAGCAGAGCAAAATTCTTGTGGTAGAAGACGATCAGTCGTTAAGAGAGGCTATATATGAGACTTTGCGTCTCAGCGGGTTCGATGCTGTCACAGTGAGTAATGGTGAAGACGCGCTGGCTTTGCTGGAACGACAAAAGGTCTCGCTGGTCCTGAGCGATGTCCAAATGCCCGAGATGGACGGCAACGAACTGTTGAAGCGGGTTCGCGCCGTGCGCTCGGACCTGCCGTTTGTGCTGATGACTGCTTTCGGCAGCATTGAGAAAGCGGTTGAGGCCATCCAGGAGGGTGCAACGGACTATCTGGTAAAGCCATTCGATAGTGAGGTTTTCCTAGAACTGATTGGCCGCTTTTGTGGTTCGGCGGCAACGGACAAAGGTTTGATTGCTGAAGATCCTGTCATGTTGAACGCCTTACGTCTGGCGGCGCGTGTCGCACCTTCTGATGCCACGGTGATGATCTCGGGTGAGTCCGGTTCAGGTAAGGAAGTGATTGCAAGATTTATTCACAACAACTCACCGCGTCACAACCGCCCATTTGTTGCCCTGAATTGTGCCGCCATTCCGGAAACGATGCTCGAGTCAATGTTGTTCGGCTACGAGAAGGGGGCGTTTACCGGGGCGATTAAGAGCTGTGGGGGTAAATTTGAACAGGCCAACCACGGCACGCTGCTGCTGGATGAGATCTCGGAAATGGATATTTCCCTGCAGGCCAAACTGCTGAGAGTCCTGCAGGAAAAAGAAGTAGAACGCCTGGGCGGCTCCGCCGCCATACCTCTCGATGTCAGAGTACTGGCGACAACAAACAGGAATCTAAGGGAGCAGGTAGCCGAAGGAAAATTTCGGGAAGATTTATTCTACCGCCTCAACGTCTTCCCGCTTCACGTGCCGTCGCTGAAAGATCGGTTACACGACGTGCTGCCGCTGGCCGACCACTTTGCGAGAAATTTTGCCGAGGGGAAATGCTTCGAATTCTCGGAGGATGCGCGTCGCGCTCTGACGCTGCATGCCTGGCCTGGTAATGTCCGAGAGCTCGAGAACGTTATCCGCAGAGCGCTTATTCTGCGAGCGGGTAAAACGATTACTGCCAGTGACATTACCTTTGAAATGGAGCCCGCCAAAGTAGACCAGATCGTTGAGGAAACCATCACTGCGGTCGAAAGTTCCCCGTCGTCTCTTGAGAACGATCTGTGCATCAAGGAGCAGTATTTGATATTGGATGCGCTTCGAGCAGAAAACGGTAACAAGCAGTGTGCGGCCGAGAGGTTGGGTATCAGTCCCAGAACGCTGCGATACAAAATTGCAAAATTCCGAAAAGAAGGGGTGTGTATCCCCGAGCTTGCCAGCGCTTAGGTCACAGGAGATAGAGATGAGCAACATGGATGTCAGCCAGGTCCTGGCGCAGATCAGGACAATGAACGCTTCAGCCAGCCAGCTCGAGCAAACCAACGTCAATAAGCCCGATTTTGGCGAGCTTTTGAAACAGTCAATAGATCAGGTGAGTGAAACACAGCAGCACGCCAAAGATCTGTCGAAAGCGTTTCAGATGGGTGATAAAGACGTGCAATTGCCCGAAGTCATGATAGCGATGCAGAAGGCCAGCATCTCATTCGAGGCGATGAGCCAGGTGCGGAACAAGCTGCTCTCGGCTTACCGCGAAATCATGAATATGCCGGTTTAACTGTTAACAGGGTTTTATTGTGGAAAGACTGATTGAAAACTTTAACAAGCTGAGCAATTTGCCCTTTGCCCGGCTTATCGCGTTGATGGTGGGTATGTCGTTGAGTATCGCTGTCGGTGTAGGCGTCGTGCTTTGGTCCACAGATGAGGACTACACAGTACTTTTTACCGACATTAGTGCGGAAGAGGCATCTGACGTCGTCAATTCTCTGGACAGCTTGTCAGTGCCCTATCGAATCGACAGCCGTACAGGCATGATCTCTGTCCCTGCTGAAAAGAAACATGAAATCAGGCTGAAACTGGCGAGTGAAGGGCTGCCCTCGAAAAGAGGGGGCAACGGGTTCAGCATTCTGTACGAAGAGCAACAGCTCGGCACAAGTTCATTCATGGAGCGAGCCCGCTTTAACCGGGCGCTTGAAGAAGAACTTGCCGCATCAATTGCAACCCTTGATGGCGTTCGCTCCGCACGGGTCCACCTGGCTATCCCAAAGCATACTTCCTTCATTAAGAATCGTGCCAAGGCCAATGCGTCAGTGCTGATTGAGCTGATCCCCGGGCGTGTCCTGAATGATAACCAGATGGCGGGGATTGTTTATCTCATCGCTTCCAGTGTTCCAGGTCTGGAGCCAGAAAAGGTCACACTGGTTGATCAACGGGGTCAGTTGCTCTCTAACCGGTCTTCCGACGCCGACATGATGGGCAATGAGCAAATGCGCCTGACCCAGGCGATGGAAGAGAAACTGGCGTCCAGTATTGTCGATATTCTCTCTCCGATCCTCGGAGAAGACCGCGTCAAGGCGCGTGTTTCTGCTGATATGAATTTCACATCGACGGAGCGCACGGTCGAGCAATACAGCCCAGACTCACTGTCCCTGCGCAGCGAACAAACCGTGAATGAGAGTGGAATGAGCGTATCGGCAGTTGGTGCGCCCGGAACGGCTGTAGAGGTAGTCAACGAGGATCAGGCGGAATTGCCACCACCCGTAGATACCCGAACCGTCAGGGCGACACGAAACTATGAGATTGACCACTCCGTGAGTTACATCAAGGAGCGCGCGGGAACCTTAAGTCGCATTTCAGTCGCCGTTGTCGTTGACTATAACAACACTGTACTTGACGATGGGACTATCGAGCGAACGCCGCTGACACCCGACGAAATGCAGGAGATAGAACGGCTGGTGAAAGAAGCCGTGGGATTCAATGAAATACGTGGTGATAGCATTAGTGTGACGACCGTGCCGTTCGTGGAAGTCACGCGTGAGCTGGCTGAAATTCAGGAAGTGCCGCTCTGGCAGCAGGCATGGGTGCAGACACTGGTCAAACAGGTGCTGGGTTTCATTGGCCTGCTCATACTGATGCTGGCTGTTGTGCGGCCGCTGTTGAAGACCATGGTCGCGGCGGCTGAGAAGCATTCTGCCACCAGGCCACCTGTGTTAAGCATGCCGGAGGGTGGTGTCGTCGCTGCAGGGCCGTATGAACAACAATTTCAGATGCCGGACTATAGCCGGCAACTCCAAGGGGCGCGCACCCTGGCCGCTGAGGATCCAACGCAGGTTGCGCAAGTTATTCGAAACTGGGTAGCAGCAGATGGTTGATGAACAGCAGATATCAGGTGTTGAAAGGGCGGCGATTTTTCTTCTGAGTCTCGGTGAGGACTCCGCCGCCTCGATATTACGTCACCTTGACCCGATGGAAGTTCAGAATGTCGGTGAGGCGATGGCAGCGCTCAATACGGTTTCAACAGAAAAAGTGACGCAAGTCGTTGGTGATTTTACTCGCACGCTAATGAGCGGGTCCCAGGCTATCAGCGGTACAGATGAATACATCAAGCGAATGCTCCATCAGGCGCTGGGAGAAGATAAAGCCAAGAGCATGCTGGGTCGAATCCTGCAGTCCGAATCCCGAGGCCTTGAGGCTATGAAATGGATGGAAGCAAAGGCTGTGGCGCAAATCCTTAAGGACGAGCACCCCCAGATCTGTGCAATTGTTCTGCTCTCGCTTGATAGTGAGCATAGCGCCCAGGTCCTGAACCTGCTTCCTGCGGCGAAACGTCCTGAAATCATGATGCGTGTTGCCAGTCTCGATGCAATTAACCCTGATGCACTCGATGAACTGGATGAAATGATGCAGAAGCAGCTCGTCGATACTGCAAATTCCAGTCGTTCAAATGTCGATGGTGTTCGCATTGCGGCCCAGATTCTCAATCACATGGATTCCAATGCAGAGAACGAAATCATGGAGTCGATCGAGGGTCTCGATAAGGATATGAGTCTTGAGATCAGAGACAAGATGATCATCTTTGAAAATCTTGCCACGCTGGACAACAGGGACATGCAGCGATTGCTGCGAGAAACAGAAACCGACCACCTTGTTCTGTCTCTAAAGGCAGCGGAGGAAGGGCTGCGCGACAAGTTCTATAACAACATGTCGCGCCGCGCTGCCGATATGTTGCGGGAAGATATCCAGCTGCTTGGTCCGGTCAAGTTGTCTGAAGTCGAAACGGCGCAGAAAGAAATTCTTAACGTGGCGGCAAGGCTCGCAGCGGAGGGGGATATCGCGTTCGGCCACAAATCCGAAGATGAGTACGTCTGATGGCAGAGCCAGTCGAGAAGCCAAGTGTCAACCTTTGGGCGATGCCTGCACTGGATGCTGCAGGCCTGACAAACCAGGCTGATGACGCTGCGGGCGATGCGAGTCTCGAAGAGGCCTATGAGAAGGCCTACCAGGAAGGTCTGGAACTCGGGCGGAAAGAAGGCCTGGCCCAGGCCCGGTCGGATACGGAAGGGCTCCATCTGCAGCTGCAGTCGTTGATCGAGGCGGTGGAGACCGGCTATGGCATTGAGAGCGATCACCTGGCGGAAGAACTGGCGACCCTCGCCGGCGCTGTCTCGGAGCAAATCGTCAGATCTGAGATCACACTGCGGCCAGAACTCATCACCGGGATGATTGAGCAGGCCGTTGCTGAATTGCCAGGCCAGTACGAGCGGGCGACTGCGCTTCTGCATCCCGAAGATGCAGCGACCATGAATGAATATATAACCGGCCAAGGCGCGCAGTTTGAGCGTTGGTCCATCGTTGCAGACGCCAGTGTGAAGCGGGGTGATTGCGTGTTGCAAGTCGACAACAGCGTTATCCAGGCGAGAGTTCACGAGCTCTGTCAGCAGGTTGTGCTGGCTGCACTGGAAGGATCTGATCATTGAGCGGGCCTGCCGTTGCCGAGATAACTCAGGCTCATCGTGCTGCTAGGCAGGAAGCGCTGCAGCGTAAGCTCAAGCACTGTCGTGAGAATATCCGTCCAGCTTCCCCCGCCATTGAGGGTGAGCTGGTGCGCATGGTTGGGGTCACGCTGGAAGCCAAAGGCTGCATCGCGCCAGTAGGCAGTCTTTGCCTGATCCAGTCTCCCCAGGGTGACGCGATCGAAGCTGAGGTTGTCGGATTTGGTGAGGGCAAATTGTTTCTCATGGCGCTGGGAGATATTACTGGTGTGACACCTGGATCCAGGGTTGTGCCGCTCAAACGATCAGGGCAGGTTGCTGTTGGTGATGAGCTGCTTGGCAGAGTTATTGACGGTGCCGGTAAACCGCTTGATGGGCG
>JAYQAI010000091.1:2846-12116 GCA_038136715.1 Gammaproteobacteria bacterium | reverse complement strand
CCGCTGAAGTCAACATCGTCGATCAGCACACCGACGGACGGATTGATCGGGTTAATGAACTGGCTGCGCTCACCGATGCCACGAATCTGGAAGAAGCGCGCCCGATTGCTGCCGGCAGCGAAATTTACATTAGGGATAGCGTTGATGACGTCTTCAAAGTGCTCGGCGGCGCGGTCAGCAATGACGGCGTCACTGACGACGGAAACGCTGGCTGCAACATTCATCGTCGATTCTTTGCGCAGATCGGCCGTAACGACGATCTCTTCGATTGTCTGGGCGTTAAGCCCGGCGGACGCAGTGACCACCAGGCAGGACAACAGGATTTTCTTCATAAGGTCTCTCATTCTCTCAATCTGTTAAGAGACCCGGTATTGGACGTCATAGGCAGGAGCTGAATGGTTCCTTTCCCTACGCCGGTACTAACCGGATCAGGTTCTTCGAGCCCAGTGTGGGCGCGGTGGGGTTTAATCTCAGGCGACATGGCCACCCCCAAGGAGTGACGCGAGTATAACTGATCACGGCCACGGCCTGAAATCTTATGGTTAGAGGTATATAGACAGCTGAAATGTAATAAATTTACTAAAAATCATAGAAATAGCAGGGGTTTGCTCGTAAAATTAGGTAATAAAATTACATCTAATCTTCAAGCACAATCTGCTGGGTGGTTTTCAATGAACGAAGCATTCCTGAGCGAGGTGGGTGAACGCCAGTCATCACTCAGTCCCGCCGAAGCCCGGGTCGCGAGATGGATCCTCAATAATCCGGGTGAAGCGGTAGATGCATCGGTGCAGACAGTCGCTGCCCACGCGGCGGTCAGCGAGCCCACCGTCGTGCGGTTCTGCCGCAGCATGGGACTCAAGGGCTATCGTGACCTCAAGACTCAGTTAATTGCTTCGCTCCAAAAAACCGAGAGTTATCTGCATCATGATGTGGCGATGGGCGATAAACCGACGACGGCTGCGGTCAAGGTGCTGGAAAGTGCCATCAATAGCCTCGTCGACCTGCGGCAGCAGATTTTCACCATGCCGTTCGAGGCAGCCAGTGACAAACTGATTACGGCACGCCAGGTAGTGTTCGCCGGGCTGGGTGCATCGGGCCATGTGGCGGCTGACAGCAGCCACAAGTTTTTTCGGCTGGGTATTCCCTGTGTCCTTGCGCTCGACTCGCCGACAATGTTGCAGCAGGCAGCGGTGTCCAGGCCCGGGGATGTGTTTATTGCGATTTCACACTCAGGGGCCTGGCCGGCACTGATCGAGAGTATGAAGATCGCGGGGCAACGGGGTGGTGAGATTATTGCGCTGACTGACCCATCGGCGCCTCTGGCTGATACCGCCAGCCTGATATTTCCGTGTCACGCTGATGAAGATACCAATGTTTATACGCCGATGAGTTCGCGGCTGGCGCAGTTGACTGTGCTGGACGCGCTGCAGGTGAGCGTGGCCTTAAAGATGGGGGCAGTGGCAGAAGATAACCTGAGATCAGCCAAGACTGCACTGATGACTCGGAGCGATACATGGCGCAGATGAACCCGGTCGATTCGTTTGACCTGATTATCTTTGGTGGCACCGGCGACCTTGCCATGCGCAAGCTGTTGCCGGCACTCTGGTATCGGCACTGCGACGGCCAGTTTCCTGCGGACAGTCGCATCATAGCTGTCGGCCGCAGTGCCATGAGTATTGACGATTACATCGCCGGGTTCTCCGGTTCGCTCGAAGGGCTTAAGGCTGATTCGCGCTGGTCGGATTTCATCAACCGGCTCAGCTACGTCGACCTGGATGCGACTGATTACGGTTCGTGGGAACCCTTGAAGCAGGTCCTGGCTGGCCGGGAAGCAGTGATTCGTGCGATCTATCTTGCGACGCCGCCCACCCTTTTCGGTGCGATCGCGCGCGGGTTTGTTGAGACAGACCTGAAGACGCCCGATATGCGTATCGTGCTGGAGAAGCCTGTCGGGCATGACTACGCCTCCGCGCGTAAGATCAACGATGAAGTCGGCGCCTGTTTTGAGGAAAACCAGATCTTCCGCATCGACCACTACCTTGGCAAAGAAACCGTGCAAAACCTGCTGGCGCTGCGATTTGGCAACGCCATCTTTGAACCATTGTGGCGTCGTGAGGTGATCGATCATGTGCAGATCACCGTGGCAGAGGAACTCGGTGTCGGCAATCGGGTGGAGTTTTATGATGAGGTCGGTGCGCTGCGCGACATGGTGCAGAACCACCTGATGCAGCTGCTTTGTCTCGTTGCCATGGAACCCCCGGCGAGCTACGAAGACGATGCGGTGCGTGACGAGAAGATAAAAGTGTTGCGGGCTTTACGCCCAATTGGTGCTGACCAGGTCAAAGCCAATACGGTGAGGGCACAGTACACCCGCGGTGCCGTCGGCGATGAGGTGGTTGAAGGGTATGAAAAGGAACTGGGCCACGCCAGTGAAACCGAGAGTTTCGTTGCGCTCAAGCTGGAAATCGATAACTGGCGCTGGTCTGGTGTGCCTTTTTTCCTTCGCACCGGTAAGCGCATGCCGGTGAAGCACTCGGAAATAGTCATTCAGTTTAAGCCGGTGCCGCACTCAATTTTCGGTGTGGAAGAAGCCATGCCCAATAGTCTGTCAATCATGCTTCAACCCAACGAGGGCGTTAAGCTGCAGATGAATGCGAAAGAACCGGGGCCCGGAGATTTCACGCTGAAGCCGGTGGCGCTTGATCTCAGTTTCGAAGAAACCTTTGGCATCAGCTATCCCGATGCTTACCAACGGCTCGTGATCGAGGTGCTGCGCGGTAACCCTGCTTTGTTCATGCGACGGGATGAGATCGAGGCGGCCTGGCGCTGGATCGATACGATCCTCACCAGTTGGGCCTCAGAGAAGCAGAATCTGGAGACTTACGCGGCGGGGACCTGGGGGCCAACCTCAGCATCCCTGATGCTCGACCGACTTGGCCGTGCCTGGGTCCCCGCGTGAACCTGCGCGAGTTTGAGAGCCGGGAGGGGGCATCCCGGGCGGCGGCTGCCTGGATCGAATCACGATTAAGGCGGGGCCTGGAACAAGCCGGGCCAGCAGGGCTTATCGTCAGCGGCGGTTCCACGCCCGGGCCCTGTCTTGAGATACTGTCAAAGGCGGATCTCAACTGGCAGCAAGTCGAGGTTTCCCTGACAGATGAGCGTCTGGTGCCCGCCGATGATGACGCCAGCAATGAACGCATGGTGCGTGAATGTTTGCTGCAAGGTAATGCGGCCACTGCCCCTTTCAGGCAAGTAGGAGAACTGCCGGCTGCGACTGTCGTCTGCAGCCTGGTCGGTATGGGTAACGATGGCCATTTTGCTTCTATTTTTCCCGACAATCCTGCGCTGGTGGCATTGCTGGACGGGGGCGCCGCGCCCGCAGTCTTGGAAGTGACAACTGCCGCCAGCCCCTACCCTCGCAAGACCATCAACCTGGCGTACCTGCTGCAGGGGCAAGCTGTTCTGCTGCTCATCTTTGGCGCAGATAAGAAAAAAATACTGGCAAAGCCGGGTGGCTTACCGATTGCCGCTCTGCTGCAACAGGGCCGGGTGGCAGTAGAGGTCTACTGGGCACCCTGAAACATCAAGACAAGGAATAGACCATGAACAGCATAGTGCTTGAAGTCACGGAGCGAATCAGGCGGCGCAGCCGGGAACGGCGCCAGCAGTATCTGGCCCAGCTGGATCGAAGTGCCCAGGCAGGCCCGGCCCGTGGCAGCCTCTCCTGTGGCAATCTCGCGCACGGCATGGCGGCCTGTCCGCAGGGCAGCAAGGACAGATTGACCGACGAGCTGGTGCCGAATATCGCGATCGTTTCTGCTTACAATGATGTGCTGAGTGCGCACCAACCCTACGAAACTTATCCGGCGCAGATCAGGGCGATAGCAGATGAGCTGGGTGCTGTGGCTCAGGTTGCCGGTGGTGTGCCGGCCATGTGTGACGGCGTGACCCAGGGCCAGGATGGCATGGAGCTGTCACTCTTCAGCCGTGATGTGATTGCGATGTCGACGGCAATTGCGTTGTCGCACAACCTGTTTGATGCGGGTCTGTTCCTCGGTATCTGCGACAAAATTGTCCCTGGCCTGCTGATGGGAGCACTGTCTTTCGGACATCTGCCAACAGTGTTCGTGCCAGCTGGGCCGATGCGTTCAGGTCTGCCGAACAAGGAAAAGGCCCGTGTTCGAGAAGCTTTCGCGACAGGCGATGCCAGCAAGGCCGAGCTGATTGCAGCGGAGTCAGCTTCTTACCACAGTGCCGGTACCTGCACTTTCTACGGCACAGCAAACAGCAACCAGATGCTGATGGAGTTCATGGGGTTGCAGCTGCCCGGCAGCTCTTTCGTGAACCCAGATGACCCGGCCCGGACACTCTTCACCCGGGAGGCGGTGAAACAGGTGCTGGCAATAACCTGTGATGGCAATGACTTTCGGCCGGTGGGACGCGTTGTTGATGAAGCTGCCATCGTCAATGGCATTATTGGTTTGCTCTCGACCGGCGGCTCTACTAACCACACGATCCATCTTGTTGCGATCGCGGCGGCCGCTGGTATCAGTATCGACTGGACCGATTTTGCGGATTTGTCGAAAGTGATCCCGCTGCTGGTCAGCGTTTACCCGAACGGTCAGGGTGATGTGAATCACTTCCAGCAGGCCGGAGGTCTCGCGGTGGTCATCAGCGAACTGCGGAACGCAGGTCTGCTTAACGAAGATGTGCAGACCATCGTCGGTGCCGGCCTCGATGCTTACGCCAAACCGCTGACCGTGGGAGCTGAAGGGCTTGCCTGGGCAGAATCGGCACCGGTTTCCGGTGATCACACGGTATTGCGTCCGGTCAGTCAGCCGTTCGCGGAAGAGGGAGGCATCAGGCTCGTCGAGGGCAATATCGGCCGCGCCGTGGTGAAGACATCTGCAGTCGCGCCGGAACATCGTTATATTCGGGCAAAGGCGCGGGTGTTTAACAGCCAGGCTGCCTGTGCAGAAGCATTCGAAGCCGGCGAGTTGAACCAGGATATGGTCGTCGTGGTGACGGGTCAGGGGCCGAGGGCCAACGGCATGCCGGAGCTTCACAAACTCTCGCCTTTTCTCGGCGTCATGCAGAACAAAGGCTTGAAGGTAGCACTGCTGACTGATGGCCGAATGTCGGGCGCGTCTGGCAAGGTGCTGGCAGCGATTCAGGTGACACCGGAGGCGGCAGCCGGCGGCATGATCAATCGGATTCAGGATGGCGATATGATTACGATTGACGCGGTCGCAGGGGTACTTGAAGCTGACGCGGATCTTGCTCAGCGGCAGCCAGAAGAGGCGATTTACGGTGATGTGCTAGGTATGGGCAGGGAACTGTTCAGCGCGATGCGTGGACAGGCCGCCAGCGCAGAGGCCGGTGCGAGTATCATTGGCCTATGACGAATCCCATCAAATTGATTCTCTGTGGCACAACGGGTGGAAGGTATGAATGAGTCGAGACTGCTGGTCGGTGACATCGGCGGCACCAACGCCCGGTTTGCCCTGGTCGACCCGGGTGCCGCGCAGTTGGGTAATGAGCTCGCGTTGAAGTGTGCTGACTTTGATTCGCCGGTACTGGCGATTCAGCACTATCTGGACGCCCACCCCGGGCAGGATCCAGCTGCGATCTGCATTGCTGCCGCGGGGCCTGTTGTTGGCGGTTGCGTTGACTTTACCAACAGCAACTGGCGTCTGTGTGAGATGTCGCTGAGCGAGGCCTTTGGCGGTATCGGTGTCCGCGTGATCAACGACTTTGAAGCGACAGCCCACAGTCTGCCGCGACTGACCGGCAGTGATCTTGCGGTGGTCGGTCTGGAACCGCTGCCCCGACTGGATGAGGGCGAGTTTACTCTGGGCGTGATCGGCCCGGGCACCGGGCTCGGAGCGGCCGCCCTGGTGCGGCGGGGTGACAGCACGGTTGCGCTGGGTACGGAAGTGGGTCATGTCGGTTTTGCGCCCGAAACAGCGCTGCAGAAAGCGATCTGGGAAGTGCTGCGCCATCGTTTCGGTCGGGTGTCTGATGAGCGCCTGTTATCAGGCAGCGGTGTGGAAAACATCTACACGGCGCTGTCTGAGATACACCACAACCCAGTCCAGCCCCTGACCGCGGCGGACATTTTTGCCCAGGTGCATGATAATCATCTGGCGGCAGAAACAGTGAATCTCTTTTTTGAAACTCTGGGGCAGGTTGCCGGCAACTTTGCGCTCTCCATAGGGGCTTTTGATGGAATCTATATCGGTGGCGGTATCGTCCAGCGCTACGAGACGCTGCTGATGGAAAGTGGCTTTCGCGCCAGCTTTGAAAACAAAGGTCGACACCGACACATCATGGAAAAGATTCCGGTGGCCCTGGTTCGTCATCCCCACCCGGGGCTGTTGGGTGCGGCCGCGCTGGCGCTGAGCCTGCCGGGTTAAGTTGGCACTTCGAGTCGTCATCATGGGTGTCGCCGGCTGTGGTAAGTCCACCGTTGGGGCGATGCTGGCTGAACAATTAGGTCTGGCTTATATCGAGGGTGACGATTATCACCCGGCCGCGAACCGGACGAAAATGGCCGCTGGGGAACCGCTCACCGATGCTGACAGGTGGCCCTGGCTCGAAGCGCTGGTCAAAGCGATGGCCGCGCAGGAAGCCGGCTGCGTGGTCAGTTGTTCGGCTTTGAAACGCAGTTATCGGGATGTTCTGCGGCAGGTTGAGACCCGCTTCGTGTTTCTTGATGTATCAGCCAGGACTGTGCTCGAAAGGGTCCGCCAGCGGGATCACTTCTTTCCGGAAAGTCTGGTCGCCAGCCAGTTTGAAACACTTGAACCTCCGGCAGAAATGGAGGCATTGCGTGTCGATGCTGAAGCCCTATCGCCTGCGGCGATTTGCAGGTCGCTGGCCAAACAGCTCTAACGGGTCTCGCTCACCGATGAGGCGGGGGAGGCGGCGGGCTGCCTTTTCGGGCAGGTCTCGGATCTCGGCACTGCTGTGCCTGTAAGTGAAGTCTGGAGACGATTCGCTTATTATGATGACAACCTTGTCATTCAGTGAATATGCATGCCAGGTCCTTTCAGGATTGATACTCTGCGACGCTGCAGCATTAGGCTCTCAGGTCTTGGCCTGACATGCCTGCTGTTGCTTGGAGGCCTGCTGCAGCCAAGGTCAGGGCTTGCCACCGAGCTGGCCCCGTCGAACGGGACTGGCCTGAAAGAGGCGGATATCCCGCAGCTGGTAGCGACCATGACGCTGGCAGAGAAAGTCGGACAGCTGGTGCAGACCGACATCGCTGTGGCGACACCAGACGATGTCCGTGAATATCACCTCGGTTCGGTCATCAGTCTGATTCCCGATGGCCGCCTGGGTAAACCTTCGCGCTGGCGTCGGCGCGCCGATGCCTACCAGCAGGCGGCACTGGACACGCGTCTCAGTATCCCCGTCGTGTTCGGTATTGATGCTGTGCACGGCCACAGTTACTTTGACGGGGCATCTGTCATCCTGCCGCACAACATAGGGATAGGTGCGACGCGGAACCCGGCACTGGCGCAGCAGCTCGCAGCGATCACTGCCACCGAACTGCTGGCAACGGGCATCAGGTGGACCTTTTCGCCTTCAATTGCTGTGGCCCGTGATATTCGCTGGGGGCGTGTGTTCGAATCTTTTGGCGAGGACGTAGTGCTGCAGCGTATGTTTGCGGCGCCGCTGGTTAAAGGTTACCAGGGCGGTGAATCAGCACCCTTTAGAGTGGGAGCGACGATCAAACACTTCATTGCCGATGGCGCAACCGATGGCGGGGTGGATCGCGGCAATGCGACCATCAGTGACGAGGAGCTGCGTCGCCTGCATTTACCGGGTTTTGTTGATGCTATCGAAGCGGGTGCTGTCTCGGTCATGGCCTCTTTCAGCGCCGTCAATGGGGAGAAAGTTCACGGTTCGAGGATGTTGCTCACCGACCTGCTGAAACGAGAGCTGGGATTTGACGGCGTCGTGGTAACAGATTGGGAAGGCGTGACGCTGAGCGGTCTTAGCCTGAAACAGGGGCTGGATGCCGGCATCGATATGTTCATGTTTGCAGAGTCCTGGAAGCAGAGCCTGCCTGAGCTCCTGCAGGCGGCAGAAGCAGGTGAGCTCTCCATATCCCGAATTGATGATGCGGTCACTCGGATACTCCGCATGAAAGTCAGGCTTGGCCTGTTTGCATCGCCGTTCACCAGCGCTGCCTGGGATGCGAAACTTGGCAGTGAAGAGCACCGCGAGGTCGCGCGGCAGGCGGTGCGGGAGTCGCTGGTGTTATTGAAGAATGCGTCAGGTCTGTTGCCGCTGGATAAGTCGAGTCGGGTGATTGTTGTCGGTACCCATGCCGACAACGTGGCCTTTCAGTGCGGCGGCTGGACCAAAAAGTGGCAGGGCGCCCACCTTGACAGATTCGGTCATGCAGCACGGCCGGTCACTGGTGCGACCAGTATTCTTGAAGGCATCCGTGAACTGATTGGCGCCGACCGTGTTGTCACGAACCCGGCCCTCGACACTGACGCTGAAGTGGCTATTGTGGTGGTCGGTGAAGAACCTTATGCCGAGATGTTCGGTGATCGTGCAGCCGATGAATTGGTATTGACGGCCGAACAGAAGTCACTGATCCGTACCCTGCGTCAGCGTGGCAAGAAGGTGGTAACAGTATTAATAAGCGGCAGACCGCTGTTGATCGAAGAAGAGCTGGCATTGTCGGATGCCGTTGTCGCCGCATGGCTGCCAGGTTCAGAAGGTGGCGGCATCGCCGATGTGCTGTTCGGTCACCATGGATTCAGCGGCCGGCTGGGTTTCTCGTGGCCTGCTTCTGCCGATCAGGTGCCCATCAATATTGGCGACGTGACCTACGAACCCCGGTTTGAGTTTGGCTATGGATTGAAGACACAGCCTCAGGTCGGGGTGTTAAAGTAATTAGCCGGCTATCGGATAAGTCTGCATGCACCAGCCTTCACCAACCGCACTCTCCTGCCTCAATGAGCTCCGTGAAACCGGGCTCACACTGATGCCTGGACTGCTCGACGCGGCCGCGCTCAAGCGGTTGCGTGCTGCTGCAGAAAGGCAGATCGACAAGCTGGATCCGCCGCCGCCGGCCTTCGACGACCGCTTCGGGTTGCCGAATGCAATCGCCTGGAGTCCGGATGCCTGCCGGGCAATTACGCACGCGGATGCGCTCTGGGTGATCCGCTCTTATCTTGGCACAGATGACATCCACTTCTGTCACCAGCCCTCAGTAACCGTGCTGCGGCCAGCGCTGGAGCTCATCGG
>JAYQAI010000091.1:0-2746 GCA_038136715.1 Gammaproteobacteria bacterium | reverse complement strand
ATGAGGTTAAGCAGTTGCGAGCACCGGCGGGTGCCGCACTGATTTATGATTCACGCACGTGGCATAGGGCCTGTCCTGAGTTGAATCTTAGTGGCAAGAGCCGGATGGCTTTACTCAATGCCGTTGCGCCGGCCTGGGTCAGGCCAATGGCGGATAAGACTGCGGGTATGCTTGCCTATAATGAGGCAGACACTGCGTCAGCTCTGACATCGCGACAGCGGCAGGAGATCACTGCCCTTTGCGGTCAGCGCCAGGTATCGGTCCCTCCAGATTCGCCTGAACTAGGGGAGAAACAGCTGACTCTGCGCGCTCACGGTCGCTACGATATTTAGATTCCTGGCGCTTTCGCCAACCCTTCAGCCCAATTATTGCTGCGGTTTCCTGATCGCGATTTCCGCAAACGAGAGTTTCAGCTCGCCAGTGGTATACAGCAGGAACGGCGTTGAGATGCCCGACTCGTCAAGACCGGCGCGGTGCATGCTCTCGATGTTGATTCTGATTGTCTGCCAGTCCTCAACGCCCAGTTCGTTCAGTCGATCTGTAATGTCAATCGAGGCGCTTTCGGGATGCTCGCTGTCGAGGCGCAGGATCACCGATTTTGTTGCGGGCTTGTGAACACACAGCGTCAGTTCTATAAAAGCGCCGGCCTCGACGAGGTGAGAGATATCCAGCGGATGGCTGGAACGAAAATAAGCCTGGCCGGATCCACCTGACCAGGTGACACGGCGCACATCTTCCTGCCTTTGCCAGTCCGCTGACTGTACGCTGACCGTGCGATTGTGAGACTGGAAGGAGCGCCCAAAGACTGGCAGGTTCCAGTTACGATCATCGCCGACAAACATAGTAAAGGGCGACAGGGCATGGCGTCTGAAGATCAGTAGCTCCTCTGCGTCCGGGCTGTAGTTTGTTGGGTCCTGTTCGTTCAGGTCATCGGGCAGTAAATCTTTATCATGCAGTGATAGCCCATATCCGAACGGAAACAGCGGGTTTTCGTCCGTTCGGTTGCAAGAGGCCTGGTATGGGTCCACTGGCCAGCTGAATGACAGTTTGCCGGTGAAGTCACAGGAACCGTCAGAGAACAACAGGTCAGCGAGGCCCGTTGCCTCTGATCCTGGCAGCCAGGCCGCGACAAACGCATCGGAGTCATTCAGCTGCGGGTTCACCCAGAGTGGTCGCCCACTCAAAAAGACAGAGACGATCGGGATGCCTGCCTCGCCAATCCTCCTCAGGTGACCGGCGTCTTCAGGATACAGGGATGAATAGCTGAGGTGACTGACATCACCATAGCCCTCAGCGTAGGGCTTTTCGCCGAAGACGACGATAGCGGCGTCGAAACGCGTCAGATCCTCGGGGGTTGGTTCGGCAATCAGCTCGGCCTGACCGTTGGCAGCGCCTGTCGCCTGACGAATGGCGTCGTAGACGCTGGTGGCGCCGACAAAGTCGTCATTGCTGACATCGTTACTTTGCCATGTCAGGGACCAGCCGCCGGCCTGGATAGCAACGTTATCGGCGGCTCGACCGGTCACCAGGATTCGCTGGTTTCTTTCAAGCGGCAGGATGTTGTTCTTGTTCTTCAGAAGTACCGCGCTTTCTCTAACGGCGCGCCGGCCCAGTTCGCGGTGATGCTCGCAGCCCACCAGTTCGGCTTTGCCGGCCATGGATCGGGTTGAAGGCCGGTTGGGAAAAACGAGGCCGGCGCGCAGCTTCACCCGCAGGATACGGGTGACAGCATCGTTGATCCTGGCTGCAGAGATGAGCCCGTCTTCTACATCCTTAATGGTGTTGTGCCAGAGTTCACGCCAGTCTTCAGGTGCCATCAACATATCAATGCCGGCGTTGACTGCTTCGTCGCCCGCGACGTTAGACAGGCGGGTCAGTTGCCCGTGACCGTTCCAGTCGCTGATGATAAAGCCGTCAAACCCCATGGTGTCTTTCAAGACTTTCTGCAGCAGGTATTGGTGTCCGTGCATTTTCTCGCCCTGCCAGCTGCTGAAAGAAGCCATCACCACCTGGACGCCCGCCGCCACGGCGGCGGCGTAGGGTCGACCATGAATCTGCAGCAGTTCTTCTTCGCTACAGGTAGTGTTGCCCTGGTCTAAGCCTTCATCGGTGCCACCGTCTGCAAGAAAATGCTTGGCGGTGGCAATCACGCAGCGACCACGCAGAAACTCATGGCAGCCGATTTCGCCCTGGTAGCCTTCCACGGCGGGTGCAGTCAGGTGGGTCACAAGATCGCTGCACTCTGAAAATCCTTCATAGGATCTGCCCCAGCGATCATCCTGGACAACGGCCAGTGTCGGGGCGAAGGTCCAGTCGAGTCCAGTGGCCTGAACTTCGACCGCCGTCGCCGCTGCAATCTGCCTCACCAGTTCCGGGTTGCGGCTTGCGCCCAGGCCAATGTTATGGGGATACAGGGTTGCGCCGAACAGGTTGTTATTGCCATGGACGGCGTCTATGCCCCAGGCGGGCGGCACGACACAGCCGCTCTGCAGCGCAGCATCGTAGAATTCATCAGCCAGCGCGAGCCAGTCAGCAACACTGGAGCGGTGGTCATTGTTCGGTGGTGCACCACCACCACTCAGAACCGATCCGATCTGGTACTCACCAACTTCGGCAGGGGTTATGTAGCGAATGTCGGGTTGAATCATCTGGCCAACTTTCTGGGCCAGTGACATGTCTGCCAGCAGCTCACTGAGCTTGGTTTCAAGGCAGGGGTCAGTCAATTGCTGATTAAAGCAATGGGGCC
>JAYQAI010000090.1:7891-12135 GCA_038136715.1 Gammaproteobacteria bacterium | reverse complement strand
TCGAAATGCGAACCCGCCGATTCCTCAATCATCATGATGGCATCTTCGATCTTCCAGGCTTCCTTGTAAGGCCGCTCGGTTGTCAACACATCAAAGACATCGGCAACAGCGACAATCCTCGCTGCCAGTGGAATCTCGTTGCCGGATTTGCCGTGGGGGTAGCCGCTGCCATCCCATCTTTCGTGGTGATGTTCAGCTATCGTGCTTGCCATACGCATCAGGTCTGAGCCCTCGTCGCCGATGATCCTGGCGCCATGGAGCGTATGTTTTTTCATGGTGGTCCATTCATCTTCGCTCAGCGGCTCTCGCTTGAGCAGCAGGCTGTCGGGCACACCAATCTTGCCGATATCGTGCATCGGCGCTGCATGAAACAGGGTTTCGACCCATTCCTCATCGTCAATCATGGCCTCAGCGAGGATTTTTGCGTAGAGACTCATGCGGATGGCATGCAGACCGGTTTCATTGTCCTTGAATTCGGCCGCCTGACCCAGTCGATTGATCACCTCGAGACGCGAATCTTTGATCTCCTTGGTGCGTTCGGTGACTATCCGCTCTAGTTCCCGGCGCTGGTTATACAATGCCAGTTGTGCGCTAACGCGGGCACGGACCAGGGCCGGACTGACGGGTTTGATAATGTAATCGGCGGCGCCCATGTTGAGACCGGTCTGTTCGTCCAGCTCGTCGGACAGGGCCGTGACAAAAATCACGGGGATATGGGTGGTGTTGGGGTCTATCTTAAGGGCTTCGATGACCTCGTAACCGTCCATTTCCGGCATCATGATGTCGAGCAGGATCAGATCGGGTTTCGGGTCGGCGCGGGCGATCTCTAGTGCTTTTTCACCGCGGGTCGCCGCTTTGACGCGATATTCCTCGCAGAGAATCGCAGACATCAGGTCAATATCTTCAGGCGTATCGTCGACGACAAGGATCGTAGCCTGCTCTGCCATTTAGCCGTCTCCCGGCTTGGACAGGTCTTTGTAGTAGAGGGCAAGCCGGTTCAGTACAGCTTCGGCGCGGTCAAAATCGTATTCTGAGACGGCCTTAAACAGATCATCGAAGTCGCGTTTCTCTGAGACTTCAACGGCCATAAGCTGGTGAATGAGCTCCGTCACGCGGGTATCACTTGCCTGGATCAGGCGCCGCATCTCGACGATCAGTTCAGCGATATCCTCATCGGACATCTCTCGGGTTGCCGTGCCCTCCTCAACTGATTGCAGAGCCACCTTGATATTGTTGAGGATGGTATCGAGCTCCAGGCTGAGATCGCTGGCGATGCGCTCGCACTCGGCATCGGAGGTGCTGGCTTTGTAGGCGCCCTCCAGCAGCTGCGCAGTTGCATGCACCGAATTCGCCCCAATATTGCCGGCTACGCCCTTCAAAGTGTGGGCAAGGATTTCCTTGTTCTTGTTGTCCGACTCTGCCTGCATGCGTTCTCTGAAGTCCGCATTGCTCTCGATAAAGCGACGCAGCAGGCGCAGGTACAGGATCGGATTGTTCTGGGTTCTGGAGAGACCCGTTTTGGTGTCGATGCCCTCGATATCAGGAATGACGATTTCGTGGGTGGTTTCCGAGTCCAGCATGGTACCGAAAATAGGTTTACTGGGTGTGATGAGTTCACTCAGCGCAGAGAACAGTTCAGAAACCACGATGGGTTTTTTCACTGCGGTATTCATGCCGGCATCGATGGCAAGCTTTCGATCGCGACCACTGATGTTGGCGGTCATGGCGATGATGGGCAGACTGGTAAGCTGCAGTTCATTACGGATGATACTTGTCGCCTCGTAGCCATCCATCTCGGGCATCTGGCCGTCCATCAGCACGCCGTCAATACTCGGATCCTGTTTCAGCATTTCGACGGCAATTCGGCCGTTGTCTGCGGTCTCGGCAAGAATCCCATTAGAGCTGAGAATCTCGACGACCAGTTCCTGGTTGATCGGGTTGTCCTCGGCCACTAGGATTTTTGCCCCTGCCAGGTTCTTCACGAGATCAGATTCCTGCAGCTGCCTGTCGATTTCAGCCTCGTAGTGGTCGATGGTCTCGTTGATGATATCTTCAAATTCGGGAAAGAAATCGCCTTTGCGCAGGTGGACCCGAGCGCCGCCGCCTTCAGAATGCCGCACCAGGCGCATAACGCGCTGCATGTGATGCAGTGGTCCGGCGATCCTGTGAGACAGGACCAGACCGAAGGCCATTAGTAAAATGAAGACAACGCTTGAGACGCCAAGATAGACCTGGGTCAGCAGTGTCCGCTGGTCATCTATGAAGCTGAAATACGGGTGATCAGGGTCCAGGCCGAGATCATTGCCCTCGGCGATCAAGAGGTCGTAGTAGTAGAAGTTGCTGACGTATAAAACGCTAAGGCCAATAAACAGTGCCAGCCCGATGTATCCCATGAATCTGAGCTGGAAACTGGGATTGATCAGCAGTTTCTTTCTTCTGAAGCCTTTACTCACCTGTCGCCTCTGCCGCTGGGGCAATTAAATCTGTACGATTGCGATGCTGGTCTTTTCCAGGCGGGCACGCCGCCCGCGAAACGACTTAGCGTAGTTCGATTATTCTAACAAAGTATGCCATCGATGGCAGTGATATAGACGCTATCCAGTTTGTCAGCTAGATGGCTCAAGGAAAGTGTTCCGGCAGCACGGACACCCTGAAAACATAGGTCGCCAAGGCGGTTCTCGCTGCCCCCTTTCAGCTTCTGCAGTCGTCGCGCTAAGCCATTTCACGGTGGCGATCTAACCCCGCTGGCGTACTGTGTTATAAAGGCAGTTGCGTCAGTGTGTGATCGGAGTCGCTACATTTTTTCTTTCCTGCTACAACGCGAGCAAGAGGAGTACTGTTACACAATTCCTCGTTTGCTGATGGCGTTCATCGTCTTTGCCGTCCCTGTTGATGACGTTGCGGCCGATTATCTCAGTATTAAGTATTCACAAAAATCCCAAATAAGAACCAGCCTTACGTGGATGCAGGCCAGGCCCCTTCTCATCACTCAAGCACGTAAAAGAGCGGATGGCTCAATAAGGGTCGGAGTGCCTGGCGCCAGGGCAGTGGACCAATCCCTGATCGACAAAAACCCGATTTATGCCCGGGCAGGCAAAGTATTTTTCACAGATCCGGAAGGCAGTATCAAATCCTGCTCGGCGTCATTTGCTGGCAGTGACTCCCTGGTGGCAACGGCGGCTCACTGCGTGATGACGCAGGAAGGTGACTGGAATCGCGATTTCATCTTTATTCGTTCCTATGGTTCATCTGACCAGGAGATCTATGCCGTGACGTGTATCGCTCTGCCAGGTGCCTGGGGCGAATATGGCCAGGACACAAAATCCCACGACTATGCCTTTCTGCGGACGTTTGCATCCAGCCAGGTAGGGAGTTTTTCGCTGAACAGCGGTGCGCCACCCGAGTCTCTACAGATTATCGGTTATGCTGACAAATTTCTTGAGGGGCAAGGCATGTTGACGATGAATTTTTCCGTTGATCAGAGCAACTTAAACAAACTTGGCTCGCCCAGGAACGAACTTGGTCATGGCAACAGTGGTTCGCCCTGGATCAATCGGTATACGCAGGAACTCTTTAGCGTTTCTTCTCACTATGACGAGAGCGGCGCGGCAACGTTGTGGGGACCGAGGCTGAAAGATGCTGCGCAAGAACTGATGAAATATGCGCAAAATGGTTGCGAGCGCATGTAGACAGGAGAGTCTGATGGCACATCAAAAACGTCCGTTCAAAAGAAGGCAGTACCTGATTAACCCGGGCTTCCAGCTGAAGTTCATGCTTTACCTTGCCCTTGCTGTGCTGGCAGTGCTGACCGTGCTCTACACCAGTAACTACCTCTATTACGATCAGTTGATTGCACAGGGTAAGGATATCGGGCTGAATGCGCAGCACCCCTATTTTGATTTCATTAATGAACAGCGCCTGTTACTGAACCGCGTCTACTTTTTCACTGCAGCCGTTGCCTTCGTGCTGCTGATGGTTTTCGGTTTGTTTCTTTCCCACAGAATTGCGGGTCCGATTTACCGGCTGGAGAAATACATGAACCAGATCAGAGCAGGCGAAGAGGGGCTTGACCCTGTCAGGTTGCGTAAGGGGGACTTTTTCCCGGAACTCGCCGATATCGTCAATGGGTTGGTCACGTATTTCACTGCCGATGCGAAACAGCAATCAGAGTCCCGTTCAGATTAGGTGTGGCCAGTTATTTGTCAGGCAGGCCGAACACCAGCAACAGGTTGCCCGGCTCGTGG
>JAYQAI010000090.1:0-7791 GCA_038136715.1 Gammaproteobacteria bacterium | reverse complement strand
GGCCAGTTATTTGTCAGGCAGGCCGAACACCAGCAACAGGTTGCCCGGCTCGTGGTTATAGAGACCGTAGCCCGAATTGATCACGACGTAACCACCCGCGACGGCTGCGCCGGCACCGCTCATGCTGCCACCGTGGCCAGTCAGGCCGTTGACACCGACGTGTTCCGGACGGCTGTCATATGACCAGATAACGTCTCCCTTTTTGCCATCGTAAAGTCGGATGACGCCATCGAGGTGGCCGGCAATGACGCCGCCGGGAATCGCGGTCACCGGTGCACTGACACCGGGGTCGCAGAACTTGTGCTCCGGCAGGCAGACGTTTTCCTGCAGATGGCTCCAGAGACGCTCGCCATCATCAATGTTGAGGCCATGCACGCCGGGTCTGGCTTTGGCGGGGTCAAGGTAGTCTCCGTTGTAGGTGTTGTTCATATCATTAATGGGGGCGTAGACCCTGCCCTCGGCTGCTGCCAGACCGAAGTGTACGCCGCCCTGGATGCTGCCGCGGCCGACACGGTTATGCCAGACCAGGGCGCCTTCCTGGTCGGGGTCAAGGCCGAAGATCGTGCCGTTCTTGTGACCGGCGATCAAAAGGTCTTTGCCCTGGCTGTTCGGCACCAGCAGGATGCTTGAACCATGGTCATAGTCAGGGCCGTCTTCCGGTGGGCAGTTCGGGTTGTCCGCCATCATGCAGGCAACGTTCCAGGCATCGCCTGCCGTAGACTGCCGGGTCCAGGCGCGCTCACCGGTTGCTATGTCAATAGCGAGAATCGCATCTGAGTTGCCGTCAGCGGGTGAGGAGTAATTCTCGCCCGTACCGATGTAAACCAGACCGCGCCTGGCATCTATTGTCGGGCTGGTCCAGGTCGGTGCCCCGGAAGGTGCCAGTACCCGGGTACCCACGCTGGTTCGGCTGACTTCAACCGGCTCATCGGCAATGGTGTAGTGGCGCCAGTTCACGGCACCATCAGCGGCTCTGAGCGAGAGCAGGCTGCCACGGAAGGTGCAGCACTCGTAAGCAGGGTCTGCCGCAGGAATCACTTCCAGCGATGAAACCGGCACAAACAGCGTGTTCTCATGCCAGGCGGGTGTGCCCGTCAGTGTCGCGCTCGGGTGGTCATCGGCTTTCAAGGTCCATAGCAGTTCACCATTAAGTGCGTTCAGCGCATAAACCCTGGCAAGAATGTCGCCAAAGAAGGCCAGGGGTGGTAGCCCCTCAGCCTGGCTGTCAGCAAGGACGATCCCAGTCCGTACCTCTGCCGATGCGGTAAAGGTCCAGCGGGCACAGCCTGTCTCAAGATCGAAGGCGTAAACGGTACCGTCCTGGCTGCCTGTGAACAGCGTATCGAAAGCGACAGCTGGCTGTGAGCGGGCTCTGAATGCACCGGGGTAGACAAACGACCACTTCAGCGTCAGCTGTTTAGCTTCAGACGCACTCAGGCCTGCAACTTCAGGCGGCGAGAAACGTGAGGTATCGTGGCCCCAGTTAACCTTGGGAACACTGCCAGCTGCAGTGATTTGGCCGGTATCGCACATGGGTGGTGCGGGCGGTGCGAGATCAGTCTCGGATTCAAGATGCTGGCGGGTAAGGTATTCCGTAATGGCGAGGATCTCCTCCGGGGCGAGGTGTTCCGCCTGGGAGCGCATAATGCCGTCGGTGAGTGCACTGTGAATTGCGGCTGGGCTCATCATCTCGAGCCATGAAAAATGCGGTGCTTTGGCGACCGTGCCGGCATGGCAGTCCAGGCAGTTCTCCTCGTAGAGCCGGTTTCCGGGGTGGTTCGCTCGGTCAAAGTCTGCAGCACCGGTCTGCATTTCATCGGTTGAAGTGAGGACGTCGACCTCTGGTTCTGCTGCAACTATAGCCGGTTCGGTGGCCGCGGCAGATGCTGCAGGACTCTCAGATTCAGGTGCCTCACAACCGGCCAGCAGCAGGAGTGCGACCGGGAGGAGGGCAAGGCGCATCAGTCTTGCCACGGGTGTATCCTCGTTTTGTTCTTGTTGTTCAGGCAGTGTCTCCCGTTGCTGCCTTAACTTCAAATCCAATGTTCGGGAAATGCACCATGAGGTCGCCCGCTGTCTCGTCCGTTCGGGCGATCACGATCTCGTCGGCCTGGTAGCTGATCAGCTGACCGGCGACGGGGATACGGCCGTAGTCATTCGGTGCCACGGTGACAGCATCACCGGCCTTGAGCGAGCCGGCGAGTTTACCGTCAATGGCGGCAGCGGCAGGTGCAAGGGGTTCGACCTCGGTGCCGGCCGCCAGTGCCGCCTCTGGCGTGATCTCGACAAACTTACCGTGGCCAAAGGCCTGCATGCGCTGCATGAAGCTCTGGACATTGGCCCAGGGTGTGAGCAACGCCTGGTTCGCTGTATTACCGGCAACAAACCAGAGACAGTGATACAGGCTGAAGTCAGCAATCGAAGGAGTATCACCGAACAGGAAATCCTGGTTCAGCGATGACTCGAGACTCTGCATCAGGGCGATAAAGTCCGTCTCAGCCGCTGCCGGGTCGACGCTGACAATCGGTGCGCCGGCAGACAGCTCAGCCCGGTCTTTCTGGAAAGCCTCGATCTCTGCCTGCGACATGGCCGACATCTGTGCCATCACCGCTTCCGGCCGGAAGTTGAGCGCGACCGTCGTGCGGAACAGTTCCGTATCCGCCCAGCGTGCCACGCGATCTGCGCTGAAGCCATGGGCATAGAGTGAATCATTAGCGGCGAGCTCTGCTAACCGACGACAGATGATCTCGGTGTCGCAGTAAACATTCGCACCGATCTGCATGATGGGTGTTTTGCGGTAGCCGCCGGACAGGGGCATCAGACAGGGGCGTGGCATGATCGGCGGAATGATCACTGACTGCCAGTCGAGGCCGAGGTAGCCGAACAGGCAGCGGATCTTCTCGGAAAAAAGGCTGGAGTGATAGTGATGGAGTATCGGTGTCGGCATAAATCCTTTCCGGACGTTAACAGGTTTGATTAGAGGATAATCTCACAGCTGCCCAGTTGGCTGCATCCGCGGTTTGTTCATATACTGCGCCTCTTGGATCAAACCCATAGGCACGAAGCACGCGATGCAGACCAGCTTTTCCGTTGAGGATGAAACTTTCAGACAGGAAGTCCGGGACTGGCTGGATCAGAACCTGACACCGGAACTGCGCGAGGCGGGCCGCAAGAAAACCAGCGTCTGGCAGGAACCTGAATCCGCAATGGCCTGGCAGCAGTTGCTCTATAAGCAGGGCTGGCTGGTGCCTGACTGGCCGGTGGAGTATGGCGGCACTGGCTGGACGTTGAGTCAGCGTTACATCTTCGCGCAGGAGTGTGCCCGGGCAGATACGCCAGGCATCTCGCCGATGGGCCTGAGAATGTGTGGGCCGATGTTGATCGGCTATGGCACCGATGCGCAGAAGAATGAATATCTGCCGAAAATGCTCTCTGGCGAGCATATCTGGTGCCAGGGCTATTCAGAGCCGGGTTCAGGCTCGGACCTGGCCTCCCTCAAGACCAGTGCGGTTGCGGACGGTGATGACTATATTGTGAACGGCACCAAGATCTGGACCAGCTTTGCCCAGCACGCCAACATGATGTTTGCCTTGGTGCGCACCTCCGCCGAGGGCAAACAGCAGCAGGGAATCTCATTCCTGTTACTCGATATGCAGACGCCGGGCATTACCATCAAGCCGATCATCAACCTCGAGGGCACCCACGAGCTGAACCAGGTGTTCTTCGATAATGTCAGGGTGCCGAAAGCCAACCGGGTGGGTCGTGAAAACGAGGGCTGGTCCGTCGCCAAGTACCTGCTGCAGTTCGAGCGGTTTTCGATGTCATCGGTAGAGTTGCGCCGCCTGCTGGCGCGGGTGCGAAGGCTCGCTGCGGAGACAACCAGTGATGGTCGGGCACTGATGGAGGATGCAACCTTCATGGAGAAAGTTGCCCGTCTCGAGATCGACTGCCTCGCCATGGAAACTTCAGAGCAGCGCGTGCTGGCAGAGCTCAACGCCGGCAATTCGCCGGGCTCGGTTTCTTCGGTGTTGAATGCCATCAGCTCGGAAACATTGCAGCGGGCTGACGAGATCAGTATAGAACTCGCCAGCTACTATGGTCTGCCGTTTCAGCTGCCGGCGCTGGATGTCGGTGGCCCCGAGCCGATCGGCCCCGAGGTTGCGTTGCCCATGATGCCGACTTACATGAACAGTCGCATGCGGACGATCGCGGGGGGCTCGTCGGAAGTGCAGCGCAATATCGTCGCGAAAGCGATCCTTGAGCTATAGCGCGCAGGTCGTGAGTGCAGGTTGTCGCGCGCCATCACTTGCGCCACTCAGTTTATGGATACCCTCGGTTGATTTACCGATGATGAGACGCAGGTAAGGGTGCCGACAACTCAGTCAGAGCCCGCAGCATTAGAGTGCGTTGTGGCTGCCGTCGCAGAGAGGCTGGCCTTTGGTTGCCTTGCAGCCGCAGAAGTAAAGTGTGCGGGACTCGGCGGCCTCGTATTTCATGGGCAGAATGTCTGTGTCCTGATGCGAACCATCACAGAAGGGCTGCTTGGCGCTTTTACCGCAGGCGCACCAGAAATAGCTTTTGCCGGCTTCAACTTCCACGGGATAGGGCGCCTTCTGGGCGACGACAGGGTCGGACATGATGAGTCTCCTCAATGGTTTCGTAGTAGATAGCTGGTTATAGCCTCGCCTTTTTCAGGATAATTGTCACCTGTTGATGGGGCAAAGGGCCAGATTTTGCCAGGCAGCCAAAGACGACCTGGAGCGCATTGCCGGAAAAATTTCAGCGTCAACGTTCACAAAAACGCTCATAGATTAGAACTGGAACTCTGGTTGCTGTGCGGCCTGGTCATAAAGCGTCTGGCAAGGGTCGGTCGAGCCTCGCACCAGTCGATTCCACAATCCGCTTGCCAGTAACGAGGCGCCACCGGAAAAGTAGGCAAGGCCGGTGGCGAGCGCTGCGCTCCGGGTATCAATACTGTACCTGGGACTGGCCAGGCTGCCGGTCATCGTGATCCTGGGTGCGACTGCCCCCGCAGCGCTGACCCCAATGCCGGTCCTGGGCCTGGTCAGCATGGTGAGATTGGTTTCCTCTGTTCTGAGGTCGATGTCGCCTGTAAAGAAGGCTTCGACTCGCTCGGTTCGGAAAGCGATACCGGGATCTACGCTGGCGCGGCCGTTTGCGATCGTAATGGCGCCGGCGGAGCAGTCAAGTCGGGTGGTTCTGCTTCTGCTGCGACCATAGACCCTGTCGGTCAGGGTATGCAGGACATCGCCGAAGAAGCCGTCCAGCAGGCCGGCTTTAATTGTGCCCGCTCCGCCTTTGAACAGCAGTTTGCCGTTGGCGTTGGCCATCATTTCCGCGATGCTCAGCCCGGTCGTGTCAAACTGCAGGCGCGCACTGGTGCCCTTCGATGCCTCCGGGTCTCCGGCCAGCAGCCAGATGATGGGGAGACGCGAACTGGTTGAGTCGAATGACAGAGATAGCCCATTCGCAGTGTCGCTCGTACTGAAACGAGTTGAACCGGAAACCTGGCCTCCCTTCCATTTCAGGTCGCGGCTCGCAAGCGTGCCTTGCTTCAGCGTCAGCGTGCCATTTATCCGGGTCGAATGTTCTTCAGTTATCCAGAGGCGATCAACGTCCAGGCGTACTTTGCCCTCGGCGCGATTGAGCCAGCTTGTGTTGAGCGGTGTGGTGGCAAACAGCTGGCCGGACTGGGATTCAGTAGCAGTTGACTCCTCCAGCAGTGAGGGTCTGATCAGTGGCAGGTAGAACGATGATGAGCGGAGTTTCAGATCGAGCCAGGGCTTTTCCCTGTTAACGAAGTCGCCATGGCCGCTCACCATGGTCTCACCCGCCTTCAAAGTGAAATCCTGCAGTGTCAGGGTGTCAGTTTCTCCGGTCAGTGTGAAGTCAACTGCGTAGGGTCTGTCGAGCATGGGGAAGTCGCTGCCGGCCAGAGCCAGGAATTCATGGGTGCTGGGTCCCTTGAGTTGAAGCGTACCTCGGCTCCGGCTCAGGTCCGGTGGGTTGTCGATAACGAGGTTACCACTGAGCCTGTGCGCGCCAACCGCGATCGCCAGGTCACGTATTTCCAGCAGGTCTGCATCGTATTTAGCTGACGCGTCAGCGCTAAAGGCCAGCGCGGGCACCGGGTAGTCAACCCAGGGGCCCAGCAGGTTCTCAAGGCTCCGGCCCTCAGTGCGGATTGATGCGGACGAGCCAATAAATCGCGGTCGGTCGGTCAGGTTCAGGTGACCAGAGACGGTGGCCTGAGCAATCGTGGCGTTGATGTTTTCGAGCCGCCAGCCGTCACGACCTCGCTTGACCTCGGCACTCGCCTTGAACGGTACAGCCTCCTTCGAGACGCGCTCATTGTCCTCGAGCAAAGCCAGCAGATTTTCACCTGATAGTCGGGTCGTTAAATCAAGTCCAGTTAGCCCGTTCCGGTCGGTCAAAGCGCCACTGGCTGTGCCGCTGAAATCTTCACTGGTGAGTGCCAGTTCTTTCAGGAGCAGTTGCTCACCTTCACTGGTCAGCGCCGCACGAATGACGGCGGGTGTATCTCTGAGAGGGCCGGTTGTCTCGAACATCGCGTTCGCCAGTGCTTTCAGGCTGGCTGTTGTGATTTCCAGATCTGCGGTGATATCCCTGGGTTTCATATCGCTTGCCGAGAGACTGCCATTGAGTTCAAAGTCAGGTGTCGAAAGATTGAGGTCGGTGACCTCCCAGCCGTCAGGCAGCATCCTGACTGTCGCGGCCCACCGGGTTTGAAGCGCTGAATTGATTTCCATCCCGATACACTGACCGAGCTCGGCGAGAGTTGCGCCTTCTGCTCGGATTGTCAGCTGACGCGGCTTTAGTCCTTGTGGGTCAAACCACAGGCCGTTGACCGACAGGGTGTGGCTGGCGCCCTTGATATTAAGTGTGAGCATTTCTGCACCCGCGTCATTAACCGAGACCGCGCCATGCCAGTCCATCGGTGTTGTCGGCAGTCTGCAGTTCGGCGCCAACGGTTGAATGACATTCGGGCTGAAGTCTTTACCGGACAGGCTTAACTCGAGGCCATTCGCTGTGGTGAGATCGGGAATTGTCATGGCGCCATTCAGGGTGCCTTCTGCCAGCTGCATCTCGAGGCTGTCAAAGCGGAGCGTCTGGCCGTTCTTGCTGACGCTGCCAGAAAACTTGAAGGGCAGCGGCTCGAACGCCAGATAGTCGAACAACGCGCCGTATTCATACAGCGAAGGCCCCTGCAGCTGGAAAGTTGCATTGATATTGTCGAAGGGAGAGGGGTAAGAAACGGTGCCTGCGACATCGGCCTCGAAGCCCGCCGCGGTTGCCTGCAGCTTTAGATTGAGACTGCTACCAAGATCGACAATATCAACATTCAGGTCGAACGCACCGTCTCTGAATTCATCGATGCCGAGCAGGGGTCGCAACGGTATGGTCGATGGCCCTGTCAGGGTGAGTTTAAGGTCTGCACCGGCTAGCTGAACGGGGTTGTCCAGCCTGCCACGGACTGTCATCAGGATATCGCCCCAGGAGATATCCAACTGGTGGGGCATTCGCGGCAACTGTCGGTCGGGCAGCCCGTATCGCCCTGTTGCGTGCAGCGCCGCATCGTTCAGCAACATGTCACAGCTGACGCTGACAACGAGCTGCCCGGGTTGTGTCTCTCCGGCGCAGTTGTTGACCACCGCTGAGATGTCCTGATCTTCGTCAGTGTAGCCGAGGGTCACCGCATGGAAGCGCCAGTTGCGTATTATCGGCACGACCTGTTCGTTTTGTGTTTGC
>JAYQAI010000089.1:0-12219 GCA_038136715.1 Gammaproteobacteria bacterium | reverse complement strand
CTCGGCAGCACGGCCATTAGCGAGGCGGTCAGCCGCGCTAATCTCGACAGCAGCGACGTCGAAGAGATCATTATGGGTTGCGTTCTCCCCAATGGCCTGCGACAGGGACCGGCCCGCCAGGCGGCCATGGACGCTGGCATTCCGGTAGAAGCGGGTGCGACAACAATTAACAAGCTGTGTGGTTCCGGGATGAAGGCCACGATGCTTGCCCATGACCTGATCAAGGCCGGCAGCAACGACATCATGGTGGCCGGTGGCATGGAGAGCATGACGAATGCTCCCTATATGCTGCCCAAGGCACGCGGGGGCATGCGCATGGGCCACGGCGAGATCCAGGATTCCATGTTCACCGACGGTCTTGAAGATGCAAAAACCGGACGCGCCATGGGCACTTTCGCCCAGGAAGTCGCTGATCAATACCAGCTGACCCGGGAGGACATGGACAACTTCGCCATTCGCTCCCTGACCCGGGCCAAACAGGCCATCGATGAGGGGTCACTGACTGAAGAAATCGTCCCGGTTACCGTCAAGAGCCGTAAAGGTGAAATCACCATCTCCGATGATGAGCAGCCGCACAAGGCCAACATCGAAAAAATCCCTAGCCTTCGACCGGCCTTCAAACAGGATGGTACGGTCACAGCAGCCAACTCCAGCTCGATCTCCGATGGCGCTTCTGCCCTGATCCTCGCCAGCGAGTCGGCCGTTAAAGACAAGGGCCTGACCCCGGTCGCCAGGATTGTTGGGCATGCGACGAACTCACGACATCCTTCGGAGTTCACCCTCGCACCGATTGGCGCGATCGAGAAGCTGTTGGACAAGGTTGGCTGGGATAAGGACGAGGTTGACCTGTTTGAGATCAACGAGGCCTTTGCGATGGTCACCATGCTTGCTATTCGCGAGCTCGGGCTCGATGAAGACAAGGTCAATATCTACGGCGGCGCCTGCGCCCAGGGTCACCCCGTTGGTTCGAGTGGTTCCCGCATCATCGTGACGCTGATGTACGCGCTGAAGCGCCTCGGCAAAAAGAAAGGTGTCGCCGCACTCTGCATCGGCGGCGGTGAGGCCACAGCCGTCGCGATCGAGCTCGTCTAGACCAGCAAGCGGTCGCCCGCTGGTTGCTATCATCGGGCGACTCTTTGCCGCAAGTCACGTACAATAAGGCTTTCAGAGATTCGAGGGTTCTTCCTTGTCACGCCTGCCGGTAATCGTTGGCTTCGGTGGAGTTAATCCCGCCGGGCGCAGTTCTGCCTACCACGGCTATCGCCGCATGGTCATTGATGCACTGGATTCAGAGCGCCAGGATCGCACTTACGCTGCACTCGCAGCCCTCATGAAACTACCTGCAGAGACGTCAGAGGACACTCGGCAGTTTGTTCGCGACCACACCCTGATCCGCCGCCTTGAAACGAACCTGTTTGATGCGACATCAATTCCCCTGCACAAGCGCGCTGCTATCACGGGTGCCGGCACAGAAGCGATTACTTTTTCAACCCGCCGCATCAATCTGCCGGATAACCTGCCAGCGGAATGGCAGGTCAGAGCCATCGACGACGACCGTGTTGAGGTCACCGTCGAGGGTGACCTCGACGTCATGCTGAACGACACCCGCTCTTCCAGGGTGCTGGCAGCGGGTCAGCTGCCAACCGGTTTCAACCCGGAATCGCTTTATCAAAGCCGCAGCCACCCACGTGGCTTACAGCTCACTGTCTTCGGAGCCTCGGATGCGCTGAACTCCCTTGGCATCACCTGGGACGAAGTCAAAAAACGAGTGCCTGCCGACCAGATCTCGGTCTATGCATCCAGCGCCATGGGACAACTGGACGTCAATGGTTCCGGCGGCATGCTGCAGGCCGGACTCAACGGCAAGCGCGTCAGCGCACGCAACCTGCCGCTGGGTCTCGCCGAGATGACCGCCGATTTTGTCAACGCTTACATACTCGGTAACGTTGGCACTACTGGTGCGAACATCGGCGCCTGTGCAACTTTTCTCTACAATCTGCGCCAGGGCATTCAGGACATCCAGTCGGGCAAGTATCGCGCGGTCCTGGTCGGCGGCAGCGAGGCACCACTGACACCTGAGGTCATGGAGGGATATCGCACCATGGGTGCACTTGCCGAGGATGAGGCCCTGATGAAAATCGATGGGCTGAACGAGGGCGAGCCAGATCATCGCCGTGCCTGCCGACCCTTTGCGGAAAATTGCGGCTTCACCCTGTCAGAGGGTTCACAGTTCATCATCCTGTTCGATGATGAGCTCGCGCTCGAGTTAGGCGCCAATATCTACGGCAGTGTGGCTGATGTCTTTATCAACGCCGATGGTTTCAAGAAGTCTATTCCCGGGCCCGGTATCGGCAACTACGTCACGGTTGGCAAGGCCATGGGGATCATCCGCTCGATCCTCGGCGACGATTCCCTCCGGCATCGTTCCTACATGCAGGCACACGGTACCAGCACCCCACAGAACCGAGTCACCGAATCACACATCTTCAGCGAACTGGCTGGCTCTTTTGGGATTGAGAAATGGCCGGTTGCCGCTATCAAGGCTTATATTGGCCACTCACTCGCCTGCGCCTCAGCAGACCAGTTAGTCGCCTCGCTCGGCGTCTGGCACGACGGCATCATTCCCGGCATTGTGACATCTCAGACCATTGCCGACGATGTTCATATCGATAACCTCGACTTCATGCTTGAGCATCGGGAAATAGATCCAACTGCTGTCGATAGTGTGTTCATTAATTCGAAAGGTTTCGGTGGGAACAATGCAACCGCGGCTGTACTTGCACCGCATATCACGCGCCAGATGCTTGAGAAGAAACACGGTAAAGACGCGCTGGTGCAGCACGCAAAACTGAATGAGGCCGTCAACGAGCGCATCGCAGCATATGACGACTCGATGATTGCCGGCGAGAACTCGGCGATTTACCAGTTCGGCGTCGGGGTCATTGAGGGTGAGGAACTAAAAATCACCTCGTCGTCGATCTCGATTCCTGGCCAGGAAAACGAGGTGAGCCTCGATGTGCCAAACCCCTACTCAGACTTCACAGACTGAACTGCGACCTAGTCGATCTCGCGAGTTGCACGGAACTCGATCTCAGGCCACCTTTCCTGCGTCAACGACATGTTGACTGACGTCGGTGCAAGGTAGGTCAGGTGACCACCGCCATCCAATGCGAGATTGGTTTCAGCCTTGCGCCTGAAGTCGGCCAGCATCTTCGGGTCATCGCAGTGCACCCAGCGTGCCGTTGAAATACCGACAGACTCGTAGCCACAATCCACCTTGTACTCGTCCCGCAGGCGAAAGGCCACCACATCAAACTGGAGGACACCAACCGCGCCGACAATCAGGTCATTGTTGGCGAGCGGCATAAAGACCTGGGTCGCACCCTCTTCTGACAGCTGGGTCAGGCCCTGGCGCAACTGCTTCGACTTGAGCGGATCCTTCAGGCGCACGCGACGGTAGAGTTCCGGTGCGAAGTGCGGGATACCGGTGAAGCGAATGTTCTCGCCGTTGGTAAAAGTATCGCCTATCTGGATCGTGCCGTGATTGTGCAGACCGATAATATCGCCAGGCCATGCTTCGTCCGCCTGGGATCTCTCGCCGGCGAGGAAGGTAACGGCATCACTGACCTTGACGTCTTTACCGATGCGCACGTGTCGCATTTTCATGCCCTGGGTGTAGTGACCGGAGCAAACGCGCATAAACGCAATACGGTCACGATGTTTAGGATCCATGTTTGCCTGAATCTTGAAGACGAAGCCACTGAACCTGTCACTACGGCTATCAACCACTGACTCATTCGACTCGCGCGGCAAGGGCGCCGGTGCATACTCAACGAAGCCATCGAGCATCTGGTTGACACCAAAGTTGCGCAGCGCTGTGCCGAAATAAACCGGCGTTAACTGGCCGGCAAGATAGGCTTCAAGGTCGAATTCATGGCTCGCGCCCCTGACCAGTTCAATCTCATCGACAAGCTCCTCGTGCTGGTCACCCAGGAAGGCCTTTGCTGCATCTGACTCGAGACCCTTGATGATCTCTGCTTCCGTCGCGATGTCTCCCTGACCAGGTTCGTAGATATGAATCTCATCGTCGTAGAGATGGTAAATACCCTTGAAGCGGTTCGCCATGCCGATTGGCCAGGTGATCGGCGCACACTGGATATTCAGAACCGACTCAACCTCGTCCATCACCTCGATCGGGTCACGGACTTCGCGGTCCAGCTTGTTAATAAACGTCAGGATCGGCGTATCTCGCAGCCGGCACACTTCCATCAGCTTGATGGTGCGATCCTCGACGCCGCGGGCACCGTCGATCACCATCAGCACAGAATCAACAGCGGTCAGGGTGCGGTAGGTATCTTCTGAGAAGTCTTCGTGGCCTGGCGTATCCAGCAGATTCACAACGCGGTCTTTATAAGGGAACTGCATCACCGACGTCGTGACACTGATGCCCCGCTGCTTCTCCATCTCCATCCAGTCTGAAGCCGCATAGCGATCCGACTTCTTGCCCTTGACCGTACCCGCCATCTGGATGGCTTTGCCGAACAACAGCAGTTTTTCCGTGATCGTCGTCTTACCGGCGTCCGGGTGAGAGATAATGGCGAAGGTTCGACGCTTGTCGACCTCTTGATTGATCATGGGACATCGAGGGTAATCAGGAAGGCCGGCGATTATAGCCAATGCGTCGCCTGCCTTCTATCCGTGATGCGTCAGAGCAACTCTTTGGCCAGGACGAGCGCGTCTTCGCGACCAACATAGGCAGGATAGTAGTTTTCTCGAATGCCGACCTCGTTGAAACCAAGATCCTCGTAGAGATTACAAGCCACCTGGTTAGATGGCCTGACTTCAAGAAACATCGTTGTCGCCTCACCTTGACGCGCACGAGTGATCAGGTATTCAACAATGTTGCGGCCAAAGCCATTGCCCTGGCAGTCCGGATGTACGCAGACATTCAGCAGGTGAGCTTCACCAGCTGCGACCGACAGCACGCCGTGGCCAACAATTTTCTTGCCGTGCTGCAGCACCCAGCATTCATTGTGCTTCAGGCAATCAAGGAAGATGCTTTCACTCCACGGGTGAGTGTAACCGCGACGCTCATTTTTCAGCACGGTCGGCAGGTCATCAGCTGACATTCTGCGGAGATTGGTCATCGCTCGATCAGGCCTGTTGCCACTGTTGTAAACAATGCATCAGCTGGCGTTTGCTGTCGGCGGAGGATTTGAGTGCACTGAGATTCGACACCAGCAGAAAACTCTGCCGACCCATGCTTACCGGTTCACCCTCCGACAGCGCGGCCAGCGGACCGAAATAGGTCCCGACCTCTTCTCCCAGCACGAGCACTCGCGCGGGCAGCTGACTAAATTTCTGGGTCACCACCTGGCGCGCTGCACTCAAGGACTGATCAATACTGCTGCTGTCGAGCATCGGCCATTCCAGCAGCTGGTACCCAGGCACTTCATCCCGACCCAAAAACATGCGAGCAATATCGTCACAAAGTCGCCGGGGTAGTTCTGCCTGGCGCTCAAGCGAGACCACAATACCCAGCCCCTCATAACGTAACAGCCCAAGCCGGAATTCCGGCACGGGCTCACGACTGCCGGGCTGCGGGTCAGGCATCGATGCGGTTTGAGTCTCCTCTCTGGTCTGCCCCGCGCCACGCACTGAGGCAGCTTGCTGCAAGACTGCAGCTGCAGCATCGATACCTTGTCTGTCAGCGGAAGGCTGAGCGCCCGGCGCGGGTATTACCTCGGAAACAGCCAGAGGACCTGGGTCGCGGTAGGTCCAGACCTCGATGCCCATAGCTTTCAGATAGGATTGTCTGGTCTGCATCGGTGACTTGTTCGGCAGCGAAAAGACGAAGTGTAGCATCGGCGGCAAACACGCGTACGGTCTCTCGCCTTGGGATCAGGGTTGACCTAAAATGATTGTTAATTGACCCAAAAGGACTATGACTTGGCCTTTCCGGTTACAATACAATTTTTATCGTCTAAAAGCATAACGAGCGGTACAAACCCACAAATCCACTGTCAGCACTGGCAATTAAAGAACGGACTAGACCCATGAGCGAAGCTGAATCACTACCACCAGCAGACTTTAAGCGACCCGGTGACTCCGAAAATGTCATCCAGGGTGAAATTCCCGATCCGTACGCAATTCCCCTCGAAGAGATCAACCCGGTCAGCGCGCAGCTGTTCGCGGAGAATAAAATGTTCGACTTCTTCAAGCGCCTGCGTGAGGAAGATCCGGTCCACTTCAACACGACCGAGCTAGCCGGCCGCTACTGGTCTCTGACCAAGTATGAAGACATCAAAGCGGTCGACTCAGATCACGAGAATTTCTCTTCAGCACACGGCATCACCCTTGGCCTGCCCGTCGGCACTGAGCTGCCGGAAGGTGCCCTGAACGTCAGCATGTTCATCGCCATGGACCCGCCAACGCACGATGTGCAGCGCAAGACGGTGACCGGCGTGGTCGCACCCTCAAACCTGGCCAAGCTGGAGCCGCTCATCCGGGAAAGAACCCAGGAAGTATTGGATTCATTACCCCGTGGTGAAGCTTTTGACTGGGTCGACAAGGTCTCGATCGAGCTGACGACGCGCATGCTCGCAACCCTGTTCGATTTTCCCTTCGAGGAAAGACGTAAGCTGACCCGCTGGTCAGATGTGGCAACCGCTGTGCCCGGGACAGGCGTGGTCGACACTGAGGAGCAGCGTCGCGAAGAACTTATTGAGTGCCTGCAGTACTTCACCAACCTTTGGAACGAGCGCAAGGAAAACCCGGGCGATGACCTGGTCTCAATGCTCGCTCACGGTGAAGAAACCAAGAACATGGAACCGCTTGAGTTCCTCGGCAATCTGATACTGCTCATCGTTGGCGGTAACGACACCACCCGCAACTCCATGAGCGGCAGTGTCTATGCCATGGACAAATGGCCGGATCAGCTGGAAAAACTGAAGGCTGACCAAAAGCTGATTCCCAAGATGGTGGCAGAACTGATCCGCTGGCAGACGCCGCTCGCTTACATGCGCCGTGTGGCCAACAACGACTGCGAGATCGGGGGCAAGCAGATCAAGAAAAATGATCAGATCCTGATGTGGTACGTTTCAGGCAATCGCGATGAGGAAGTGTTTGAGAACGCAGATGTCGTCGATATCGAGCGCCCTAACTCACGCAATCACCTGTCATTCGGTTTCGGCATTCATCGCTGTATGGGCAACCGTCTCGCCGAGCTGCAACTGCGCATTCTCTGGGAGGAAATTCTCGAACGCTTTGACCACATTGAGGTACTCGAAGAACCCAAGCGAACCCCTTCGTCGTTTGTGAAGGGTTACACCTATATGCCGGTCAAAGTCTACGACAAGGCTTGATCATCACGCCGCAGTGGCATCCCCATGCCGGGGGTGCCTCGGCGGACCAGCAAAGGCAAAACACGCTGACCCCACCATTGCCCCTGCAGCCAGCAGGGTGAAGCCCAGTTGATAGTTGCCGTAAACGTCGGCCATATAACCGGCGAAGATCGGCCCTGCCGACATCCCCAACATCACAATCAGTGAAGAAAAACCCATGATGGTTCCGAAGGAACTGGGGCCAAAATAGTCAGCGCGCAGGGCGACCATGAGCGGCCCCCTGATTCCCCAGGCAAGACCGTGTAATGCCGTGAAGACAATCACCATCCAGGTGCTGCTGGAATAAGCCAGGAGCGACAGACCCAGTACGTGTGAAAACATACAGAGTACGCAGATGACCTGCTTGTTGAAACGATCACCGAGATAACCACCTACAAGCTGGCCCATCATCTGGAAACCGGTCATCAGGGCCACAACCAACCCGGCCTGGGCAAGGCTGTAGTTCATGCTGCCAGTGAGATGAGGCACCAGGTGGACCATAATTGACGACACCGTCAGCAGCGCGCAGGCATGGCCGATTGAAATCAACCAGAATGAAGCGGTGCGCATCGCTTCACGGGCGGTGAAATCGCGATACTTACTGAAAACATTACGTTGTTGATCCGAGGGACCGGTCACGGTGCCATCGGGTATCTCACCGATTTCCTCGGGCCGGTGCCGCACCAGTTGAACCATCGGCAGGCCCGCGACCAGTACAATAACGCCCGAGATGAATGCGGTGGTTCGCCAACCAAACGCCTCAAGGCAGATGATCACCAGCGGCACACAGATACCACCCAGGGCATAACCCATCTGCGAGATGGCGACGGCTTTCGCCCGGTTGCGAGAGAACCAGTTCACCAGTGCAACCATCACAGTCGCGAAACCGCCAAGACTCGAGCCGACCGCTATCAGGGCAAAGACCAGATAGAAAGTCAGCAGCGAGTTCACCTGGCTGAACAGCATAAAGCCGATACCAAACAGGAACGTACCAAAGGTGAGCACCGCCCTGGGACCATAGCGGTCGGCGAGCCAGCCCTGCAGCGGACCCAGGATGCCACTCTCGATTCGGGTCAGGGCAAACGCCCCCGCGACGAGCGCACTGCTCCAGCCAAACTCTTCCTGCAGCAGGACTACGTATGCGCCATAAGACTGCATCCAGAGAATCGCCGCCAGAAACTGCACACCCCCAGCAGCACCAACCACGTACCAGCCATAGAACAGATGCCCGCCTGGTCGGAACAGGCTGTTGAGTCGCGCCAGCATTACAGGCGAGCGCTTTCGCCGCCAGCATTCAAATACTTGCCATACGCTAGCTTTGAGAGCTCAGGAATAAACACTTGTTTGTACACTACAGTTAGAAGATCGCTATCGTCCCTGTATCTCCTCGCGGAAGGTGAAGGGGCGACGGAGCGAAAAGTTTGAATCAACTTCCCTGGAAAGTACACGAGGCACCCAATCGGCTCAAGCTGCTAAAAAATTGATCGAACCCGGATCGTCTGGCAGTCTGCAGGTATGGCTAACAACAATAATAATGTCGAGAGACGCCACTACGTCTTTCTCTGCTTTCTGACGATCCTGAATGTGATGAACTTTGTCGACCGCCAGTTGCTGGCGAGCTTCGCAAACTTCATCGTCCCCGATCTTGAACTCACTAATACCGAATTTGGCCTGCTGACAGGACTCCTGTTCATCAGCTTCTATGCGGTCATGGGGCTCTTCATGGGCGCGCTGGCCGATATGGTGCACCGACCGCGTCTGGTGGCCTTCGGAGTCGCCCTCTGGAGCCTGCTGACAGCAGCGTCAGGCGCTGCCAAGGGATTTATGAGCCTTGCTATTCCCCGAATGTTCATTGGCGTCGGCGAATCAGTACTGACCCCAACCGCCATGTCGATGCTCGGCGACAGATTTCCGGAATCAAAACTGGGCTTTGCATCCGGATTTTACTACATGGGCGTGCCCATCGGGGTAGGCGTCAGCCTGCTGATTGCCGGCTATCTAGGGCCCGCTATTGGCTGGCGCAACTGCTTTTATGCCCTGGGCGCAATCGGCATTTTCATGGCTATCGCCATGCTCTTCGTCAGGGAAACGCCGCGCAAGCACGCCGAAGCACGCGCAGAAGGCGAACCAAGGCCAGGTTTTTTCGCCATAGCCAGAACCCTCTTCCGCGTCCTCAAGTTCTCACCCGCGCTAACGCTGACCATGGCCGGCGGGGTTGCCACGCATTTTATCCTCGGCGCAGCCACATTCGATCAACTCTGGTATGTGCAGGAGCGCGGCTTCGATCGCGCCCATATTGCACAGATGACAGGTTGGATCGGGGTCGCCGGCGGCGTTCTCGGCAATCTGTTTGGTGGAATCGGCAGTGACTGGTGGCAGCACCATCGCAAGAGCGGCCGCCCCATGTTCCTTGTCATTGCCCTGCTGTTTCTGGTGCCGATCGGCTTCTTTTACCGCATCGTCGATCCAAACTCCTGGTTCTTCTGGTTTGCGATCTTCTGCGCCTATTTTCAGCTCGGCAGTTTTTATGGGCCGACTTTTTCAACCGTACAGGAGCTGACGCCACCTCAGATTCGCTCGACGGTTGTTGCGTTTTACCTGTTAGCACTCAACCTGATTGGCCTTGCCCTCGGCATTACCTTCTCTGGCATCATGATTGACTATCTCATGGCGCAAGAGGTTGCGGAACCGTATACAAAGACGCTGCTTGTCTTCACGGTGCTGTCAGCGACGGCGATTCCGCTGTTCTACTTCGCGGCCAAACGTTTTCATAAGGATCGCGACCGACTCTATCAGGCAATGGCAGAGGGACAATTCCGTCTCAGCGCCAACTGACTTTGTCAGGCCGCGCGCCTGCGACCACGCCGGCGACGACTGTTGCGCCGCGACGGCTCGCCGGACTTGTTGCTGCTCGGCTTCCGCTCGCCAGCAGGCTGGCGCTTCTTTGCAAAAGGCACAACATGCTCAGGCTCAAAACCCTCAATCTCCTCGCGCTCGATGTCCTGCTTTATCAGCCTTTCGATTGCATGCAGCTGCTTCGCTTCATCAGCAGAGACCAAAGATAACGCAGCGCCCTCGCTACCGGCACGGCCGGTGCGACCAATCCGGTGCACATAGTCTTCAGAGACATCAGGCAGGTCATAGTTCACTACTAAGGGCAATTCGTTGATATCGATACCGCGGGATGCGATGTCGGTAGCAACCAGCATAGCCACTTTACCTTTCTTGAATCCTTCAAGCGCTCTGGTCCGAGCGGCCTGACTCTTGTTGCCATGAATCGCTTCTGCTTCGATACCAGACTTCGCGAGATCTCGAACCAGCCGATTAGCACCATGCTTGGTCCGCGTGAAAACCAACGACTGGTTCCAGCCAAACTCATGGTAGAGATGCGCCAGCAGCGCGGTCTTGCGTTTCTTGTCGACCGGAAACACTACCTGCAGTACGGTCTCTGCCGCTGAATTTTTCGGCGACACATCAACTTCGACCGGGTGAGTCAACATGGTCTTCGCCAGCTTGCGGATCTCCGCTGAAAAAGTTGCCGAGAACATCAGGGACTGGCGCTTCGCCGGGAGTCGTTCCTGTATGCGGCGAACATCGTGAATGAAACCCATATCGAGCATGCGATCAGCTTCATCGAGCACCAGGATCTCAACCTGGCTCAGGTCCAGCGCACCCTGACCGTGCAGGTCGAGCAAGCGGCCAGGGGTCGCTACCAGCACATCCACACCCTGTCGCAGCCGGCTGATCTGCGGATTGATCTTAACCCCACCGAAAACTACCAGTGATTTGAGATTGAGATACTTGCCATACGTGATGACACTTTCCTGAATCTGGGCAGCGAGTTCGCGGGTTGGCGTCACAATGAGTGCGCGCGGCGCCCGCTTTGACTTGCCGCCGGCAAGTTTCTGCAGCACCGGCAGCGTAAATGCTGCTGTTTTACCGGTGCCCGTCTGGGCGCTGGCCATCACATCACGACCTTCGAGACAGGCGTTGATGGTGCCCTGCTGGATGGGTGTCGGTGTCTCGTAGCCGGCATCAGATACCGCTTTTGTCAGGGCTTTTACCAGCCCCATGTTTGAAAAAGTCATAGTAAGCCTCGGCATCACGGCGGGATGCCTCAATATCATTTCGTGTTTCGCTGGAAACTGCTTTCCAGGCCACCCGTGCGTTAGCACATCACGGCATGAAAAATTTGAAACTCGGTAGCGGACGGGAGGTCCGGGAAGGAGGGGCAGTAGTGGACAGTTAGCCTGAACAAATCATTATGTCGCTCGCTGAGGTCCAGGTCAGCGCGCGCAGTTTAGTGGCCGAATTCATCGATAGCAAGCTAATTTCCGGTTCTTCGTCAGCGCAGCCACGGGGGAATTGTCGCAGGGTCAGCCGGACTCATCTCGATCTAGATCTGGTTTGCCCTGCCCAGCCACTTGTGCATCGACTGCTGCATGCGCCAGATCTTGGCGGGTTCGTACAGCGACTCTTTCATAATGCTGTCTGGAGAAACGAGATTGCGGATACGCAGACTGCAGTCGAGGTTTTTACACATCACATTACCCAACGTGTGCCGACCTTCACTACCTCGAACCTGGACCGTAAACATGGCAGTGCCATTAGTGCGGTGGACATGGTGACACCAGGAACACATCTCCAGCCTGGGCTTTTTTGCTTTGCGCTGCGCCCGATTCAGCCGGATTCCGCGAACCTCACCAGTATTCGGTGACTGCAACACCACAAAGCCCTGGTGACCTGCTGGATGTATCCAGCCCAGATAGTCGTGCACCGCCCAGTCAATACCGGTTAAGTCCGGTAGTACCAGATCTTCGGTGTCATCAAAGGCAGA
>JAYQAI010000088.1:0-12855 GCA_038136715.1 Gammaproteobacteria bacterium | reverse complement strand
GCTATCCCCCGCTACTGGGTAGATTCCTACGCGTTACTCACCCGTCCGCCGCTCGTCAGCATCAAGTTCACCCCGAAGGGATCACAGCGATCTGTTACCGCTCGACTTGCATGTATTAGGCCTGCCGCCAACGTTCAATCTGAGCCATGATCAAACTCTTCAATTTAAGAGTATTTTTCTAGCCTCCCTCGTTACACCCTTTTGGGGCTCCCTCAGGACACCAGTAGCGACTTTTAAGGCCGCCAATCTTTTCAACACCGAGACATCTGTATCAGCCTGTCCTGGTGAGGCTCAGCAAAACTAAAATTACCATTTGTATAGGTTAAGTATCGCTTCGGACATTTCATTAGAAATGTCTTTCGCTTCGTCACTTTGCAAGCAAAGTGACCAACTCAATCAATAAATTGTCGGTAACTTGTTGCTGAATGTTTATCGCATTCTCTATCAACAAGTACCCACACCTATTGCATGTTTCCAACCATGTTAAAGAACAATTCCGGGAAAGTTATCCACAGGTTGCGCAAAAGTCTTCGCGCAAAAAACCCCTAGTTGAGCGTTACTTCAACTGGCGTTTGGTGAAAGGTTAGTCCCGAATGGTCAGTCTCCTGACCCCTGAATTACGGCCGGTAATCCAGCCCCGATCTCTCAATCGAGGTGGCGCATTATACGCCTTGCAGACCGCATTACAACTAGTTTTGACAAGAAAATTTCATTTTTTCGCGGCTGCCATTTCCTGTCTCTGCCTGGCCCCTCAAGGTCAGGAGGCGCGCAGTATACAACCTTTTTTCAGCTTGTCTATTAAATCTCGCCAGTATTTAAAAACGCGCCTTGCTGAACTTCAGCAACAATCCCGCTGCACTCGAAAAAACCCGGCTAGAAAGCAAAAACAACAGCAGCAAACCATACAGAAAAGCATCAAAGTAGCTGGACTTTGCCAGCCAGAACACGTGCAGAACCGCCAGAACCACAACAACATAAACCAGCCTGTGCAGGCTGCGCCAGCGACGCCCCAGGCGCCGAATCATCGCGTTGGTCGAGGTCAGTGCCAGGGGCAGTAATAGCAGCCAGCTGGCAAAACCCACCGTGATATAGGGCCGCTTAGCAAGATCCCGCGCTATATTGCCTACATCGAGTTCGAGCAAAAACACCGCATAGCTGGCGAGATGCAGGGATGCATAGAAAAACATGAACAGGCCAAGCATGCGGCGAACCCTGATGGGCCAGGTCTCTTGCAACAGGGTTCTCAGTGGCGTGAGCGCGAGTGTCAGTACCAGGAAGCTGATTGCACATTCACCAAAGAATAAGACAATCGCTTTGCCAGGGTCAGCACCGAGGTCATGACCCGATCCGGACTGCAACAACCAGATCTGGTAGCAGATCCACACTAGGGGCAGCAGACTGAGAATAAAGGTCGCTGGTTTAAGCAGACGAACCATGGGTTAGTAGTATCGTGCCAGGTCCATACCGCGGTAAAGGTGAGCCACATGCTGAGCGTAGCCATTAAAAACCAGTGTTTCGATTGAATTGCTGGAAAACAGCGAAGCCGGCAACCGTCGCTCGCTCGCCTGGCTCCAGCGTGGATGATTTACCTCAGGATTCACGTTCGCATAGAACCCGTATTCTCGCGGCTGCAGGCTCTGCCACGTTGTTTTCGGCTGCCGTTTTGTGAACTCGATTTTGACGATCGATTTGATGCTTTTGAAACCATATTTCCAGGGGACGACCAGGCGTATTGGCGCGCCGTTCTGGTTCGGCATAACCTTGCCATAGAGTCCCACAGCAAGGAACGCGAGTTCATTCATCGCTTCATCGATGCGAAGACCTTCAACATAGGGGTAATCAATGGTTGAAAAGCGGGACCGCTGCTCCGGCATCTGATCCGGATCGTACAACGTCTCAAACCTGACGTACCTGGCATCAGACGTTGGCTTGAACCTTGAAAGCAAGTCTTTTAGCGGGAAGCCGATCCATGGCACAACCATCGACCAGGCCTCAACGCAGCGCAGTCGATACACTCTCTCTTCGAGTGCATGGGGCTTCATAATATCTTCAAGGGTAAACGTGCCCGTGACTTCTGCTTCACCGGCGACTTCAACAGACCAGGGGTCCGTGACAAATTTACGGGAGTTCTCTTCGGGGTCTCCCTTGCCGGTACCGAATTCATAGAAGTTGTTGTAGCTGGTAACAACATTGAAAGGCGTGGGATCTTCCAATGTCGAATAGCGCGACGTAGCGGTGCTGCTCAATTTTTCCTCGAGCCAGCCCGGGCCGGCAAGCGGCGCATTGGTGCGGTGGACTTCACGTGTGCCGGCTGCAAGACCGGTACTGAGGGCAATCCCACTCAGACCCAACGCAGTGACAAGCCTGCGCCGATTGTAAAAATCCGCTTCGCTGGTAATTTCGGAAGGCTTTACGTCGCCTGGCGATTTCTTATGAATCAGCATACTTTCACCTCGGTTTCACTTACTGACCAGACGCCTGAGCGAGAGAATTGTTACATCGCGCTGTCTGCTTCCTGCTTGCCGATTTTACGCAACAGCGCTTGCAAAGGACCAGAGAACCCGTAGGCCAGCCCCACCAGGAACAGCATACCCGGCGGGTAGATCGCCACGACAATAAAGAGCATCACTGCGCCCAGCATGTACATGAACGGCACCCGGCCTTTGATGTTCTTCGGGCTGTAGTACTCCAGATTGCTGACCATCAGCAAGGCCGCCACCGAGGCGAACACAGCCACCAGGACACTGATCTGCATGTTTTCCATCGGCCCAAGATTATCAACCCAGGTCCAGACCATCGTCGCCATGGTGCCGGCAGCAGCGGGACTGGCCAGCCCGTAAAAGGCTTTTGTGTCAGGCGAGGTATTGAATCGGGCGAGACGCATTGCTGCGCAGCAGGCATAAAGAAAGGCAACGATCCAGCCTATTTTGCCGAGCCCCGACAGTGCCCAGCTAAAAAGCAGAATAGCCGGTGCCACGCCAAACGCGACGAGATCTGACATGCTGTCGTACTGCACGCCAAACTCGCTTGTCGTATTGGTCATACGCGCGATGCGGCCATCAAGTGCGTCAAGAAAGCCAGCTATCACGATAGCAATGCAGGCAGACTCAAAGGCCCCTGTCATCGCAGCGATAATGGCGTAGAAACCTGCGAAAAGTGCACCAGTCGTGACCAGATTCGGCAGCAGGTAGACGCCCTTTTTCAGGCCGCGCCGCTCCGGCAGGTGCGCGACCGTCGTTTCGCTGGCCACTGGTTGTTGGTCTGCCATGTTCAGCGTCCTCGAAGGATGGTCCAGAATTATATCACGCAGAAAAAATGGTTAGGTTGAGAGCACCTTCTCGCCGCGTGACAATCCGGAAACACCTGAACGCACAACTTCCAGTACACTGGCTTCCGGCACAGCCCGCAGGAATGCGTCGAGCTTTTCTGAAGTGCCCGTCAGCTGAATGGTATAGGCGCTCTGAGTCACATCAATGATCTGGCCACGGAAGATATCGGCCGTACGCTTAACTTCAGCACGCTGAGCACCGCTGGCTTTCAGCTTGATGAGCATGAGTTCACGTTCGATATGATCGCCCTCGGTCAGATCTACCAGTTTGACCACTTCAATCAGCCTGTTGAGATGCTTCGTGATCTGCTCGACCTGTTCATCGCCCGCGAAGGTTGTCATCGTCAGGCGCGACAACGTTTCGTCTTCGGTCGGTGCAACGGTCAGAGTTTCGATATTGTAGTTGCGCTGTGCGAACAAACCGATAACACGCGACAGTGCACCTGCTTCGTTTTCCATCAAGACCGAGATAATTCTACGCATCAGGTTCTTACCCCCTTACGCAACCACATATCGCGCATCGAACCGTTGGGTGCGACGTGCATCGGGTAAACATGTTCCGACGGGTCAACCATGATGTCGACGAATACCAGCTTGTTACGAATCGACATCGCTTCCTCAAGTATCGGCAGCAGATCATCCCGCGATTCGATCCTGAAGCCGACATGGCCGTAGGATTCCACCAGGCTGATAAAGTCTGGCAAGGAATCCATGTAAGAGTGTGAGTGCCGCCCCTCGTACTGCATATCCTGCCACTGTTTAACCATACCAAGCGACTGGTTGTTGAGGTTGATAATCTTCACCGGCAAACCGTACTGCGAGCAGGTCGACAGTTCCTGAATATTCATCTGGATGCTGCCTTCGCCAGTGACACACACCACCATCTCCTCTGGAAAGGCCATCTGTACACCCATGGCAGCGGGCAGGCCAAAACCCATGGTGCCGAGCCCGCCAGAATTGATCCACTTACGGCTTTCATCAAACGGATAGTAAAGCGCGGCAAACATCTGATGCTGGCCGACATCTGAGGTGACATAAGCCTTGCCATCTGTAGCCTTGTACAGTGCCTGCACTGCTTCCTGCGGTTTGATCTTGGGGTCATCCTCATCGCGCAGGACCTTCAGGCATTCCTGCTGGCGCCAGCCCTCTATCTGCTCCCACCAGTCAGCGAGTCGTGCCGTCTGCTCTGCAGACCTGGCCTCGACTTCAGGCTGCAGCAGTCGAATCATTTCTTCCAGCACAACATCGACCGGACCGACGATCGGCACATCAGCGTTGACCGTTTTCGAGATCGACGCAGGATCGATATCAACATGGATGATCCTGGCGTAAGGGCAAAACTTGGAAACAGTGTTCGTCACCCGGTCGTCGAAGCGGGCCCCAATAGCCAGCAGCAGGTCACAGTGATGCATGGCGTTGTTGGCCTCAAACGTGCCGTGCATGCCAAGCATGCCAAGGAACTGTTGGTCGGTGCCGGGATAAGCACCGAGGCCCATCAAAGTGTTTGTTACCGGAAACCCAAGCAGACGCGCCAGCCGAGTCAACTGGTCAGAAGCATCACCCTGGACAACACCGCCCCCGGTGTAAATCATGGGACGTTCGCAGTCGGTGAGCAACTTGATGGCCTTCTTGATCTGGCCCGTATGACCGCGAGTCGCCGGATTGTAAGAGCGCAACGCGACGGTTTCAGGATATGCGTAGTCGAACAGGTCAGTCGGATTCGTAATGTCCTTGGGGACATCAACGACAACCGGCCCCGGTCTACCCGAAGTGGCGATGTAAAATGCCTTCTTCATCGTCTCAGGAATGTCCGTTGCCGATTTGACGAGGAAACTGTGTTTCACGATTGGACGGGAGATACCCACCATATCGGTTTCCTGAAAAGAGTCAGTGCCGATCAGGTGACTCTGGACCTGACCGGAAACGACGACCATTGGAATGGAGTCCATATACGCAGTCGCGATACCTGTGATCGCGTTCGTCGCACCCGGGCCACTGGTGACAAAGACGACACCGGGCTTACCGGTTGCCCGCGCATACCCATCTGCCATGTGTGTCGCTGCCTGCTCGTGGCGCACTAGGACATGCTGGATCTGATTCTGCTTGAACAACGCATCATAGATGTGCAGGACCGCTCCACCAGGGTAACCAAAGACGTATTCAACGCCTTCATCCTGAAGGGAACGGATCAACATGTCTCCGCCTGAGAGCTTTTCCACGGTTAACCTCTAAAAATCATTGATTTCAACCCCTTGCGGGGGCCGGCATTCTCTTTGATCCGGCTGGATGAGTCAATTCTGTCATTCCTGACATCGACCAATGAACCATTGTTCTAAGTGCCTGTAAATGCGCGAAATCTTACAGTAAAATTGCCCTAATATTGTCTCTACATGAACAGTGGCATGCAGAACCTACCATTCCTGTCAGGAATCACCTCACTGTTACTGGCATTCACCTCTTCCCAGCTCCTGGCCAGCGAAGCCGAGTACTACACCTGGGTAGATGAAAATGGTGTCACTAATTACGCTGAGAAAGAACCGACAGGTTACAACGCCCGGTTCATAACCCGGGAAGCCGCGCAGTTCGGTTATGGCGTCAGACCGCGGGCAAATGACCCACAGCAGGCGGCACCTGAGCTTCCGACCGACAGCCCGGAACCAACGCCAGATGAAAACGGCCAGGCAGACATTGATGCGCAGGTCGCAGCAGAGCGTGCCAGAGTCGATGCTGAAATTGCGGCCGCCAAACGCAGCAACTGCCAGATCGGCAAACGTAACCTCGTCCAACTCGAAGCCTATGCCCGTATCCGTGTCAAAGATGATGACGGAGAAGAAAGAGTGCTGACGGACACAGAGAAAGCCGAACGTATCAGCAAGGCAAGGCAGACCATTCGCGAGAACTGCACCGGCTGATCAGTCGAACCAGATGAAGCCGGCCATTCTGCCGGTTACTCCATCCCGTCGGTGCGAATAGTACTTTTCCGGTAAACAGAAAGTACATTCTTCTGCGCCCGATATCCGCCGCACCCCTCCGCGTTCCAGCTGCACCCCGGCAATCTGCTTAAGATCCATCATCCAGCGGTCACCCCGCACAGAAAAACCGATGTCGCTTTGAAACTGTTGCCTGACATCCAACCCCACCTCATAGTGACAAGGGCCAATAGCCGGGCCGAGCCACGCAGCCCACTCACCCTGCAGGTTTTTCAGGGTGCTGGCGATGACGCCATTGGCGAGGCCCTTCCAGCCGGCATGAATCACGGCTACCCCGCGCCCGTTCAGCTCACTCAACAGGATTGGCAAACAGTCAGCCACCATGACAGCCAGTACCCGATTTTTCTGGTCTGTCACAGCGGCATCAGCTTTGTTGTCATCGACAGCTGATGAACCAATGATTAAACACCGATTCGAGTGCACCTGGTCCAGCCAGGCGGGTTCAACCGGCAACTTTAGTGCGACTACCTGCCGGTTTTTTAAAACCAACGCCCGTTCATCACCCACATGCAGACCGACGTTCAGCCCCGCGAAGGGACCCTCGCTGAACCCCCCAGCCCTGGTCGTAAAGACCGCATGCACATTGGCAGGCACAAGCCAGTTAGGCATCAACCATTCACTCACGCCAGTCTTCCAGGAAATCGAGCAGCTCCTCATAGTCTTCCGGGTACGGTGCCTGAAAGTTCATGGTTTTTCCTGACACCGGGTGATCAAAACCCAGCTTCCTCGCATGCAAAGCCTGTCGCCTGAACTCGCGAATCACATCAGTTAGGTGCTCATCACCGCATTTTGGCAAGCGAAAGTGACCGCCATACGCCGGGTCCCCCACCAGCGGGAATCCCAACTCCTGCATGTGGACCCTGATCTGATGGGTTCGCCCGGTATCGAGGCGACATTCGATCAACGTGTGTTCCAGGTAATGGGTCAGGACCCGGTACCAGGTCCGGGCCGGTTTGCCGTCACGCCTGATCGCCATCTTCTTGCGCTGGACAGGATGGCGACCAATGGCACCCTCAACCGAGCCCTCCGGTCGCGTGACCCGACCATACACAATGGCATGGTAGACGCGGTTTACCCGCCTTGCCTGAATCTCCTGCACGAGATAATTCTGCGAAGTGAGCGTTTTGGCGACGACCAGCAGACCACTGGTTTCTTTGTCCAGCCGATGCACAATACCGGCACGAGGCACATGGCTGATATCAGGGCAATGAGCCAATAGCGCGTTTAACAGGGTGCCGGCAGGATTGCCCGCCCCAGGGTGAACGACCAGTCCCGGTGGTTTGTTGACGACCAGTAATTCGTCATCTTCATGAACAATGTCGAGCGGTATATCTTCCGCCAGGTTTTCGTCACCGGTTTCTTCGACGTTGACGACGACACGCTCGCCACCGAATACTTTCTCTTTTGGCTTTCGCTTACTGCCATCAACCAGGATGCCCCCTGATTTCAACCACTGCTGCAGCCGCGAGCGCGAGTACTGCGGCAGCAGCTGCGCAATGGCCTGATCGACCCGCTGCAGCGTGTATTCATCAGGGATTGTCAGCTCATGTTCGATACGCAGCGGCATACAGCAGGCATGGTTGGGTTTAATCAGAGGCTATGGTTAAATACCCCGGTTTTCAAGCACTTACCGGTACCACTTTGACTCTCAGACTCTTGCTTCTACTGGCATTTGCCGCGTTCTTGTCTGCGGGCTGTTCGAAGGACGAAGTCGAGGATGATCTCGACGCGACAGAACTCTCGGCCTACACCTCTGCCCAGGAAAGTCTGCGCGCCGGCAACTATCGAGGCGCCGTGCAGAAACTGCAGCTACTCGAAGCCCGCTTCCCGTTCGGACGCTACGCCGAGCAGGCACAGCTCGAACTCATCTATGCCTACTACAAAAGCGCTCAATCCGAGTCAGCGCGCAGTGCTGCAGACCGGTTCATCCGCCTGCATCCTTCGCACCCGAATGTCGACTACGCCTACTACCTGAGGGGTGTCATCAGCTTCGAGCAGGACAAAAACTTTCTTTCCAACTTCATCCCGATGGATCCCTCGACCCGCGACCCCGGCGCTGCCCGCGAGTCATTCAACGATTTCACCCAGTTGATCCGCCGTTTTCCCAACAGCGAATACGCACCCGATGCGCAGAAGCGTATGAAGTTCCTGCGCAACCTGCTGGCGGCGACTGAGGTCAATGTTGCCCGTTACTACATCAAACGTGGTGCCTATGTCGCAGCGGCCAACCGCGGACGTTACGTATTCGAGAATTTTCAGGGCGCAGTGAGCGTACCGGATGCCCTGGCGGTGATGGTCGAGGCTTACCAGTTACTCGACATGAATGATTTGGCTGAACAGACGCTAGTCGTACTCGCAAGCAACTACCCTGATCACGAGTCTCTCGACGCCAACGGCAACTTCCGCAAGACGAGAACCGTCAGAGCGAAGGAACGCGGCTGGCTCAACATCATTACCTTTGGCCTGATGGGGTAATCATCGCCAAATCTGCAGGGAATCCGCGTGCAGCAGTTCGACCACAGATCATTGGAAGAACAACAGAACGCCCAGCGCGCCACGATCTTTCGAGTTTACAACTACTACCGGTTGCTGATCGGCTTCCTGTTTCTGTTTTTGTTTCTCGACCCGAACCTTAAAGGAATCGTCGGCCAGATAAATCCAGACCTGTTCAGAAATACCATCATCACGTACCTCGCGGTCAACATCGTGATTGGTATCGCTACGCTATTTACCAGCGTCAACTTCCTGGCACGGACTACGCCGGCGTTTGTCGTTCTTATTAGTGACATCATAGCTCTTACGCTGTTGATGTCAGCGAGTGGCGGCGTGACTTCCGGGCTAGGCAACTTCCTGTTCTTCACCCTGGCGTTTGCCGGCGGCCTGGTACGTGGCCGGGTCTCAACGGTACTCCCGGCCATTGCCTTCATTCTGACCATCTACGATGAGTTTTACCTTTTCTTTCTTGAAGAAAGTGACACCCAGAGTTTCTTTCAGGCAGGACTGCTGGGGATAGTCTACTTCGTGACAAACATCCTGTTCCAGACGTTGTCGAATCAGCTACGCTCCCGCCAGAGTGAGGTGTACACACTGGAGCAGATGAACCAGATAATCATCGAAGGCATGAGCACAGGCGTTGTCATACTAAACAACGAGAACCAGGCCCGTCTGATGAACAACGCCGCAGAGAGATTCCTGGCGCTGCCGGATCTTGAAATCTCAGCACTGCGCTCAGATATGCCACGGGAGTTGCTCGAAACAGTCGACGCCTGGCAGGCAAGCAGGTCACAGGGCGACACCCAGGGGGAAGCCGTGTTCTCGCTACGGGAAAGCGGCATGGAGCTGCGGGCTACCATCTCGGAACTGCCCTCTTCTTCAAGAGATAAGGAAACGCTGGTATTCCTGCAGGACAATACAGAGGTACAACGCCAGGCCCAGCAACTGAAGCTGGCTTCACTCGGTCGACTTTCCGCCGGTATCGCCCACGAGATTCGCAACCCGCTCGGTGCCATCAGTCATGCCGCGCAGTTGCTGCAGGAATCACCGAACCTCGACAAGGGTGATCAGCGCCTGTGCGATATCGTCCAGGATCACAGCATCCGTATGAACGATGTCATTGAGAATGTCCTGCAGATGTCCCGCCGGGAAGTACCGAAACGAGTCGAGATCAACGTCAAAGACTGGCTGGAGGACTTCGTCAGCAATTTCCAGGCCGGCGTTAACGAATCCGCAGATATCACGGTCGAGGTTCAGGATGCCAACATAACCCTGTTCATTGACCCATCACACCTCAATCAGGTTATGACCAATCTGTGTCAGAATGGACTGAGGTACAGTAAAAAGGCAGCTGGCGAGGCAAAGTTATTGATTGCCTGCGAGGAAGAGAACCTGTTGAACCTGATTCACATAGATGTCATTGATTACGGCACAGGTGTCCGAACGGAGGATGTGGGGAACTTGTTTGAGCCTTTCTTCACGACGGAGTCAACGGGCACAGGCTTAGGTCTATATCTTTCACGAGAGCTTTGCGCTGCGAACGATGCCAGGCTGAGTTATCGCCAGGCAGTCACCGGCGGCGCCATGTTCAGGATTTCGGTCAGGAACCTCTAGCATGGCGTGGAAAAACAAAGCGCTGAGGGCGAAACTGTCAGCAGAATGAGTAGCACCGCATTAATCGTTGATGACGAACCGGATATCCGAGAACTGCTGGAGATCACACTCGGCCGTATGAATATCGATGCCCGAAGCGCGCCCGACCTGATCTCGGCCAGAAATCTGCTGGACGAACAACCCTTCGACTTCTGCCTGACCGATATGAATCTGCCGGATGGTAACGGTATCGAACTTGTTGAGCATATCAGCAGCAATTTCCCCGAGACCCCGGTCGCCATGATCACTGCGCACGGCAACATGGAGTCAGCGGTTGAGGCGCTAAAAGCAGGTGCTTTTGACTTCGTCTCCAAACCCGTCAATCTGCAGCTGCTGCGCAACCTTGTTGATACGGCACTCAACTTGCGGCCCATAGGTTCGCAGGATGCCGTCGATGCCCCCAGCCTGCTTGGGGACACACCAGCCATGCAACGCCTGCGCAAGCAGATCATCAAACTGGCACGAAGCCAGGCGCCTGTCTATATCAAGGGTGAATCCGGTGCCGGCAAAGAGCTGGTGGCACGCAGCATCCACGAATACGGACCTCACGCTTCCGGACCCTTCGTGCCGGTCAACTGTGGTGCCATCCCGAGTGAACTGATGGAGAGCGAGTTCTTTGGCCACAAGAAAGGCAGCTTTACAGGCGCTGTCGCTGACAAGCAGGGTCTGTTTCAGGCGGCAAGCGGCGGCACACTGTTTCTGGACGAGGTCGCAGACCTGCCGATAGCTATGCAGGTCAAGTTGCTACGTGGCATCCAGGAAAAAGCGATTCGACCGATCGGTTCGCAAGAGGAAATCCCTGTGGCCGCCCGCATTCTCAGCGCAACCCACAAGGATCTGGCCGCAGAAGTTGAGAAAGGTAATTTCCGCCAGGATCTCTACTACCGCATTAACGTCATTGAGCTGGCTGTCCCGAGCCTGCGAGAGCGAGTGGATGACCTGCCCCAACTGGTAGACCATCTGCTGCAGCGCATCGCATCAGACTACAGCGTCGATATTCCGATGATGAGCGCTGAGGCCATGGATACCCTGATTAGCTACCCATTTCCGGGCAATGTGCGCGAACTGCAGAATATTCTTGAGCGAGCTGCCACTCTTTGTGAGAACGACGTCATCATGCCGGACGACCTGCAGTTGCAGGGTGACGCGCCCGCCAGCGGCGTGCCGTCTGAGGTAGCCGATGCAGCTGTGGCCGATTTGCTTGCAGAGGATGCCAAACCTTCAAGTACAGCGTTACCGGAAGATGAGGAATCTCTCGACTCCTACCTTGAGAAGGTTGAACGTTCTGCCATCATCGAAGCTCTCGAGAAGACCCGCTGGAACAAAACTGCCGCAGCCAAATTACTCGGTATCACTTTCAGGGCACTGCGTTACAAGCTGAAGAAACTCGAACTCGAGTAAGCGGGTAACCGACTTACGACAATGACAGCCAGTTCGCATCAGCGCTGGATCTGTTCTCCCGCATACAAGCCTGCATTCTGGCACTACTTTCTGACCTCGCTATCAGGAAGTTCCTTATGCCGCAGCAAGGTCATGGCTACAGCCTGGTTGAGTTGATGGCCGGCCTTGGTGTTCTCGCTATTCTTTTAACCCTAGCGACTCCACCCATGTACCGCATGATAGAACGCAACAAGGCAGCCAATGGTATCAACTGGGTGGTTCGGGCAGTCAACATGACACGCATGTCAGCGGTCATTCACGGCACCACGACCACGCTTTGCCCGACAAGAGATGATCGATCCTGCGGTGGTGTCTGGCACAATCGCGTCATGATTTTTGCCGACAAGGACGACAACCGCACACTGGATAACCAGGATCGCCTGATCACTTACCTGAATTTCCCATACGAGGGCTCAACCCTGAAGTGGCGCGCTTTCCGCAATCGGCAGTATCTGCAGATGACACCCAGCGGGTTTACGAATTACCAGAACGGTAACTTCGTATATTGCTCGCAGGACCAGGACCTGCGCTTCGCGCGGCAGATTGTTCTCAACATGCAGGGCCGGGTAAAGAAATCTTACGACAGGAACAATGACGGGCTGGTGGAAGATCGGTATGGCAGACACCTGCGGTGCTAGCCGGCTACGTCCCCTTATTTCCGGTTATCGGAATAGCATCCGGCAGTTCGTCATTATCGCGCCAGGCATCATCCGGCAGCTGGCGCAGGCGCAGGATTCGCCGGTAAGGTTTTCTCGGCGTGTAATGAAACTGGACCTTCATACCAACCTGAAGCATCTCGAAACTCCCTCTCGGGTAGAGCAGCAGCTCGATCTCGGGGGTCTGATATCCAAAAGAAGTACCGAAATAGTAACGAAATCCACTGATGATCGCGGTGCGATTGGCGAGATCAATCTCGCGCACAACACCATCTTTCTCAGCCCATTCTTCCGC
>JAYQAI010000087.1:0-12864 GCA_038136715.1 Gammaproteobacteria bacterium | reverse complement strand
TGCGGAAGACCTGAAGCGCGTGAAAGAGCTCTATAAACCCCGCTGAGGGCTTTTACTTTCTATCCGCTGAGGGCTCTTCTTTACCCTGCCGAAAGAGACCAGACTGCAGAGTCTGCCACTGAGTGTCCCACTCGGTGGTCGGCAAACGGCTGAAATCGCTGCGGACATACTGGCTGATGCGGCCTTCTGTGACCGAGAGCATCAGGTTGGCAGCTACCACCGTATCACCAGGGAACGCAGGTTCACCCCGCATTGGCATTTCTCTAAGAATCTGACGCAGCTGGGTTTCAATTCGGTCAAACAACTGAGTGACTCGCTGGCGCAGCCGATCAGTTTCACCGGCAAGCGGATCACCTGTCAGGATTCGGGTGATACCGGGGTTTTTTTCACAAAAGGTCAGCACCAGCCGCAGCACTTTTTCGCAACGAACCTCGGCGGTGCTGGCCTCAGTATGGATCTGCGAGATGCGGCTGAAAAGTGTGTCTTCTATGAACTCGATCAATGCCTCGAACATTTTTGCCTTGCTCGGAAAGTGCCGATACAGGGCGGCTTCGGAGACGCCAACGTGTTGAGCGAGACCAGCCGTCGTAATCCGGGCACCCGGGCTTTGCTCGAGGATAGCTGCAAGAGATTGAAGAATCTGTTGCTTGCGCGAGGGTTTCTTCTCGGGCACGGTCCTGGCGTCAGGCGCTGCGTCTGACGGTTGTTGCTGGCTGTCAAATTCACTCATAGGATGCTGTCCCTGTGCTATCAGCTGACCATTGCCTGGTCCTTGTTTGTGATCAGTGTGCCGACGCCCTCGTCGGTCAGCACCTCCAGCAGCACCGCATGAGCAACACGGCCGTCGATAATGTGCGAGCTGGTGACGCCGTTCTTCACCGCAGACAGGGCGCAGTCTATCTTTGGCAGCATCCCGCCAGTGATGGTCCCATCGGCGATGAGGGCATCAACCTGCGCAGAACTTAGGCCGGTGAGAAGATGGTCATTCTTATCCTTCAGACCCTCGATATTGGTGAGCAGGATGAGTTTCTCTGCATTGAGCTTCTCTGCCAGCTTGCCGGCGACAAGGTCCGCATTGATATTGTAAGTTTCATTGTCATCGCCGACGCCAATGGGTGCGATGACGGGAATGATGTCGCTACCGGTCAACAGGTCGATCACGCTGCGATTGATATCAACGACTTCACCGACATGCCCGATATCGATGATCTCAGGTGTTTTTACTTCGGGGCCGCTTTTCTCGATCAGCATCTTTCGCGCACGGATCAGTGTTGCATCTTTACCTGTGAGGCCAACTGCCTGACCGCCGTGGCGATTGATCATGTTGACGATTTCCTGGTTGACGCCACCACCCAGCACCATCTGCACGACGTCCATTGTCCGGGAATCCGTCACTCGCATGCCATCGACGAATCGGCTCTCGATGTTCAGCTCATCCAGCAGGGAACCAATCTGCGGACCACCGCCATGAACTACAACGGGATTCATACCAACCAGTTTCATCAGGACGACGTCCCTGGCAAAACCCTCCTGCAGCTCCTTTTCAGTCATTGCGTTGCCGCCGTACTTTATGACAATAGTCTTGCCTGTAAAGCGCTGGATGTAGGGCAGTGCCTCGGTGAGGACCTTGGCAATATTAAGTGCTGAATCTTTTGAAATGGCCATGGTTATTTGAAGTCCAGATCTGATCGGTTTTCCTGCAGCAGCTCACGGAACGCCGCCTTGATGTCTTCCAGGATTTCTTCGTTATCCGCTTCGAACCGCAGTGTAATCGCGGGTTCGGTGTTCGATGCTCGGACCAGTCCCCAGCCGTCAGAGAAATCAACCCTGAGTCCATCGACGGTGGTCATGGTCGCATCCTCGAAGTCTGCGGCAGCAACCAGAGCGTTGACCAGATCAAATTTTTCCTCGTCGCTGACCTCGACGTGAATTTCCGGCGTGCTGATGCTGACTGGAAACTCCTGCAGCAGTTCTGTCAGTCCCTCTTCCTGTGACCCGACGATCTCGAGCAGGCGTGCTGCAGAGTAGAGTGCATCATCAAAACCGAACCAGCGCTCAGAGAAACAGATGTGACCCGAGAGTTCACCACCCAGCAGGGCACCGGTCTCAGCGAGTTTTTCCTTGATGAAGGAGTGACCGCTGCGAGAAATGATGGGTCGGCCGCCGAAACCGCTGATGACGCTGTTAAGGTGACGCGTACACTTCACATCATAGATGACGTCTGACCCCGGGTTTCTTGAAACGATGTCCTTGGCGAACAACATGAGCAGTTTGTCGGGCCAGACGATATCCCCCTCTGCTGTCACTGCCACCAGTCGATCACCATCACCATCGATGGCCAGGCCCAGGTCTGCGCCCTGAGACTGTACCGTCAAAATCAGGTCCTCGAGGTTCTCAGGTCGGGTCGGGTCAGGATGATGATTCGGAAAACTGCCATCGACGTCGCAGTACAACGGCACTGCTTCGCAGCCCAGGTTGTCGAGCAGCTCTGGAGCAAAGGCACCGGCAATGCCGTTGGCGCAGTCAACCACGACCTTGAGTGGTTGGGCGACAACAACATCGTCAGCGATGGCGTCCATATATTCCTGGGTGAAGTCAGAGACATTCATGGTGCCTTCACCCGAGCTGAAGTTACTGTTGCTGATTCGGTCATACAGTGCGGTAATCGAGCCGCCCGAGAGCGTCTTGCCGGCCAGCACGACCTTGAAACCGTTGTAGTCGGGTGCATTGTGAGAGCCGGTCACCATGACGCCGCTCTGGGACGACGAGTTTTGGGTAGCGTAATACAGCACCGGCGTCGGCACTGAGCCGATATTGATGACGTCGCGACCGCTGGCGGTGAGGCCGTCCATCAGGGCCTCGGCAAGAGCCGGGCTGTAGTCTCGACCATCAAAACCTACCAGCAGGCTTTGCTGACCCTGGGCCGCTGCTTCGGAGCCGATGGCAAGACCAATCTGCCGAGCGATATCCTCGCTCAGATTTTCGCCGACAACACCACGAATGTCGTAAGCGCGGAAGATCTCGGGGTTGATAGCAACCTTCGGTTCCCCAGCGCTGGCATTTTCGCCGACCGACTCGAAGTCGTCGTCTGAAAACTCATCGATCTCTGTGTCGCCACTGCCGCTGTCGACCATTTCAATCTCGACCATGTCCTTGGTGGCTTCGGCCCTTGTTTCAGCTTTCTTGCTGAGTTTCGGTTGTGCGGCTGCCTTTGGTGGTGCCTTCGCCAGATCTTGCAGTGCGAGATTCTGTTCCCTGAAGCCCGGCAGCTGGTAAGCAGCATCGCCGTCAAAGTTACCATTTCGAACCCGGCCGATTTGCCGACCCAACGTTTCCAGATCCCCGGCGAGAAGACTGCCGCTGCGATGACTCGAGACGAATATGCCGACGAGGGCAAAAACCAGCATGACCAGCGCTGGCGCGAGGTAGAGTATGGTTGGAGCAGGAGCGCCGTCGCTAATAGCTGCGGCAGGCACGTAGTGCATTGTCCAGTTAGGGTTTGCAAGTTTTGCTGTAAGCGCACTACCGCCCGCACCAGTGCCAGCACTGGCGATGGTTTTGGCTGTCGTCCCGACGTTCTGCGTGACTCTGACTTCGCCGGACCCGGTGCCGGCAACATCCATGATCATTGATTCGGCATTAATGTGGCAGAAGAGTGTGCCACGTACGTCACCGGTGCTCATCTTGATGGGCACGGCAAAGACAAGCCATTTCTGGCCCTCGAGCTGAGGCTGTGAGCTGATAGCCTCGGCGGGCGGATTTCTGCCCTCTTCCGCGTTTCGAATCAGGTCAACGGCGGTGTAGTTAAGGGGTGGAAATCCCTGGTCGGGCCGCGCTTCACCGAGCTTGATCAGTTTGACTCGTGCAGCGCCGGGAATCATCGCGACCAGCCTGCCCTCAGCCTGAAGCAGATCCGACGTGGATCCGTTAATACCTTCCCTGGCAAGATCAGTCGCAGCGAGCTGAGTCAAGAGGGCTTGGATTTCGCTCTCCTTGATGTTGATCTGCTGGGCAAGCTCGGCGGCAATTAGTTCCCCCACTTGCTGTCGATGGCCGGCATTGACCATAGACTGCAGCACGAAAATCGAGACTAGCAGGGCAACCACGAAACCGATAACGGTTGCAGCCATGCTCAGCAGGCCGAACGAAGCGAGACTGCTCTTCTGCTTTGCCATGGTTTTCTCCTCTAGATACGACCCGACGAGCCGAAGCCGCCGTCCCCGCGCTCAGTTACGGTGAATTCTTCAACGATATCGAAAGCGACCTGATGAACCGGGACGATGATCAATTGCGCGATTCTTTCGCCGGGTTCTATCGTGAAGGTTTCGTTGCCTCGGTTCCAGGCAGAGACCATGAGCTCACCCTGGTAGTCTGAATCTATCAAACCCACCAGGTTGCCCAGCACGATGCCATGTTTATGGCCAAGCCCGGATCGTGGCAGGATCATGGCGGCATACCCCGGATTTTCAATGTAGATCGCGAGCCCGGTGGGTATCAGCAGGGTGGCGCCTGGCACCAGGGTTTGAGGGGCCTCGATGCAGGCACGCAGGTCCAGACCAGCGGAACCTTCGGTCGAATAGGTTGGCAGCGGAATGTCATCGCCTAACAAGGGGCTCAGGATCTTGACCTGGAGGTGGTTCATGCGCTGAGCTCCTGTTTTTCGCTGGCTGCAGTCGCGATTGCTTGAATTAGGTGACGTGCCAACGAGGCTTTCGACATTTTCTCCAGCGTCACGGTTGCGCCGGTTGTAATGATGACGGTTTCGTTGTCATCTGCATTGAAGCCAATGTCGCTGTTCGCGACGTTGTTGGCAATAATCATATCGAGCTGTTTGCGATGCAGCTTGGCCGTCGCGTGCTCGATGAGTTTCTCAGTTTCAGCGGCAAAGCCGACAGTGAAGGGCCTGTTCTCCTGCTGGGCGACAGTCTTCAGGATGTCCGGGTTCTGGACCAGTTGCAGGGTCATGCCGGCCTCGTCCTGCTTCTTCATCTTTTGCTCGGCTGCAGCGGCAGGTCTGTAGTCGGCCACCGCGGCCACACCGATGAAAATGTCTGCGTCAGAAGTATGAGCGAGTACGGCTGCCAGCATCTCCCGCGCTGATTCGACCTGGATGCAGTTGACCCGCTCGGGTGGACTAAGGCTGGTCGGCCCACTCACCAGGGTAACGCTGGCACCCGCTTCGACGGCTGCTTCAGCCAGTGCGTAGCCCTGTTTTCCGGAGCTGTGATTGCTGATGAAGCGGACAGGGTCGATCGCTTCGCGTGTCGGTCCCGCAGTGATAATGACGTGACGGCCCTGCAGGGCACCCGTTTGAAAAACGCCACAGGCCATGGCGACGATATCGGGTACATCCATTAGTCGACCCACACCGATTTCACCGCAGGCTTGAATACCCTCGTCTGGTTCCATGATGAGAATATCGGCTGCGCGCAGGTTCTGGATGTTTTGTTGGGTTGAGGCTTTGCCCCACATGGCTTGATTCATAGCCGGCGCGATAGCGACCGGGCTGTCGGCGGCAAGACAGACCGCGGTCAGCAGATCATCACCTCGTCCTGCGACGAGTCTGGCCATGAAGTCCGCGGTTGCAGGTGCAACAAGGAGCAGATCGGCCCAACGGGCAAGCTCAATATGCCCCATAACAGATTCGGTTTCGGCATCCAGCAGTTCCTGATGGACCGGGTGACCTGAAAGGGCCTGAAGGGTCAGTGGGGTAATAAATTCCCGGGCACCTTGTGTCATGATAACGCGCACGTCGGCGCCTTCGTCCTGCAGACGCCTGATCAGCTCGGCACTTTTATAGGCAGCGATGCCGCCTGTGACCCCCAGTAGTACGCGTTTATTTGTCAGTCTGTTCACGATGCTGCCGATCTTCCGCTTTGAGATGGTTTGAGGCTGATGCTGTCACTCACAATATCCCGCACTGGATGGGGTGTTGATCCGGCATCCGGCGCGAGGCACCAAGATTAACATAGGACGGACTAAGTGGTTACTAACTCACATGGGGTCTGACCGGTTCAAGATGATCGTTCAAGCCCGTAACCTGAGAGCGCAGTGCAATATGATGCCAAGGGAAAAACTGATAAAGGGTGGGCCTGAGACGCTCTCCGATGCCGAACTGTTGTCGATCCTCTTGCGCACGGGCGCTCCCGGTCAGGGTGTGCTCGATTATGCCGGGCAGTTACTCGAAGCGGCAGATGGGATTCGTGGCCTGATGCGCATGGACAGGGACTCGCTGCTGGCGAAGCCCGGTATGGGCGTTGCGAAGTATGCGCAACTGATCGCTGCCCTGGAGTTGACTCAACGGTATCTACTGGAGGCCATGGAGCAGGGAGAGAGCTTCACTGACCCTGATGTCACTCGACAGTTCCTGTTGCTCAAGCTGAGAGATCTGCAACGCGAGGTTTTTGCCTGTCTCTTCCTTGATAACCAGCATCGTTTGATCGCATATGAGGCGTTGTTTTTCGGTACGGTCGATGGCGCGTCGGTGCATCCGCGAGAAGTGGTGCGTCGAAGCCTGGAACTAAATGCCGTCGCAGTCATCTTTGCCCATAATCACCCGTCAGGTGTCGCGGAACCCTCGGCTGCAGACCGGCGAATCACTGACCGTTTGATCGCGGCCCTTGGGCTGGTCGATATCAGGGTGCTGGACCATCTGGTGGTGGGCGACCCTGAGGTCGTTTCTTTCGCGGAATCAGGTTATCTCTGAGCCGCCCCGGGAGGCTCCTTTGTTGAACTCGGCCTTCCCTTCTGGTATAAAGCTCCGCTCTCCGTGGCGGCGCTGCGCTTAAAACACGCAAATTAGCCACAAGTTATTGATTTTTAGGGTAATTGACATGTCCAGAGAATGTCAGGTCACCGGCAAACGCCCGGTTAGCGGAAACAACGTATCTCACGCGCACAACAAAACGCGTCGCCGATTTCTGCCCAATGTGCACGACCACCGTTTCTGGCTCGAAAGCGAAAATCGCTTCATCAAGCTCCGCGTTTCTGCCAAGGGGATGAGGATAATCGACAAGAAAGGTATTGATCAGGTCGTCAGTGAAATTCGCGCCAGAGGTCAAAAGGTTTAATTATGAGAGAGAAAATCAAGCTCGTATCCAGCGCTGGCACTGGTCATTACTACACGACCAGCAAGAACAAGCGCACCATGCCAGAAAAAATGGAGATCAAGAAATTTGATCCTGTGGTTCGCAAGCATGTCATTTATAAGGAAGCGAAGATCAAGTAAGGCGCGCGCCTTATTTTCGCTTTCTCCTGAAGCTGATCAGATTGAAGGGCAGTGCTACGGCACTGCCCTTTTCATTTCCAGATCCTGCTGCCTGAATGCCTGAGTTACCCGAAGTCGAAACAACCCGACGCGGCATTGAACCTCACGTTACGGGCAAAACAGTCGCGCAGGTGCTCGTGCGTCAGCCATCGTTGCGCTGGCCGGTCTCTCCCGAGCTTTCCCAGGCTTTAACCGGCGCCGTTGTCGATCGCATCGGTCGGCGTGGTAAATACCTTTTATTCTGCACTGGGCGCGGCCGCATGATGGTTCATCTTGGCATGTCCGGCAGTCTGCGCATCGCGGAACCGGGCACACAGCCGCGCAAGCATGATCACCTCGACATCGCCTTCAGTGATTCAACGTTGATGCGATTTCATGACCCAAGGCGATTTGGCTCTGTCTTCTGGCTGCCTGCAGGCGAGGGTCATGAACTCATTGATGACCTGGGGCCAGAGCCGCTCGGCGATAGGTTTGACGGGGAATACCTTTACGCGGCTTCACGCTCGCGATCGACTCCGGTCAAAACTTTCATCATGAATAGCAAGGTGGTGGTTGGTGTCGGCAATATCTATGCGAACGAGGCTTTATTCCTGGCAGGCATTCGACCCGAACGCCTGGCTGGCAAAATCTCTAGACAGCGCTACCTGCGCCTGGCGGGCTTCATCAGGCAGGTGCTCGGTAATGCAATCGATTCGGGAGGTACGACGCTGCGCGACTTCCTGCGTGAGGATGGATCGCCAGGTTATTTCAAGCAGCAACTGCTCGTATATGGTCGGGGCGGGGAACCCTGTACTGCGTGTGGTCGGCCCCTGAAGGAAATTCGTCTGGGCCAGCGAACCACGGTGTTTTGTACGCGTTGCCAGCGTTAGTCGATTTTGCCAGCCTTCAGCGCCTCAGCAACGGCGGGATGAACAAACTGCGTAATATCGCCGCCATAACCGTTGATCTGTCGTACCAGGGAAGACGAGATATAGCTATTTTCCTCTGATGGTGCGAGAAACACTGTCTCGATATCGGCATCAAGGGCTCGGTTCATGTTCAACATCTGGAACTCGTAGTCAAAGTCCGTCACAGTCCTGATGCCCTTCAGTATGACTGTCGCTCCAACCTCGCGGGCAAAGTCGACGGTCAGGGTGTTAAAACCCTTCACCTCGACGTTGTCGATGTGCGAGAGTACTTCTCTGGCGAGTTCTACCCGCAGTCCCAGCACACTGGGCGATTTTTGCGGGCTCGTGGCGATGCCAAGTACGACGTTGTCGAACAGGGCGGCAGCGCGTTCTACTAGATCTGCGTGACCATTGTGGATCGGGTTGAACGTGCCTGGGTAGAGTACGGTAGACATGAGATAATTCTTTTTGTTGCTCTGTGACGCTGCGCGAAAGGCGCCATCATACCGATGCCGCATCGCGTAGATCAACCAGGCAATAGTAAACGTCGCCTGCCTTCTTCTGCCGATGTATTGACCAGCCTTCTGGCAGTAGCATGTCATTACTGGCGGACTCGATATAAACGAAAGCCCGCGCCAGGTTCCGCCGATGGATGACTTCGACAGCAGCCGGCAGTTCTGCTGAGTCAAAGGGTGGATCGAGAAAAATCAGGTCGTATGCGTCGTCGGTGGTGTGCAGAAAGTCGGCCGCATTCTGGTTAACGACGTTGCCTTCGTCGCTTGCCAGCTCGATCAGGGTCGCTCCGAGGGTTCCTGCAATTGTCGCATCTTTTTCGACGAAGGTGACGGCCGCTGCTCCCCGGGACAGGGCTTCAAGCCCAAGTGCGCCGCTCCCGGCGTATAGATCAAGACAGCGTGCGCCCGTCATATCAAACATGAGCCAGTTGAACAGGGTTTCCCTGATTCTGTCTCCCGTTGGTCGAATGGAGGAATTATTCGGGAATCGAACTTTGCGACCGCGCCACTTTCCGCCGATAATTCGCACTGTACGACTTTGATGTCTCTCAGGGTTCTTTGCCTTCATCAATTTCAATCATCAACCAGACCATGACAGGTGTAGCCAAAAGCATGTCACCCAATGTTGCAGATGCAGATACTGAAGACAAGGGCGGATTTTTCTCCCGTCTGAAGCAAGGCCTGAGTAGGACGCGTCACCGCCTGAGTGACGGACTCCAGGACTTGTTCCTCGGTGAAAAGGCGCTCGACGATGACCTGATCGAGGAGATCGAAACCATTCTCCTGTCGTCTGATGTCGGTGTCACGGTAACTCAGGAAATAATCGATGATCTGACCAGGCGAATCTCACGGCAGGAGATTATCGACAGCAAAGCCGTGTTGGCCAGATTGCAGGATCACCTCGTGGACATTCTTGCACCCGCGGAAGTCGCGCTGGACGTTGGCGGCCATTCACCCTTTGTGATCCTCATGGTTGGCGTTAATGGTGCTGGTAAAACAACGACAATCGGTAAACTCGCAAAGCGGCTGCAGGCAGAAGGTAAATCTGTGATGCTGGCCGCAGGCGATACCTTTCGCGCAGCTGCAGTCGAACAGTTAAAGGTCTGGGGCGAGAGAAATGATGTGCCGGTCATCGCTCAGGATACCGGTGCCGACAGTGCTTCGGTGATCTTTGATGCGCTGGCAGCGGCGCAGGCCAGAAATATTGACGTACTGATCGCAGACACGGCTGGCCGGCTTCAGAATAAAAAGAACCTGATGGATGAACTTGCCAAGATTAATCGTGTGATGGCGAAGATCGATGAGACTGCCCCTCACGAAACCATGCTGATACTGGATGCAGCGACTGGTCAGAACGCGATATCTCAGGCCACAGAATTTCTCGAAACGGTCAAGGTTTCGAGCCTGACGCTGACCAAGCTGGACGGCACGGCCAAGGGTGGTGTCATCTTTGCACTCGCCAGCCAGCTGAGCCTGCCTATCCGGTACGTTGGGGTTGGCGAGCAGATCGAAGACCTGCGTCCCTTCTCAGCGGAAGATTTCGTCAGGGCACTGTTCTCCCGGTGATTCGTTTCGATTCTGTCAGTAAGCGCTATGAAGGTGGGGTCGACGCCTTATCTCGCGTCAGCTTTGAGCTCGATTCGAGCGAGATGGCTTTTTTGACAGGTCATTCCGGGGCCGGGAAGAGCACCCTGATGAAGCTGATTATGTTGATGGAACGGGCCAGCCAGGGTCAGGTCTTCGTCAACGGCACCAATCTGAATCGGGTATCCCGGGGTCAGGTGCCACACATCCGTCGCGGTGTCGGTGTTGTCTTTCAGAATCATCAGTTGCTGTTTGACCGGAATGTGTATGACAACGTGGCCCTGCCGCTCTCCATTGCCGGGTTCTCGCCAAGAGAGGTGGGACGAAGAGTTCGGGCAGCACTGGCGAAAGTTGGCCTTGCGGACAAGGAGAAGAAGTTCCCCGTTGCGCTGTCCGGCGGAGAGCAGCAACGTGTGGGCATCGCCCGGGCAGTGGTCAATAAACCGCCTGTGCTGCTGGCGGACGAGCCAACCGGTAATCTGGACCCGGAGCTTTCGCGTGAAGTTATGAACCTGTTTGACCAGTTCAATCAGGTCGGTGTCACAGTGTTGATTGCAACCCACGACCTTGAACTGGTCAGAGCCATGGGTCGGCGAGAGCTTATATTGCAACAGGGACAGCTCGTTAGCGGAGACGAGGCTTGAAGACTGCCGGCGCAACTGTCGCTGTTACCGGTGTCCGGGATCGGCTCAGGTCCTGGCAGGCACATCATCGTCGGGTACTTTTCTTCACGATTAGCGAGCTGCTGCAGAACCCGCTGGCAAGCCTGATGACCTGGCTCGTCATTGGCATCGCGCTGGCTTTGCCAATGATTCTCTATGTCATGTTGAGCAATGTCTCCATGGTCAGTGGTGAGTGGGGCGGCAAGCCCAGGGTTAATCTCTATCTTGCGCAGGAACTGAATGCGCCGGTGGCACGAGCTCTGGCAACGGAAATCAGTCAGGAACCAGGCGTGGAGGCTGTGGTGTTTATCTCCAGTGAAGCGGCACTGAAGGATTTCCAGCACCGGTCAGGTTTTGGTGATGTGCTCAGCACTCTCGACCGAAACCCCCTGCCCCACGTCATAGAGGTAGTGCCCCAAGAGGCAGACGCTGTGCTGCTCCAGCAGATGATGGCACGCTGGGAAGTACGATCAGAAGTTGACAGGGTGTCGGTTGATCTTGCCTGGCTTGAGCGACTCTTTGCCCTCTTAAGTTTCGCCGAACGCCTGGTGCTGGCGCTGGCATTGGTGCTCGCCGCCGGCGTGATGCTGGTCATGGGGAATACGATCCGGCTGGCGATAGAAAACCGTCGCCAGGAAATCGTCATTATCAAACTGGTGGGCGGCACAGATGCTTTTGTCCGGCGGCCGTTCTTGTACCTGGGGTTCTGGTATGGTTTTGGCGGGGCAGTTATTGCTTTGCTGCTTGTGCAGGCGAGCCTGCTGTTCCTTGCAGGTCCCGTTGAAACACTGGCCCAGAGTTATCGCGATGATTTTGCCCTGACAGGCCTTGGACTTGCTGGCAATCTGCTTCTTCTGGCTGGCGGCAGTCTGCTGGGTATCATTGGTGCCCTGCTCTCTGTTTCGCGCCATCTCCGGGAAATAGAGCCAACTTAACGGCCGTCTACCCGCCGCTATCACCCGATTTCCCTTATCAGGTCCCTTTGACGCTGAGGCAAGTGAAGCTGCTGGCTCAATCCGTTCCCGTCGAAAGCGCGTAAACAGCCCTGAGCGCTGCGACAAAGCTGGCTAGTAGACGCCCATGGACAGTGCTAGAATGCGCGCCCCCTGATTCAGGCGAGAGAATGAGCAAACAACTGACCACACTGGATGTCCTGTCACCGGGTGCCAACCTTGACGCCTATATTAAGGCTGTCAATGGGATCCCTGTGCTTGCGGCTGAACGTGAGAAAGAGTTGGCATTACGTCTCTACGAAGAGGAAGACCTCGACGCCGCCCGACAGTTAGTGATGGCTCACTTACGCTTCGTCGTATATGTAGCAAGGTCTTACTCGGGATATGGACTGTCCGAGGCGGATCTGATCCAGGAAGGGAATGTCGGCCTGATGAAGGCAGTCAAGCGCTTTAATCCCGAGTACGGTGTTCGTCTGGTGTCCTTCGCCGTGCATTGGATTAAGGCTGAAATCCACGAATTTATCCTGAAAAACTGGCGCATTGTCAAAATCGCCACGACCAAGCCCCAGCGCAAACTTTTCTTCAACCTGCGAAGTGCAAAAAAGCGCCTTGGCTGGATGAACGAGCAGGAGATTCAGGCAGTAGCCAGGGATCTGGGCGTTGCACCCGAAGACGTCCGTCAGATGGAGAATCGCCTGGCCTCGCAGGACGAAGCCTTCGAGCTGGACCCGGCGGATGATGAGGGGTTTTCGCCTTCGCAGTATCTGGATGATCCTGAGAAAGATCCTGCGATGATCGCTGAAGTAGAAAATCAGACCGCGTCTGAAAAAGCCCGCCTGGCATCGGCTTTCCAGTTGCTGGATGAGCGTTCCCGGGAAATCATGCAGCGCCGTTGGCTCAGTGAGAAGAAGGCCACGTTACATGAGCTGGCCGCTCAATTCGGCGTTTCAGCTGAGCGAATCAGGCAACTCGAACAGAACGCGCTCAAGAAACTGA
>JAYQAI010000086.1:0-12889 GCA_038136715.1 Gammaproteobacteria bacterium | reverse complement strand
GAGCCAGACCTGGACGAGAATGGTCAGCCACAATATAAGCTGTGGTTTATGCCGCGCGACCAGTGGGAAATTGTGCGTACCTGGGATGTCGCCGGCCTGCGTGGTTCTGGTTCCGACGATGTGAAAGCTGATGGTGCAGTAGTGCCGGCCAAGTACACCGGCATTGACCTGTTTACGACACCAGCACATTACGAGAACCCTGTGTACCGCATGCCAGTGCCGCTGCGACTGGCTTATAACAAGTCTGCGGTCGCCCTGGGTATCGCCAAAGGTGCGATCGAGACCATGTCTGATATCGCTCAGAGCAAGATCCCGATGCTGTCTTCGAAGTCACTGGCGCACCGGCCGATTGCGCAGTACCGCATGGGTGAGGCGGTGGCCATGTATCGAGCCGCCCGCGCCTTCCTCATGGAATCCATGGAAGCGGTTGAAGACGAACTGCGTGCTGGTGCTCAACTGCCAGGCGCCAAGACCACCCAGGACGCTCGACTCGCCTGTGTGCATGCTTCCAATGAATGCATGAAAGTCGTCGACCTGCTGCACAACACGGCCGGTACGACCGGCATGCGTATGTTCAGTCCGCTTGAGCGCAAGCTCCGTGATGCCCACGGCGCAGCGACCCACCGCTGGGTTGCGCATCCGCTTTACCAGGATCTTGGCTCTATCTTCCTCGGCAATGAACCCGATGCAGAGTTTGCCGGTGGCAATGGTGCGCCATCAATGAAGTAAGCGCCGATTTCACTGTGCGCCATGTGCAGTGGCTGAAACGAGAAAGGGGAGCCAACGGCTCCCCTTTTTTTGTTTAGTAGCCGGCTTCGGCAGCCATGATCTTGTCATAGAACTCGCTGTCGAGGGGCTCATAGCCTGACCCGCCGGGTTTCCAAACGTAAAGGTCGTCAGTGACCTGGGCCGGGTGGAATGCGGCTTCGCGCAAGTCACCCTTTTGCAGTTTGAAGGTGCCGGTCAGTTCCTGCTCCTGCAGAATGCGGATGAAAACGGGCCTGGCATAGTTGGCCAATTCTTTCTCGACGAGCCTGGCAACACTGTCTGCATCAAACCCGGCACCCTCGCGCAGCAGGACGGCGGCCATGCCTGCCCGTCCGTCTGTCCCCGGGACTTCCACGCCATAGACGTTGCAGACTTCGATATCGGGGTGACCGTGCATGATTTCACCAACTTCATTGGTTGAGCAGTTCTCACCCTTCCAGCGAAATGTGTCGCCCACACGGTCAACGAACTGGTAGTGCTTGAAACCACAGGCAAATCCCGCCTCGACCTGTCGGATCAGGTCGCCGGTATTGAAATAGGCATCGCCGGTTTTGAAAACATTACGCAGGATTTTTTTTCCGTCGCTTCCCGGTCGGTATAGCCAACAAATTCTGTTGACTTGGTGATGGGGCCAAGCAGCAAACCAGGCTGGCCTGGTTCCACTTTCCTGCAGAAACCGTTGGCGTCGCGAACGATTTCATCAGCCGCGACATCATATTCGACAATGGAAGGCGGCATGATGGAGGCACCGATAGTCTGGTCGCGGTTAAAGAAGTTCATAAAAGTGGCATTGCCCTCGGAGGCGCCGTAGAACTCGTAGATTCGAGATACGCCGAAGCGGCGTTTGAATTCCATCCAGATGTCGGGGCGCAGGCCGTTCCCGGTCATCTTGATGAGCGGATTATTGGCATCGTCCGGTCGCTCCGGCTGTGCGAGCAGGTAGCGGCACAGTTCACCGATATAAATGAAGCTGTTGCAGTTGTGTTCGCGAATGTCATCAAGGAACTGGCTGGCAGAGAACTTACGTTTCAGTACGATTGTAGCGCCAACGTTCATTGCGCCAAGGAAGCCGACGCAAAGTCCCGTCGCGTGGTACAGCGGCAAGCAGATATAGAGGGTGTCATCCTTGGTCATCTTGAGGCCAACGGTACGTGCGAGTTGGCAGAACAGTGTCTGTCGGCTCTGCTTCTGGATCGCAGCTTTCGGCATGCCCGTGGTCCCGGACGTGAAAATGTAGAGAGCCGGGTCCTTTTGTCTCAGCGGGGGAATCAATGCTTCATCGATTGGCTCGGCTGCTGCAATTTCACGGCTGAAATCCACCGCCCAGTTTGGTGCCGGTGGCGCTTCGCCGTCGGCGACGATGAGGAAGTCGCGGCCTTCTTCCAGTTCACATTCCGCTTTCACATCGGCGACCGTGTCCGCGTGTTCGCTGCCGACGATCAGTGCCTGCGCCTTTGTCGTCGAAATACAGTGAACCAGCTGGGCGCCGTGCAGGTTGGTGTTAATCAGTGACACGGCGGCACCGGCGCGCATGATGCCAAACATGTTTTCGATAAACTCGATACGGTTATCCATCATGAGACTGACCGTATCGCCAAACGTGATGCCCCGGTCCCTGAGTGACTGGGCAACCTGGCTGGCGCGCTGGTCGAGTTCACCCCAGGTAATGCTGTGGCCCTCAAACACGATGGCAGTCTTGCCGGGGTACTGAGTCGCAGTGTTGGCGAGGCGCAAAGGTAAATTGTCGATATCATCTGGTGAGGGTGGCTTGATCGCCATCTTGTACACCAGAGGCACGATATCCCGTGCGATGATTTTTGCACTGGACAGTGCTTCCGCGACAATTGACATGGTCAACTCCTCTCTTGTCGATTCGCTGGGGTTGGGCCGAAACGAACTTATCAGTAACGGTCAGGTGGGTAATGATCGCTTAAATTGAAGTATTGTTTAAACCGAATTATCCGTTATTTCACTTCGGATCGATCGAATCGTGAGTACCTAGCCCGTGCCGGCGGCGCGGCGCAAGCGATCATTGACAGCGGCCCAGGACTCATCGGTGGGTGTGAACTCGACCAGGATAGTCTGCACGTCCAGTTGATCCAGCTGGTGCAGCGCTGTGTAGAGTGCCTGACCATAGCGTTCGGGCTCGGCGGGAAGATGCAGCAGGTTTTCGCCCGCTTTGGCGAAATCGGCGACAGCGGCCGCCGCTGCATCGGACCAGATCAGGTAAGCGGTACTGTCCTCGGGCGCGATACCGAGTTCGCTGGCCTGCACACGCTGAAGACGAGCCTCGGGTTGATAGTGTGCCTCGACATTGCCTGGTACCGCGATACTGTGGTTTTCCGGGGTTGAGACAGGCTGTCCGAGTGCCTCTTCCAGTGCAGCCCGCGTGACCGGCCCGGCGCGCAGCACCGCTGGTGTGGTCCGGGTCAGGTCGATAATGGTGGACTCGAGGCCAAATTCGCAGGGGCCACCATCGATCACCGCGCTGATACGACCCGCCATACCGTGTGCGACCTGTTCAGCCGTGGTAGGGCTGAGTTTCTTGTATCGGTTTGCTGAAGGCGCAGCCAAGCCGAGACCAGTTTTCTCGAGGATCGCCTGGAATACCGGATGTGACGGCGCCCTCACAGCGATGGTTTCGAGCCCGCCGGTGACATGCGGGGTGACAGTCGATTTCTTATGCAGCAGCAGGGTCAGGGGACCAGGCCAGAAGGCCTCGGTCAGTTGCCAGGCTGACTTCGGCACTTCGCTCGCCCATTCGGGTAGTTGTGCAGCCGACGCCAGGTGGACAATGAGCGGGTGATCCGTGGGGCGTCCTTTCGCGGTGAAGATGGCCTTCACCGCGGCGGGATTGCCCGCGTCAGCTGCCAGTCCATAAACAGTTTCGGTTGGCAGGGCCACGCATTCTCCATTAATCAGTCGTCTGCTGGCCTCTTCAACGCCCTCTCCGCCGCGCAGTATCTGGACTTGACCCGTCACACATAGTTCCTGAATTATTTCGGTTTAAGATTAGCGGCAACCAGGGCGGTGACGCCAAAGCGGAGCGCTATCTTAGCAGTAAACTAAACGTAAATATGTGCCAGGCCAAATGTGGCGATCAGCTGGACCTGTGCCATTGACAGCGGTACATCGCTATAATGCAGCGCTTATTTATAGCGGTTACTACCCCCCCTTAAGCAGACGCTCGAACAGCCCTCGGACTCGCAGGTGTGCTGCAGCCGCCTGCGGGTCCAGTCGAGGGGTAAATCGCGAACAATAGTCTCGAACCAGTGAGCCAATTCTGATGCAGTCCTACATTTTGTCTTTCTACTGTCCCGACCGGCTCGGTGTTGTCGCAAGGTCGACGGGCCTGTTTCACCAGCTGGGAGCCTTCATCACTGAAATCGCGAATTACTCAGATCCTGTATCGGAAACCTTTCACATGCGCTGTGTGTTTGATGACCGGCAGATGACGGTTGGCTTCGATGAGTTTCGCACGCGCTTCGTTGAGGTGGCTGACGAATTCGATATGACATTTCACCTGCGCCCGGCGAACGCCCTGCAGCGGGTGCTGATCTGTGTCTCGAAATATGATCACTGTCTCAGTGTCCTGCTCAATAAATGGAAATCAGGTGCACTGCCGGCTGATATCGTTGGCATTGTCAGTAATCATGAAGACTGCCGTGCTATGGCGGAATGGTATGGTCTGCCTTACGACCACCTGCCGGTCACCCCTGAAACGAAGTCGCAGCAGGAAGCGCGTCTGCTCGAGATCATGGCAGCGCGTGGCGTCGACCTGCTGGTGCTGGCGCGCTATATGCAGATTCTGTCAGACGACCTGTGCGAGCAGCTGCAGGGCAGGGCAATCAACATCCATCATTCCTTCCTGCCTGGTTTCAAGGGTGCGAAGCCCTACCACCAGGCGTACGAACGCGGTGTCAAAGTGATTGGTGCCACGGCTCACTACGTGACCGCCGAGCTCGATGAAGGGCCAATCATTGTTCAGGAGGTGAGACCCATTGATCATGAGGTGACGATTGAACAGATGCTCCACCTGGGTCACGATATCGAAGCTGCGGCACTCTCGCAGGCGGTCAGGTTGCATTGTGACGAGCGAGTGCAGTTGAACGGGCAGCGCACCGTCATACTCTGAGCAACGCCCGCTAGCGATAGCCCTCGTTCACCGGACGGCGCGGCAATGACCACCATGCCGAATCGCAGGCCTCCAGCAGTTCGTCATCGAAGGTCACGTCCAGAGCGGCCAGGTTCGCATCCAGCTGGTCTGGCCGCGTTGCTCCGATGAGCGCCGAACTGATGCCCGGTTGTCTCAGCACCCAGGCCACCGCGACGGATACCATGTTGAGTCCTTTGCCTTCGACCACGGCTTTCAGGGTCTCTACCGCCTCAAACTGGGCGTCCTGCCAGTAACGCATCTGGTACGTGGCGCCAGCGGCACCGACTGTGAATCGAGTGCCTTCCTCTGGCTCCTGGCCTGGCTTGTATTTCCCTGAGAGGAAGCCGCCGGCCAGAGGGTTGTAAACAATGACGCCGATTCCCTGGTTGATGCACATCGGCAGCAGTTCCGTCTCTATTTCTCGATAGAGCAGATTGTAGCGCGGCTGTATGCACTGGTAACCGGGTATGGCTAACTTGTCGGCCGCCTGGATCGCTTCAGACAGGCGCCAGGCCGGGTAGTTTGAACAGCCGACGTAGCGGACCTTGCCGGCCGTGACAAGATCATCGAACGCCCGCAGGGTTTCATCGATCGGGGTCATGGGGTCAAAACCATGGGACTGGTAGAGGTCGATATAATCAGTCTGTAGCCGCGTCAGGCTGGCATCCACCGCGTCGACAATATGTTTGCGTGAGAGTCCCTTGTTGTTGAGACCACCTCCCGTCGAGATCAGACACTTTGTCGCCAGCACGATCTGGTCACGATTGCCTTTGGCCTTCATCCAGCGACCCAGGATGGCCTCGGTTTCACCCTGGATTTCGCGTGGCCCCCCCAGCGGGTAGGCATCGGAGGTGTCCATGAAGACGATGCGATGATCCATGGCCTTGTCGAGGATTTCCCGCGAGATCGATTCTTCAATCTGGTAGCCAAATGTCATGGTGCCCAGGCACAGAGCTGAAACCTCAAGGCCGTGTTTGCCGATGCGACGTTTTTCCATTGCTGACCTCAGTGTGAAGTTGGTTGACTGACAGGATAATCGCGCAGCACGTTTGATACTATGCTGAATTGTCGAAGTTTCTGAAGGGGGAAGAATGAAAGCCTGGCAGATGCAGAAACTAGGTGATCCCTGGGAAGACCTGACCTGTAACAAAGTCAATTTGCCGGCTGTGTCAGATGCGGTCTGTCGCGTGCAGGTGGAAGCTGCGGATCTTAACTTCGCCGATATCCTGCAATGCCAGGGCAACTACCAGGTCAGGTTAGAGCCGCCTTTCACCCCAGGCATGAATGCCGCGGGTACTGTCATGGAGGCCGGTGAAAACAGTCGATTCAAACCCGGGGATAAAATTGTTGGGCCCTGCTACAAGACCAGCGGTGGCTACGCCGAGGAGTGCCTGATTGCGGCCAAGGGTGCAAACCTCTTGCCAGAAGGGGTCGACCCCATGCTCGCAGCTGCAATCCACGTGACCTATGGTACAGGCTGGTTTGGACTGCATTTGCGCGGAGAACTGCAACCCAGCGACTCGGTACTGGTGCTGGCAGGTGCCGGCGGTGTTGGTTCAGCAGCGATTGACCTGGCCCGGGTGCATGGATGTCAGGTGATTGCGGCAGCGGGTGGCAGCGAGAAGACCGCTGCGTGTCGCGCGCTTGGTGCTGAGGCTGTTGTTGACTACAACGCCGAAGATCTCTACGAGCGTGTGATGGAGATCACAGATGGTCGGGGCGTCGATGTTGTCTACGATCCGGTAGGCGGCGACTATTTCGATGTGGCACGACGTCTTGTTGCCTGGGAAGGCCGTTACCTGATTATCGGCTTTGCCGCGGGTCGGATTCCGACAGCACCAATGAATCACGCGCTGGTGAAAAACTACTCGCTGGTGGGTGTCCACATGGGGGGCTATCGTGGTCGAGATGACATGCAGTTCCAGCACTGCTACCGGGAGCTCTACCAGATGGTGCAGGCGGAGCGCCTCAACCCACTGATCGACAAGGTCATCGGTTTTGATGAACTGCCGGCAACGCTGTTGCAACTCGCGAACAGAGAAACAAAGGGGAGAGTTATTTTTGACCCAGGAAAATAGTGTGGTGAGAACGACAGGTTGGCCCGCTCGATACAACATTATTGCGCTCGCCGCTGCCGCGGTATTTATCTGTTACATGGACCGGGTGATCATCTCGATCGCCATCATTCCCATGAGTGCAGATTTCGGCTGGACGCCAGAGGAACAGGGGCGCGTACTTTCATCATTTTTTATTGGTTATCTGCTGACCCAGGTGGCCGGCGGCTGGCTGGCTGAACGCTACGGCGGCAAGATCGTGCTGGGTTTTGGCGTCGTCTTCTGGTCGCTGTTTACCCTGCTGACACCGGTGGCGGCGGCTGGCGGCCTGACGGCACTGCTGGTGGCAAGGGTGCTGATGGGGATTGGTGAGGGCATAACCTTCCCGTCTATTTACGCCATGTTTGGCCGATGGATACCTGAATCCGAACGTTCCCGCGCCATCGGTATCCTGTTTTCTACCATCCCGCTTGGCAGCGTGTTTGCGCTGGTCGCGACACCCTGGATCGTGACGCATTACGGCTGGGAGATGGGCTTTTACGCGTTCGGTGCAATCGGTTTCGTCTGGTGGATTTTCTGGCAGAAGCTTTCTGCGCGCAGTCCTGATGAACACCCGCGCATCAGCGAAGAAGAGATGCAATTGATTCAGGGTGATGTAGAAGTGACGGAGACGCCGCCACCGCCAATCAAGGCGCTGCTGAAAACGCCGGCGGTGTGGGCCATCATCATTGGTCATTTCTGTGCGAACTGGGGCACCTATGTGTTGCTGGCCTGGATGCCCACCTACATCAACAAGGGGCTGGGGGTAGATTTCGCGTCTGTCGGCATCTTCACCATGATTCCCTCGCTGTTCTCGTTCCTCGCACTCAATGCCGGTGGCTGGCTTGCGGACTACCTGATCCGGCAGGGGCATGACAAAACCCGGGTCAGGAAGACCATGCAGGCTGTGGGCTTCGGCGGGTCCGCAGCCGTGCTTGCGGTTGTGGGCTATGTAGAGAGTATTCCGCTCGCGATCGCGCTGATGTCACTGGGCAATATCTTCGGTGGCGCCATGGCGGGCGGCTTTGGTGTCAATCATCTTGATATCGCCCCGCGCGGTGCCGGCGTCATTATGGGATTGTCGAACACCGCGGGCACGCTGCCCGGCATTATCGGCGTCTACATCAGTGGCCTGATTCTGCAGGCAACCGGCTCCTGGGCGCTGGTGTTCCAGACAGCTGCTGGCGTCCTGACGTTTGGCCTCGTGTTCTACCTGATTTTTGCCCGGGCAGAAAAACTGTTTGATTAACGGGGCCCCGGTCTGAGCTGACAATAGACAGAGCACGCTGCGAAGTCGTACCCTGACTCGTGTCATCCGATAAGAGTGCAGGAGAATCCCGTGAGCAATAATCGTTTTAGCCTGGCCGGTAAGAGTGCGCTGATCACAGGTGCGTCGTCGGGCATTGGCGCCTACTTTGCGAGATTGCTGGCAGAGTCGGGGGCGAAGGTTGCCCTCGTCGCCAGGCGGCTTGAAAACCTCGAAGCCATCGCTGCCGAAATCAATGACAGCGGCGGCGAGGCGATTGCGATTCAAGGTGATGTGTCGGTGCGGGAACAGGTGGCTGCCGCTATGGATGCTGCCTGGGCTGAGTTCGGTCGAGTCGACATTGTCGTTAATAATGCGGGCACTGTCGCCGATGGCGCCAGCATGCCAGAGAAACTCGACCAGAATATCTGGAATGAAATTATCCAGATTAATCTCAACGGCGTCTGGTATGGCTGCCAGGAAGCTGGTGTGAGAATGCTCGCCGACGGTAAAGGCGGCTCTATCATCAACGTGTCCTCTATCATGGGGCTGGGTGGTGCAGCGGATCACCCGGTTGCCTATCAGACGACAAAATTCGCCGTGAATGGCCTCACTAAGAATCTTGCCTGCAGCTGGGCGGATCGCGGCGTCAGGGTGAATGCGCTGCTGCCTGGATACTTCCCGAGCGAGATGACCGGCCCATTTTTCGCGGTGCCTGGCTACGTCGACTATGTGGAGGAGGCGACCGCCATGAACCGCGTTGGTGAACTGGAAGAGCTGGCAGGGCCGCTGCTGCTGCTGGCATCCGAGGCTGGCAGCTACATGACGGGCCATACGCTTGTGGTCGATGGTGGATATTCTGCCAGTATTGGCGGCGTGCGATTTGAGGATCGAACCTACGATGGTATGCATGCTGCGTTCCCCGATGGCAGGGCACAGCGGATATTCCCTGGCGAGTGAACGCCGTCGCAATCGTTACTCTTTCACGATGGTTTTTGCGGCCTGGTCTCAAACCTGTGCGAATTCATTGAGAGATTGCCTCGGCAATTTCGAAGTACCAAAGGAGAGCAATTATGCCCTTGTCACGCCGATTGGCTCTGACCGAAGAGCAAATAGAAGATATCATGACCGCCAGCTGGAACTGCCGAATCGGCACGATTGGACCTGGTCAGCGCATTAACATCACGCCGATGTGGTTTGGCTGGGCCGGTGGCAAGGTCTACATCTATGGACGTGGCCAGAAAGTCGCGAACCTGCGTCGGGATTCAACCTGCACGGTGATTGTTGACCGGAATGAAAGGTTTCCGGAGTTGCAGGCCATCATGATGCAGGGGCAGGCGACTGTGCTGGAGGACGAGGCTGCAGAAGCGGCAGACCCGGATCTGCAGGAAGCCAGGCGCCAGATGGGAATCAAGTACAACGGCGGACATGGTGCGCCGCCACAGGAAGACCCACCACCGAATAGTGCGACTGCGGGTGGCAGGGACCGGCGCTGGATCGTATTCAAACCCGACAGTCAGGTGACCTGGGACAACTACAAGCTGGGCGACCTTAAAAAGTCGTAGCAATGGCAGCGTCGCTGAAACACGCGGCAAAGCGGCGGCCTACCCGGGCCGGCTTTTTGTCTTGAAAAACTCGACCGATGAATTGGGCCAGTTGATGGTGTCACATTGGATTTTCAATCAGCATGGCAAGTCCCTGGCCGGCACCCAAACACATCGACAGAACAGCATAGCGAGAGCCGGTATCCTGCAGGTGCTGCACCGCGTTCATGGCCATCCTCAGACCCGTGACACCTGGTGGGTGTCCAACCGAAATGCCGCCACCGTAAAGGTTGTGTTTTTCCCTGGGAATGCCCAGCTGGGCCTCGACGTGGAGGTTGACGACGGCAAAGGCTTCGTTGACCTCGAAGTAGTCGATATCTGCGACCGCCAGGGTATTGCGCTGTAACAGCTGCTGGATCGCCGGGACGGGTCCGTGTCCCATGAGGCTCGGTGCAACGCCAACAACGGTCCAGTCGACAACACGGGCGGCGGGTGTTGCGCCGGCGGCAGTCAGACTTTGCTCAGTCCCGACCAGCATCGCGGCCGCGCCATCCGTCACACCCGACGAGTTGCCTGCAGTGACCTTGCCGTTCTCCTGGAAGGCCGGTCGAAGTCTGGCGAGGCGCTCCATCGTGATACCTTGCCGGGGCGACTCATCGACTTCAAAAGTTCGGGTGGTTTTCCCGCCAGGCACTTCGATCGGCACGATCTGCCGGCCAAGAAAACCTGACTCAATGGCAGCGAGGGCCCGGGCCTGGCTCGTCACTGCATATTCGTCCATGGGTTCACGCTCGTACTGGTATTTCTCGGCGAGGTTCTCTGCCGTATCGCCCATGTACTCGAGGCTGAAGGGACAGCGATAGCACCACTCCAGCACATCTTCGAGCTGCTGGTTGCCGCGGGCATTACCCCAGCGGGCGGTGGTGACAGCGTAGGGCGCCCGGCTGAACATCTCGCAGCCGGCAGCGACAGCAAGCTCGCTCTGGCCGGAAGTGATCTGTTGGCTGGCTGAGATGATCGCCTGCAGACCCGAGGCGCAGGCCCTCGAGACATCCAGTGCAGCTGCTTCCTCGGGCAACCCGCTTTTCATACCGACGACCCTGGCAGAGAAGAGTGAGTCCTTGTCTGTGGGGCAAGTAGTGGTGAAAACCATATGATCGATAGCGTCAGCCGCCACACCAGCACGTTCGATACAGGCCTGGACAACCTGTGAGGCGAGGTCAGTAAATGGGACATCCTTTAAGGAGCCGCCAAAGTCGCCAAGCGCGGATCGGTTGCCGGCCGTGAGGTAGATTTCAGACATATTGATGATCTTCTTACTGTATAAGCGGAAGCATAGACGCTCTGCGGAGCGCCAGCAAACCGATGTCGACGCGGTCCAGATTTTATCCTGGGGGCATGCAGGTTGGTCTCTTTTCGAACGAGCGGCGTAAGAGGGGCATGAAAACATTTAGCATCAGAAAAGCGGAAGGTCACGACCTTCGCGCTATCAACCGGATTATAGAGTCAGCCGTCATGAACTGGCCTACCGAGAAACGCCTGAAGAAGCTTGCTGTGGGTCCGCTGCAGTACGATGAAGTGGATCTGGCGGAGTACGACGTGCTGGTCGCAGAGGTGCGTGGCGAGATTGTCGGCGTCGCTGTCTGGGACGCTGAGGCAGCAACGCTGCTGCCGAACGGCGAAGGCGGGTTGCTGCACGGGCTCTATGTCCTGCCGCTGTTTCAGCGTCAAGGCGTGGGACGTTCGCTGATGGACGCGGTATTCGCACTGGCGGCAGAGCGAAATTTGCCGGGTCTTTTGATCAAAGCGCAGCGCGTTTCGCGTTCCTACTTTGAGTATCAGGGGTTTGAAATGCGTGCGGCCAATGAGGACGAATACCCCTGGCAGTACTGGAAGCGGCTCTCCTGAGCCCCAGTCTCAGGCCCTGGTAAGCAAGTCCGATTGGATCTGGAGGAAGCTACTGATGTTTGGATGGTTCAAGTCAGACCCTGAGAAGAAGCTCAGGAAACAGTATCACGCCAAGCTCGAGCAGGCGATGCACGCGCAGCGCAATGGCAACATCCGGGAGTACTCGTTTTTAACGGCAGAAGCGGAAGCGCTGCGCGAGGAAATGGAAAAGGTTTCCGCTCAGCAAAGCGGGTCTGTCTGACCTGCCATGGTCTCAATCGCGGTCATCGGCTGCGGCATCGCCGGTACTTCGCTGGCTTACCTGCTGTCCCGCAGCAACAGCAATATCAACGTCACGCTGTTCGACAAAGGTCGCGGCATTGGCGGACGTATGGCGACACGTTACTCAAATGCCTATGAGCATGATCACGGGGCACAGTTTTTCACCGCGCGCAGCGATGAATTTCGTCAGTTCCTCTCGCTATTCGACGATGCTGTTGCTAGCTGGGATGCAGTGGTCACGACGCTTTCACCTGACGCAAAGCCATACAAGCGCCCCTGGTTCGAACCTCATTACGTTGGCGCACCAAGAATGAATTCACTTTGCAAAAAAATTGCCGAAGACATGGATGTTCACCTGGGACAGCGCATTACCAGGGTGACGGGTGTCCCGGGCAACTGGTTTCTCGAGAGCGATGACGCGCTGTCTGGCCCTTTCGATTGGGTGATCTCAACAGCGCCAGCGCCACAGACTTTTGAATTACTCGATTTGAAACCAGTTGACGTTACCTACGAGCCTGCCTTCGCCCTGATGGTGCCGCTCAGGCAACGACCTGCGTTTGATGCGGCCGTTGTAAAGGACTCACTTATCGACTGGGTGGCATTGACCGGTACCAAGCCTGGCAGGACCGATACCGAGTATTCCAACCTCGTCGCTCACGCCAATCCGGTATGGTCGCTGCAGGTGCTTGAAAAGCCGCTCGACGAGGTTAAGCACAGTATGCTGGAAGCGTTAATGAGGCTTTCGTTTGACTGCGATGAAGATGCATCGATGATTCACCGTTGGCGGTATGCGCGTGTCAGTCAACCTGCATCAGAGCCTTTCCTGCTCGATCCCATCGGGCAGCTTGCTGCCTGCGGCGACTGGTGTGTCGGACGCACCGTTGAGGATGCATTTCAAAGCAGCCTGCAGCTG
>JAYQAI010000085.1:8619-12962 GCA_038136715.1 Gammaproteobacteria bacterium | reverse complement strand
CTCAGCGCGACCCCGTGCAGTGAGCGCGTCAGAAACCTGGAAGCGCTTGGTTATATTGATTCCTGGGGCGCCAGCCTGAATCCCCGCCTGTTGAACCTGGAACTTCTGGTGTTTGTCGAAATCACCCTGACAAGGACATCTCCTGACGTCTTCCAGGAATTCGGTGATGCCGTTGTCAGATTGCCGCAGATACTGGAATGTCACCTCGTGTCGGGTAATTTCGACTACCTGCTGAAAGCGAGGGTTGCTGATATGGCAGCCTATCGCAAATTGCTGGGAGAAACGCTGTTGACGCTGCCGGGTGTCAGCGATTCACGCACCTATGTTGTCATGGAAGAGGTCAAGGAAGGCCACCAGTTGCCTGTTCAACGCGCCCGCTAACGGTGATACTGAGGCCATGCCATTCATAGAGCACAGTCTGGGTTGCACTTTCTACCAGTCGCGCGGCAGCAAGCGGACTGCAGGCCTGCCCCTCGTCTGTCTGCATGGCGGCCCGGGTGGACACAGTTATTTCATGCAGGACCTGTTCAAACTGGCCGACGAGCGCCGGGTTTTCATTTACGACCAGATCGGTGGCGGTCGCAGCAGCCAGACGCCGAGATCACGCTGGACCGTGCATACATTCGTGCAGGAATTGAAATGGCTGGTTGATGCCTGGGAGCTTGATGCTTTTCACCTGTTCGGTGCTTCCTGGGGAACCACGCTTGCGCTTGAGTATTTCTTGTCGCGCAAGCGCCACAGGGTGCATTCCATGACGTTTCAGTCACCCATGTTCTCAGCCACTGACTGGCAGGCTGACGCTGATCTGTTGATCCGTGCACTGCCGGCAAAAGAACGCAAGGTGATTCAATACTGTCACGAGATAGGCGCTACCGACGCGAACGTCTACCAGCAGGCTATGGACACTTATTACGCTCGTCATGTCCTCAGAAACAAAGCCGCATTAAAGCGCCGGTCTGGTTTCAGAAATCCCCATGGCGCCGAAGTCTATGCGCATATGTGGGGTGCCTCGGAGTTCAGCGCCACCGGCACTTTGAAAAACTATGATCGCGTCAAAGATCTGGGTCAGGTTGACTGTCCGACGCTGGTTATCTGCGGTGAGCATGATGAGGCGCGCCCCCAGACTGGTCGCCGTTATGCCAGGCGCATACCTGATGCCCGCTTCGAGGTCATCAGCAATGCCTCCCACGCCATCCTTGCCGAGCGACCGGCAGCGCTGGTCAAGTCAGTCAGACAGTTCTTGCGGGCGGTTGAGTCGAACTAAAAACTACTGTATATATAAACAGTATTTTGTTTTTGCTCACTGCCCATGACCGAACCGCTCAACAACCTGTTGAAAGCCACTGGCCTCTGGCGTGCTTCTCGTATTGACTGCGAATTCAAACGCCACCCGAGCAGCGGTTTTGCCGAACTCGATGCTGAGCTGCCGGGTTCCGGATGGCCAGCAGATGGTGTCACAGAGCTGCTGCACGATCAGTATGGCATCGGTGAATTCAGACTGCTGACACCGTCACTGGCGCGCCTGAGCCAGGTACAGGCACGCTGGCTGCTGCTGGTAAGCCCGCCTTACATTCCCTATCCGCCGGCACTGGCCCAGGCCGGGGTTGACCTGTCTCGTATTGTCATCAGCCAGCCAAAGTCACCCAGGGACTACCTTTGGGTGCTCGAAAATGCTCTCGCCTCAAAGAGCTGCAGCACAGTGATTGCCTGGCCCCGCAGAATTCTCGATAAGCAGATACGCCGCCTGCAGGTCGCCAGCAGAACCGGCAACACCTGGTGCATCCTGTTCCGGCCGGAAGCGGCTGGGATCAACGCATCGCCAGCAGAATTGCGCCTGCGGCTCAGGCCCGGTCAGCCCAGGCATGATAACTCCGCACTGGAAGTCCGGGTTCTGAAACGGATCGGTGGCTGGGAAAGCGGTGATATCCGTCTCACATTTGCTGACCAGCTGCATCGCCCCATGCCGGATTTCAGCGAAATGGTGGTTCGCCAGGTCGAAGCGGTGCCGCTCGAGTCTATGACAGTGCCTGACACTGTACCTGTCGACAGGCGAACCTATGAATACCAGTAAAAACGACAGAGAGATCTGGCTCTGTCTGAATTTTACCCGGCTGCCAGTTGAAGTTTTCAACCGGCAGCAAAGCGAAACTCCCGTCGTTGTCTTACACCGGCAGCGCGTTATATGCATGAACACCGTTGCCGAGGCGCTTGGTATTCGCCTCGCCAGTTCAATGAATACGGCCTTTACCATCAGCGAGCAGATTGTCAGCGTTGAACGTGATGAGAAGAAGGAATTTGCCACGCTCGAACACCTTGCCCAGTGGGCATACCAATTCACGCCATCAGTCGTAGTCAAGGCGCCGCAATGTCTGCTGCTCGAGATCAGTGGCTGCCTGAAGCTGTTTCGGGGCCTCGACAACCTGAAACAAAACATCCGCGAAGCACTCGACAAACTCGGTTTTACTGCAACACTTGGTATCAACGGCACACCGCTGGCAGCGCAGTGTTTCGCCCAGACCCGACGGGCTGACAACCTGGACGACGTTGCGAATTCACTGGCACCGGTTGCTATTCACCACCTGCAGATTGAACCCAGAATCCTCGAGTCGCTGCAGCAGATGGGCATTGCTGACTGCCGTCAGCTCCTGGCCCTTCCCCTTGACGGCCTGAACCGGCGTTTCGGTATTTTCTTTACGGATTATCTACAGCGCCTGACAGGCCAAAAACCAGACCCGCAGAAGTTCATCACCAGCAAGCCGCGGTTTGGCAGCGAAATCAATTTTCTAAGCGATGTTACCAGCCTGGAGTCACTGGTCTTCCCCGTGAAACGCCTGCTGGGTGAGCTGCATGATTTTCTGCGCGGCCGGCAGCTGCAGGTCAGCCAGTTCAGTTTTCGCCTGGCACATCGCAGCCATGCAGCGAAGACATTCAACGTCATGCTGGCAAACCCCGACAATGATCCTGCCATGTTCCTGATGCTGACCCAGCTGAAACTGGACCAGATAGACGACATGCCGGAGGTGGACAGCCTGACACTGACTGCCCGACATTTTCATGACATGGAGGCACCGTCCGGTGACCTGTTCCATGGCACCCGGTTTCAACAGAAAGATGGCAGTCGGCACAGCAAGGCCGAGGCCGCTAAGGCCGTTGAACTGATCAACATGATGACAGCCAGGCTGGGCCCCCAGGCCTGCTTTGGCCTTGCCCTTGCCAATGATCACCGACCGGAACAGGCCTGGCGACCGGTTGCCCTGAACGCAAGGCGGGAAGCCGTTGTGTTTGAAGAAACCAGCGCCCGCCCGCTTTATCTCCTGGCCCAACCGCCAATGCTGGAATCTCCCGGCGACCTGCCACACATAGCCGGACCACTGACCCTGCTGCAGGGGCCTGAACGCATTGATTTCGGGTGGTGGGATGATGGCGAAGTCAGTCGGGATTATTTCGTTGCGAGACATGCATGCGGCGCGCTGTACTGGGTTTACCGCCAGCTGTCTAACAACCAGTGGTACCTGCATGGTATATTCTCCTGACCGCGCAGAATGCTAGAGAGCGCGGGGAAACACTAACCAAGAGAGAAACTCATGTCATCGATTCATGACCTCGAAATGAAATCCATCACCGGCGAGATGATTTCATTATCTGACTTCCGCGATCAGGCCTTGCTGATCGTCAATCTCGCCAGCCAGTGAGGCCTTACCGGCCAGTACGCAGGTCTGTGTACATTACAAAGTGACAATGAAAACCTGCAGGTGTTGGGCTTCCCCTGCAATCAGTTCGGTGCCCAGGAACCAGGCAGTAACGACGAGATACTGGAATTTGCTCAGAGCAAGTACGACTGCAATTTCCAGCTGTTCTCGAAAATTGACGTCAACGGTGATAACGCCGCACCCCTCTATGAGCTTTTGAAATCCGCGAAACCGGATCCGGAAGGCAGTGCTGACATCAAGTGGAACTTCACCAAGTTCCTGGTGAATGGCAAAGGCGATGTCGTCGCGCGATTTGAGCCGATGGTGACACCGGAAGAAATCGGCACCCAGCTGGGAGACCTGGTCGGGTCCTGATCAAGCCTCAACTCCGAACAACTTCGCCAGGTGCGGGTTGAGCAGTCGTCCCCCAGGGTCAAGCTCCTGCCGCAGCCTGGTGAAGTCATCGAATTTCGGATAAAGCGCCCGCAATTCGCTGTGCCCAAGCGAATGCCATTTACCCCAGTGCGGCCGGCCACCATATTTCCAGAAAATCGGCTCAACCAGATTGAACAGCGGATTGAAATCCTCACCCGCCAGCCGATGAACAGAAATGGAAACCCGGGCGCCACCGGTGAACATACTGAGCCAGGTATC
>JAYQAI010000085.1:0-8519 GCA_038136715.1 Gammaproteobacteria bacterium | reverse complement strand
TGCAATTCAGCCTCAGTTTCCTGGTGAGCAATCGCGAGCGCGTAATCAGAATGCAGCAGCGGCATCATCTCAAAGTGTTGCCATTCACGGCAGTACTGATCGAATTTGTCGAGGATGGCCGTCGTTTCCTCGACCCAGGTACACGTTCGTACGCGAAACGGCGCGCGGTTCCTGAAAGTTGCCTTCGTGATAACGCCAAGCGCGCCCAGGGAGACTGCCGCGGCAGGCAGGAATTCGTGGCCAGCATCAAGCACCAGGATCTCGCCACTTGCAGTAACGAGTTCTAATCCCGACACATACCCTGAAAGCGACTGCAGCCGCGCACCTGTGCCATGGGTTGATGTGGCCAGCGCCCCGGCTATTGTCTGCCGGTCGATATCCGGCAGATTGAACATAGCCTGGCCTGCCTGCCACAGGGGCTGTCCGGTATCTGACAGGCGTGTCCCGGCGTGGAACACCGCCTCTGAAGACGCCGCCAACAATGAATCGAGCCCTGACAGCCGATCAAGCACCAGCAGATGCCCTTGCGTTGGTACCAGTGGCGAGAAGGAATGCGCCGAACCCACGGGCCGGACCTTGCCAGAGGTCTTTGCCAGCCAGGCAGCCAGTTCTTCGGTGCTGCCTGGTGCGACTCGACCTGCCGGCTCCGCCCTAAGATAACCCGACCAGTTAAGCCAGGGTGCTTGAGTTGCGGATGCGGCGGCGGCTTTTGTTCCGCCGGCAAAGACAAACGGCAGCAGACTCGATGCCAGCAGCCGTCTGCGCGTGATCACCCTGCATCCCCGATCATAAACTTGATCATGGCGGCGAAATCGTCCAGGCCACAATCCTGGCAGTAACCGAGCGGTGGCATCTGGTTAATGCCGTCAATGGTGTTAACCATCAACATGCCCGGACCCTTCTCCACCCTTGCCTGCCAGTCGGCATTGACACCTACCCGCGGCGCCCCGCCGACGCCGGCTGCATGGCAGAGTGCACAGCTGCGTGCCCATTTTTCCTGCACGGCGGGTGTCATATCAGCCCCAGCGTAGATTTCGGTATACAGCGCGAGACGCTCCGGGTCGATAGACTGCGGTTCCCGACTACAGCCAGCGGTCATCAGCAAAAGAGAGACAACGAGTATTCTCATATACGCAGCATAGCACTGTTCCCAGCTGGACAGGCTGTTACCACTACCCCACAATCGAAAACTCTGCATAGATACCTCCCGGCCATGATTACAATATTTGAAGCCCGCAAAGTCATCACCATGAACCCTGCAAACCCCGTCGCGACGCACGTCGCAGTTCGTGACGGCATAATCCTTGGCGTCGGTTCACTGGATGAGGTCAGTGGCTGGGGTGACTATGAACTTGATACAACCTTCAAAGACAATGTTTTGATTCCCGGTTTCGTGGAAGCCCACGCCCACGTCATGGCTGGGGGCATGATGAGCTTCCCTTACCTCGGTTATTACGATCGGCCGTTACCGGATGGATCGATTGCACCGGGCATCCAGTCCTACGAACAGCTGATAGAGACCCTGAAGGCGGTGGACGCTGCCATGGAGGACCCTGACGAGCAGCTGGTTGCCGGCGGTTTCGACCCGATCTATTTCGCTGATCAGCCGCGCCTGACTCGACACCATCTCGATGAGGTATCCCGTACTCGACCGATCTTCCTGCACCATGCCAGCGGCCACCTCGCGACCGTTAACACTGCCATGTTGGAGGTCAACGGCGTCACCAGAGACCTTAAGGTAGAGGGCCTGGGACGAGATGCCAGCGGTGAACTCGATGGCGAATTGCGCGAACCCGTTGCCATGGGGCTCTGCAAAACCGGCATGCGGGCTGTCCAGTTCAGCAACTCGACGCCCGAGGCACTGCAGAACTTTGCTGCCCTCGCCTGCAATGCCGGCATCACCACCTGCACCGATCTTGCGGGCGCAGCGATTCTATCGCCGAAGCAGCACAGCTTATGGCTGGACATGACGGCGGCTGAGGATTTCCCCATGCGGGTGATCCAGTACAACATTGCGGCAATTCCCGGTGAAAGCACAGATTTCCAGGCCTTAGCAGAACAGTTTGTCGAGTTGAAGCAGACAGAATCCGAGCGTTATCGCTTCCCCGGCGTAAAATTCGTCCTGGATGGTTCCATCCAGGGTTTCAGCGCGCTGATTATGGCGCCTGGCTATTTCAGTGGTGACGACCACGGCCAGCTGCTGACGGTGCCAGAGCAGCTCAAAAGCTGGCTCATGCCGTTCCACGAAGCGGGCCTGTCGATTCATATGCACTGCAACGGGAACCAGACCCAGCAGCTGGCCATTGAAACCATGGAACAGATCCTGATTGAAGCGCCAAGACCCGATCACCGTCATGTCATCACCCATGCACAGCTCACAACCCAGGCACAACTACGCAAGATGGCAAAGCTGGGACTTTGCGCTAACTTTTTTGCCAATCACATCTGGTACTGGGGTGATCAACATTACGATATAACGGTCGGACCGGAACGTGCCAACCAACTGGAGCCCTGTGCCTCAGCACTGCGCGAAGGCGTCAGTTTTTCGATCCATTCTGATGCCGGCGTCACGCCGCTCGGCAGTCTGCACACCATGTGGTGCGCCGTGAACCGGATGACGCCTTCAGGCCGTGTGCTTGGGGAAGCCGAGAAAATCTCGCCGGCACAGGCTCTGCAGGCTGTCACCATAGACGCCGCTTACCAACTCCACCTCGACCACGAAATTGGTTCGCTCGAGGCAGGAAAAAAAGCCGATTTTGCAGTGCTTGATGAAGATCCGCTCAGCGTCGAACCCCTGCATATCAAGGACATCGGTGTCTGGGGTACAGTTCTCAGCGGCAGGAAGTTCAAGGCCGCTGGCCGGTGATCGCATTTACCGTCATTGGCGGCTATCTCGGCGCCGGGAAAACCACGCTGCTGAATCATCTTCTCGCCAACTCCGACGGCAAGCGAATTGGCCTGCTGATCAATGACTTCGGTGAGATCAATATCGACGCTGATCTGATTGCTTCAAAAACCGACAGCCAGATTAACCTGACCAATGGCTGTGTGTGCTGCACGTTAGTCGACGGGTTTCATGTCGCTATCGACCAGCTGAGCGAAGTTGAGCCGGCGCTTGAACAAATCGTAGTGGAAGCCAGTGGCGTTGCTGATGTACAAAACCTCGCACAATACGGTCATGGCCCGAATATGCAGCTCGATGCTGTGCTCGTTGTAGCGGATGCCGAAACCATTCAGGCCAGGGCAAAGGATAAATATGTAGCCGGTACTATTCAGCGCCAGCTGAAAGCAGCGGACCTGATTATTCTGAACAAAGCGGACCTGGTGTCAGAATCTCAATTGACTGTGGTCCTCGACTGGCTGCAGCAAGATTTTCCTGATGCCCGCGTGTTCAGCACATCACGCGCCCAAGTACCTTTGCCACTCCTCGTCGGTATCCGCGACGTGGAACGACCGCCAGTGCTGGCCGACTACGCGCACGCGCACTACGCCACCTGGCACTTCAAACATGACCAACCAGTAACACGCGCAACTGTTAATGATTTTCTTACAGGTCTCGATGCCAGTGTCCTGCGGGCCAAGGGCTTTGCCCGGCTCCATGATGGCAGCACTGTCAGCATCCAGGTGGTCGGGCGGCGCAGCGAGATCGAATCTACGCCAGCCACCGTCGGCGGCGTGCAACTGGTCGCTATTGGCCTCGAAGATCAGCTCGACAACACTGCCCTAACAGCATTGGCACAGCGCTGTTTTGCCTGACCTGAATTACTCGCGACACTTCTCTTTGACCAGCGCGCCACCGGAAAACCGTTCGTCCGGTTTCGCGAGGTTTACATTCGCCGCAAATGATCGACGACTCGGTCTGACCTGCAGGTAGTAAGAACTCCAAGAACCATCTGTCGAGGTACCCCAGTCAGGGAACCGGACTTCACCGAAGTTGCGGTGCGGACCATAGATAAAGGCCCTTTCGCCCTTACCGCCAAGCAATTCCCAGTAGTAAACCTGACCATCCGGAGACAGTTTGAACTTGGCGACGTCCTCGCCATTTTCGTCCAGCACTAGAATGCCATCAGGCTCAAGCGCTCGTACAGTCAGTTTCCGTTCGCCTTTGGCGAGCTGGTGGTAGAGTGTGTACATGTCGCGATGCCAGTAGAAAATCCGCTTCTGCACTTCCTCCTCGGAATAATCTCTCAAGTCGTTGTCTTTCTTGACCCAGCCACCGTCTTCGTCCCAGCCACGCTTGATTTCAACCTGGCTGTGGATCAGATGGGCATACTCACCCGGCGCTTCAAGGTTGTGCCACATATTGGCTTCAATGCCGTCTCCGTAGTCGTGATGACGGGCTCGTTCTATCGTGTGCAGGGAACGCGCCTCGGCCCAGAGACTCCTGCCACCAAGTGCCGCCAGCATCTGCTCGACACGTTCCAGCGCCCTGGCGTCACCCTCGATGCCGCTGGCGCTGGCAGACAGCGGCACCAGCAGTAAAAGCAGTAGCCCTGATAGTCGTCTTAACATAGGAAGCTCCGGGTAAAAGTCACCGCGTCAGCACGGATCTGGCGTTTTTGTTCATCATGCAGTGTATTCATCAGACGCCTCTACACCAGAGGAATGCGGCCGACAGAGGCCTGGAGCGGATCAGTTGCACAGTTTCTGGTGCTCTGACGCTGTTCGGGCGATCATGCGATAGAATGCGCCCACCTGCTGGAAGTCACTGCATGAGCAGCTACGAGAAGAAAAAAGCCCGTTTCGACAATATGATGACCCTCTATGGTCGAAAGCCTGTGCTGGAAGTCCTTGCCGACGACCGAATCGACGTGTACCGACTCCACATGGCCAACAGCAACAACGATGACGGCATTATCGGTGATATCGGGCGCCTCGCCAGCCAACGGGGTGTCGAGATCGTGAGCCACACGCGCGAAAGCCTGTCACGCATCTCAAAAAACCGACGCCAGGATCAGGGTGTTGCCGTTGATATTCAACCTTCCGGCTATGCTGCGCTTGCTGACCTGCCGGCTGCACCCCAGACTCTGTTGGGCCTTGATGGCATCACGAATCCCCAGAATCTCGGCATGATCATACGTTCAGTAGCCGCGTCACCACTGGACGGCCTGCTGTTGCCAAAGAAGGGGTCTGCGCGCATTGACGCACTGGTTCACAAGGCCAGCGCCGGCACGGTGTTTCACGCCAAAATTTATCATGCCCAAACCCTGGTGAAAGGCCTGAAACAGCTGAAGCAGGCGGAGTTTGAAATCATTGGATTGAGCGGCAACGCGGGTGTAGATCTGACAGAGGTCGAAGCGCCTGCCGACCGGTCACGCATTTTTCTGCTCGGCAACGAGACAGAAGGCCTGAGTCGAGAGGCTACAGACCTGTGTGATCGTCTCGTCAGCATCCCGATGGCGAATGCGGTCGAATCCATCAACGTCGCCGCTGCAGCAACACTGGTTGCCTTTCATTCGCTGTTCCGGCGCTAAAGGGCTTTTGTACCAGAGCTGGGTCTAGATCGGGTGGTATGATCAAACTCGTTCTGGCAACCTTGCCGCGGATCCTGAGGAGATACCCATGAGCGAGATTCCATCACACTGGCAGGTCACCCGCCTCGCCGGTGCACTCGGCGCCGAAGTGCGCGGCCCTGACATCAACAACCCGACAGCGGCGGAGCACGAGGCCTTGCAAGCGCTCTTGCTGGAAAATCTGGTCATTTTCCTGCCTGATCAGTTTCCATCGCCTGAGGCCCATGTCGCGTTCGGGCGCTTATTCGGCCATCTCGAAGGTCACCCGCACCTCAGTGCCAAGACTGAACTGCCACCCGAGATATTCGAATTGCGCGCCACCACCGGCGGCGTCGCCGATGAGTGGCATACAGACCTGACCTTCCAGGAAAAACCTGCCCTCATGTCGATCCTCAACATGGTGTCCTGCCCGGAAACAGGCGGTGATACCCTGTGGACCAGCCTGTACGCTGCTTACGAGGAACTGTCTGAGCCGATGAAAGCACTCTGTGAAGGCCTTTCCGCACTGCATGATGCGCTACCCCACAATCATCCTGAGCGCACGGCGATTCATCCGGTGGTTCGCGAACACCCCGTGACGCGCCGCAGGGCGTTATATGTCAATGAACATTTCACCCGGCGGATCGTCGAGCTGAATGCCACCGAGAGTGAAATGCTGCTGAGCTACCTGACTCGCTGGGTACAGAACCCGCGCTTTACCGTCAGGTATCGGTGGCAACCTGGCACCATCGCTATATGGGACAATCGCTGCACCCAGCACTTTGTCCTGAATGATTTTGATGGCGAACGAGTTATCCAGCGCGTCACCGTTATCGGTGATGAAGTTGCCGCAGCGGCACCGTCAAAATGGCAACCTTATGTTCGGGCGGGTCGCCTCTCAGCCACCAGTCGCCATGACCGACAGCTTTTCATGCACCTGAAAGCCAAAGGCGAATTGCAGTAGATGCATTTCCGCGGCAGCCTGAAGCCGATAGAATCGCGTCTTTCGATTAGAACTCAGAAGTTATAGGAGCCTCGTGTGATCAAGCCCCTGGACGACATTACCGTCATTGAAATCGACAACTGGATGGCAGCGCCAAGTGCGGGTGCCATCCTTGCTGACCTGGGTGCCCGCGTCATCAAGGTGGAACCGCTTACGGGTGATCCGATGCGCAACATGACTCGCAAGCCTAAGGTTGATGGCGCCATCGCGGAACATGACTTCCAGTTTGATGTGGATAATCGTGGCAAGGAGTCCATGCAAGTGGACCTCACCAAGCCCGAAGCAGTTGACCTGGTGAAACAGCTCTGTGCCAAAGCCGATGTCTTTCTCTGCAACCTGTTGATAGCCCGCCAGCAGAAGTTCGGCCTTGACCCCGACAGCATGAGAGCGATCAATCCGAGAATGGTACATGCGACGCTGACCGGCTATGGCACCACAGGGCCTGATGCCTGGCGCCCGGGTTACGATGTCACGGCTTTCTTTGGCCGTTCGGGCCTCTCGGATGCCTCAAGGGATGGTGATGACGGTATTCCACCGCAGCCACGCACAGCCCAGGGCGATCACACGACGGGTCTGGCGCTGGTGGGCGCCATTCTTGCCGCACTCCGCCTGGTCGATCGCACCGGTGAATTTCAATCTGTCGAAACATCATTGTTTGAGACTGCCGTCTGGACGCAGGCGAGTGATTTCGCGGCGACACTTGTGGATGAGGAACCCCTCCGGCGGCGGCGGCGCAACGAGATGCTTTCAGCCACTGCCAACCGTTTTCCCTGTAAAGACGGCAAGTGGATTGCCCTGAATATGCCGGAACCCAAGTGGTGGGGGCCGTTTGCAACAGCGCTGGGTAAGCCGGAGTGGGCGTCGGATGAGCGCTGGAGCCAGCCGCGTGAACGTTATCGCGGCATGAGCGAACTGCTGCCGATGATTGATGAGATCATGCTGACCCGCACCCAGGCTGAGTGGGGCGAAATTTTCGATGAACATCGCGTGGTCTGGGGACCGGTGCAACCGCTGCATGAAGTGACGCAGGACAATCAGGCAGAGGCCATCAACCTGTTTCCAGCCATAGAAATGGAAGGTGTCGGGGATTACCGCACTGTGCGCATACCAATGCAATTCCACAATATCGATATCCTGCCGCAGAAACCCTGCCCGCAAGCCGGCGAGCATACCGAGGGGATTCTGTCTGACCTCGGCTATTCAATCGAGGAAATCGACTCAATGGTTTCTGACGGACTGATTTCTCGACCTTAATCATCAATAATCAATGGCTTACGAGGAAAACCTAAGAATTAATTTAAGCCGGGCGCCGCTTAAATGCCATGCTGACGACGGTACTCCGACCAGTAGGTGAATGACTCGCTGATCTCAGCACCGCGCTTTGTCACCGCGCCCTCAAATTCCGCGTGAGAGAGGATGTAGAATTGACCACTCTGCATGGCGTGCAGAACCATGTCACCAATATCCTGAGGCTGCATGACATCCATGACCTGACCTTCGACCAGAGGTGGGTCATCGTCCCCGCGGGGCGTCATGGCGGGTGCAGACGTGCCACCCAGTGCCAGCGGTCGGTTGCGCTCAGATTGACTGATACCGGTTTCCACGATGCCCGGACACAGCACAGACACACCAATATTGTCGGCAGCCAGATCCTGACGCATCGTTTCTGAAATACCGACGACAGCAAACTTACTGGCACAGTAAGGCCCAAGACCGGGCATCCCATAGTGGCCGGCAATAGAAGCCGTATTGACGAAGTAACCGCCTTCACCCTGGGCCCGCATGTCACCGATAAAGGTCACGAGGCCGTTCACGACACCGTCAAGATTAACTTTCATGACCCAATCCCAATCCTTGAAGGTCATGTCACCGATATTGCCATTCAGTGCAACCCCGGCGTTGTTGCAGACAACATGCACCTTGCCGAATGCAGAGAGTGTTTCTTCACGTGCCGCTGCCATCGATTCACGATCCGTGACATCGACCTTGAGCGTAATAATCTCAGCGTTCGAGTCCTTGAAGCT
>JAYQAI010000084.1:0-13673 GCA_038136715.1 Gammaproteobacteria bacterium | reverse complement strand
TTCCAGAGCGTGCTGTTGTTCCAGAGCGTGCTGTTGTTCCAGAGCGTGCTGTTGTTCCAGAGCGTGCTGTTATTCCAGAGTGTGCTATCCCCTCCCAACAGAACAAACTCGCCTAGCTCGTTTTCGGTCACTGGCCCACCATAGTGAGCTTCGCCGCTCAGGTCGGCAGCAATATCAAATGCGCCATTGACACACCCACTCGCTTCACTCAGGACAGCATCCAGAGCGTTCACTAGTCCAGAACCCTGCTGCAGGACACCATAAAGCAGATCACCCTCTTCATTGACCGCAATGTGTGCTGAGGACATCAGTCGACACTTCACGTCGTCTGGGGTGAGTTCGGGGTTAGCTTGCAGCATAAGCGCCGCGACGCCACTCGCTACCGCAGAAGCCTGCGAGGTACCAGACATCAGGAAAAACTTGCCGCCATCATGGAAGTCAGGATGGTCCTTGGCGAGTTCGGCACTCTTCTGCATGACACCAGTGATATGCCCCCCCGGTGCAATCAGGTCAGGTTTCAGGTGGCCTTCAAGCGTAGGTCCAACCGCCGAGAAAGTTGCAAGTTTGTCATCACTGGCATCATCAGGGGTGTAACTGTCCGTCATCGCACCAACGGTCACTACGTAAGGCACGTTGCCCGGCACACCAATGCTGAGAGGGTCCGGGCCGCTGTTGCCTGCAGATGCGACAACCACAATGCCTGCCTGCCATGCCTCCATGACCGCTATGTTGATCGGGTCATCCCAGTAGTGAGATTGCGGCGGGCCAGAGAAAGACAGGTTGAGTACGCGTATGTTGTATTTATCCTTATTTTCAATGACGTACGAAATGCCGCGAATCACATCCATGTAAGTAGCGTTGCCAGAGTCATCAAAAGATCGAACCACGACCAGGTCGGCGTCGGGTGCAACACCGTGATAACCCCCTGTTTCCTCACCATCACTGTTGATGGAGGGCAACGAGCTTGCGATGACGCTCGTGATGTGTGTGCCGTGACCTGAACCGTCAGACAATTCACCCTTGCGATCATTGATCGCATCGTAAACAGAGACAACTCGCTGGCGACCCTCTGTATCTTTCTTCAGGGCGCCGTGTCCCCAGATACCGGTATCAATGACAGCGATACCTACACCATCGCCCTTAATGCCTTCGCGATGCAGCACATCGGCGTCGATCAGTCGAGTGAATTCAGTCTGCCGATCTGTCGAGTTGCCTTCACCTTTACCTTTGCCTTTGCCTTTGCCCGCAGTCTGGACGAAGGTGTTTGGCACAAGACCTCTCACCTTTGATCTCGACAGCGCTTTGACCTGAGTTGGAGTCAGCTCTACCTCTACCGCATTCATCGCTGGCACTTCGGAGCCGATCGTAGCGCCCAGTACGGCAAAATGTACTTTCAAGGCTTCGATATCAGCGCCCATGGCTACATAACTTTCAGCAACCTCATATTGCACCGCTTCGGTTTCAGCCCCGGAGCCGGTTTCTTCCTCCCACAGATAGCGCGCCAGCATCAAGTTCTCATCTGACACCCAGGCATCGCCCAAGTACGGCTGGGCGCCCGTGTTCATCTCGGCCTGACCTGGCCGGCTTTCACCCTCTTCCCAGAGATAGCGAGCCAGCATCAGGTTCTCATCCGACACCCAGGCATCGCCCAGGTACGGCTGGGCGCCCGTGTTCATCTCGGCCTGACCCGGTCGGCTTTCACCCTCTTCCCAGAGATAGCGAGCCAGCATCAGGTTCTCGTCCGGCACCCAGGCATCGCCCAGGTACGACTGGGCGCCCGTGTTCATCTCGGCTTGACCTGGCCGGCTTTGACCCTCTTCCCACAGATAGCGAGCCAGCAATTGACTCTCATCAGCCGTCCAGGCATCCCCCACATAGCGCTGGGCGTCCCTGTCTATTAGCTGCTCCCTCAAACCTGGCTGACCCTCATCCCAGAGATACCGGGCGAATCGGGCAGACGGCCCTTCGCCAGTCTCTTCCGCTGACTGGTCCTCTTCTTCCCAGAGATATCGACTGACCTCCAGCGGCGCGGTCGATGCTTCATCTCTTTGAGAACCCTGTGCAGATGCCGACTGCCTGAAATCTGAAAAGACACCAGTCAGCGCAAACAACAAAACACCCGAAAGCAACAAAACTTTATGGAACATATTCTTTCTCTCTCTGTGGGTCTTAGCGCCCAAATCGTCACTTATTCAAAACACGTCATTAAACGCGGTCGCTCAGCATAGCGAAGACGACCAAAAGCGCTAGCTGTGCTTTTCTAGCGCAAACTAGAACTGCACAAGCCATGCCATTTTCATAAGCTATTGATTAATTTCGCTTTTTCTTATTCGGGAGAGAATTTTAGGAAAAATATGGCGAAAATATTCGAGGATTTACGCCATATATTTTCGCAATAATATTCTTTTTGCGTCGTTTGTTTCGGCTAAATTTGCTGATCGGCGGTGAGTATTTGCTAATCGGCGGTAGGTCGGCATGGAAACGCCCATGAGACGCGCCCCTTGCGATTTGGGAATATCGCGATTTTCGATCTCCGCAACCAGGAGTTTTTCAATTATCGCCAGAGGGAGTTCGGTATTCTCTTCAGCCTGTTGCATAAGCCAGTCATAGAAGACTGGATGCACCGGCCAGTTGTCTGGTCGATCCGGGTCCATTGACGCATAAGTGGATTCAATCTTCTGAATCTTGCGACGCAGGGTTGATTCGGGAACATCGATTGCCTGTGCTGCCCGGTTCAACACATGGTCATGCCTGGCCACGCTCATCAGGATGAAATCTTCCTCGAGATAGCGCCCCACTGGCTGCGGATTGCGCTGGGCCAGACCAAGATCAACGATTGAATTAATCACCTGCAGTTGGCTGACTGGCTGTGATTCGACGGGCGGCTCAAGCGGCTCTTCGCTGAAAACACCCAGATGAATGGGCCAGATAAGGTTGTCTTTGCTCAGGATAACCGCTCGATTGATCACGTTCGAAAGCTCACGGATATTGCCGGGCCAGTCATATTGGTGCAGGGCCCGCTCCGCTTCTGGTGTGAAACCTGTAATGTCTTTCTTGTAGTGCGTAGTGAATTCGTTCAGGTAGTGATGCGCAAGCTTCAGGATGTCATCGCGCCGATCACGCAAAGGCGGCACCGCAATCGAGAAAACGTTGAGTCGGAAATATAGGTCCTCGCGGAAGCTGCCCTCAGCGACCATCTCTTTCAGGTCCCTGTTAGTGGCAGCTATCACGCGGGCATCCACGGATTCGTATTGATTTGAACCCACAGGAGCCAGTTGCCGTTCCTGCACAAACCGCAGCAGTTTAACCTGTGTATCGAGCGGCAACTCGCCCACCTCATCGAGTAATACGGTCCCACCCGCTGCTTCTTTCAGGCGGCCGGTGAAGTTTGATGTGGCGCCGGTAAATGCCCCTTTGACATGTCCAAACAACTCGCTCTCGATCAGGCTGGGCGTTACCGCACCGCAGTCAACGACAATCAGCGGATAGTCCGCGCGCTCACTGCGCTCATGGACATACTTCGCCAGCAATTCTTTACCGGTGCCTGATTCTCCTTCGAGCAGAATAGTCGCATCCGTCGGTGCGGCGAGATCGGCTGACTCAAGTACCTGCCGCATCTCGAGGGAACCATGAACCAGCATCGGTGCGGATTCGTCGGTCGGCTCATCCACCACAGCCCCAACCAGGAATTGCCCCAAGCCACTCAGAAAGTAGGTGCCGAGTGTTATCAGGAACTGGTGGTCAGCTTCGGTAAAGTCTGCACCCGACAGAAACAGCACAAGATCGTCAGACAACTTCAGCAGCACAGCGTCTTGCAGGATCAATGGTGCTGCCAGCGTCACGGTTCTGCAGGCCGCAAATTCGTCCTCGCTGAGCTGAAGGTCAGAGATGTGCTCGGTGCGTCCGCGATGACTGAGATAACCCACTGATAAACCGAGCTTTTTATCCGAGATTTCCAGCAGCGCGGCGCGATCAGCACCAAACACCTGCAGCAGATGGCGCGTGAACTCATCGCACATGCTCTCTTTGTCCGGGGCACTGGTTATCGAGTTCATCACATTCCAGAGCAGCACCACATGACGATAGTCGCGCCCACCTTGAATTTTGGTGGTCTCAGGTGTCTGCTCACCGCCGTCAAACATGAGTTGATTGCCACCAGTCCGACGCGCAGCATCCAGAGCCGTACCGGCCCGTCGAAACAACTCGATGGGTTCGTGGTCACCACCGACGCTGTAGGCGAGACCAGCACTGAATTTGACCGAATTGCCGTCGTATCCAAAACCCGCAAGCTGATCCAGCAGCGCAGCGCTGATCTGCCTACCTTCGTCAATATCGGTGTAGGGTAAGCTGACGGATACAATCGAATTGGAAAATACGCTGACAAGGTCAGTTGCACGCAGCGTTGAATCCAGTTGTTTGCGAACCTGATCTACCACCGCAGAAAGCTGCTCACCTTGCAGTTCATCCGGCGCAATCAGCAACTGGCAGAAAGAGGACTCCGTCGGCGCCAGCGTTTCCGCACCCAGTGTTGACAGGTGCTCGCGAGGCTCGATGCGCACAGGATCTTCGATCTGCCCGAGGTCTCTTAAAATCAGGACGGCACCATCATCAATAGGTCCAACAATCCCGTCAACCAGTTTAGTGCTCCCCTCTTGCCGTGACAGCAGGAAAGGCGCGATGCGCCCGACGTTGTTCTCTTTCAAGGCAGCTTCGACCTCATTGCGCACCGAAGCCGATTTACCAACGATGCTCTGCCAGTGACGACCCAGCACCCCCTCGCCCACCAGGGCTTTCGCCTCCGGGCTGAGATTGACGACGTTGCCGCTTGAATCCATGAACAACAACGCATCGCCGATACACGCGAGCGCAGTCTGCAGCAGTTGCTGCTTCTCACGCAGTTCCTTTTCGACACGGAATTTGTAGAGTGCCATCTCGATCGTGATCTGCAGTTCACGATTTTCAACGGGTTTGATGATGTAACCAAAGGGCGTAAGTTTCTTCGCCCGGGTTACGGTTTCTTCATCCGAGTAGGCGGTGAGAAACACCACCGGGACATCCATCAATGATTGGATACGCTGCGCAAGGTCAATGCCGCTCAACCCATGTCGTAGATTAATGTCACTCAGCAGCAGATCCGGCTGGGTTTCGAGGGCAAGCTCGACCGCCTCTTCACCAAAAGCGGTACCCACGACTTCCCAGCCCATGCTGGTGAGTCGATGGGTAATTTCGCGCGCGATCAGCGCTTCATCTTCGACGATGAGTATCTTTGCCGGTTCTGCGTCCTGCGTCACAGTTACCTCACTGAATTGACCTTCAGTTATTTAACCTGCTCTTGCTTTTGCTTCTTTCCTTCGCGCATGCAGTACCGGCTCAGTATAACCGTTCGGCTGCTCAACGCCCTTAAAGACCAGATCACATGCCGCCTGGAAAGCGATGCTGTTGTCAAAGTCTGGCGCCATGCTCTGGTAAGCCGCGTCTCCCGCATTCTGTCGATCTACAACCGCGGCCATTTTCTTCATAACGTCCATAACCTGCTCTTCTGCACAAATGCCATGGCGCAGCCAGTTGGCGATATGCTGAGATGAAATTCGGAGCGTCGCCCGGTCCTCCATCAAACCGACATCATTGATGTCCGGCACCTTGGAACAGCCCACACCCTGATCAATCCAGCGGACGACGTAGCCGAGGATACCCTGGGCATTGTTCTCTAGCTCCTGCCGGACCTCATCGTCCGACAGGTTTTCACCTGCCAGCATCGGGATAGTCAGCAGGTCACTGAGGCTGGCGCGACTGCGGGCTTTCAATTCGTCCTGGCGGCTCATGACGTTCACCTGATGATAATGCATGGCATGCAGTGTCGCCGCCGTGGGTGATGGTACCCAGGCTGTGTTGGCACCCGCCTGCGGATGACCAGCCTTCTGGTCCATCATCTGCGCCATCTCATCCGGCATGGCCCACATGCCTTTACCTATCTGGGCCTTACCCTGCAGACCGGCACCCAGGCCGACATCAACGTTCCAGTCTTCATAGGAAATAATCCATGGCTGCTGCTTCATCACGGTCTTCTTAACCATGGGGCCGGCTTCCATGCTGGTATGAATCTCATCACCGGTGCGGTCAAGGAAACCGGTATTAATGAAGATGACGCGTTCACTGGCAACACGAATGCATTCTTTCAGGTTTAGGGTCGTGCGGCGCTCTTCATCCATGATGCCGACCTTGAGCGTGTTGCGCTCGAGCCCTAGCGCCTGTTCAATGCGGGCGAACAGGTCAACCGTAAACTGGACTTCTTCCGGGCCATGCATCTTCGGCTTTACGATGTAGACACTGCCGGTGCGGGAGTTTGAGAGCTCGCCGGTTTTCTTCAGGTCATGAACAGCGATCAGGCTCGAGAACATGCCGTCCATGATGCCTTCGGGGATTTCACTGCCATCTGCCATGAGGATCGCATCGTTGGTCATCAAATGGCCCACGTTGCGAATCAGCAGCAGACTGCGTCCGTGCAACGTCAACTCACCGCCGTTAGCAGCCACGTACTGACGATCCGGATTCATGGCACGGCGCACCGTGTTACCACTTTTCTCGAATTCCTCAACCAATGTGCCTTTCATGAGGCCGAGCCAGTTGCCATAAACCACCGCCTTGTCTTCAGCATCAACCGCGGCGACCGAGTCTTCACAGTCCTGGATGGTTGTTACAGCCGATTCAACCAGCACATCCTTTACACCGGCTTTCTCGTCTTTACCGACAGCATCTTCCCGGTCGATCTGAATTTCCATGTGCAGGCCGTTATGCTTCAACAGCACACCAGAAGGATCGGCCGCATCGCCGGTGTAGCCGACAAACTGTTCAGGCGAGGCAAGCCCGACTGAACTGCCACTATCTACCTCGGCAGCAAGCGCACCATTTATCACTCGATACTGGCAGACATCCTGGTGACTGGCGCCATTCAGCGGAAAGGTCTCGTTCAGCATGTTGGCCGCATAGGCGATCACCCTGGCGCCGCGACCGGGGTTATAGCCCGTGCCTTTTTCTGCTCCGTCGGTCTCCGGAATGACGTCTGTGCCATAGAGCGCATCATAAAGGCTGCCCCAGCGGGCATTAGCTGCATTCAGAGAAAAACGCGCATTCATGATGGGGACGACGAGCTGCGGACCTGCTGTCAACGCAATCTCAGCATCCACGTTTTGGGTCGTGATTTCGAAATCTGGACCTTCCTCAAGCAGGTAGCCGATCTCCTTGAGGAACGCCGTGTACTCAGCTTCATCTATTTTCTGGCCGGCATGGGCGCGATGCCATTCATCAATTTGCGCCTGCAGCGCGTCACGTTTTGCCAGCAGTTCTCTGTTGCGCGGCACGAACTCATTAAGAATCGTTTCCAGTTCCGCCCAGAAATGGGCCGGCTCGACACCGGTACCCGGTGCAATCTGATTTTCCAGGAGTTCCTGCAGTACCGTAGCAACCTGCAGCCCACCAATCGTCACTCTCTCTGTCATCGTGAAATTCCGCTTTTTTTACGATTTAACTATCGCCTTTGCCGAGTCAGGGCATCCGGGCGAATGAAAGCCGCATCCTACGCGAATTCGCGCCTTTCTGCATGAGCCCAAACAGCCATTTTAAGGGCTCACAAAACCATTTATGCTCTGGTATCAGACAGGTTTTGAGCGCAAAGAGATGAGCTTGGAAACACTTCACGGATACATCCAACTGATCACGACCGTGCTGCTGGACCTCCTGGTTATCCTGGCGACCCTGGGCATTTTCGCCGTGGTAATCATGTACATCATTGATGTTCGGCAGACAAAACACGCGATACGCCGCAACTATCCGGTTGTCGGCCGATTCCGCTATCTGTTTGAGACCCTGGGAGAATTCTTCCGCCAGTATTTCTTCGCTATGGACCGTGAGGAACTGCCATTCAACCGTGCAGAACGATCCTGGGTCTATCGCGCCGCGAAGAACCTCAACAATACCGTTCCATTTGGTTCGACTCGCAGTCTGACACCCCCTGGCACGGTCATCTTCGCGAACACTGCTTTTCCCGGGCTGGATGAGGAATCTATGCCATCGGAGCGCCTGATCATCGGGCCTTACTGTCGCGATCCTTTTGAAACCTATTCGATCTTTAATATCTCAGCCATGAGCTACGGCGCCATCTCAAAACCGGCAGTGCTGGCACTGTCACGCGGCGCCAGGATTGCCGGTTGCTGGATCAATACCGGCGAAGGCGGCCTTTCCCCCTACCATCTGGAGGGCGGTGCTGACATCGTGATGCAGATTGGAACCGCCAAGTATGGAGTGCGAGACTCTGAGGGTCATCTTAGTGATGAAAAGCTCAAAGAGGTTGCTGCACACCCCCAGGTTCGCATGTTTGAAATCAAGCTGAGCCAGGGTGCAAAACCCGGCAAGGGCGGCATGCTGCCTGCAGAGAAGGTGGATGAGGAAGTCGCCAGCATTCGCGGTATCCCTGTTGGCCGGGCCTCGCTCAGCCCGAACCGGCATCTCGACGTCGACAGCGTGGACGACCTGCTCGATATGATCAATCGGGTCCGTGAGGTCACGGGCAAACCGGTCGGCTTCAAGATGGTACTGGGCGATGTCTCTTTTCTCGATGATCTGTGCGCTGCTATCCGTGCTCGTGGTGTCGAGTCAGCGCCTGACTTCATCACGCTCGACAGCGCCGATGGTGGCACCGGTGCAGCGCCGCAGAGTCTCATAGACTACATGGGGCTGCCACTACGCGAGAGTCTGCCTGCCCTTGCCAACAAGTTGATTGAGAACGATCTGAAGCGGCGCGTCCGCATCATCGCATCAGGCAAACTGGTTGACCCTGCGGGTGTGGCCTGGGCCATCTGCCTCGGCGCAGATTTCGTGGTTTCTGCCAGGGGCTTTATGTTTGCCCTGGGCTGTGTGCAAGCCCTGCAATGCAACAACAACACCTGCCCGACCGGCATCACAACCCACAATGCCAAACTGCAGAAAGGTCTCGTGGTCGAAGACAAGGCCGTACGTGTGGCTCACTACTGCCACAATATGAACCACGAGGTCGGCGTTATCGCTCATTCCTGTGGCGTCGAAGAACCGCGACGTCTGACCCGGGAACACGCGAGGATTATCTGCGACAATGGTTTGTCGATGCCCCTGGCTGAGCTGCACCCCATACCTTCCAATGCCGATTAGTGACACTGCTAACCAGGCCTCGAGAACAACCAACAAGAAATATCAGGAAATCCGATGAAAGAAACCGAGATCGACATCGCCACTGCTGATGGCCAGATGAATACCTTTATCACCTGCCCCGAAGAAGGCGGTCCCTACCCCATTATCCTGTTTCTGATGGATGCACCCGGCAAACGCGAGGAACTGCATGATATGGCGCGGCGCATCGCCACGGTTGGCTACTACGTTATGCTGCCGAACCTTTACTATCGCCGCACTCGTGAGTTCACAATAGACGGCACGCCAGAGTCACGCGAGATCATGTTCGGCCATATGAACAGCCTTTCGAACGCCATGGTGGTTGATGACTGCAGAACACTGCTGGAATACGCGGCGGCACAGCCGGAAGCCAGCGACGGTCCGGTCGGCTGCACAGGCTACTGTATGAGCGGTCCATTCGCCTTCGCCGCTGCTGCCCATCTGGCAGACCGGATCAAGGCTTCGGCTTCGTTTCACGGTGTTCGGCTCTGCACCGACGCCGAAGATTCACCTCACCGTGATGCCGACAAGATCCGTGGGGAGATGTACTTCGGCTGTGCTGAGACAGATGACTGGGCACCACCAGAGATGGTGGAAGCCCTCGATACCCATATGCAGAAATCCGGTGCCAACTACCGCATCGAGTGGTACCCGGGCACGCACCATGGGTTTGTGTTCCCACTGCGCGCCGGCATGTATGACAAACCCGCAGCTGAACGGCACTATGAGCGACTGTTCGCCATGTTCGCCCGCAATTTGTAACTGATACACCGGAGAAAACCATGTCCCGACCCAAACGATTGCGCCGTTGCCAGCTTTCTGTGCCTGGCAGCAGTGAAAAAATGATGGCGAAGTCCGCCGGCCTGAATGTCGATCATGTCTTCCTTGACCTGGAGGATGCAGTCGCGCCCAGCGCCAAGGCTGAAGCGCGGGGTCTGATTGTCGATGCTCTCAACAGCCACGACTGGACGCCGAAAACGCTGTGCGTGCGCATTAATGATGTCGAAACCGAATACTGCTACGAAGACATCGTCGAAGTTGTTACCGGCGCAGGCGAAAAACTCGACACCATCATGCTGACTAAAGCGAAGAGTGCGCACGATGTCATGTTCGTACACCTGCTGCTGGACCAGCTCGAAAAAAAGCTCGGCCTGAAGAATCGTATCGGTATTGAGTGTCTGATCGAGGAGGTCGAGGGCATGATGCGGGTCGAGGAAATCGCCAGCTGCAGTGACCGGCTCGAATGTCTGATTTTCGGTATGGGCGACTATTCAGCCTCGCAGGTCATGACTATCAAAAATATCGGTGGTGACAACCCTGACTATCCACCCGACATCTGGCACTACCCTCGCTACAAGCTGACCATCGCCTGCCGCGTAAACGGCATCGATCCGGTCGACGGACCGTTTGCCGACTTCCGTTCAGCAGATCAGTTCAAACGCGAATGTGATCGCAGCAATGTGCTCGGCATGGTCGGCAAGTGGGCGATTCACCCCAGCCAGGTCGAGATCGCCCAGGAGGCCTTCTCGCCGAGCCAGCGAGCTGTCGATTCAGCCCGCAAACAACAGGCGGCTTATGCCGACGCGCTCGCCCAGGGCCTGGGTGCCATCCAGGTCGACGGCGTCATGGTTGATGCTGCCAGTGTTCGCGTCCTGCAGAACATCATCGACAAAGCCGATCTGATCGGTATGTAAACTTTGAAGAACAGAACATTCAGTCTGGTCGTTCTGTTTCTTATCGCGCTGATCGACTCAATCGGGTTTGGCATTATCCTGCCGGTAACCCCCACGCTGCTGATGGAAGTTACCGGCAGCGACCTGGCCGACTCCGCTTTCTATGGCGGCTGGCTCATGTTTGTCTTCGCAATCATGCAGTTCTTCTGCATGCCAATTCTGGGCAACCTGTCAGATGCCTACGGTCGACGGCCGATTATCATGTTCTCGCTGCTGGTTCTGGCCACCAACTATGTCATCATGGGATTCGCAACTTCCCTATGGATGCTGTTTATCGGCCGCATCATTTCCGGTATCGGCTCCGCCACCTTCAGTACTTGTAACGCCTACATCGCCGATATCATCGACGAGAAAGAGCGTGCGCAATACTTCGGCATGCTCGGCGCCGCCTTTGGTCTTGGCTTTGTGATTGGCCCCGTAATTGGCGGTTTTCTCGGCGACTACGGTACACGCGTGCCTTTTTTTGCCACGGGCGCCATGGCATTTGTCAGCCTGTGTGTCGCTATGTTCGTACTGCCGGAATCTCTGCCAAAAACGCATCGTCGCTCCTTCACCCTTAAGGCCTCAAACCCGATTTCAGTCCTAGTGAAACTGAGTGAGTTTCGCATCGTATTCGGCATCATCGGAGTCATGTTCCTCTATAACCTGGGTCACCATGCCCTGCCCGCCGTCTGGAGCTTCTACGGTATAGAAAAGTTCGGCTGGTCACCCCGTGAGATCGGTTATTCCCTCGGAGTAATCGGCCTGATGATGGTCATCGTGCAGGGATTCGTCATTCGTGCAGCGGTGCCAATGCTGGGCTTGCGTCTGGCCGGCATACTCGGCTTCAGTTTTATGATTTTTGGTTTCCTTGGCTATGCACTGGCCACCTCCGCCATCATGGTCTATGCCGTGATGGTGCCGGCTGCACTCGGCGCCCTGGCGGGCCCTGCCATGAGCGGTATTGCTTCGGCGCAGGTCGGGCCCAGCCAACAAGGCGAACTGCAGGGTGCAATCGGCAGCGTTATGAGCCTGACCACCATTATCAGTCCGCCGATGATGACGACGGTATTCGGCCTCTTCTCCGGCGAAGATGCGTTCTATTACTTCCCCGGCGCACCGTATCTGCTCGCTGCCTTCCTGACCCTGCTCAGCCTTGTGCTATTTGTTGTTACCACACGAGGCATGGCTCTCTCACCCCAACCCGAGAGCTGATGGCCTAGCAGCAAGCCAGGATTTTGACACCGCTGTCACAATTGGCGATGCTTGAAGACCTCCTGTTGTTGGAAAGCGTCAGACCAATGAATAACGAAGAACAAGAACGACTTGGTTTTACTGAAAGGCTGGGCTACGGGCTGGGCGACACCGCGTCCAACTTCTTCTTTCAGACCTTTAACATTTTTCTGCTGTACTACTACACCGACGTCTTCGGTCTGTCGGCAGCTGCCGTTGGCACCATGTTCTTTGTCACCAAGCTTTGGGATGCAGTGAATGATCCGTTAATGGGCGTTATTTCAGACCGGACTGAGACACGCTGGGGTAAATTCCGACCTTACCTGCTGTGGATGGCGGTACCTTACGGTGTGATGGGCTGCCTCATGTTCGCTGGCCCGGACTTCACTGAGGACGGCAAGCTGGTTTACGCCTGGGTCACCTATACGCTCATGATGATGCTCTACACGGCAATTAACGTGCCCTACTCCGCACTGATGGGGGTAATGACACCCGTTTCGTCTGAGCGAACAATTCTGTCTTCATTCCGCTTTGTCGGTGCTTTCGGTGGCGGGCTGCTGATTTCAATGATGGTTCGGCCCATGGTGCAGTACTTCGGCGTCGACGATGAGGCCACCGGCTTCCGCATCACGATGGCGGTATTCGCGGTGGTCTCCATTGCCATGTTCTGGACTACCTTCGCTACCACCCGCGAGCGGGTAACATCGCCGCCGGAAGAAACCGTCAGCGTCAAAAACGACCTGAAAATCCTGCTGACGACCCGGCCATGGATCGTGCTGTGTTTCGCAGGCATCCTGACATTAACCAGTGTTGCACTAAAGAGCGCGGTAACCATTCATTACTTCAAATACTACGTCCTGGACGATGGCAGCCCGTTCGTCTGGATCTTTGACGCCACAACATTTTTCCTGACCATGAATTCCCTCGCACTCATCATTGGTGTCTGCTGCACCAAGTTCCTGAGCGATCGCTTCGATAAGAAGCCGCTCTTGATCGTACTGTCTCTACTGAGCGCGATCAGCGCGGCTATGCTGTTCTTCGTGCCACCGGATCAGTACTGGGTCATGCTCGCCGTCAGCTGCATCGGCGCTATCTTCTCAGGTCCCACGGCGCCGCTGGTCTGGGCCATGTATGGTGATGTCGCCGATTACGGCGAATGGCGTCACAACCGGCGCATGACAGGCCTCGTCTTCTCAGCATCAATGTTCGCGCAGAAGTTTGGCCTTACCATTGGTGCCGGTCTGTCGGGTTGGCTGCTGGCCTACTTTGGTTACATCGCCAATGCGCCGCAGACAGAGGATTCGATGATGGGAATCCGCCTGCTGTTTACCTTCATACCCGCCGGGGTATCCGTGCTGAACGTGATCGCCCTGATGTTCTACAACCTGTCAGATGCGGAGGTCGCCAATATCGAGGCGGAACTGGAAGCCCGAAAAAAACAGGCGCTGCAGGCTTAAGGCCTTCAGACTCGGAGCACAACGAAAGCCAAAACCTGCGGGCATAAAAAAACGCCAGACCCCGAGGGGCATG
>JAYQAI010000083.1:0-14423 GCA_038136715.1 Gammaproteobacteria bacterium | reverse complement strand
GGGTCTGCCGCCGATACTGATTTCGCCCCGGGTCGGACTCAGCTCAGCCAGCAACAGTCGCAGCAGGGTGCTCTTACCAGAACCCGACGGTCCCGTGATCGCAAGTGTCTGGCCCGCCTCGAGAGTAAAACTGAGTTCATCGATTAGCGCACGGGCCGACTCCGGATAGGAAAATGTGACCTGGTTAAACACAATTGCGCAGTTATCATCCGTCGTTAGAGGTTCTCGTGATGGCGTTACCTGCTCAGTTATATCTGACAGACGCTGAGTGTGCAGATACAGCATCAGGAAATTCTGCCATTCGTGGAGCAGTGACAGGACTGCCTGAGTGAAATAGTTGGTGTATGACACCATGGCATAAAGCATACCGATGGTCAGCGTCGTCGTTATAATGTCATCTAGCGATACCCACACGACACCGAGGAGCAGGACGGCAGAGAGCAGGAAGCGAGAAAGCTCAGCGTAGAGTTGATACCTGCTCGCCTTAATGTGGGCGTTGATTGCGATCGTCAGCTGATTCAGCCAGATAGAGGTTCTGCGCACCTCTGCCTCGAAACGTTTGACCTCATGGATGGACTGTATTGTCTCGATAAAATGTGACTGCGCCTCAGCTTCTGCCACGACCTGTTCATGGCTGAACCGGCGATAGGGCAGGGACAGGAGGTAATTGACCGCAGCTGCCAATCCGACGGCGATCAGCGTAAACAGGGCAGCACCTGGGCTATAGCAGGCGAGCATCAACCAGCAGGTGCTCAGCATCATGAGGTCGAGCAGGATGGTGACTCCGCTTTTGGTGACAAATTCCTGAAGTGGTCGCATTGATCCGAACCGTGATACGACATCACCCACAGAGCGGCGGGCAAAATACCTGGCAGACAGGCTCAGTAACCGGGTGTGTAAACCTGCGGCCATGACATAACTAAGCTGCTCACCGATGTAAATAACCAACAGCCCACGTAACCATTGGGTCAGTGTGGAGAGCAGATACACGGCGCCGAAGCCAAGCACAACGACCAGGGCAAACTGGCTGCTGCCTGATGCAATGACTTCATCAACAACGACCTGCAGAAAAAACGGCGATATCAGAGCGAATATCTGAATGCAGAGACTCAGCAACAGCGTCACGGTCAGCGCTTTGCTGAGTTCACTCCAGGGGAGGCCTCCCAGCAGACGAAAAGGTGAGTAAGTTTGTCGTCGGCCACCCTGGTTAAACCGGGTCGTCGGCGTAAATTCGAGCAGAATTCCAGTGAATCGCGCGCTCAGACTTTCTGTCGAAAACAATTGTCTGCCCCTGGCTGGATCGATGACGGCATAAGTCGATCCATTGCACTCTGTCAGCACGATGTAGTGATTAAAGTCGACATGAAGGATGGCAGGTAATTTGACGTCTGGAAGATCAGCAGGTTCGCAGCGAAGCGCCCTGACATCGAGTCCATAGTGCTGCGCCGTCTGAGCTATTTGTTCAAGCGACAATGATCGATTTACCGTGAACTTTTCACGCAGTGCTGACAGGCTGATATACCTGCCGTGCGCTGCCAGAATCATACCCAGACAGGCAAGACCACACTCAAAGGTCTCAGCCTGCAGAATGACGGGTGGCGACGGGCGTTTGAACATCAGGCCGCATCCAGGATTCTGCGTAACGGCGCGATCAACCATGTAATCAGCATTCTGTGGCCCAGAGTCACTGAAGACTTGATCGTCATGCCCGGCAGGTAGAGCTGACCAGCAGAACTTGCTGGCGCGCCAGCATCGATGGCGATGCGGGCGACATAAACCCGATTGCCGCCGGGCACTGTGATCGTATGGTCAGAAATCTGCAGCACCTCAGCGGCAAGATATCCATACTGATCTGCGGGATAGGCTTCTATTTCCACGCTCAATTGCTGGCCCTGCGATAGATGAGCTGCCGCCAGAGGCGGAAGCATGAGTGTTGCTGCCCGCACGTTGTCGCCGGTGCTGACATGGATGATCGGTGACCCCGGTGTCAGGGTTGCGCCGGGTGACTCATGGATGCGGGTCACCTTGCCACTGACTGGCGCATAGAGAACCTGCTCTCGCTGCCTGCGTTGATCAAGCAGATTGTGTTCCATTTCTACCAGACGCTGCGCCAGCTGACTGCGCCGACTCATATGGCTATTGGCAAGTTCCGCCAGGCTGTCGTTACCGGTGTGGTACTGCTGCCGCAGAATCGCGAGCTGGCGCTGCTGGCGGCGTAACTGCTGTCGCTCAGAGACAACCTGGCTACTGAGCTGCAGCCAGTGTTGATGGGACAGGTAACCCTGGTCCCTGAGGGTTCTGGAACGGATTAACTGGTTCGCGAGACTGTCTGTCTTGTCCTGTTGCAGGCGCAGTTCCCGGACGGCAATGCGCATCTGCTTGAGCGTGGCCGATAACTGGTTTTTGAGTTGTCGACGCTGATTCCGGTAACTATCCACTGCCAGCTTCTGGTCGGCCTGCAGCCTTTCCATCCGGGTCGACTGAAGTGACAGCAGACGTTGCACATCAGGGTCGTGCTGCTGCTTGACGAGTCGTCCGAGGATCTGTCCCGCCTGAATCGGGTCCCCTTCCTGAACGTTAACCTCAACGAGGTCACCCAGTTGTTTCGCAATGACTTCCCGGGTCTGGCTTTCATCCAGCGTGCCTACGACCGTGACAGTGCGCGCGTAGTTCGACTGGCCGACGAACACGACGAGAATGAGAACCCCTGCGAACCATACCAGTGCGGTGGCAATAACCTGTCGTGGAATACCGATACGAGGTTCACCGAGGTGACTGCGGCTCAGTGCGTCTACCGCCGCTTGCCGAAATAATGGCTCATGCATCTATCAGCTGCCCTTGAATTCAGGCCAGTATTGGACCCGCCCATGATAAATACGAGCGGTCGCAGCGCGATTCGATGTAAGCGATCAGCTAATCGGCTGCGAGGAATTAGCGGCGGGATAGGTTTTGCGGTTCCAGGTGAAGCTGATCAGCCCCATGGCCAGGTTGGAGACCGCGGCAGCAGCGAAGATGCCTGCTGCGCCAAAGAAATACTTACCCAGAAACGCCAATGGTATGTAGAGGACGAACATCCGAATCACCGACATCAATGTTGATGTCACGGGTTTGCCCAGTGAGTTGAAGATAGCGCTCGCCATCATCAGGACGCCCCAGCAACCGTAGCTGATCGGCACCAGCATCAGGTAAAGCCCCGCTATCTCTGTGACTTCCGGGTTATCATCAAACAGGCCGGCTATCGGTGCGCGTAACAGATAAAGCAGCACGGCGACGAAAAGTCCCCAGCCAAGGGAATACTTGAATGAGATCAGCATAGCCTCATTCGCCCGATCATAACGCTCAGCGCCCCAGTTTTGGCCAACGAAAGGACCAATACTCGCAGACAGAGCAAACAGGGGAATGACAAACATGCTTTCAATCCTGGATGCGATCCCGAAACCAGCGACAGTTTCCTGGCTGAAGCTGGCCAGCAGGCTGACGACGACAGCGGTAGAGATAGGCCCGATCAGGTTGGTGGCCGTCGCTGGAATGCTGACGACCAGAATACGTCGCCAGGAGGACCAGACGGCCTGCAGGCTGAGGCTGGTATAACTCAACAAATGTTCCCGGTAATGCAGTATCCACATCGTGACAACCAGCAGCGCGAGACGGGCGATCAGATTAGACCAGGCCGCCCCCTGCAGACCGAGTTCAGGAAAACCAAGCCAGCCGAAAATCAGAAAAGGACCAAGCACCATCTGCAGAACAGCACCAGACACCATAATCGTGCCGGAGATACTCGCATCGCCGGTTGCCCGCAATGCATTAGCGCCAATCGAAGGAATCGCCATCATCACCATGGCGATGTAGTAGACGGACATATAGTCGACAATCAGCGGCAGCGTGGTCTCGTCAGCGCCAAGCGCTTTAAACAACGGCTCAATCGTAAACCAGCCGATTACCGCTACCACCGACATGATGAGTGCGACCAGTGAAATACCATCGCTTGTAAGGCGCTGAACCTGAGCCTGGTCGCCGCTGCCAACCGTACGCGCCAGCACCGATGAAAGGCCGATGGATGTGCCCAGCGAAAGCGACATCAGGGCGCCCGTGACCGGAAAAGTAAAACTGTAAGCGGCAAGTTCCGCTGTACCGACCTTAGCCAGAAAAAACGCCTCGACCAGACCGGCCCCGAGATTTGCGGTAATGCCCAGGATCATTGGTGTCGTCAGGCGGAGCAGGCCGTATCCGACCGGGCCCTGGACCAGCCGAGCCTGTTTTGCCCCAGACGTTGTCATCCGGTAAAGCTGACGTTCTGCTGCTGCACCTGGCCAATTTCACTGATATCGAAGGGCGTCAACTGGTAAACATAGTAGTTCAACCAATTGTTAAACAGCAGGTTGCCGTGACTCTTCCAGGTTACGATCGGTTCAGCTGACGCATCATCATCCGGAAAATAGTTCTCTGGGATATCCGGGTTGATCCCGGCGGCAAGGTCCCGCTCATATTCATCTTTCAGGCAGTTAGGCTCGTACTCGGAGTGTCCCGTCACGAACAGGTGCCTGCCGTCACGGCTGGTCCAGATATAAGGCCCGGCGATCTCAGAATCAGCCACAATCTGGATATCCCGTAACTGACCGAGTTCTTCGATCGGCACCTCCGCATAGCGCGAGTGGGGCGCATCAAACCGATCGTCAAACCCTCGCACAATTGGCGACAGCGGGCTGACCAGGCGGTGAGGGTAAACGCCACTGATTTTCTTCGACAGCACTCGCTTCTGTACGCCATACAAGTGATACATGGCTGCCTGAACCGCCCAGCAGAGGAACATAACCGAAGTCACGTTGCTGAGCGTCCAGTCCATGATCTCAACCATGTCAGACCAGAACGTAACTTCATCGAAAGGTACCTGGCCAAGGGGTGCTCCCGTGATGATCATGCCGTCGTATTTATGATCCTTGACGTCATTAAAACTCTTATAGAAGTTTTCCATGTGATGGATCGGGGTATGTTTCGACGGTCTGTCGTTAATCCTGAGCAGTTCAACATCGACCTGCAGCGGTGAGTTCGACAACATCCGCAACAAGTGAATCTCGGTTTCGATTTTCTTCGGCATCAGATTCAGCAAGAGCACGCGGATAGGGCGAATATCCTGGAGGCTGGCAGTGCTGTTGGCCATGCAGAAGATATTCTCCTTCTGCAGGACGTCAAAAGCGGGCAAATCGTCAGGAATGTTCAGGGGCAATGTTTTTCTCCATCGCGACTCATTCAGCCAAAAAAAAACCTACTCCGCTTGCCGCTAAAGTAGGTTTGCCTCTTTTAGCAGTATTTTTAAAGCGCCCGCAAGCTGATACAAATCGGCGCTGTTAGGGATTTTAACGTCATTCGCGGCAGTAGTGAAGAACGCCCGTCAGGGCCAATCCGCGTTGCCATAGGATTCCTGCAGGCGCCGCATGCCACCGATCCAGCGATCGTAGTCACCCGTTTTGCGCTGCATGTAGGTCAATACCTCTGGGTGCGGCAGCACCAGGAATCGCTCTTCTTGCAGGGTTTCCACCACAGAGTCACACAGGGTTTCCGGTTCCATCATACCGTCAATACTGGCAACTCCGTCGGGGTTATCCGCAGTCATTGCAGTCCTTACCGCCTGCGGGCAGAGACAGGAGACATTGATACCCCTTGCACCGTAGGTGATGGCGAGCCATTCAGCGAAAGCGACCGCGGCGTGCTTGGTCACGGCGTAGGGCGCAGAGCCAATCTGGGTTAGCAGCCCAGCCGCTGATGCGGTGTTCAGCAGGTAACCGTCACCCCGCTCGACCATGGCCGGGAGTGCGGCGCGGGCGGCATAGATATGCGCCATGACGTTAATTTCCCAGATGCGTTGCCAGTCCTCGTTGGTCGCTTCCGGACCGCCACCGGTGCCAATCCCGGCATTGCTGCAGAGCAGATCAATCTGGCCGTAGTCCTTCTCAGCTGTGCTGATCAGGTTGATAACATCGGCTTCAACAGAGACATTCGTTTTAATAGCGCGTGCGCCTGTCTCGGCGGCCACCTCGTTCAGCCCAGCCTCGTTGAGGTCAGCAATCACCACCTGCTTTGCCCCTTCATCGGTAAAGCGCCGCGCCATGGCACGACCAATACCGCTGGCGCCTCCGGTGATGACGACCGTCTTATTTTTAAGTTCCATGCTGTTCCTGCCTGTGGCTATAAAACCATGAAGACTGACACAAGCGACGATGGAATCAAAGTCATCAGCTCCCCAGTAGCGGCAGCAGTCCAGCTGGCGTTTCCAGCAGGTGACTGGCGCCGTGTTTAAGCAGTTCGTCCCGTTCCCTGAACCCCCAAAGCACACCAACACCGATCATGCCGGTGCCGGCCGCTGTCTTCATGTCGGTGGCGGTGTCGCCGATCATCCAGAGGTCACTCAGTGCGCTGCCGTAGTGCTTTGCGATCGCCCGGGGGCCCGACGGGTCGGGCTTATGCTTGATGACAGCAGATGCTCCGATAGAAAGTTCAAAGACACCCGGGAAGAACGCATCGCAGCACTGCCGGGTAAACGCCTCGTCTTTATTGGAAAGCACGGTCAGTGCATAGTCACCACCGAGTATTGCCAGCAGCGGCTCAATGCCGGGGTAGGGCGATGCTGTCTGCCAGAGGTAGTCATAGTGATACCTGAACCGTTCAACACACTGGGCGATCATCTGATCATCGCGACGATCCTGTGGCAGGGCCCGTCGGGCTGCGACAAACGCACCATCACCGATAATCATGCGGTAGGCGTCTGTTGGGTGCGTGGGGTATCCAAGGTCTCCGAGTGCCCGATTATACGCTTCGGCCAGACTGTCGAGCGTATCGAGCAGTGTGCCATCAAGGTCGAATACGAGTATGGGTTTCATGGTGCCATTGATGCCAGCAGTTCTTCATAGACCAGGTCCTGTTGCAAGACGGTATCTCGGTCCTGGCTCTGGCGCAGCCTCATCAGATGGGCACGCTCGCGCGCGTAGGGCACCGGTTCATTGCTCGACTGGTCTCTGTCAGGGTCAAGCAGCGCATAATAGCCCAGGGTCTGGAACAACAGACTGTATCCGTTCAAACGCTGGCGGTGGGCTGTCAGCGCTATCTGCAGGTCATCGCGGAGCTGGCCGGTGAGATACTGTCCTTCCAGTGCGTCGAGCGTGACGGCTATATCAGTGATCGCCTGGCCCGGTTCTTCATCCGTCTCTGGCTGCAGCAACAATATCTGGTTCAAGGTCACTTTGATTTCATAGAGACAAAACAGCGGCGAGGCATGACGCGCAAGTAACAGCGGCGCCTGGCCGGTCTCGCCGAGCTGTTGACTCAAGCCAGGCCCCTCAGCGAAAAGCGTATCGTCGATCACCTTGTGCTGCCAGGCAGCGGGCGCTGTCGCAATCTGGTTGAGCATAAGGCGAGCCTGATCGAGGTCGAGCGGGCCGGAAAAATCGCAGAGTTCGATAATGACCGAGGCCAGAACACTGATGGATTCAGGGAAGAGCGGGCATCCTGCATCGATCAGCTGATCGATAGCAGAGAGTTTCTCCTGTCGCGATAGGGCGGGGCCATCAAATGTCTGGGACCAGTCAAGCCGGGTGTAACCAGCCCTGACAAGACCCGCGAGCCATAGTTCCTCTGCGGCCCCGCGATATTGTGCGATGAAATCTTCAACTGGCAGCATCAGGCAGACCTCGTTTCCCGTGGCCTGCCTTTGATAACCACGGTACGCGAAATCTTGTCGTGCCAGCCCTGTTTTTTGCTGTCCAGACCAATCCAGAGAAAGCCGAGGCCGAACGGAATCAGGCTGACGTAATAACAGAGATAGCGCACGATGTTCTGGAACGTGCTCGGCCGTGTGAGTGTCTCCGCATCAACAATGACGCAGCGAAACAGCATTTTTCCCGGCGTCGCATTCTTAAATACCCAGAACAAAACGAAAATCGTCCCCATCAGCATCAGATCAAATGACAGCTGTGCGGTGAGGCGCTGTAACAGCAGTATCAGTTCGGCCCGATCGCCCAGGTCATAGTCTGCAACAACAATCTCATCCATGACCCTGGCGGAGACGGGCGCCAGGATCAGAGTTGCGACCGTGCTGTCAATGAGGAAAGCAACGAATCGTGCCCAGAATCCAACATAGATGGCCCCTGCGGAGACTGTTTCCGTGCCATCAACTGCCCCCTGGTCAGACATCAGTTTCGCCTTTGCAGCAACAGATCCTTGGCTGCATTTATTTTTGCCGCGAGATAGGTTGAACCTCCCCGATCAGGGTGCATCTTCTGCATCATCCTGCGATGAGCCTGAATGATGTCGTCTCGCGTTGCTGCAGTATCCAGACCAAGGATATCGAGTGCCTGGGCTTCATCCATTGCACCTGCGTCACCCGACGGACTTCCGCGCTCGTACTCAAAATCCTCCGTCATCGACTGCCAGCCCTCGTGCTCACGATCGAGGTAGGCCGCCAGAAGGTTGGCCGAATCCGGGTCGGATTGAATCTCAGCCAGCAGCTGGACAAGCTGAGAGAGTTCCAGCTCCGCCAGTTTTGCATCCTTGAAACGACCGTCAAGCACGGTGCCATCCATCATGCCGGTATCGTGGAATAACACCATGTGAATGTAGTGGGTCGTGATCTCGCTCGACAACGGTGCCTGGGTCTGACCAGCAGATGCACCCCAGCCCATGCCGCGTATGGCGCGAAAAATCGCTGCCACCTGGGCACCACGCATAATGAAAGCGAAGATGCGTGACACGAATGGCAAGATGGCACCCAGCACGGCGAACAACGGGTGCAGCCGGCCTGTCACTGCAAGAAAGAGCAGGGCGATGCCAAGCAAGGTGGCAAAGTAAATCGCAAAAAACTGTTTTACGGTGAGGTTTTTTTTCGCGAGCACGCCCCGAAGTCCAGCAAAGACCAGGAAAGCGATGACAAAGAGGATAATGAGTCGTGCCACTTAGTTTCTCAGCTGGCTTGTCAGGAGCGCGACCGCGCTCTTGCGTTTTTCAAAGTGTTCAAGTGCTGCGCGGCCGCCCGCGGCATAGACAGCGACAGCCGCCAGGAGTTCTTTCAACTCGGATGCACTCGACAGGTTGAAGGGAGCATAAGCGCCGCCGGAAAGATGGGCCATCTGCTGGAAAGCTGAGCGTACGCCGGGGTCATGGTCTTCCTGGAACATGAAAAGCGGCAGATTCATGACACCCAACTGCCCGGCTTTGTGGCAGAGGGTGTCGGGGTTCTCTTCAATGGCATCACCAACAAAGACAACGGCGCGCAGCCGGTGCTTTCGGTTTTCTGCCATCGCATGATCCAGGACTCGAGCGATCTGTGTATGGCCGCCAAGGCATCGGACGGCAGACATCTCTATCAGCAGATCTTGCGCGGAATGGCACCAGCGGCTGGCGCAGAACTGGTTAAAGCCGCCATAGTGGCAGAGCTGCACCGACAGACTGCCGACATCGGCACTGGCTTCAAACATCTGGCCCTGCAGGTGACATGCGTGGTCCCAGGTAGGTTCCCGGCTGGCCGTGGCGTCCATGGCAAACAACAATCGGCCTGCCTCGCTGCCTGATTTGCGCACAGGGGTTCGAGCCACTTGAGCCAGAAACTGATCGACATCCTTACGGTTCGACACAACTGGTTTTCTTTTATCTGACATGAATAATGTGAATCAGAACCTTTCGGGGGTATCAGTTTAACCGCTTCACCTGAATTTTGGAGGAAGGACGCTCTTTGAACAAACTGGTTGTCGCCATCTCCAGCAGCGCGCTCTTTGACCTTCGCGAGAGCGACTATGTGTATCGCACTGAGGGCGTCGCGGCCTACGCCCGATACCAGATGGCACATGAAGATGAGCCACTGGCACCAGGTGATGCTTTTCATCTTGTTCGCAAGCTTCTACGGATCAACACCCTGCTGGATCAATATGAGAGGGTTGAGGTCATCCTGTTATCGCGCAACACCGCTGACACCGGACTCAGGGTTTTCAAGTCTATCGCACACCATGAGCTGCCTATTCGCCGTGCAGCTTTTACTGGCGGCGCAGAGCCATACAAGTATATGCGGCCCTTTGGCTGCCATCTGTTCTTATCGACCAATCAGCAGGACGTGATAGATGCACTGGGGCAGGGTATAGCCGCAGCCAGTATCTTGAGTGGCCCTGACAAACCCAGCCGTGACAATGTACTGCGGTTCGCTTTCGATGGCGATGCCGTCCTTTTTTCGGACGAATCGGAGCGAATCTTCCAGGCGTCTGGGCTCGACGGCTTCATCGCCCACGAGACGGCGGCCGCCAATGAGCCCATGAACGGCGGGCCATTTAAACCTTTCCTTGCCGCGCTGCACGAACTGCAGGCGGAGTTCAGTGGTGGCGACTGTCCCGTGCGCACGGCACTGGTGACAGCGCGCTCTGCCCCGACCCATGAGCGCGTGATCAAAACGCTGCGATCCTGGGGGATCCATTTGAACGAGTCTCTGTTCCTCGGTGGCATGCAGAAAGCTGAGTTCCTCGAAGCTTATGATGCCGATGTGTTCTTTGATGATCAGGCGGAACATTGTGCTCTGGCCAAACACGTGGTGCCGACAGGACATGTCCCGCATGGGGTCGTCAATCAGCCTGATTGAGCAGCTGGACACCTTGTCTGTTGGTTATAAACGCTGGCTATTGTTATTCGATAAGTGTATAAGTTGAGGCCCACAGTAGCTGAGGCGCCACACGACGATGAAGCTCCAACAACTGCGATATATCTGGGAGGTCGCCCATCACGATCTGAACGTGTCGGCAACGGCGCAGAGTCTTTACACCTCACAGCCCGGTATCAGCAAACAGATCAGGTTGCTCGAAGATGAGCTCGGTGTGGAGATTTTTTCTCGTTCAGGTAAGCATCTGACGCATATCACGCCCGTCGGCAAGACCATCATTGCGAAGGCCGGGGAGATCCTCCAGACCGTCGAGAGTATCAAGCAAGCAGCCCATGAATTCCGTGATGAGAAATCCGGCAGCCTGTCTATCGCAACAACGCATACCCAGGCACGCTACGCACTGCCAGCAGTTATCGACTCTTTCATTTCGCGCTACCCCGAGGTTTCGCTGCATATGCACCAGGGCAGTCCGGTACAGATTGCCGAGCTTGCCGCCAACGGTGAGGTGGATTTTGCTATCGCAACTGAGGGCCTTGACCTGTTTGCCGACCTGGTGATGCTGCCCTGTTACCACTGGAACCGGTCCGTCGTGGTTCCGCGCGATCACCCACTCGCCAGCATAGACCGGCTGACGCTGGGGGACGTTGCGGCACACCCGATTGTCACCTATGTCTTCGGATTTACGGGCCGTTCGAAGCTGGATGATGCATTCAAACAACAGGGGCTTGAACCCAGAGTGGTATTCACTGCAACCGATGCCGACGTGATCAAGACCTATGTCAGACTTGGACTGGGCATTGGCATCATCGCTGATATGGCTCATGACCCGATTGAGGATTCCGACCTCAAGGCGCTTGATGCGAGTCACCTGTTTGCGCCCAGCACGACCATGATCGGCTGCCGCAAAGGGACATTCCTCCGGGGCTTTATGTACGACTTCATGCACGTCTTCGCGCCACACCTCGACAAAAATCTCGTTGACGCCGCCTTCAATGCTGAAAATCAGGTAGAGGTAGACCGCCTGTTTAAGGAAGTCACGCTACCCCTGCGATAAAGATTGATTCTGCCAGGTTTCGCTGGAACAATGCCGCCGTCACCACAGCGGGTATCATCATGCAGATCATTTGTCTCGATCTCGAAGGGGTTCTGATCCCGGAAATCTGGATCAAGTTCGCCGAGGAAACGGGCATCGATGCCCTCAAGGCAACCACACGGGATATCCCTGACTACGACGTTCTCATGCAGCAGCGCCTGCGGATACTCGACGAACATGGCCTCAAACTGCCTGCTATCCAGTCAGTGATTGCCGGTCTCGAACCGCTGCCTGGTGCCAAAGCGTTCCTCGACAGCTTGCGCGAGCAGTACCAGGTGATCATTCTCTCGGACACTTATTACGAGTTTGCCGAACCGATGATGGCCCAGCTGGCGTGGCCCACACTGTTTTGCCACAAGCTTGAAGTGGCCGACGATGGCCGGGTGACTAACTATCTGCTACGGCAGAAGGATCCGAAACGACAGTCGGTCAAAGCACTGAAACAGCTTAACTACACTGTCTTTGCCGCCGGTGACTCGTACAACGATACCACCATGCTGGAAGAGGCGGACGCGGGATTCCTGTTCAAATCTCCGCAGAATGTGATCGATGAGTTCCCGCAATACCATCACACCGAAAGTTACGATGAGCTGCGGGCGTTCTTTGATCAGGCGGCGGGTGCTTGATATCAGCGACGGGCGGTATTCGCGCTGGGGAGGCTACTCCGCAGACTCGTAGCGCAACAGACGGTAGTTCTCGTAGGCCTTCATAACCTTCTTCACGTACCGCTGGGTTTCGGCCCGGGCGGGGACACCTCTGGCGCGTTCTACCGCAACAGGCCCCGCATTGTAGGCAGCGACAGCCAGGGTCAGGTCATTGTCAAAGCGCTGCAGCAGCTGACTGATGTATTTCACGCCACCGTGGATGTTCTGACGGGGGTCAAACCGGTCCGTCACGGCAAGATCCCTCGCTGTCGCCGGCATTAACTGCATCAACCCTGTAGCGCCAGATCGCGAGACGGCATCCGGTCGAAAACTGGATTCGACCTCGATAATTGCCTCAATCAACGCCGGATCAACCATGTACTTGTCGCTGGCGATGCGAATGTGGGTATTGAAGGCCTTCAGCCCTTCACGCTGCTGCATGCGCTGCGCCAGGATATGACCTGCGCCGTTGAAGGTGTCACGTTGAGTCAGCAGCGTGTAGCCCTTCACTGGCCGGTCACTGACGAGCCTTTCACCGTTTGGGCCCTGGTAGATATAGATCTCCGCCACGGCAGAAACAGACAGAAACAGTGCGCCTGCCGCCGCCAGGGCAGCCAGTTTTGATGCGCGGCGTGGTAGTTCAGCCTGAATTGCCCTGTTTAGAACCATACCGAGTGCTTTGTTATGATGCGCGCCGATTCTAACCGCTTTCGGTCAGCTGCCGGAAGCTTTGCCCGACATAAGGAGTTTCGATGGACTACGTGCTGCCCGATTTGTGTGATGAATATCCTGACCTGGTCAGAGTTGTCGAGCCCATGTTCAGAAACTTTGGTGGACGCAGCTCCTTTGGCGGCATGATCTCCACCATTAAGTGTCACGAGGATAATTCTTTCGTCGCCAAAGCTGTCGAGGAAAACGGCGATGGCAGGGTACTGGTGGTCGATGGCGGTGCCTCAATGCGTTGTGGACTGCTGGGAGACAACCTTGCACTGAAGGCGGCGCACCATGGCTGGTCTGGCCTGATTATCTATGGTTGCGTCCGCGATGTTGATGAGCTTGCCACGATGGACCTCGGCATTCAGGCGCTCAACAGCATACCGTTGAAGAGCGTCAAGCGGGATATCGGCCTGCGCGATATCGAAGTCACTTTTGGTGGCGTGACCTTTGTCCCGGGAGAGTATGTCTATGCTGACAACAATGGTGTCTTGGTCTCAAGCGAGGCCCTGATCATGCCAGGCGACTGAGCCTTTTCTGTTCAGATTCTGAGCTGACGCAGGTTCGGGTCGAACAGCCCTGATTCCCAGCTCGCGGTAAAATGCCTGTTCAAGCGATTGGCTTCTGAGATATCAGCGTAACTGGCTGTGCCCTCATAAGTGTCGTGCTCCTGGCGATAGACGAAGCCCTTATTGTCAGCAAGCACGAACTCGTGATTCAACTGGCGCATTTCCGGGTCGACAATCCTGATACCAATTGAAGAGGGCAGTTTGCGCGAGATGTTGAGTAGCGCGTGACCGTGCTTGATGATCCGATGTGGGTCGAAAACCAGGATCTCGACCCTGGTATATTTGTTTCGGCGTCCCAGTCTTGAGCAGACCTGTTGCAGTGCTGGGTTATCAAACAGGTCGTGACTCAGCACTGGCGAGTAAATCCTGATTGACGCCCGTGCCTGACTGCACATGTCGAGGATCACGTTGCGAAAGTCTGACTCCGAGCGCAGCAGCAATAACTGCTTGGTAACACCAAGCAGGTAAGGGTGTTCTTCATTCAGGGATTCACCATGTGCAATGAGGTGGGTCAGTTCGTGATCTTCAGGTTCAATCACGCGTTGCATGGGCTGCCACGCTTTGTCGTTTGCTGTATAAGTTTCGCCGGCTTTGACGAAACCATTTGCCTCTAAAAAGGGCACGCTATCGGCCAGCGCGTCCATTCGTAATGCGGGTAATTTCAGGCGTCGGGCACGCTGAATGGCAATTTCCAGAAGGGTTTTGGCAATACCCGCCCGACGATAATCATCCAACACCATCAGGTAACCCAGCACGCCCTCGGAACTCATTCTGAG
>JAYQAI010000082.1:1719-14508 GCA_038136715.1 Gammaproteobacteria bacterium | reverse complement strand
ATCGTCAGGTCAACTCGCCCCTGGCGCTGCGGGTACCAGGTGTAGGGTGCATTGGCGATCGCCAGTTCTTCTTCATACTCGTCGTGACAACGCCCGTTCACTTTGCGGCTGACACCGCCGCTTGAGCGGTTGACGCCACCCAGCCGACGCTCGTACGACAGCGTCATCTTCGCCACCGCCCAGCCCTCGCCTTCAGCGCCAACGAGATCTCCAGGTTCCACCACGGCATCTGTCATGAAGACCTCATTGAAAGAAGCGTGACCATTCATCTGCTTCAACTGCCGGACCTCGACACCGGGCTGGCGCATATCAATCAGGAAGTAACTGATGCCCTGGTGCTTGGGCTGGTCAAAGTCGGTGCGCGCCACGAGGATGCCATAGTCCGCATGGTGCGCACTCGTATTCCAGACTTTCTGCCCGTTGATGATCCACTTACCGTCGATCAGTTCCGCCTTCGTCGATAAACCGGCCAGGTCACTGCCGCTGCCGGGTTCACTGAACAGCTGGCACCAGGACTCCTCGCCGGTGAGAATCGGACCCAGATAGCGGCGCTTCTGCTGATCATTACCCATCGCCAGGATTGTTTCGGCGGCCAGACGCCGCGGCCCGGTCTGCGCGGCGGGTACAATCGCACGCTCGGCAAAGGTGCGATTGACCACTGCCGTCTGTGCCTGATCGAAGCCGCGCCCGAAATAATCGACCGGCCAACCCGGTGAGGCCCAGCCACCTTGCAGCAGGGTCTCGCGCCACTCACGCAGTGACAGTTCAGGATTCCAGTGCTCATCAAGCCAGGTATTCAGTTCAGTTCTGATCTCATCATGCGTCATGCTGTTCATGAGGTTTGCTCCAGCTGGGTCATCATTCGCTCTCGGTGCATTGTCGGCGTCCCCATAAAGACTTCAGAACTCTTGGCCCGCTTGAACCAGAGATGTGTGTCTTCCTCCCAGGTAAAACCGATACCGCCGCGCATCTGGATCGCTTCTTTCGCCGCCTTCAGGTAGACGTCCGAGGCCATAGCCTTAGCCATGCTGCCCACAGTCTCGTCAGCCTCGCCTGCCGCCAGCGCAAACGCGGCATGATGAGTCGCGGCCTTTGCCATCTCAAGCTCCATCAGCAGGTCGGCCAGTCGATGCTTCAACCCCTGGAATGAACCAATCGGACGGCCGAACTGGTATCGGAGTTTGGTGTAATCGACAGTGGTATCGAGCAGGTGTTGGGCACCACCGATCATTTCATGCGCCAGCGCAATGCAGATGTAGTCCCAGACTGCCTGCAGCGACGCCTCAGTCAAGGCACCAATCTGCTTCGCTTCTGCATTTTTAAACCTGACGCTTGCCAGCTTGCGGGTCGGATCAAGTGACTGAACCGGCGCTGTTTCGATACCCGGGCCCGAAGCGGCAACCCAATAGAGACCGAGACCATCAGCTGACGATGCAATGACGGCGAACTGATCAGCGTTGATGGCATCTACAACCAGCCCGGCTTCACCCGTGAGACTGCCAGCAGCAAAAGACAAGGCTTGTCCGACCTTGTGCGGTGCGTCGAGACTATCCAGCACCAGTGTCGCAATGCTCGTGCCGGCCGCAATATCCGGCAATAATGCCTGTTTTTCTGCCTCGTCCGCCGCAATCAAGACTGCACCTGCTGCCATCACGGCCGACGCAAAGAAAGGACCACAGTAAAGGTAACGACCCATTTGCTCAGTGGTGATACCGAGCTCAACCGGGCCAAACCCGAAACCACCATAGGCCTCGGGCAGATGAGTCCCGGCAAGCCCAATCTCCTGGGCAAGCTGCTGCCAGACCGCCTCGTCGTATCCCGATGCCGTTTCCATCTGCTGACGGACTGCCGCTGGCTGGGACTTATCCTGCAGGAACCGGGCAACCACTTCACGAAACTGGACCTGGTCTTCCGTGTAATCTATCTGCATCGCGACTGGCCTTTATTCAGTAATTTCAGTGCAAGCATACAACAGGTCCGCAACGGCATTTCCGATTTCAGCGAGCCCACACACTGACCTGTTTGATTCAACAACTTCGATCAAAGCATCGGGGCAATGCGCATGCAGACAGCGCCTTATGCGGGTATGCTCTTGCTCTCTGTTTTTCTGGGTGATGACCAATGAATGTATCTGAAGCCGTAGTCGCACGAAAGTCTATCCGCCGGTTTTCTTCCACACCGGTTGATGACGAACTGGTCAAAACACTGCTGACTCAGGCTGCGCGGGCGCCTTCCGGCGGTAATCTGCAGCCGTGGCGCGTCTTCATGATCAGTGCGGCAACGATGCCGGTCTTCAAGGCACACATTCAGAACTCGCCTTTCCAAAAACAGGCGGCGTACGACATCTATCCGCCGGATCTGAAATCGCCTTACCGAGACTCCCGCTTCAAGGTCGGTGAGGACATGTACGGCCTGCTTGGCATCCCGCGTGAGGACAAGGCGGCCAGGCTGGGCAACCTCGCCAAGAACTATGAGTTTTTTGGCGCCCCTGCCGGCTTCTTCTGCTATGTCGATCGATGTATGGGGCCGCCGCAATGGTCTGACCTCGGCATGTTCCTGCAGACCTTCATGCTCCTGGCCCAGGAAGCGGGGCTGGGCACCTGTGCTCAGGAAGCCTGGGCAGCAAGATCGGAAGCCGTCGACGCCTTCGTCAAACCGGATGCCGACTTGATGCTGTTCTGTGGGATGGCGATCGGCTTCCCCGATCAGAACGAGGCGGTAAACACGCTGGTATCGGATCGTGAGCCGTTCGAAAATTTTGCGCAGGTGCTTTAGCCACCCTCGCCTTGCGTCATTCAGCGCCGGGGGTTTTCGGACTCAGCGCACACCAGTCAGCAGGCGAATTGAACAGGGTTCTTATTTTGCATTGCATTGTGCAACTTTTTCCCGGCGTACCCCTCCTGTCAGGCATTACATAGCGCTTACAACCGTGGCATTATTCATATTTACGATTGGTATAAATGTTGCTTATTATTAAAGATAAGAACAATCCGAGCACGAGTTCAGGGGAAGAGGTGACTTATGAGTGCGTTGAGTGCAAATAGCCGCGGCTTCAGCCTTATCGACATGATGATTACGCTGGGAATCATTGGCGCCCTGGTAGGCATAGCAATCCCATCCTATAACAGCTATGTGTCGATGGCCCAAACCGGTGTTGTGCGCGACCATTATGAAAGAGCCCGACATACCGTGCGCTTGTCTTATGCGAAAGCACAAATGCGCCAGGCGACAGGACATCAAATATCGTTGCCGCAGACATCAGCGGAATGGATCGCAGAGATCAACCAGAATAGCGCGCTGTCCCCGGAAGGAGGGCCGGCTTACGTCGACGCCGCGGGCACAGTCAATCCCGGGCAAATCGGAATCCAGGCCTCCGGTACCTTTCCGACCACCGCTATAGTTGTCATCACACAACCTTCGTACAGAAACATGACAGCACGACAGGTCACCGTTGCCGCCATAGACGCACTATAGAGACCGGGGTTCACCGGCTATAACAACACGCCACACGCGACCAGCCGGTCATTCCTTTTGGCGCAAACACACCATCACTGTCATGTCCGGTCTCATCTCAACTGCCGGTAAAATTCGGCGGGCGTTTCTCCGCAAACGCTCTAACGGCTTCTCGATGATCATGGGTAGAACGAGTCTTCAACAGACGATCTGCTTCGCGATCAATGGCGGTGGCATGATCAATCGTTAATGCCTCGTCGAGATTGTCTTTCATGTAGGCCAGCGCGATCTGCGGGCCTTCTGCCAGTTGCGTTGCAAGGCCCATGGCTGCGTCCTGCAATGCGTCTGCTGCCACTACCTGGTTCAACAGGCCAACTCTTTCCGCCTCATCAGCCTGGATGCGGCGCCCGGTCAACATGTATTCACGCGCCCGCGCCGGCCCCACGACCCGAGTTAGCAGCCAGGCGATCCCGTAATCACCGGAAAGCCCGACGCCACGATAGCCCGCAGTAAGGAAGGTATTGTCTGAAGCGATTCGCAGATCACAGGCCAGCGCGATAGCCAGCCCCGCGCCGGCGGCTGCGCCCGGCAGAACGGCCAGGGTCGGTTTGCGCAGTTGGTAAAGCGCACCACCGAGCCCGTGGTGGCGCATCTGCAGTTCACGAAACTGGGCTTCGTGGGACGGCGGCGGGCCATCGGATTTCCGCCCCATCGCTTTAACGTCCCCGCCGGCACAAAAAGCGGACCCGGATCCGGCGATGACCAGTGCGCCAACTGAGGGCTCACCAGCAACCCAGGCGATACCCTCGCGCAGCGCCCGGCTGAGTTCCGGTGAAAGCGCGTTGCGAGCTTCGGGTCGATTCAAGGTCAGCACGGCCACCCTGCCCTGCTGCTGAAACAAAACCTGGTCAGTTCCCGGTGTAAAAACAGTCATCTCGTGATCTTCTCGTCCTGAGGTTGCCTGCATTGTAGCGGAGGATCTGCATTCTCGTCAGACCAACATCACGGGCAGTAATCAACATCAAATGCGGACTGGCGTTTCGCCTGCGCTCAGGTCATTCTATGGACAGCTGCTCGACGTGACTTATCTGCGAGGGAAGATTGAGCACCACGAATAACGGAGCGGGGAAAACCCTGCCCACCATCACCAGCAAAACTGCCTGGATCTACGGTTCACTGGCTTTCCCGATAGCCATGCTCGGGTATCCGCTAGGACCCTATATCCCACGCCTCTACGCCAGCGAAATGGGCATCAGTCTTGCCATGATCGGCCTCGTCATCACGAGCGCGGCGATCTTCGATGCCGTGACCGATCCGGTCATGGGGCACTTCTCAGACAAGTGGCGGACCCGCTGGGGCCGGCGTCGGCCCTGGATCGTACTTGGTGCACCGCTGTGGCTGGCAGCCGTCTGGATGCTGCTGAACCCGGACCAGGGAATCACTGTCGCTTATCTCGCGTTCTTCTACATCATGCTGCGCGCATCTTCGACCATCTACGGTTTGCCTTACACAGCCTGGGGGCTCGAGCTTTCCAGCAACTATCACACGCGCACCATGATCCAGTCGGTCAGAGAGAAATACGTGCTCGCAGGCCTTGTGGCTTCGGCCGTCATCATTGCCTTCTCGGAGGAAATCTTTGGCCGCGCCGAAGCGAGTTTCGTACTGCAGAACTTCTCGATCGTCGTCCTGGTGCTGGTACCGATCTGCGTACTGCTGGTCGTCACGCTTGTACCCGAAGTACCTGCCTACAATGCCCCGCCTGTCTCCATGAAAGATGGCGTCAACCGCATGTGGAAGAACAAACTGTTCTTTCGCCTGCTGATGATTGAGCTGTTGATCGCCGGCGGCGAGAACTTCCGCAACACCCTGTCACTGCTGTTCCTGCAGGATTACGTCGGCCTTGAGAGCGTCGGACGCGCCCTGATCCTCTACTTCGGTGCTGGCCTACTGGCGATCCCCATCTGGGACTGGATCGCCAACCGGTTCGGTAAACACATCTCGCTGGCCTCCGCCATGGTGCTGGTGGGGATTGTTTCCATCAGCGTGTTGACGGTGAAACATGGCGAACACATGAAGTTCTACTTCCTGTTCGCCCTCAAGGGATTCTGCTTCGGCGCCTTCGCCTATCTGCCCCGGGCCATGCTGGCTGACGTCGTGGACCTGGATACAATTCGGTCGGGCTCGGCGCGACCGGCAAGCTACTATGCCATCCTGGGTTTTGTCACCAAGTGCGCAGCTTCCTTCGGCGGACTTTCCCTGCCGATTCTGGCCGTCATTGGCTATTCGACAACGCCTGGTATCGAAAACACGACGCGGGAACTGCTCTGGCTGGGTGCTCTCTATGGTGTCGTCCCGACGGCCGTGTTTGTCTTTGCCTTTTATCTCTGCATTACCTGGCCGCTTGATGCGAAGATGCATGCACGAGTGGAACGGATTCTCGGCAAGAAGATAAAACAGCAGGCTTGATTAAGCTGAGAGAGACACTCGGTCGCTATCAAGTATCTGGTTCACCCTGCGCCGCTGTTGCTCCTGGTCAATGCCCGCAAACTGGCAGAGGCTGATGAACTTGGCTTCGAGCTTCACGGCCTGCGCAGCGTAATCGGTCACCGGCTCCGACAGGTCATTGAATACTTCATGACGCTGCTGATCCCGGTCGATCCATACCACCTTTGACTGGAACTGACCCAGGTCTGTATCGGTTTCTACGCTGACAGCGGGCAAGGTCGCCTGCACCGCGTCACTGCCGATCACGTCGTCAACATAGGTTTTGGGATTGGCGGTATCGATGCCCCCCAGCACCAGTGCCGCAGTGCCACGCAGACTGAATTTACCCTCGAGCCCGGTCCTGGGTTCGGGAATGCCACAGACATCGAGCAGGCCGGGGTGGACTGTGATGGTCAGGGCTGACAATTCGACGGGATCAAGTTCTTCCCGCAGTTGCAGGACTGACTCAATCGCCGCATGGGTCAGGTGACAGGCCGCGTGGTGCTTAAACAGTGTGCCGAGAATCAGCCAGTCATCAGCGATCCCGGCGAGTTTTTCAACACTGCCGTCTGCATTCGACGCCGCCCGCACAAACCCCTGGTTGCCAAGCACAGCATCAGGGTTGGCGGTAAAACCTGCAGCCGCCAGGCGCGCACTGTTGATGCCGCATTCGGCAGCATGGCCCGGGTGGTAGGGTTTGGTCATGGTGCCGAAATTGGCTTTGACGCCGCCAGCGTGCGAGGCGGCGAGCCCCATGGCCGTAGCATAGGCAGGTTCATCCAGGTTCAAGAGGTACGCCACCGCAGCAGTCGCACCAAACACTCCGTAAGTCGCCGTCGTATGCCAGCCGCGCGCGTAATGATCGGTGCCCATCGCATGACCGATACGCCCTTCGATTTCGACCCCAACAACGAACGCGGTCAGCATGGCTTCGCCGGACGCGCCAATCTCTTCAGCGACAGCGAGCACCGCCGGCAATACAGGTGCAGTCGAATGACAGAGTGTGCGCGCCCCGGTGTCGTCATAGTCCAGCGCGTGCCCGCTGGCACCGTTCAAAAGCGCCGCGGTCGGTGCTTCCAGCATCAGGTCTGATCCGATCACACTGCACTGACCGCTGCGATGCGCGAACTGCTCACGCAATATCCCTGCGAGCGGCTCGGTCGCGCCGGCCAGCGCACAGCCGAACCAGTCGAGCACGCACTGCCTGGCGACAGTCTGTACCTCTGCGGGCAGGTCGCGGTAAGTCAGCTTTCGATATTTTTGCCAGGCCTGCAGGTGATCCATGCTGCTCCCCTTAACAGTTTAGTTGGTCACTGGATTGAGCGCCCGCCATCGACATCCAGACAGACGCCAGTCAGAAACTCGGCCTCATCAGAGGCCAGGAAGTAAACCGAATTCGCCACATCTTCCGGAGTCGCGCGCCGCCCCAGTGGAATACCGTCGATGACTTTCTGGTTCATCTCATCTGACAAATGCTCTACCCCAAGCGACGTCATATCGAAGCCGGTCGGCGCTGAGACCGGGCATACCGCATTGACCCGGATATTCGGCGCCATTTCCACGGCCATACCCCGGGTGAGCGTGTTCACTGCGGCTTTCGAGGCATTGTAGGGGGTGAGTCCGGGTCGTGGCCGCTTGCCCCCGATCGAAGCCGTGTTCACGAAAGAACTGCCCGGCGGCATGTGCGGCGAACAGTATTTGGCGGCGAGAAAAATGCTGCGCACATTAACCGCCCACATGCGGTCAAACTCATCCACCTCCATCCGCACCATGTAATTGCCACGGTGGGGAATACCGGCATTGCAGCAGACCACATTGATCTGGCCGAAGGCATCCACCGCGGCCTCTGCCATCGCCTGGTTCTGCGCTTCATCAGAGACGTCGATTTCGAAGGCAATCGCAGCAGGCAACGAGCTGGCGACCGCCTGGGCCCCTTCGAGATTGAGGTCAGCGACCACGACCGACGCACCATGGGCGCTGAACTTCCGGCACATGGCCTCACCAAAGCCCGCGGCACCACCGGTGACGATCACGCATTTATCCTCGAATTCATTCATCTCTGACTTCCCTCAAAACTATCTTCGAAACTATCCTCGAAACCATCCCCGAAACTATCCTCGAAACTATCCTCGAAAAAGGGTTAAACCACCGAAATGTCGGACCACCTCATCCCCGTTTATTTACCCATCAGGCGGTCAGAGATGATGCGCTGCATGATCTCTGACGTGCCTTCGAAAATTTTGGTCAGGCGCGCGTCGCGCCAGTAACGTTCGACCGGATAATGGGTGGTATAACCGGCCCCGCCCATGATCTGCAGACACTCGCTGGTGACGCGCTCCGACATTTCGGCCGCGAAGTACTTCACCATAGCTGCCTCTTTATCGGCACGGCGGCCATGATCGATTTCATTGCAGACGTGGTACATCAGCTGGCGGGCAGCTTCGATTTCGGTGGCTGCCGTCGCGATCTTGAAACGAATCGCCTGGAATTTGCCGATGGGTCGACCAAACTGTTCACGTTCATTGGCGTAGTCGATAGCGACATTGAGCGCACCCTGGGCAGCGCCGATCGAGCGCGCGGCAGTATGCGCCCGCGCCACTTCGAGGCCACGCTGGATGCCGACAAAGCCACCGCCCATGGTCGCAGGCCCGCCGGCCTCATCGTCAGCGGTATCGATCGCGGGAACGCGGACGTTATCGAAGTGCAGTTCCCAGGTTTTCCAGCCGTGGTAACCAATCTTCGGGATCGGGCTGCCCTGCACGCCTGCCGGCAGTTCGCCGCGCGGCTTCTCTACGGCGATACTCTTCATGCCGGCCTGGCGTGATTCGCTGTCGGTCTCCAGGCGGCAGATGACGCTGATGAAATCAGCACCATCGGCAAAAGTGCACCAGTACTTGTTGCCATTGATGATCCAGTCATCGCCGTCGCGCGTCGCGCGACAACTAACGCTGGCCATATCAGAGCCGGCATTGGGTTCCGACATGGCAAACGCACCGAGGTAATCACCGACGGCCATGCGCGCGATCTTCTCGTCCCGTTCCGGCCCGAACCCGGGGATCGAGCGCCAGAAGCCGTTACCGCGGGCAATGATGCTGGCAACGCTCATCCAGCCCCGGGCCAGTTCTTCGGCGATCAGGCAGAACTCGAACGCGCCCAGGCCAAGGCCACCTTTCTGTTCCGGGATCGTAATGCCGAAGTAACCCATCTCGCCCATTTTCTCAATCAGTTCGCGGGGGATGAGTCCCTTTTCCGGGTCCAGTGCATTGGCCACCGGCAGCACTTCGTTCGTGGTGAATTCACGCGCTGTCTGCTGCATCATGCGCCGTTCTTCTGTCCAGTAGCCGTCACTCACGGGCAAACTCCTTATCTGTTATCGGTCCAGCCAGTGGCTTTTTTTCTTGATCAGTGCGGTGCGGTCCACCTGTGCCACCAGTTCCTTGTTCTGATTAACACCGAAGTGGCGGAACACCACGATGCCCGCATCGTCCTGGTCACTGTCACGCTTCTCCAGCACCTTGCTGTAGGCATACAGGGTGTCGCCGTGAAAGACCATGGTCTTGAGGGTGATGTTGTCGAGACCGAGCTCAGCCAGCGCGTTTTCGACCGTGTCCTGCGAGGCAAGGCCCAGTACCAGGGAAAAATTCACCCCGCCGTAACAGAGAATCTTGCCGAGCGGCGTCTTCGACATCTGGTCTTCATTAAAGTGGCCCTGGGCCGTGTTCATGACCATATTGGTAATATTGACGTTCTCAAGCTGGGTCATGGTCTTACCACGCGCATGGCGGATGACCTGACCGACCTCGAAGTCTTCAAAGTAGTTGTCGGCGCTGGTGAGACTGGCGAGCTTACCCATCAGCCTTCTCCCCTTGCCCCGCTTTCTTCACTTTTGCCCCGCCGATCTGGCCCTTCCAGATGGCGAGGTTAGAGCGCCGGTATTCGATGACTTTGCGACCATGCTGGTTAAAACCCTCGTTGAACCACGTAATGATACCCCGGCCTTCGCTGGATTCTGATTCGCGCATCGCCTCGGTTTTCGACACGGCTGTCAGCGTGTCACCGGGATAAACAGGCTCGAGATACTTCAGGTCATACACACCCAGGAAAGGTCCGCCGAGGCCTTCCGAGCAGATTTCGACCGTCAATCCCAGAATGACGTTGAACACCAGTTGCGGGCAGACCACCAGATCCGGATGACCCAGCTCTTTCGCATACTCGCGATTGAAATAGAGCGGATTGTAGGCCAGCGTCAGGTACGCAAACTGGATCGCATCGGCTTCTGTAATCGTGCGCCCCCAGTGGTGGTGAATGACCTCGCCGACCTCGAAGTCATGAAAACCCTGGCCGCGTTTGCGCAGTACGGCAGATGCCAGCACCGCCTCAAATTCAGATTGATCACTCACTGTCTGTGTCCTGTTGCATCGCTTTAATGTTGAACTCTGCCAGAATTTCTTCGGTGTGCTCTCCCAGGTTTGGCGGCCGCCGATAGAAACCGGCTTCCGTGCCGGTGAACTTGAAAGGGGTATTCACAATCGCCACTTCCGGATTATCACCCGGCAGCTGGAACCGCGTAATCATGTTGCGAGCCGCCACATGCGGATCGTTGTAGATATCCTCCGCCGTATTCACGGGCCCACAGGGCACCTTGCCGCCAAGCCTCGCCACCACCTCATGCTTGGTCATCGAGGCGGTCCAGGCCGAAATCTGGGCTTCGACGAAAACCTGGTTCGCCCGTCGAATGTAGGTGTTCTTACAGCGCTCATCGGCGATGAGGTCTTCCCGGCCCATTTCACGACACAGCGTTTCCCAGTGATTAGGCCCCGGTGCGGCAATGGCAACAGCGCCGTCACTGGTCGGGTAAAGACCAAAGGGCATCAGGTTAGGGTGATGCTGGCCGCGCGGCCCGAGTGAACGCTGGCCCGGGTAGCCATAATTGGCCACCACGGTTTCGCAGAAGGCGAGCATGGCATCATACATGGCGATATCAAAAAACTGGCCCTGGCCGCTCTGGCGGGCATGGTGCACAGCTGAAACCACACCGAGCGCCAGCAGCGTACCGGGAAAGATATCGCCGACGCTGACGCCACTGGGGTAGCCGCCAGCGCCATCGTCCGGTCCGGTAATGTGGGCATGGCCACTCATCGCCTGGGCGACAATGTCGTAGGCGGGCCAGTCCGCATAGGGGCTCTCTAAGGTTCGTGGGTCACCAAAGCCCCGGATACAGCCGTAGACGATCTGTGGATTCCGCGCTGCAATGACGTCGTAACCAACACCGAGTTTGTCCATGACACCGGCCCGCATGTTTTCGACGATGGCATCGGCCTGTTCGCACAGCTGCAGCAGGATTTCGCGATCATCCGCCTGCTTGAGGTCAAGCACGATGCTGCGCTTATTGCGATTGGTAGAGGCGAAGTAACCGCCATAGTTCACACTGGCTGTTTCGGCTGCGTCGGGGTTGGCATAGTCCGGTGGCAGCGGCGCACCGCTCCGCGCCATGTCGCCTGCAGGGGGTTCAACCTTGATCACATTGGCACCGAGATCAGCGAGCATACCTGTACCAAACGGCCCGGCCAGGGCCATGGTACAGTCAATGATCGTTACGTCTTTTAACGGGCCCGTCGCCAGTGGATTCATCAGTCCGGCAGCCCCAGCACACGCTTGGCAATGATGTTCGCCTGCACTTCGTTGGTACCGCCGTAAATGGTCACAGCCCGACTGGCGAGCCATGACCGGGTCGCACCAATTTCGTCAGGGGCGAAGGCGTCACCCTCCCAGCCTACCCCCTGGCTGCCCATGAGGCGGGCAATCAGGTCCTGGCGATCCTGGGACAGGGAGGAACCGTAGAGTTTGAATATCGACGTGGCGGCACCCGGGGTCTGGCCGCTTTTCGCCTCTTCACCCGCCCGCCGCTGGGTGGACTGGAAAGCTGCACTGCGCATCTTCCAGCGAATCACCGCATCGCGCATCTGCACATCGGCGATCCTGCCATCCTGCAAACCCAGGTAGTCGCGGCCAACATCCGCGACATCGAGGTCAATCGTCACGCCCACCGGTCCGGACCGACCAATACTGGGGCCAAGGCCACCCTGGCCGGAACGTTCATGCTGCAGCAGGCGCTTGCCCACTGACCAGCCATCGTTAAGCGTGCCAATCAGATCCCGCTTTTCTGCGATCGCGTTATCAAGGAAGGTCTCGCAGAAGTGCGAACCGCCCGAGATGAGCTGAATCGGTTTGACCGTGACGCCGTCCTGGTCCATCGGCAGCAGCACGAAACTGATGCCCTGGTGTTTCGGCACGTCGTTATCTGTGCGCACCAGGCAGAACATCCAGTCCGCAAACTGGGCACCGGACGTCCAGACTTTCTGGCCATTGATAAGGAAGTAATCACCCTTGTCTTCCGCCTGGGTACGCAAGCTGGCGAGGTCGGAACCGGCACCCGGCTCACTGTAACCCTGGCACCAGTTTGCGCCCCCCTGCGCAATCGTTTTCAGATGACGCTGCTTCTGGTCTTCCGTGCCGTATTCCAGCAGCGTCGGGCCGAGCATACGGGTGCCCATGTTGCGAAGAGGCGGTCTTGCATCTATGGCAGCCATTTCTTCGTACAGGACCTTGGTCGCGTCAACAGACAAACCACCGCCGCCGTATTCGGTCGGCCACATGGGCACCGTCCAGCCACGCTCCGCCATGATCTCGAGCCAGGCCTGGGTATCGCGATCGTAGGTCTTTTTCGTCGTGCCGAGATGAATCTCGCCCTCACCCCGCGCGCCTGCCGGACAGTGCTCAGCGAGCCAGCCGCGTACATCCTGCCTGAAATCCTGTAACTCACTCATCGACTCTTCCTCAAATCCTGCGGAT
>JAYQAI010000082.1:0-1619 GCA_038136715.1 Gammaproteobacteria bacterium | reverse complement strand
GGATGTTGCCGAAATTGCAGGGAACTCGCCAGCCACTGGCGCATCCTCACCGAGTTGTATTTAATGGGCCCAGTTTAGGAGTCCTTTGATGAAACTTGCGATAGAGATGAGCGGGATCCACCCGGGTAATCTCCAGTTAACCGTGGACTGGCTGCGCCACGCCGAAAAACTGGGCTGCAGCATGGCGTTTTCGGCTGAGGCCTGGTGGAGTGATGCGGCAACCCCGCTCGCCTTTCTCGCGGATAAAACCAGCACCATCAAACTGGCGACAGGCATCATGCAGACGACAGCACGAACCCCGGCGATGACTGCCATGACTGCCCTGACGCTGCATGACCTGAGCGGCGGGCGCTTCGTGCTCGGCCTGGGTGCCAGCGGACCGCAGGTGGTTGAAGGCCTGCATGGCGTGAAATACAACCCGGCGCTGTCACGTCTCCGTGATACCGTGAATATCTGTCGCATGATCTTCCGCGGCGAGAAAGTCACCTACACCGGTAAAAGCATTCAGCTGCCGCTGCCTGACAGTGAGGGCAAGGCCATCAAAATCGCACACGAACCCACGGACATCCCCATTTACCTGGCGACGCTCGGCCCTAATTCCCTGCGCTACACGGGCGAGGTGGCGAACGGCTGGCTCGGCACCTCATTCTCACCGGATCACCCGGAAGCCCATCTCGACTATCTTCGCGAAGGTGCCGAAAAAGCCGGCCGTAGTCTCGACGACATTGATCTCTGTGTCTCGACGCGCATCGAGATCGGAGATGACCTGGAGACGATGATCGACAAGCGGAGGCCCGCCGTCGCCTTCAATATGGGCGGCATGGGTTCGGCTGAAACCAACTTTTACAACGATGCCTTTAAACGGGCCGGTTATGAAGACGATGCCCGCGCCATCCAGCAGCTGTGGCTCGACGGCAAACGGGAGGAAGCGGCGCAGCGCGTACCGGATGCCATGGTGACGGAATTCCAGGTACTGGGGCCGCGAGAACTTATCAAGCAACGCCTGACGAAATACCGCAATGCCGGCATCACCACACTGAAACTTGGTCTCGACGGCGCCGGCCCGCTGGGCCCCGCCCGCTTCGAACTGCTCGAAGAAATCGTCGACATCACGAAAGACATTTAAACCAGATACACGCGAAAACAGATATTTCATCAAAGGTAGCCATCATGAAACTCTACAAGGTCGCACTCGCACCCAACCCCACCAAAGTCATGCTGTACATCGCCGAGCGGGCCGAGCTGGGCACCGAGATGGACATTGAGCAGATCACCGTGAATACGGTCAAGGGGGAACAACGCCAGCCCGACCACCTGGCCCGCAACCCGTTCGGCACGGTGCCGGCGTTGACCCTGGACGACGGCAGCCACCTCGTCGAGTCCCTCGCCATCATCGCCTACCTCGAGGACAAGTTTCCGGCGGGCGCCCTCATCGCAGGGACGCCGGAAGAAAAGGCCCAGGCGCGAGATGTGGAACGCATCATTGATATTCGCGTTGCCGGCCCCATGGGCGGCTACGGTCACGCGGTGAACTCACCCCTGGGTTATCCGCAGGATCTGGAAAAAGCGGACCAGCTGCTGGGCCAGATGCAGAGGCCTCTCGATCACCTCGAGGGATT
>JAYQAI010000081.1:14155-14729 GCA_038136715.1 Gammaproteobacteria bacterium | reverse complement strand
AAAGTCGACGTCTTCGAAGAACCCCTTCGGATTGTCTCCGCGTTCAGGCATAAGGTTGTCACCCAGTTCATAGCCAACGAGTTCCATGCTCTTAGTGATCAGGCTGGTACCGGAACGGTGCATACCTAAAATAACTGCTAACTGTTTAGGCATTGGAATGGGGTTTTCGGAGAAAGTGTCATTCTATCATGGCCTAACGTCGTAAGGCTTCTAACCCTCGGCCCGCATAACGGCAATGCCTGGCCCAGGGTGACCACACTCAGGCGCGCGATAAAGTGCCATTGAAACGTTTCGCAACCCTGCTCCCGCCATACTGCTGAGAACATCCCAGCCGAAATCGGTAAACACGAGGGATCCCTCGTCCGACAGCGGGTTGCCGTGATAGACCGGCGTTGTCGCAAGCGACAGAGCCCCGTCTATACCTAAACGAGCGCGGGTTACGGAATCATCCCTCAACCAGTTAACCGGCAACGTTGCCAGCAGGACCCCGTCGGGTTTCAGAACGCGAGCGCACTCCTCAAAAGCCTTCGCTGGTTCAGGCACATGCTCGAAGACATCGCCACTGACAATGGCG
>JAYQAI010000081.1:13566-14145 GCA_038136715.1 Gammaproteobacteria bacterium | reverse complement strand
ACCGCCCAGCAGCAGCGCTCGAAGGGTGAGTTTTGCAAAGTGATAGAGACTCCGCAGCGGCTGGGCGCGGTTGATACCCGGATTCAGCTGCCACGGCAGTAAGCGCTGACCCGGTTCACACGCCGCGTGAATGTATTCACTGCCGCTGACCTGCCCGAAGTGGCGCCGGAACCATCGATACAGCGGCGTTGTTTCCTCCATCAGGTAAAGCGCCGGCTGTCTCCGACCCGCAGCTTCCACCGCAGCCAGGTGAGCCAGCAGACGCTGCCGGTTTGACATGTGACAGCGCCGGCAGATCAGATCCTCGCGCCAGTTTGGCCCGGTATCCGGCGCGCCCCCGGCGCGATAATCGAGGACAAAAGTCGACAGCGCGTTGCAGACGAGACAGAAACCTCGCAAGTGAACAGGCGGCGACTCGGCAGACACTCCGTCCTCGCGTCCGCTGGCAGCGGCGGCCTCAGCAGCGACCGCCGCGAAGCTTGCCCGGTCATCCGTCCGGACCAGGGGCGTCAGACCTGTCGGCATGAACTCAGACGCCAGCCGCGGGGCTCATCATCCGCCCGTCGGAATCTTGTTAAA
>JAYQAI010000081.1:0-13556 GCA_038136715.1 Gammaproteobacteria bacterium | reverse complement strand
CCTGAGTGTTAAGACTGACAACGAACTTGTCTTCAAAAAAACCTTTCTCGTTGTCAGAGGCCGGACCCACCAATTCGCCAGGCAACGATACACCATACACCTGCAGCATACGGGTAATGACGCTTGTGCCACTTCTGTGCATCCCTAAAACAATGTGGAGGGTTTTTGCCATCCCAACGCTCAACAGCAGATCAACGGTGCGCGATTATACAAGATAAACAACGCAATCAGGCCCTCGGCGCGGAAATTCCACTGGAGAAAATCGCGATCCGCACAGAAGAGTTCAGCTGCCCGTCGGAATCTTGTTAAACGGCACACCCTTGTCTGCGCGCATATCCTCAGGCAGACCGAGGACTCTCTCTGAGATAATGTTTCTCAGGATCTGGTCGGTGCCGCCTTCGATGCGCACTGCCGGCGAGCGCATCAGCATGGCCTGCAGCCGGGCTGAACCGGCGGCTATTTCCGGGTCCATGATGGCACCGGGCAGCCCTTGCAGGTCGATGGCAAACTTTGCGATGTCCTGCATCATGCCGCCTGCGACCAGCTTGCCAATACTGTTCTCAGGCCCCGGCACTTCACCTCGGGACAGCGCAGATATTGCCCGGGAGGCCGTATTCTTCAGCCCGGCACTCTTGGCATACCAGTCGGCCAGCTTAGAGCGTACTGCCGCATCTGCAATCGCGCTACCGCTCGCCAGGCGGAGCTCATCAACGAGTTCCTTGATCTCCGGGAAGCCAGTCGCGATACCTCCCCCGATGGCGAGGCGCTCGTTCATCAATGTTGTCAGCGACACCTTCCAGCCTTCTCCGACACCGCCAAGGCGCTGGCTGTCCGGAATCCTGACGTTGTCAAAGTAGACCTCATTAAAGCCGCTGTCACCGTTAGCCTGCTTGATCGGCCGGATATCAACCCCTTCGGAACGCATGTCCAGGAAGAACATGGTCAGCCCCTTGTGCTTGGGTACCTCCGGGTCCGTCCGGGTGATCAGAATGCCGTAATCACTGTGCTGGGCACCTGACGTCCAGATCTTCTGACCGTTGATGACCCAGTCATCACCGTCTTTCTCTGCCCGGGTGCGCAGACCCGCGAGATCAGAGCCACCATGAGGTTCAGAAAACAGCTGGCACCAGATCTCCTCACCACTGGCAATTTTCGGCACATATTCCTGTTTATGTTCTTCAGAGGCATAGGCCATCATCGTCGGTGCACACATACCCTGGCCAATAATGAAAGTGCCGCTGAGGCGACTATAAACGCCCTCTTCCTGGTTCCAGATCACACTCTGAATCGGCGTTGCGGCACGACCACCATACTCTTTCGGCCACTGAATGCAGGCCCAGCCCGCATCGGCCTTTTTCTTCTGCCATTTTTTGGCTTCGGTCAGAGGGTCGTATTCGCCCGTACGGGTAGAGCCAAACCCGCTTGTGGATAGTGTTTCAAACAAGTACGTGGGTGCATTGGCGGCTATCCATTCTCTCGCTTCTGCACGAAACGCGGCTTCTTCTTTTGTGTCACTGAAATCCATCACATTACTCCTCAGGCTGCTGCCGGCAGGGCAGCAATCAACTTGTCTTCCCAGACGCTGAGACCACCCAGCACCAGCGTCAGGTAGTTGGCACGACGATAGTACAGGTGGCAGTCGAACTCCCAGGTGAATCCCATGCCGCCATGAACCTGGATATTGTCGCGCGAGCAAAGCTGGAATGCCTGGGTTGCCGAGACTCGCGCTGTGGCTGCCGCCAGTGCCAGGTCATCGGAGTTGTTCTCAAGCGCCCAGGCCGCGTAGTAGCAGTTTGACTCCGCCAGCTTCAGCGCCACGTACATGTCGGCCATCATATGTTTCAAGGCCTGGAAGGAACCAATTGGACGTCCGAAGGCGAATCGTTCTTTAGCATAGGCCACGGCCATATCGAGAGCTTTCCCTGCCCCGCCAATCTGCTCGAAAGCATAGAGGACGGCAGCGCGATAATAGATATCCTGCAACGCCTGCCAGCCATCAGCGGCCTCCAGCAGCGCTGCACTGCTGTTATCAAACACCAGGGTGGCAGAGGCCATGGTCGGATCCACGGCGTCGACGAATTGACGCGCCACGCCGTCCAGCTCAACCAGAGCGAGGACCAGGTGCTGACCCTGCCGCGCCAACACGACGGCAATATCAGCGACAGCACCATGGGGGACGATGAGTTTCCGGCCAGAGAGACTGCCGGCATCGTATACCGTGTTAACGTTGTCTTCTCGCAGTTCTTCGACCGTTTCACTGACAGCGAGGGTGCCGATCACCTCACCGCTGGCGAGCCGGGGCAGCCAGGTCTCTTTCTGCTCTTCAGTACCAAACCGCGAGATCGCCTCGGCAGCCAGGTAGATTGAAGAGGAAAACGGCACCGCCGCCAAATGAGCACCAAGTTCCTGCGCAGCCAGGCAAAGTGTCAGATAACCGGCCTCGACGCCGCCATAGCTGGCGGGAATTGCGGTCCCCTGCACGCCCATGTCAGCGAGCCCCTGCCAGACTCCCCTGGCATAGCTGTCCTCACCCTCAAGGATCGAGCGATGCACCGAGAGCCCGCTCTTATCTGACAGGAAGCGGTGGACCTGCTCCTGCACCATCTTTTCGTCGTCTGAAAAGTCGAAGTTCACGTCTTCATTCTCTGCAAAATATCTCAGGCACTGACGCTACCCTGATGACCGGAACCAGTCAAATAGTGGCGCGGCAGGCACTTTTTCTCCGGATATTTGTTGATCTATGATGCCACTCTTCAATAAACAACATGCAGTGACCCGAGACACCATGAGCGAATCCAGCAACACCGGTAACAATGAAAACGAGCGGCTTTCGAACCGCGAGGCAAGGGACAAGTGGGCCATCGACGTCAATATCGACCCCTGGTCTCTCGACCTTGAAACTCTGGACCCGTCACACCCGTCGCTGTTTGAACATGACAAGTTCTGGGCCTACTTCGAGCGCCTGCGCCAGGAAGACCCCGTGCACTACACACCGGACTCGATGGCTGGTCCGTTCTGGTCGGTTACCAAGTACCGCGACATCATGTACGTTGATACGCATCACGACGAGTTCTCATCAGATATCAACAACGGAGGTATCCGCATGGGCGGCAGGCCCGTGGAGAATCCTGATGAGCAGAGCATGTTTCACCTGCCAATGTTCATCATGCAGGATCCGCCAAAGCACGATGAACAGCGAGCCGTGGTCTCCCCTTCGTTCACACCAAAGCGATTGCAGGAACTGTCCGGGCTGATCCGCGAGCGTGCCGGGGAGATTCTTGACAACCTGCCTCGAAATGAAGAGTTCAACTGGGTCCGATCCGTTTCGGTGGAACTCACCGGTCAAATGCTAGCGACAATCTTTGGCGTACCTCAGGAGGACCGCCATAAACTGATTCACTGGTCAGACACAGTGGAGCGACTCGGTGACCCGGACTACTTTGAGACGCCTGAGCAGGGCTTCCATGAACTCTGGAAATGCTTCGAGTATTTTGATGCCGTCTGGAAAGACCGTCAGGCTGACCGCGTTCAAGGCGATGACCTGATCTCTACGCTGGTGCACGGTGAGTCCACCCGCAACATGCCACCCAACGAATTCCTCGGCAACATGCTGCTGCTGATCGTCGGTGGCAATGACACCACGCGGAATTCGATCTCCGGCGGTGTGCTGGCCTTGAACCAGAACCCGGGTGAGTATGACAAGCTACGCGACAACCCGACCCTCATTCCGAAGATGGTGCCGGAAATTATCCGCTGGCAGAGTCCGGTTGCGCATATGTGCCGGACCGCGGTCAAACCGGTGGAGCTGGGAGGCAAACAGATACAACCCGGCGACAAGGTGGTGATGTGGTACATCTCAGGCAACCGGGACGCCAGCATGATCACAACACCTGATGAGTTCATCATCGACCGACCCAACCCGCGCCAACATCTTTCTTTCGGCTATGGTATCCACCGCTGTGTCGGCAACCGCCTGGGTGAAATGCAGTTGAACATTCTGTGGCAGGAGATCATGCAACGGTTTGACCGCATCGAGGTCACCGGTGAACCCAGTTACCTGCGGTCAAATTTCATTCACGGTATTACCGATCTGCCGGTCACAATCAAGGGCTGAGGTCGGCAAGATACTGTCAGGTCTCAGCGGCCTGCTGATCGAAGCAGGCCGCGCGCAATGCGTTTGAGGTATCCAGACCACAGCCAGCCCTCGTGGCCGTATACGTCTCGCATATAGATGGAAGGAGGAAACAGCTGCTCCCGCAGCCAGGTCAGCCTGAGACGCGCTCCAGGCACGGCCAGGAAACTCTGGAGCAGTTTCGACAGGAAACCCTGTGTCGAAGAGACCCCGCTTCGCCGCCGCGCGGCTTGCAGTGACGCCAGGACATCGTCCGGCACATCGACCTCAAACAGTTCGCTAGCGCGATTGATCAGCGCGATGACGGGCTCTGCCAAATCGCGTTCGATACAGAGGGTCTGGAGCCATTGCCAGTCCTCGGTATTCATCGTGCCGGCAATCAGGCTGGCGTCATAGGCCCAGAGCGTCAGATCGCCTTCAACCTTAGACTGACCATCGATCTCATAAGCCGCGTAATGCTCGTGGGCGATGCGGTGCAGCGCTGCGATGATCAGGCTCCAGGCCGGTGCCGGACAAAAACCACCGACACCGGGTATCGGCTGCCGCGTCGGCCAGAGGTCATCGAAAGCGACGAGCCGCGCCAGGTGCCAGCTGCTGTTGAACCGCCAATGCAGATCAACGGCATGCAACACGCCAAATTCCAGGGTCTTGTAGAAGGCCAGCTCTGCGATGGAAACCCGACCAGGAATTGAATCCCCTGCGCTGTAACCCAGTTGAGCCAGCCGTTCGATGGCAGCTTCCGTGTCAGCTTCCCTGACCAGGATATCGATATCTGAGCGAGTCCGATGCCAGCTACTCTCGTAGTGCGTATGCGCGAGTGCGCCCCCTTTAAAGACCAGGGTTGCTATACCCGCCTCAGCTAATGCCGCCAGCACTGCAGCATCATGCCGGCAGCGCGTCATCTCTGCCGCCACTGCTTCATGCAAGTCCGCCTGATGACGCATCTGCACGGCTTCAGCGATGACCGGCGCGATGGCGACAAGGCCTTCTGCCTCACACAGGGGATAAAGCGCCTCAGTCAATTCACGCCGACCCAGCACGATGTCCGCAAGGACCCGATCGCTGTCCGCCGGGACCCGCTCGTTCACTCACCGAATCCATCAATTAGGTGACGGACAAAGGTTTCCGCCTGCCGCGGGTTGGGATGACCCAGATCCCTCACCAGGCCCGCGGCCAGGTCAGCTACCGTGCGGCTGCCGTCCATGTGGCGCAATACCCATTTCGCCATCTCGCCCTGTCCGCTCAACTGCGGCTGGTGGCCCTCAGCACGCCTTCCCAGGGCGGCCGGTGTGAACGGCCGAGACAGGAAAACCGAGTGCTGAGCCGACTGATCACCATGCTGCCAGCGCCAGCTCCACTCACCAAATTCCGGCCGGTCGATTTCAAGCGCAAGCAGCGCACCCGCTTCAAGCCTGAGTACCGGATCAACGGGCAGGAATACCTGTGACCAATGTGTCGGTTCGTCGGAAGGTCCTGTGCCCAGCCAGTTCTTATCCAACTGCATATCAAACCAGCCGAGAAATCCGTGTATCCCGGCACTTTCGTCTATCCGGAACTGCAGCGAAGCCCGGCATGAGGCTTCATCGGCAAGATTGAAGTCGATGTTCTGCAGCATCGCCGGCGCGGCCAGCAGTTCATGAGGATGAAGATCAAAGTGCTGATGGTAGACAGTATTTACCGCGTATTTCCTGAGCTCAGCGTGACTCAAACCAAACTGGTCATCGAGCCAGCAGTCAATCATGTCAGCATAGAAGCCGGGCATGGCCACCGGTGCACACCACATTCTTGCCCTCTCGGGCAGCAGGACCCCGCCAGGTTTCAGGTATCGATCCCGGGCGTAGAAAAGTGACGGCAGTAAATCTTCATCGAGCAGGAAATTGCCGGTAAACACCGAAAGGATGACATCAACCTGTTCCGGCAGCTCAACCTCCTCAATACGACCCGCCAGTGGCACAATCTTGTCACCCAGGCCGTTAGCCTCGGCGAGCTCCATCGAGACTTCCAGCGGCGTTGCCGGTTCTACCTGGTAGACCCTTGCTGCGCCAAGCGATGCCGCCATCAGTCCAAGGATGCCCGTACCAGCACCGAGATCCAATACGACGGAATCAGGTGTGAGCAGACGAGACAGGGCCGCGCGGTAGCATCGGTTGCGCACTTCATCCCGCAACATCGACTTATGTCCGACCGGCTCTGTATAGCTCACGAGACCCCACGCTCCATGTTGACGTCGAGCAATGGCGTGTAATTATCCAACTCCGCGGTTTCACCGATCACCGTGACATTGTCATAGAGCACCCAGGCGTGGGCTTCGACACTCTCACCATTCTTGTAAAGGCCAAGTCGTACAGTGCTGACAATGCCCATCAACCCAAGAATCCACCAAAGCGTAATCGCCTGGACCAGGCATTGCGCCCTGTAGGGCCCCCGCACAGCCGCAATACTCACCATCCGGGCAATCGTCTGAACGCCCTCAAGCGAGGCCGATGGTGACCTCTCGCTGCGGCGCAGTCTGGCGAAAAGCTTTTCTGTGCGGCTAAAACCCCGCTGTTTGAGCAGCAGGCCGACCACAGGCAGCAACAACAACGCACTCAGCAGGACCACACTTTCGGTCGGGCTGAGGCCAAACAATTTTTTCAAGTCAGCCACTGGACTCCACCAGGGAGATCAATCCCGCGTCAGCCAGTGAGGCCATCAACTGGCTCACATCCCGGCTGAGGGTGGCAACATCGACCTCATATTCAGCGAGCAGCGTCTCAACCACCTCTGCTTCCGACAAGCCTGACTTCAGGAGTTGCCAGACTTGCGTCCCCACCTGATCCAGCGAGAAATACTGCTCGCTGCCGAGGTCGAGAATAACGGTTTCACCACCCACTTCCTGGGTGATTGCCTTATCCGAGATCGCCGCAGTCCTGCTCATGCCCTGCCCGCCTAACCCAGGCCACTGACATCAACATCGAGGACGGCTTCAATCAGGCAAGGCCCCTTCTGCGCCATGGCGGCTGCAAACTGGTGATTGAATTCCTCTGCCGTGGACGCCCGGGTTGCCCTGACACCCATGCCTGTGGCCATGGCGACGAAGTCGAGATCCGGTGAGGTCAGGTTCAGCATATCCAGCGTCTTTTTATTCATGGATTGAGCGCCGACCCGTGCCAGTTCGACCTGCAGAATCTGATACTTGCGGTTTGCCATGATCATGACACAGACGTCCAGCTCCTCCCGCGCCATGGTCCAGAGTGCCTGGATCGTGTACATGGCGGCACCATCGCCCTCAAGGCAAACCACCTTGCGGTCCGGGCAGGCAATCGCAGCGCCAACCGCGGCAGGCAGTCCATAGCCAATGGAACCACCCGTCAGCGAGAGCCAGTCATGGGGCTCAGCCTGCTCCGTCAGTGGGTACATCATGAAGCCAGCCGTTGCGCCCTCGTCAACGACGATTGCATCGGTAGGCAGGTATTCCGCAATGGCTCTGGCCGTTGATTCCGGGCTGATCGTGCCGGTGGCAAGGCCTGGTTTCTTCAGCCTGGTTCGGCGCGGTTCGATGGCGCCAGCATCCAGCGCTGTAACAAGCCGCGCCAGTGCATCCTCGGCATTTTCCTGAACCTCCGCCAGGCAGAACACCTCGCAGCCCTCGGGTTTGAATTCGCTGACTTTACCCGGGTATGCAAAGAAGCCGACCGGCGCTTTGGTACCGACGACGATCAACTGCTCAGCTTCCGCCAATTGCACAGTTGCCTGTTCAGCGAAATAACCCAGCCGTTCAATCTGACAGCGGCCTTCACCCCGCGGCAGTCGTGTCGTAAACGTATCGCAGAAAGCCCGGCTGTGAGTTTTCTGTGCAATCTGATCAACCAGTTCAAGGCAACGCTCTGTCAGCGCCATATTCGAGAGCAACAGCATGGTTTTCCTGCCGTTCTGCAGTTTTTCAGCAATGGCTTCGACCACACTGTCTGCCACCAGCGGCACTTCGGGCAGTGGCTGCGCAGCGGCAGGCGCAACGGATTCATCCCAGGCGCAGTCACCGGGAATAATCAATGTCGCAATCTGGCCCGGTTGCACGTTGGCAGCCACCACCGCTGCCGCTGCTGCTGCGGGTAATTCTTCAGCAGAGGGTACCGTCTTGACCCAGTGCGATATCGGGTGCGACAGGCCCTCAACATCCGAATTGAGGGGTGCATCATATTTCTTGTGGTAAGTCGCGTGATCTCCGATGAGATTGATCACCGGCATGTTGGCCTTCAGCGCGTTGTGTAAATTAGCAGAACCATTCGAGAGACCAGGCCCGAGATGCAACAGGGTGCAGGCCGGCTTGCCAGCCATACGGGCGTAGCCATCAGCCGCACCTGTGCACACGCCCTCGAACAGGCCAAGCACAGAGCGCATTGCACCCGTTTCACCAATCGCCGCTACCATATGCATCTCGGAAGTTCCCGGGTTGGTAAAGCAAACTTCAACCCCATTATTGACCAGGGTCTGCAACATGCTTTGGGCACCATTCATAGGACTACCTTCTACCTTGAATCTGGATTATCCGCAGTATACACCTGCCACGCCGGGCAACGCGCTGGTGTTGGCCAAATTGACTATCTGTTCGCCAAAACCGCCGCTCAAACCTTTTCTGGTTTACCTGCGTCTCATAGAGCAGGCTGTATTTAACTTTGAAATCATGGGCTTAGCGCAACCTCTAAAGCTGGCACGAATTGTGAATTATCTTTTTTGGCAGCACCGTCCAGAGGGACGATGCTCACCGGAATCAACCCGTCACTCTCGCGAAACTGGAGAAGAGAAAAGTGAATGATGCATTGAAAGCGTTTGCGCCTGCTTCCAACTGGATGACGGCCGGCCTGGTCACTGCTTTTGTTATCTCTATTGGCATCATCGCAGAGGCACTTAGACCCGGCGTCACTGCTGCCGGCCTGCCGCCGACGGAAATTGTTGCCGCTTTCAGTCTTGCTGATGAGAAGTCCAGCCAGCGCGTGCTGTTCAGGTACCGGTAATGACCACAAAAATCGTACTTGCAGGAGAGCCCCCATGAAAGATGTATTTGCTGAAGACCGGGAAATCTATCTCGACACCCGGCACAAGAAGCTCGGAGGCGTCTGTGCCGGCGTGGCGAACTACCTGGATTTACCTCGATTCTGGATACGGGTGGCGGCTGTCATCGGACTCTTGATTCACCCGCCCTCCGTCCTGCTGGCCTATGGCCTCGCCTTTTTCATCCTTGATGAGACCCCAGTGAGCGACGAAGACTACTTCGACCCAAAAAGCTGAAGGGAAGCTGAGAGCGGACTAAGCCGGGGCATCAGACCCTGGGGACAGGGGAACGCATCGGGCTATAGAATGTGCAGATAAATCATCGGCACTGACATTGACCAAACTGACCTATCGAATTGGCATTGACCTGGGTGGCACCAAGATGGAGGGCATCCGTCTTTCAAGCTCAGGTGACATCCTGCAGAGGGAACGCCTGCCAACACCCAGTGGTGACTATGGCGCAACGCTCCAGCAAGTCGCTAACCTCGTTGATCAGCTCGCACCGGACCCAGCCGTGCCCGTCGGCATCGGCACACCCGGCTCTCGATCACACGCCTCAGGGCTCATACGGAATGCCAACAGCACCTGCCTGAATGGCCGCCCCCTGCTCGAAGACCTGACTGAACTGCTGCAGCGGGAAGTCAGAATCGCTAATGATGCCGATTGCTTTACCTTGTCCGAGGCCGCAGATGGTGCCGGACAGGCAACGCACACTGTGTTCGGTGTCATTCTCGGCACCGGTGTAGGCGGCGGCATCTGCGTCAATGGCGAACTGCTTGGCGGTATCAACGGCATCACTGGTGAATGGGGTCACAACCCATTACCGGCACCTGTATCCGGCAGCAGGGATTGTTACTGTGGCCGCAGCAATTGCATTGAAACCTGGCTCTCAGGACCCGGTCTGTCGATAAGCTACCAGGCAGCGACAGGTGAACTGATCCCGGCACGCGCCATTGCCGAACTTCTTGCGCGTGGCGAAGCGGCGGCCACGGACGTGATTGAGCAGTATTGTCAGCAGCTGGCAGCAGCACTGGCTGTGGTCATCAACGTCATCGACCCGGACATTATCGTTTTCGGCGGTGGGCTTTCAAATATCGATCTGCTGTACGAGCGTGTCCCCAAACTGCTGGCCCCACATGTATTCTCCGATCATGTCGCAACCCGCATCATGCCTGCGAAATATGGTGATTCATCCGGCGTCAGGGGCGCAGCGTGGCTCTGGCCCTGACACCCTGAATTAACGCCCGGCGCCGGCCTGACTTTCAACCAGTTTCCGGAGTGCCCGCACTTCGTTGTAAACATCCTCCAGATGAACCAGCTCCGGATTCGCATCCTTTTCTTTCTGGTGCTCTTCTTCCAGCACATTCACGACAATACCAATCACCATGTTGAGGAAAGCAAAAGCTGTCAGGAAGATAAAAGAAAGATAGTACGCCCAGGAATAGGGATAGACTGCCATGGTTTCGTACATGACGTCTGTCCAGTCCTCAAACGTCATGACCCGGAACAGTGTTAGCATGGCAACACTGATATCACCCCACAGCACCGGATTGACGTGCTCGAAGAAGAGACTGCCGATAGCGCCATAAATGTAGAAAATAATAAACAGCATGGCCATGACATAGCCCAGGCGCGGCAGTGCGGTTAGCAGCGAGTTCATCAACAGACGCAGTTCGGGAATGATGCTGATCATTCGCAGCACCCGGAACACGCGGATCAACCTCGCCACCAGAGCCATATCCGTATTGTCGATGGGGATCAGGCTGACGGTGACGATCAGCGTATCAAAGATATTCCACCCGTTTTTAAAGAAATCACTTTTGCGAGGCGTTGCCGCAAAGCGGATCCCAATCTCGATGATGAAGATGATGGTAATGCCGATATCTGCAATCGTCAGAGCGCGCAATAGTACCGGTGAAATGTCATAAGTCTTCGCGCCGACTGCCAGCGCGGAAAGCATAATGACCGAGATAATGAAGAACTCGAAAATCTTGTTCGACAATAGTGCCTGGAAACGGGATTGCCACGTCATCGTCTAACCTGCCTCTTGGTGAAAAAAGGCAGGATTATACGGCTTCGCGCCCTCGCAGAAAGCGTATGATCCAATCGCCGACCGGCTCCTCGGACAGCCCCTTCTGCAGCGATGCCAGTCCCTCAGCGTATTTTTCCGGCCCGAGAATCTGCTCACGCAACCGGATTAAATCGCGGGAGTATTCACGACTGAATTCGGGGTGGCCCTGCATCGCCAGCACATGCTCGCCGATGCTGTAGAGACTGTTGGGACAGAAGCTGCTGCCTGCCAGCAAGTCCGCGCCCTCAGGCAGATCCACCACCTGGTCCTGGTGCGAAACAATCAGGGAGAACGTCTCGGTACCAGGCGCCATAAACCAGGCCTGCGCTTTAATGTCATAATCATGGATACCAACCCCCCAGCCAACGTCAGCACCCAGCGTTTTACCACCCAGAACTTCCGCAATCAGCTGGTGACCGAAACAGATACCCACCAGCTTGATTCGCTCGGCATGAATCTGTCGGACAAATTCTCCAAGACGCGTGATCCATGGGTCTTCATCGTAAACACTCTTTCGACTGCCGCTGATAACATACCCATCAAAATCGCTGACGTCCGCAGGGTACTCGCCTTCAAACACAGCGAAGTTGTCGATCGTGGGATCAAAACCTGCGCGATCTGCTGCACGGCGCAACAACGCCTCAATCATCTGCGGGTAATCACCGTGTGCCGGCTGAAACTGTTCCAGCACCGCATCTGCCTGCAGGATTGCAATCTTCACGCCGCCAGCTGCCAGTCGTCAGATAATTTCAAAGTAGCGTTGGAGCTGCCAATCGTTGACGGTGCGCTCGTATTCCCGAACCTCCCAGTCACGGGACGCAGCGAAATGATCAACGAAGGCGTTACCAAAGTAATGCCGTGCAACGTCCGCCTGACTGAAAGCACGGGTGGCGTCCCGCAGATTGGTGTGCAGTTGAAATGCCTCAGCCAGGTCGTCCTGTTGTTCATAGGCGTTGCCCGTGACCGGCGCGCTGGGCGAGAGGCCCTGCCTGATACCATCGAGTCCGGCAGCTATGTTGGCCGCCGCCACCAGGTAAGGGTTGGCATCGGCCGAGCCAACACGGAATTCAACGCGCTGTGCTTTTTCAGATCCGGCAACCACCCTCAACGCCGCTGTTCGGTTTTCCAGGCCCCAGGTTGCTGCCGTGGGCGCCCAGGCACCTTTGACGAGTCGAGTATAGCTGTTGATGGTCGGCGACGTCATCGCGAGCAAAGCGCGCATGTGATGCTGCAGCCCCCCGACATAGTGCTGCATGACGGCACTCATTTTGTTTTCAGCCGTGGCATCAAAAAACAGGTTGGTGCCATCTTCCAGGCTCACCAGCGACTGGTGCACATGACCGCTCTGGCCGGGATAGTCCATGGACCACTTCGCCATGAAAGTTGCCAGCATGTCGCGCTTCTGAAAAAACGCCTTGGCAAAGGTCTTGAAAAGCGCGGCTTTGTCGGCCGCCGCGAGCGCATCATCGACCGAGATAGCTGCTTCCCATACGCCCGGCCCGGTCTCACAGTGCAACCCTTCCAGCGGGAAGTCATGGGCCATGCAGTAGTCCATGAAGGCATTGAAGAGGTCTGATTCCGTCAGTGTGCGAAGGACGGAATAGCCGAAATTACCTGGCGTCAGCGGTACCAGCCCCTGGTAGTTCTTGTCACGGGCAGACTGGGCGGTTTCCCTGAAGATGAAGAACTCGTACTCAAACGCGAGACGTGGCAGATAACCATCGGCTGCGGCAGCCGCCAGCACCTGGCGCAGGCGGCTGCGCGGGCAGATCGGGTGCACCTCCTCGGAATCTTTGCCGACGAACTCCACCAGGAAAAAAGGAATGTTGCACTCATCTGCAAGCCGTCGCTCAGTCGAGAGGTCTATCCGGTAGAGCGCATCCGGGAAAGCCGTGTGCCAGCCAGTGAAGGTTGCATTGTCGTAAAGCTGATCATCGACATCCCAGCCAAGCACGCAGTCACAGAAACCGGATGTCCCCCCAGCGATGCTGCGAAACTTGTCGAGAGAGATGTATTTACCACGGAGCACGCCGTCGATATCGACGAAGGCCAGCTTTACCCGCGGGATGTTTTCGAGTTCGTACTCTCTGATAAGCGCATCTGCATCCACGGTTTTTTCCTACTCCTCCAATAAAGGGCTTTACCCACATACCTCAACAGCTGCAACTGGCATCCTGCCAGGTAACGCTGAGGGCTTTTTCCTATGGCCCTCCGTTGAGGGGCTTTACCCACATACCTCAACAGCTGCAACTGGCATCCTGCCAAGCAACGCTGAGGGCTCATTGCTGTTTACCAGGTACCCGGATGTTGTCGACGAGATCC
>JAYQAI010000080.1:0-14800 GCA_038136715.1 Gammaproteobacteria bacterium | reverse complement strand
AACCTCACGATTGCCGACATCGCTATCTATCCCTGGGTGCGCGGCTGGAAGTGGAGCAAGATCAACATGACGGATCAACCGAACGTCATGGCCTGGATCGACCGAGTGCGAGCAAGACCTGCGGTGGGCCGGGGTCTTTCCTACGGCATGCCCGAAGAAGAGATCGACCAGTGGAGTGAAGAGCGCAAGACCAGTTACCGAAAGAGCGGCGCCACCATTGCTGCCAACGAAAACCTCAGAACGGAGACCTGATTCATGTCGTCAGATTACAGAATATTCGGCTCGGAACTTTCACCCTACTCCGTCAAGGTACGATCTTACTTTCGCTACAAGCAAATTCCACACGACTGGATCCCCCGTAACAACGACTCAGAGGAGGAGTACAAAAAGTACGCAAAGATCCCGATCATCCCTCTTGTTGTCACCCCCGAAGGCGAAGGACTGCAGGACTCCACACCAATCATCGAAGCCATCGAGCAAAGATTCCCAGAACCGTCCATTCATCCACAGGACCCGCTTTGCAACTTTGTTTCAACCCTGATTGAAGAGTTCGGTGATGAATGGGGCAACAAGTGGATGTTTCATCTGCGATGGGCAAGGCAGGAAGACTGCCACAGCGCAGGGGGCAGAATCGCAGCCGCTAATGCACCCGATGCTGATGAAGCAACCCGCATCGCCATACGGGACCAGATTGTCAGCTTTATGAAGGGTCGTGTCGTCTTTGTCGGCTCAAATGAGCAGACCGCGCCGCAGATTGAACAATCATTCGAAGACAGCATCACGCTGCTGGATGCTCATCTGAAAGATCGTTCATACCTCTTCGGCGAAAAGCCCGCTTTCGCTGATTTTGGTCTTTGGGGCCAGGTCTACTGTGCCTGGACCGATCCCACCGGTGCCGCATTGATTGAAGCCAGGACGCCACATCTGCTCGATTGGATTCACCGCATGCTCTGGCCAACCAGCCATGGGGAATACGAGTCCTGGGAAACTCTTGAGATCACGCTGCTGCCCTTCCTGACCGACCAGATTGGAGAGCTGTTTGCACCCTGGACGGTCGCGAATTCCGCCGCCATGGTTGCAGGCCGGGAAGAGTTTACCGTAGACCTCAAAGGCCAGCGCTTTACCCAGGTGCCCCAGAAATATCACCTCAAGTCTCTGCAGGTGTTACGCGACAAATATGCTACGGTTTCCGCTGACGAAGAACTTTCGAAAGTCATGCAGGCAACTGGCTGCCTGACTGCACTTGAGGAATAAAGGAGCAGGCCATGACCAATGACGTTTCCAAATCAAACGCGCTTTATGAACGCGCCAAGGCGCTAATACCGGGCGGCATCTATGGACACTACGGTTACTACGTCCGAGAGACCGGCCCGAAGTTTTTTTCCAAGAGCGACGGCTCGCATTTCTGGGATGTCGATGACAATGAATACATTGATTACATGTGCGCCTATGGGCCCATGATCCTCGGCTACAACCACCCCAGGGTTGACGAGGCTGCACTCGCGCAGTTGAAAGCGGGCAATACTGTCAGCCTGGCATCACCTGTGATGGTTGATCTCGCCGAAACGCTGATCGACATGGTGACGGCTGTGGACTGGGCGCTGTTCAGCAAAAACGGCGGCGACGGTACCGCACTGGCGGCCCTCGTGGCACGAGCTGCAACCGGCCGTATGAAACTGGTCAAGATCACCAATGGCTACCATGGTGTCGCGGCCTGGATGCAGGCTGAAGGCAGCCCTGGTACGACTCTGTCAGACTCCGCAGAGGTGATAGAGATTCCCTGGAACGATATCACTGCATTGCAGAAGGTCATCGACCAGTACCCGAATGATATCGCCGGCTTTATTTCTTCACCTTATGACCACACGGTGTTTAGCGATAACACATTGCCTGCCGAGGGCTACTGGCAAGAGATCGAGACGCTCTGTCGAAAGAACGGCATCGTCATCATTGTCGATGAGGTCCGAACAGGTTTTCGAATTCACTTGAATGGTGCCAACGTTGAGTACGGCTTTACCCCGGACCTGATCTGTTTTGGTAAAGCTATCGGCAATGGTTACCCACTGGCGGCACTGACAGGATCGGATGCACTGAAGCAAGCGGCCCAGGATGTTTACTTCACCGGCACCCAGTTTTTCAATGCTGCGCCGATGGCAGCTGCCCGCGCAACGCTGCTTGAACTGCAGGAAATAGACGGCGCCAACCAGATGATCGACTACGGTAACCGGTTAAAACAGGGCATGGTTGATATCGCCTCGTCTCACGGCTACAACCTCAATATTTCCGGTGTACCTGCCATGCCCTACTTCCGGCTGACCAATGTCAGGCGCAGAACTCATGCAGCCTGGATCGATGAGTGCGTCAAACGCGGCTCTTATATGCTGGCGAACCACAACAACTTTATTTCCACCGCGCACAGTGATGCAGACCTGAAGCGCACCTTTGAAATTGTCGATGAAGCATTCACCGCAATGGGACCGGCATCCGCGCAACCAGAGAGCACAACAGCATCAGCATGATTGCAGCATACTGCTGGCCACAGAGCGGCAAGGCCAACGAAAAAATTGCGCTTTACTGTCACACAGAAGCTGACAGTTTTCAGATTGAAGTCATCAGGCAGGGTGCAGTCGATGATCGTGTCTTGACCGAATCGGGAATTCCCGGACAGGCGCAGACAATAACTGACACGTTGGCTGCTGATGGTTGCGACTGGGATCAGTCTTATGAAATCACAATTGACCCCGATTGGTCTGCCGGGTTTTACCTGCTGCGCCTGCAGGACAGCGACGGCAACACCGCTGACGCGTTTTTTGTTGTTCGCCAGGAACAGCCTGCAGAAGCCATGCTGGTGCTGTCGACTTCAACCTGGAATGCCTACAACGTCTGGGGTGGGCTCAGCTACTACACAGGCGGCTGTGTAGTCTCACCCATGCGACCATTACAGCCTGGTTTTCTAACCAAGGGCGATCCATACATGAATCGCATTGCCCGCTTTAAGGAGTGGACGCCCGAAGACAGAAAGGCCTACTTCGGTGCTGGCTACGACCCCTGGACGATGGCCGCAGGTTGGTCTAACTGGGAACTCTTATTTGTCCAGTGGGCTGAGCAGCAAGGCTACAATCTGAACTATGCTGTCAGCCAGGATCTGGATCAGTTCCCTGATCTGCTTGATGGTCACCCTGCCTATATTTCAGTCGGCCATGACGAGTACTGGTCAGCCGGTATGCGAGACACCGTAGAAAACTACATTGACGCGGGTGGTAACGCCGCTTTCTTTTCAGCCAACACCTCATTCTGGCAGGTCAGATTCAGTGACGACTATCGGCAAATGACGAGTTACAAATGCCAGATCAAGGACGACCCGGTTTACAACCCGGATTCTGCCCCAAGCCTGGCCACCATGTGGTCAGACCCGCTGGTAGGTCGGCCGGAAAGCCAGATGACCGGGGTCTCTTTTACCCGGGGCGGTTACGCACACATGCCCAATGCGCCTGACGGCACGGGTGGTTACACGATCTGCCACCCTGATCACTGGGTATTTGCAGATACTAACCTGAAGTCAGGAGACACCCTCGGCGATGATGACGTGATTGTCGGCTATGAGTGTGATGGCTGCGAATTTAAATTCGAAGACGGTAAATTTGTCCCAACCTATGAAGACGACACACCGGAAGGATTCGAAATCCTGGGGACCGCTCCCACTCATCTTTGGGAAACCGAAGAAGCACCGGGCAATCTGGCCGACAACTATATCGGCGAATTGAATTGGGTTGCCGAAAGAATTGGTGGCGCCGACACGCCTGAAAACAGGGAAAGATTCACGGCCGGTCATGCTGTCATGGGTACATTTAAAAGGGGTAAAGGCCAGGTGTTTACTTCAGGTTCTACCGATTGGGCCTACGGTCTGAGAGACAGCCAGGTCTCAAAAGTCACGAACAATGTCTTAACCCGTTTCATCAAGGGCGAGTAGAAAACGTTATGTCTCATGCACCAGAACAGCCGGGACGTCTCGGCAACCCGAATCTGACTCTACGTGACGACCCCCGCGCAGACCCGCGAATGATACAAGCCATGGAGCAGCTTGGCCTGCTCGAAGCGGCACCGATACCAATCAGCGCCGAATCTGGAATAGATGAAGTGTTGGCATTCTGCGATATGGCTGAAGAAGGCTACGAGATGCTGAACAACACCGTCACCAGCAACTGGCCGGAACTGACTGGCGTTGTTCGCGAAACAGCCGTGATCAAAGGCATCGACAATAACGACATTACACTTTATATCCACCGCCCTGAGCGCCACGCCAATCAGAGTGATGAAAAACTGCCGGGTATTCTGCACATCCATGGTGGCGGCATGGTGCTGATGTCGGCCGCGGGCTCAATCTACGACCGATGGCGCGGCGACCTCGCCGCAACCGGCATGGTTGTTGTCGGCGTTGAATTTCGTAACGGTGGCGGGAAGCTGGGGCCGCACCCCTTTCCTGCGGGTTTGAATGATTGTGCCTCTGCACTGGCCTGGATGAACGAAAACAAAGCCAGCCTCGGTATTTCAGGTATCGTCGTCTCCGGTGAATCAGGTGGTGGCAACCTGTCCCTGGCAACCTGTCTGAAAGCGAAACAGGACAATAAGTTGACCGCTATCGATGGCATCTACGCGCAGTGCCCCAATGTCTCAAATCGCTACCTCGACAAAGACCCTGCCCTGCCGTCGCTCTTTGAAAATGATGAACTGGGGCTCAGCTGCTCAATGATGGCGGCGCTGTTTAAACTCTATGATCCTGAAGGTACTAACGCGACCAATCCTCTGGCGTGGCCCCTTCACGCCAGCCAACAGGATATGCAGGGCCTGCCGCCCCATTTCATTTCAGTCTGTGAACTTGACCCGCTGCGTGACGAGGGCATTGCCTATACCCGGGCACTTGTCGAAGCAGGTGTCACAGCCAGTTGTCGAACCATTAACGGTGTTACCCACGCCGGGGACATTTCCTACAGGGCCGCAATGCCCGAAGTGTATGAAGCGTCGATAAGAGACATCAAGGGCTTCGCAGAATCCGTCTGTGCGATGTCTGTTAGTGATTGAGAACTGCCAGATCTTCTTCCACGCGCCTGAACAGCCTTCTGAATGTCAGCATGGCAAGTGGCGTCAGTGCTGCGATCAAGCCAATCCAGACCCATACCATGTAATGTTCAGGATAGCTGCCTGATGCGTTTTCCTGCATATAGTTGGCAAGCAGCAAACCCGACAAGGGCCCGGCAAGCAACTGCCCCAGGAAGAAGGGCAGATAAGACAGCGCCACATAAGAACCCTCTTTGCCCGGTGGCGCAATCTCCGCTGTAAACTGCATCACCCTGGGTGCCCAGATCGCTTCACCGACACTGAACAGGCCAATAAATATCACCAAGGACAGATAAAACGGATGCCACTCACTGGCAGGCAGGGACAACCAGCGCTCAAAGACAAGTTCACCGAACCCAGTGTCCACCAATGGCGCAAACGTCTCTGGCGACAGGGTCGCGATCCAGATCGATGCGGCCGAAATTGCGCTGCCAACGAGCAACATTATGTAGCTGCGAAAGTTCACTGTCAGGATCGCAAACAAAGGCGTCAGGAAAACGATAACCAGTGGATTCAACACGCCATAGAGATTGCCGACCTGGGCACCGTCACCAAAGAAGCGAATACCGTAGGTCGGAAAAGTCAGCAAAAACTGAATTGATGCGATTCTGATAAAGACCGTGATCGCGAGTGCAGAGATAAACCACCAGAAACGACGTTCACTCATCACATCGACAAGCAGCTGACCGGTGTCCCTGATCACCGAGCTTAGCGCTGACTTTACTGCGCCTATCGAACTGCGCACTTGCGACGCGGCCACCGGCAAAACCCGGATGCCTGTCTCGGTCATCTCGACATTGTCACGCAACAGGTTGATGACGATCAGCTGAATAATGGTGATGCCGAAACTAACCGCAATAATGACTTGATAGACGGACACGTCTCCCGCCAGCGGCAATGTCGTGACAATTGAATAGTCACCGTAGATGCCCCGGACGTAGTCGAATATCCAGCCGCCCACGGCAAATCCCAGGTTCAGTAAAGTGACGTACAGACCAAAAGCCAATGTCGCACCGGCCTCTGTGGTAAATCGTTTGACCGCTACCAGCAATACGGGACCGGCGATAGCGACACCCAGTGCCAGGGGAACAAACCCCATCAAACTCACGAGCCAGACATCGTCAGTTAGCACCAGCGAGATTCTGCCGATCAGCAAGGCGACAACACCGATCAGGAGCGTCCTTTTGATACCGACAACATCACAGACAGCGCCTACCAGCACCATGAGCGCAGAAATCAATACCATCCAGAGACCCACATAGGAACCGGCAGCAACATCACTCAAGCCGACATCAAAATTCAGGAAGAGAACAAATGACAGCATGCAGGCGGCAAAGGCCGAGTACTCAATGAATTTACCCAGCAGGACAAGAAACAGCTCCCTCGGTGAGTCACCCAGTCCACGGCTGTAAGACCTGACGATAGCAACAAAACCGGCAAGCAGTATTGCCGCTGCAACGACCAGAAATAGATCCAGCCCCCTCAACGCCTATCCCCTATCCTGCGCATAGGTCCGTGCTTTTTCTCCTCATTGAGCAGTAACATGAACAGGCAGTGTTTTTAGACCGGTAACGAAGTTTGACTCCATGATCCTGGGCTCACCGGCAAGTTCAATTCTGTTGACCCGCCCGAACAATTCCTCGTACAGGTACCTCATCTCCATTTTTGCCAGCATATGACCGAGACAATGATGCGCACCATGACCGAATGCCAGATGGCGATTGGGTCTACGGTCGGCAACAAATCTAGCTGGATCATCAAAGACTTCTTCGTCACGATTGCCTGACGGATAGAGCATCATCAGCGCATCACCACTTTTTACCGACTTGCCGCGGAGCTCATAGTCTTCAGTCGCATATCGCATGAAGTGTTTTACCGGACTGGTCCAGCGTATGGCTTCTTCGACAAGTAGTCCCATATCAATATTGCCTGATTGAACCCTTCGCAACTCATCCGGATGTTCAAGCAATGCCAACAGCCCACCTGCCAATGCTGAACTGGTCGTATCGTGCCCTGCGGTGGCGATGATCACGTAATAAGAGACGGCCTCCAGTGGGTCAAGCAGCCGACCATCAATTTTCGCGTTGGCAATGGTTGAGGCGACATCATCGGTCGGTCTCGCCCGCTTTTCCTCTGTTATCTGATTGAAGTACGCGAAATACTCCGCGATGGTTTCGCTTTGACCACCGTCGTCTGAATCTTCGTCGCGCTGCATGTCCGGGTCTTCATTACCGAGAAGCTCCTGGGTCAGTTTCAGCATCAGCTTTTCATCTTCTGCCGGTACGCCCAGGATCATCATGATGACCCTGAGTGGATACCATACGCCGACATCACGAACAAAATCGAGTTCGCTGCCTGATTCAAACATGCGGTCAACCGCCTCACGGGCGATCTGTCTGACACGAGGCTCAATGGTTTTGATGTTCTCGGGCATGAACCAGTCCCTGGTCAGATCTCGATATTTCTTGTGATCTGGTTCGTCCATGTGAATCAGCGTCCGCAACATCGGTCCTTCTTCATCGAGCTGCCTCTCGACTTCCGGCAGTTCAAGTGCTGACTTGATGGTGTTCGGAAACCGTAAATGCTGTCGCTCAATCTCAACAATGTCCGCGTGTTTGGTCACCAGCCAGAACGGCTTGTAGGTACCACTTTCAATATAGGGTACCGGATCATGCTGGCGCATGTGTTTCGTCAGCGCATGCAGGTAGCTCTCATCTGCGAACGTCGATGGTTTGACGATATCTATGTAATCCATGGTTCAGCGTTATATCAGGCAGAGGCGCTCGGTCTGGCACCAACTCGCTTGCACGTTGCTTTCCTCCTTAATTCGGTCTTATTCCTGCTAATTTAGCTGAAGCTGATGCCTTCGAAATCACCGTTATCGCACCATTCTTTCAGTTTTCGAAAATAACGCGGCGGCCCGCCTCGATAAGCGCGAAAGTATCGACCGTTTTTCATCGACTGTCCTTCGTTGTTGTAATAGCCAGGTGTACAAGGATCCTGACCCGGCATTGACACTTTCTGGCCATCATTGATGATGGCATCAACCCACTCTTGTTCGGCTTCTTGCGTTGCTTCAATGCGACTGAATTTATGATTTTTAGCGTGTTCCAGAAGCCTGGCCAGGGTTCTGGCCTGCTCGTCCAGATGATGCGGGACATTAAAGGCAATCGTTGACTGAACCCCACCAAGGACAAAGGCATTCGGAAACCCGTGGACATGCATACCATGCATGGTCCTGGGTCCTTCGGCCCATTTGTCACTGAGTTTAAGATCACCCACACCCTGCAGATCGATACCCACGCGGCGCTGCATAGAGACGCCAACTTCGAAACCTGTGGCAAATATGATGCAGTCGACCTCATACTCCGTACCCTGAACGACAACGCCAGTTTCTGTGATGCTCTCTACCCCCTTGCCGTCGGTATCCAGCAAGGTCACATTGTCGCGATTGAAAGTCGGCAGGTATTCATCGTGAAAACACGGCCTCTTACAGAACATATCATAGTAGGGTTTTAGTGCTTCTGCGGTTTCTGGATCATCAACCAGGCTGTCAACACGAGACCGAATTTCTTCCATCTTTCGGTACTGAGCGACTCTCCTTGGATCGACTCCCAGATCAACGCCCTTTTTGCTTTGCCGATGAGCATCAATCATTTTGTGCATCAGATCAGTCCAGCCATCTGCCACCAGATCTTCTGCTTGCGGCATACCATTGAGGATATTGGTCAGATTCTCAATCCGCGCCTGCTGCCAGCCCTTTTCAAGTGTTGAAAACCAGGCTTCATCGGTTGGGCCATTACCCCTGACATCAATCGTCGATGGTGTTCTCTGGCAAACATAAAGGTGGGCAACGCTCTCTGCGATGCTTGGCACGACCTGGACTGCGGTTGCACCACTGCCAATAATGGCAACCTTTTTATCGCCGAGATCACTTAGATCCTGCCTGCCGTCACTGCCGGTATAGGCATAGTCCCAACGGCTGGTATGGAACATGTGTCCCTGGAATTGTTCGATACCCGGAACGCCAGGTAGCTTCGGTCGAGTCAGATTGCCCGTCGCCAACACCAGATACCGCGCCTCAATTTCATCACCTTGATCCGTCAGAACCATCCAGGTACAGGTTTCTTCCTGCCAGATCGCATCGACCATTCTTGTTTGAAGCAATGCCTTCTTATAAAGATTGTAATGTTCGGCAATTGCTCTGCTGTGAGAAAACAGTTCATCAGCATGGGCGTATTTCTCAGTCGGTACGTAACCCAGTTCTTCCAGCAGCGGCATATAAACGTAGGATTCAATATCGCATTGCGCACCTGGATAACGATTCCAGTACCAGGTTCCACCAAAATCGGCCCCTTCTTCGATAACGCAGATATCCTTGATACCAACCGCATTCATTCTTGCTGCAGTCAGCAGACCACCAAAGCCACCACCGACGACAACCATCTCAACACTTGTTGTTCGGCTGTTCCTCTGAAGTGGTTGGGCGAAAGGGTCATCACCAAAGCGAGAGAACTCGCCTTTTATCTCTACAAATTGCTCACTACCATCAGGTCGAAGACGTTTCTCTCGCTCGACCCGATATTTCTCACGCATTGCTTCAATGGCTTCAGCAAGGTTTTCTGTACTGCTCATTTCTCGACCTCATATTTCTACTAAATTTTTTTCACCAAATGATCTGGCACGCTCAAGCCGACTCGATTCGTCACGAGGCAAATGCTTCCAGGCCAGTGTCAGAAAAATCAAAGTGACGACAAAAACCAGCATTGAACTGGACATGGCCAACCTCAATGATTCCGCTGAATCCATGCCTTGACCCGCGTAAATGTCTGAGAGCTGTCCCATAAAGTACGGACCGAGGGCCAGCCCAATCATCGTATTAATCAGGATGTAATAGGCGCCTGCTACGGCTCTCATTCTCGGTAACACGAGATCCGCTGCTGTTGACGGGGGAATTCCCGGCCATGCTGCGCTGAATAAATGCTGAGCAAAAAACAAAATGAACGCCGTCTGTAAATCGTCCGTATAGATCATCCACAGCACCAATGGGACCGTTCCGAACACGGCAAGGTATCCGACAATCAACCGGCCAGCCGGGTGTTTCGTCTTGGCCCAGTCGGCAAAAATTCCGCCCAGCGTAATACCGAGCAAACCGCCAGTGGCGCCGCCGAGGCCAAGGTACATACCGACTTCAGCCGGGTTCGTCTCGTGTACACGGAACATCAGTGCCGGTGTCCAGAAGCCGATCCCGTAGGTCACAAACGAGATGGTTGGAAACGCAATCATGGTATAGCGCATGGCCCTGGAGCCAAAGATCATGTGGTAGGTAACGGGATCTCTCGATTTCAGTGACTGCGCCCAGCAGAAGGACAGGTAAACGCCAACACCCAGTGCTGCCCACTGTGGGATGTTGCCGGTTAACCATGCAAGTAACACGGCGACAATTAGAATGATCACCGCTGCAACCAGGTTGGCCCGCAATGATGCACCCTGGCGGTGGAGACCAAACAGATTCATCACCGGCATCATCGACACCAGTTCAGTCTTCAATACGGAAAATGGCGCCGGGTGTTCTTCAGTGACAAGGCCTTCGCTGATGCCCCGCTTCGGCTCTCTCAGCGTTCTTACCCAGAGCGCCATCAGTATGCCCGGCAGACCCACGGCCAGGAAAGCCGCCTGCCATCCTGCCAGGTTTAGTGGTGCGGTTGAGCGATCAGGAAACCAGGTTGTCCAGGTCTCGAGCAGGAAGCCGCCAAGGAACAGCCCAATACCACCGCCTATATAAGCACCGCTTGAATAAACAGCGAGGACTGTCGCCCGCACACCGGGCGAGTAATAGTCAGACAACATCGAGTAAGCCGCCGGAGAGGCACTGGCCTCACCTATGCCTACACCTATTCGCAGGGTAGCGAGCATAGAGAAGGATTGTGCGAACCCGGACAAAGCAGTCATCAGGCTCCAGAAAAAGAGTCCGGCAGAGATCAGGCTGCGACGCACCCAAACGTCAGCAAACCTCGCAAGCGGTATCCCGAAAACGGCATAAAACAGCGCAAACACCGTGCCGTAGAGAAAACCCATCTCGGCGTCGCCGATGCCGAGATCGGCCTGGATATCCTGGGAGAGGATCGCGAGGATATTGCGATCAATAAAATTGAAGACAAAAACAATGACCAGCACGAACAGCACGTAATGTGCATAGAGCCCGCCTTGACCGTCTTGCCTCACCTCGCCTTCAGACACGTGCATAAGCTATCGCCACGCCATGAAATATCAGACTTTCCTGGCGTGGCAGACAGTTAAATTGAAGAGCTAATGGGCGCTTACATCTTGTAGCGAAGTTGCACCCCCCATGTTCGCGGCGCACCGTATGCAGTGGTCGTGCCACCCACCAATCCAGAATTCAACACCATGACGTGATACTCATCATCACCGGCATTGTTGACAAACGCCGACACTGAAAGACTCTCATACGCTGCCGGATCAAAGAACACCCTGAAATTTGTCATCGTTCTGCTCGGCTCCAGGCCGATATCAGTATTCCACAGCGAGTGATGTTGTTCGTCCATGTAGGCAAACTCACCTCTTAGAGTGACCAAACCCACCTCTAAGGGAATATCAAAGTCCGCAGTCAGGTTTGCCTGCAGTTCTGGCGCTCTGAGCAGATGATTGCCGTCGAGATCGACAAATCCATTTTCCGGCGCCATCGGATCCGCTGCCGAGAAATCCTTGAACTCGGTGTTCAGGTACGAAATTGAACCCGACAGGCGGAAGCGTTCGGTCGCCAGCCAGTCAAACTCAATTTCCAGTCCCTGAATGTCCGCACCGGGAGCATTGAGTGTTTCTGTGCCAAGTGGTGTAAACAGGCGGGCCTGGTAATCCTCGTAGTCATAGACAAAGGCAGTAGCATTCACTCTCAGCGTATCTGACAGGTCCATTTTCGCACCGACTTCGTAGGCAGTCAGATTTTCGGGGTCGAAGGGGTCAAAACACGAACCTCCATCGAATCCACCTGAGCGGTAGCCTGTTGAAACCGAACCATAAAGAAACGTTCGATCAGAGAGGTCATAGTCAAAACCAATCTTCCCGGTCGTTTCATTCCAGTCTTCATCGCTTTCCTGGAGGACACAGGTGTCACCGGTAAAGAGATTATCTGTGCTGGTCTGAACGAAGGTTTTCTCATCCCTGGTGGTTCTTACACCCAAGGTGGCTCTTAACTTGTCCGAGATGCTGTACGTTCCCTGGGCATAAAAAGCCCTCGATTCTGTTTCTTCATAAATCGCATCATCCAGAAACAGCAGATCAGGGTCATTTCTGCCGCTGTCCGGAACGATTCTTTCCGCCAGACCTGCGAGGGTGGGAAGAGGTCCGGGAAGACCGAATGCAGCCCCATAGAAGCCCTTAAAAATTGGGGTCAAGGCAGGAAAGTTAAACTCGCCGAGGTAGTTTGACTCACTTTCATAGTAGTAAGCCCCAAGAATCCAATCCAGGTTGCCTGATGTACCAATGAGCGTGAGTTCCTGCGAAAACTCATCCATGTCTTCGAGGCGGTAGCTATCCAGAAACGGCACACTCGTGCCGTCAATATCTCTGGTTGCTTCCAGATCCTGCTGGGAATCAGCAGTGATCGACCTCAACGTGATGGAGTCATTGATCTGGTAGTTGACCACCAGCGACACGCCCGAAACTTCAACCTCCTGGTCGTTCGGCGTCTCTCCTGTTGACTTCCAGGGTGAAGGTGTCGGTGTCACCAGCCCGCCAAAGGTATCACAGCAGGGTCCACTCACAAGTGTTGTAAAGAGATAGACGGGGCCGGTCTGATCAGTGTCAAACAAGTCTCCTCGTAAAATCACTTCCAGATCATCGGTCGGCGTCCAGACGGCAGACGCTTTGAATATGGAGTAATCCTCGCCGTCCTCATCGCGACCGAGATTGGTGTTGTCTATGTAGCCTTCACGCTCATCCCGGGCACCTGCGAGACGAACTTTAAAATTATCGGATATCGGAATATCGCCAGTCAGTTCGTATCGCACCCGATCATAGTCGCCGATCATCAAACCCGCTTCGAAGGACGCTTCGTCTCCCGGCAGCCGGGAGTAGATGTTGATGCTGCCACCCGTAGAGTTACGACCGTTCAATGTGCCCTGGGGGCCACGAACGATTTCAATACTTGCAAGATCAAACATGGCAATGGTAGATGACATAGCGCCACCTTTGTAGACACCATCTGCGTGCAGCGAAACACCAGGTTCAGCCATGATTGTCGTGAACTCAACACCGACGCCTCGCATCGTCACAAATCCCGTTGGCCCTGTTTGATTGAAACTGACCCCTGGGGCCAGATACTGCACATCATGCATGGTCTTGATGCCACGCTTGTCGATCTCAACTTCACCAATGGCCGTAATCGAGATTGGTGTACTTTGCAGGGTCGTTTCTTTCTTTTCTGCACGGACCACAATCTCTTCAATGACTCTCTCTGACTGTCTTGACTCTGCAAAGCCAGGTACACCAACAACCAACAAACCGAGAATCGCTACCAGTTTCATGTCAAACATCTTGCCAACAATTGTTTTTTTCAACATGTCCACTTCCCCCCACAGATTATTTTCAGTGTGCTCTGATATTCATCTACTTGAGACATGCTGTCCAATGCATATTTTGTTCTTTGATATGCATTTTAATTATGTCCTGGTAAAGGGGGGTATAAGACGAATTAACCTGTCCCTGGCGAAATCGTAGTCAAGCAGGAATCGGAGTCTGAAAGAGACCGTTGCAGTGAGATTTCCAGCTGAAGTTTGCAAGATCTGCCGTCAGGTTAGTTGTTGATCGGTCATATTTACCGGGTGGCAGTCCATCGAGTGACGAATGCGTTCGATGTTCGTTGTAGAAATCCTTATACAGATTCAGTTTTTGTTGTAGATCCAGTGAGTTCCAGAACGGCACAAGATCGAGATACTCTCGACGAATCGTTCCAATGAGTCGCTCAACGAAAGGGTGTGAGATAGGTGTAAAGGGGACTGACTTGATCTCCTCGACTTCCAGAACTCTCAGATTGGCTTGCCATCGATGGAATCGAAACAATGGATCGTTATCAGAACTAAGATAACGGGGAGGGTCTCTCCCAGATGAGGCTTGATTAAACATGCAGCAGAGCGCGATACCGTCGACGTTCCCACGATGAACACCAAAGCCGACAATGGATCTGCTGAACTGGTCCATGACGACTAGAATCCAGTAAGAGTTAAGCGTGAGCGATTCGCAGCGAAACAAGTCAACCGACCACAAGCTATCTCGGCAGTGACCAATGAATGTAAGCCAGGAAGGGCCTCCTGGGTGGCCTGGTTGTGGTTTGTAATGTTCCGCGAGTACGCGCCTGACCACATCTTTGTTTATGGGAATACCAAAAGTTAGTGTGATGATATCTGCGATGCGCGGACTGCCGAATCGAGGGTTTCGTTGTTTGATTTCAACAATGGCTTCAATCAGTTCCTTGGAGGGGCCACTGGGCCCAGGCTTGTTTCGATTTTTTGCATTAAACAATCGCTGGTACTTCCGTCGAACCAGTGCCCGGTGGAACTTCAGAATGGTTGCCGGTTGAACAATGATCGCAACTGACCTCAATCGATGAGGATTGAAGTGACACCGTGCCATGATGCGGGCGTAACCTGGGGGTCCCAACCAATTT
>JAYQAI010000079.1:0-15103 GCA_038136715.1 Gammaproteobacteria bacterium | reverse complement strand
AATACCTCGGGACTGATCGGCTTCGAGATAAAGTCTGACCCGCCTTGTTGCAGGGCACGGGTTTCTGAAGCCTCATCGGAATTCCCGGTGAGAAATATCACAGGAATGTCCCGGGTGGTTTCGTCTGCTTTCAATCGCGTCAGCACTTCGAAGCCGTCCATGACTGGCATCATGATATCAAGCAGGATCAGGTCCGGGGCGGCTTTGGCAGCGATCTGCAGGGCCTTCTCACCATTAATAGCCGCTTTCACCTGGTAGTCTTCGCCCAGGATCGCTGCAACGAGATCAATAATCTCAGGCGCATCGTCAACGACAAGAATGGACTTCCTGGTCATTTGCAGGGCTCCCTCCGCGCTCTCGGCAACTCAATCCTGACGGTCATTTTGTGCAGCGTCTCACCGTGACAATGTTTATGCATTTGAGCGCCCCCGAGTCCACATCAGCAACCATCTTCCGTGTAGGCCAGCAACTCAATCGACGCTTCTGTCAGGCGCGGCCCCCAGAGATCCCTCGGGTTACTTCGGTCATAGTACGAGGACACACTGTGCAACTGCTGAGAAAACCGGTTAATCCAGGGTGAGCCGCTGTTGCCGCGTCCCAACTCATTATTTCTTGAACCCAATCTATCGGCGGCCTGGTCGTCTACGATGAAGTTCATGGTCAACATCGCCCGCCCCTTCACGAACTTATCGGCATACCCAACGAGCTGCAGGGATTCCGGCGGCGGCTCGGCACTGACCTTGAAGCTGCCGACCTTACTGGGTTTTACCGTGCGAATGAAGGCGTAGTCGAACGATGTTGTGTCTTCAACAAATTCGCCCCAGATACCGGGAATCGCGATGCACCTGACGGCATGAATTTCCTGGTTGGCGGAACCATAAGCCCGGATAAAAATGAAATCGCGGTTCCAGTCTCCGTCGGCCGTCATGACGCAGTGCGCTGCGGTAGTAATGATCGAATCACCGCCTGCAAAAGAGGCCGAACAGGACCGGATCTCACCTTCCGGGTCCTTGAAAAACAGTTTGCCGGTGCGGCCATAGATTGGATTTTTGTCGATGAGCGACTGACCAACAGCCCTCGCCCCTTCAATGTTGACCCGACGCTTACCATCAGCCGGCTTCCTGACGTTCACGATCAGATCGGCCTTGTGCTGAATCCAGACGAGGCTTGTCCTGACCTGATTTTTCTGCGAGTACTTAATACTGAGATAGTCGTCCTCGGCAGATGCAGGTGCAATGCAGATAGCGCCCACAAACGCCACCACATATTGCACCAGGTTGCGGGCCGGGGCTGCATCGAATCGTCGCAGACTAAGGGTTGAGAACATCCGGAGAACTCAATTACAGTGGTTACATCAGCTGCCTGTTATAACACAGCCGGTGGACCCAGAACCATCGAGGCAAGGACAAAAACAAACGGAGCAAACCATGGCCTACGAGATCAAGCGATTCCCCTACGATGGCACCATTGACGCTGATGGACACGTCCTCGAACCGCCGGACCTCTGGGAAAACTACCTGCCCGAAAAATACCAGGCCAGGGCCTTGCGCATCGGCATCGATAATGAGGGCTTTGAGTATCTTGAAGTCGACGGGCGGCCATCGCATCGCTCGCGCAAGGGGTCTCTCGGCCTGCTGGGTGCGATGGGCGAGGAAGATCAGCGCCCCAGCCCGGAGCGGCGATATGCCGACAGCATGCCGTTTGGTGCCTGTGATTTGCAGGAGCGGTTGGCGCTGCTCGACCAGGAGAACCTGGAGCAGTCACTGCTCTACCCCACGCTGGGTCTCCTGTGGGAATGGGAGCTGACAGACCCCGAACTCAGCCTCGCCTACTGCGTCGCCTATAACCGCTGGATCGCAGACTTCTGTCGCGACAGCGGCGGCAGGCTCGTGCCCATCGCCCACCTGACGCTGCTGGACCCTGAGGGCTCGGCGGCGGAGCTTGAGCGGGCGGTGAAAGACGGCTGCAAGGGGGCGTGGGTCAACCCTTTTCATCATCATCGCATCCCCCACGGCGCCGATGTGAACGATGTGCTCTACGCGAAGTGTCAGGAACTGGACGTGCCGATTGCCGTTCACCCCACTTTTACACCCCATGATAAACCGGCAGAAGGGATCTTCGACCTGCCACAGCAGGGCGTGCTTTATGCGTCGATGATGTGGCTGCGGGCCATCGTCCAGCAGGCTTTTATCTCATACATTTCTATGGGCACACTCGACCGGTTTCCCCGCCTCAGGCTTGGCATTCTCGAAGCGGGTTCCGGCTGGGTTGGCGCCATGCTGGACCGACTCGATGCCGTTGACGATGCACTGCGTCGCGGCCGCGTCAAGCTTTCCGCCACCGAATACTTTCAACGCCAGTGCTTTGTCTCTGGCGACCCGGACGAAACCATCGCGCCTTACACTATCGACAAGGTAGGCGCCCACTGCTTTATGTGGGCAACGGACTACCCGCACCCCGATCATCCGCATACCTGGGTCGATGACCTGACTCGTTATGCTGAAGCGTTATCGCCAGAAACCAGAGCCATGGTACTTGGCGACAACGTGCGCCGGATATACCGCCTGTAGAACGTCAATATCAGATGATCAGCAGAATGCCGGTCAGGAACAGGAACCAGATCCCCAGCGTCAGGTAACGGATGCGCCAGGCGCCGTCAAAACCCAGCGAAGTCAGGCCAGACAGCGACCAGACGAGATCTTCGCACGGTCTTGCTTGCCGGCGCAGGCTACTCACCAGCAGACCGACCACAACCGTTGTAACGAAACCAAAGACGTTCCACCAGAGCCAGGAGATTTCTGGCAGAAACTGCCAGAAACCGAGATTCAGCAGGAAACCCGCCAACAGCCCAATACAGGCACCCGGGCCTGTTGCTCGGGTGGTCAGCAATCCCATGATGAAGACGCCAAGCACCGGACCATTGATCAGCGAACCGATCTTGTTGATCGCGACCAGCACGGTCGAGGCAATATCATCAACGTGGAACGCCATCCACAGCGTGATCACGCCCCAGGCCACAGTGAGGCCTCTTGAATAGAGCAGTTCACGCGCGTCATTCCATTTGTCTTCCGCGTGGAAGCGGCGCACGAAATCTTCCATCGTGGTAGCCGACAGGCTGTTGATCACCGAATCCAGCGACGACATGGCCGCGGCAAACAACGCTACCAGCGCAATACCGACAATGCCGACCGGCATATACTCAATGATATAAACCGGCACGGCGAGATTGTAATTGGGACTGTCGCCGGCTACCGCAAGACTCGCGACAAAGGCTTCGTTACCCGCAGCATAGACACCAATGCCAACACCGACGAAGCAGTAGAGCAATACCAATGGGAAACGCATCAGACCATTCAGCCACAGTGCCTGCTGAACCTCCGCCTGACTTCTGGCACAGAGCTCCCGCTGTACCTGGCTCTGGTCGCAGCCATAGTAGGAAACATAAAGAAAGAAGCCGCCAAACAACATGGGCCAGAACGCAAAGTCTTTCCCGTCCCCGATGCCATGACTCGCAAAGTCGAGCGGTTCGCGCCGCTCGGCCGGAAACGCGTCGAGCATGGCGGCAAATCCACCGGATTCGCTCACCAGCAGCGCCAGCAGCATGACAAGCACCCCGACCAGTATCACCATCTGCAGCACATCACTGTAGATGACTGCCCGGATGCCACCCAGTACATCATAGATTACTGTAATAGCACCCAGCAGCAGCACCGACCAGAAGAATGCCAGACCTGTAATCAGCTCCACGACGATGGCAATGCTGTAAACGGTGACCGCCGTTGCAAACGCACGCACAAACTGAAACAGCCCTGACAGCAACAACCGGGTGGTCAGGTCGAAGCGTCGTTCCAGATAGTCGTAGACTGAAATAAGTTTCAGCTTGTAGAACACCGGCAGCATGAACACCATGATGGCAATCATGGCCAGTGGCACCGCGAGCTCATACTGCAGCCAGACGAGACCGCCGCCAGCAGCGAAGGCAACAAAGGCCGGCGCACCAAGAATGCTGTTAGAGGAGCACTGTGTCGCCATAATCGACACCGCGATGGGCACAGGACCGGTATCGCGGCCGGACACGTAATAGTCACTGCGGCTATGCTGGCGCCTCGACAGCCAGGCACTGAAGGCAATCAAACCGAACAGGTAGACAAAGATGATGATCCAGTCCAGCTGCGCGATCCCGTCGCTCATTCAGCCACCCGGTAATTCGTCAGCCAGAGACATTCGTAGGGCTCGAGCACCACTTCCTCCCTGAAATTGACATATTCCCGCCCGGTGAAAAGATCAAACCAGTCATTGGTTTCAACCAGGTTTAACCCACCCAAGGGGAAGGCCTGCTGCTGGTTAGTGATGTTGTGAACGCAAAAAATACTCTGCTCGCGGCGCCGACTCTGGCGCCAGAACGAGAACAACCCTTCGCCGAGATGCAGCGTGTACTGGGTCGCGTTGGGATGAAAGGCCGGCTGGCGACAGCGGATGGCGAGCAGGCGTTTCATGCCGGCCAGCACACGGCTGTTCACGCTTGTCGGGTCGGCCAGCAATGCCGAGAGCGTATCTGCCTGCCAGACATGACGATTGATCGCACGATTATTGCCGGAATACTCGACCTTCTCTTCATCATTTGCCGTCGCGGTCAGCGAGTGCAGGTAAAAAGCAGGGATACCTTCCAGCGCCATCATAATGGCATGTGCACACAGGAAGCGTTCGATCTGCCATTCATCCTCACCCTCGATCGTGCCGCGCATGGCACTGAACAGACTGATGTTGATCTCGTAAGGTTTCATGACATCAGAGGAAAGATTGCGCCAGGAGACGCACCCACCAAACTGCTGCATGGTGGCGAGCAGCTGATCCGTTTCTTCATCCGTGAGAATGCCTTCAACCGGACGCAGACCAATCCCGTCGTGAGAGGCAATAAAATTGAGATAGGTGGTGCCGTCCTGGGCTGGCGGCATGCTCATGAGCCAGTTGCTCAGGTAGCGACCCGTCCCCGTCATCATCGCGTGCAGCAAGAGCGGTGGCAGCGCGAAGTTGTAGATGATGTGCGCTTCATTGCCATTACCGAAGTACGCCAGGTTCTCCCGGTTGGGAATGTTGGTTTCGGTGATGATCAGCGCTTCCGGATCACGGTGCTCGATCAACGTGCGGAACAACCTGACAATTTCGTGGGTCTGGGGCAGGTTCAGGCAGTTGGTGCCTGGCACTTTCCAGAGAAAGGCAACCGCATCCAGCCGAAAAATCCGCACCCCGCGATCAAGGTAGAAAGCGATAATCCCCACCATTTCCAGCAGCAGTTCCGGATTGGCAAAGTTCAGGTCGACCTGATCATGGCTGAACGTACACCAGACGTGTTTTTCGCCGGTGGTTGTCTCGACCTGGCGCAGCAGCGGACTGGTTCTTGGGCGTACCACCTCGCTCAGGTCAGTTGCCGGGTCCGCCATGACAAAGTAGTCGCGGCCCGGCGCTTCATCACGCTTAAACTGTTCAAACCATTCACTGCGAGCTGAACAGTGATTGACGACGAGATCCGACATGAGCCGATATTCGCCGGCAATCGCCTCGATATCCTCCCACTCACCAAAGGATTCATTCACCTGGCGGTAGTTCAGTACCGAGAAACCGTCATCAGAACTGTAGGGAAAGAAGGGCAGAATATGGACACTGGTGATGACATCATGGAGGTGCCCATCGAGGAAGGTCTGCAGGGTGTGCAACGGCTTCTCATCGTCACTCACCACTGAGTTGGCGTAGGTGATGACGATGGTCTCGGACTCATCCCACCGGTTTTCGTGCGGGTCAGGCGACTCAACCGGGTCAACATAACCCATGACGTCGATCAGCCGTTCGGCGAAGCCCGGGTCGAGCTCCGGATAAATCAGGTCGAGATGCAGCTGGATTCGTTCTCGCAGCACGGCGCGGCCGTCTGCCGCCGCGCCCTCTGCCTTAACAATTTCAACCGCCATACATTTGATGGTCCTTTTCAACAGCGTCTATCAGCTGCTCGTAGATATCCGGAATGGCGCTGACAACCCGGTTCCAGTGCGGGATAAAAGGCTGCTCGAGCGGGTTGTTGATGAAAGCGTCGCCAGCCTTCATCAGGTTCTCTGCAAACAGCTCGACCATCTGCTCCTCAGTATGGACGTCAAAATCCAGACCATTCATAAGGGCATCACAGCGGTAGCTGTCGACCAGATCAAGACCGATGCGAAGGTAGGTTGCCTTCAGGGTTCTGAACAGACCGTTATTGAAGACCACACCGTCCGTCGCAAGTTTGCGGAAGAAAGCCTTGGTGATATCAATCGACATTTTCGAGAGACCTGCCTGGTCATTGTCCTGTGACAGGCTTTGGTGCTTGTGATCATAAATGTCAGCGATATCTACCTGACAGATTCGCCGTGTCGAATAGTTGCGCAGCATCTCCATCAAAACGCCGACCTCCAGCCCCCAGTCACTGGGCAGCCGCAAGCCTGCCATCGCATCCTTGCGCATCGAGAACTCGCCCGCCAGCGGATAGCGGAAGCTGTCCATGAAGAGCAGATACTCCTGATGGTTCTTGTCCAGCGTGTGCTCGAGGGCCCGGATCAACGGCGTCACCAGCAGACGCGATACTCGCCCCCCCATATATTTGTTAGCTATACGAGAGTAGTAACCCTTGCTGAACTGGAACTGGAAGCTCGGATTCGCCACCGGGTAAATCAGGCGAGCCAGCAACGAACGCTCGTAAGTCACGATGTCGCAATCATGCAGCGCCACCGCCTCGATCTCGTCACGGGCTAGCATGTAACCCATGCAGTACCAGACATTCCTGCCTTTACCCAGCTGGGTCGGGGCCAGCCCCATTTCCTGCAGGCGTTGATCGATCGCCATGAGGTTAGGGCCATCGTTCCAGAGTATGCGGTGCGGTTGCGGCAGACGGCTGAAGAACTCGATCGCTTTGCGATATTCCGATTCATCCGCACGATCGAGGCCAATCACGATCTGCTGCAGAAAACGGACCTTGGTGAGTTCGTTGACGATATTCGCGAGTGCCGGGCCTTCGAGTTCCGAGAACAATGAGGGCAGGATCAACCCCATCGGTGTGTCTACCGAGAACTGGATCAGTTCCTCTTCCAGTGCCTCCAGCGGTCGATCAACGATGTTGTGCAGCGTCGTAATGCGACCGCCCTGAAAACTGTCTGCCATCTTTTCCCTCGTCTGTGCTTTTGCTTAGGCGATCGACGCCAAAGCGGCTTGCAGGCCCTCGACCCAGCCTTCGGGTGCCGTCGCCTGCGTATAAATTACTTTGCTGCCGGCCAGCTCGAGCTGATGTCCTGTCTTTGTATTCATAACCACAGCCACGTCAGCATGCTGCAGCATCTCGAGGTCATTCTGGTTGTCGCCAAGGGCAATAACACGGTGAACACCCCTTACCTCCTCGTCCAACACGGTCTTGATCTGCTGCAACGCCATATACTTGTCACACTGTCCCTGCAGGTGCAGAAAGCGTCCGCCGCGCAGAATTTTCAGACCCGCCGCAGCTGCTTTCTTCTGCATTGCAGTGGCCAGCGCTGGCTCATGCAGGATGAATGGGAGAGAGTACTGCCGATTTCGTGCCAATTTTGCTTCAGGTTCGGTCAGGCCCGTCAGCTTCACGGCTTCATCAAGCGGACAGTCGATCAAACTGGTGATACTGCCCGCATAGTGCGCCAAAAATGACACGAGCTCCGGGAGTCGAGCGCCAAAAATAGCTTCTGTTCCGTCTGCAAACACAGCCGCCGAACCGTTTTCGACGATATACGGGGACGCCAGGCCGAGCCGGGCCTGCCACTGCTCAACCTCAGGCCGGGTTTTACTGGTGGCGAGGACGATGGGTACGCCAGCGGACTGCAGCTCTCGGAGCAACGGCAGTACCGTTTCATAGGCATAGGTGTCGTGATCGAGGAGGGTTCCGTCGAGATCTGTCGCCACCAGCAGAGGATTCGGCAACATTTTAGTGCCCCGTTTTGAACCAGAGTGGTGCGGTAGCAAATTCAGGGGTCGGAGTTGGTGCGTTACACATCGCGGTTCATTAAGATCACCTGACCCACATTCTAATACACTGCTGACATGTTCTACGATTCTGAAGCCCGCATGCAGGGCAGCGCCGAGATGCCGCTGCCGTTTAACCCCTTCAAAGCGCTGGTCGCGCCCCGGCCCATTGGCTGGATCTCAACCCTGACAGAATCAGGCCTGGTGAACCTCGCACCCTACAGTTATTTCCAGGCTATTGCCGACAACCCCGATATCGTTATGTTCAGTGCCACCCCGGAACTCAAGCCAGGTGACGGTAACGGCGGTGTGGGATTCGGGCCGGAGCGGAAACACTCAGAAGCTAATGCGCAGGCTGCAGGGGAATTCGTCTGCAACATCGTATCTCTTGAGATGGCGGCCGCGATGAATGCTACCTCAGCCCATTTACCGGCTGGTGTCAGTGAGGCAGAGTCCGCCGGCATTGAGCTCGTCGCCTCGACGAAAATCAAAACACCGAGGGTCGCGGCTGCACCGGCAGCAATCGAATGCCTGTTTGTTGAGAGCCGCCCGGTACCCACCCGAAGCGGCGATCACCTCTACCAGATGGTGTTTGGTGAGGTGGTCGGTATTCATATCGATGACCGGTACATCATTAATGGGCGGGTCGACACCACCGCGATGAACGTGCTGACCCGCATGGGCTACGATGAGTACGCTGTGCTCGAGAAATCCTTCAGCATGAGCCGACCAGATAACGACCCGATACTGGACGGGGCGCTCAAGTCATAGCCCGGAGCGCCGACTGTCAAACCGAATCAGATTTCGACAACAATTTTACCGAAGTGCTTCTGCGCAGCCTGGTGCTCAAATGCTGCCTTCAACTGATCCAGTGGAAAGGTATCGCTGATCTCCGGCTTGATATTATTGGCTTCAATGGCGCGCACCATGTCTTCCTGCTCTTCTCTTGAACCAACCGTGATCCCGTGCAGGCAGATATTCTGCGAGAACAACTGTGCCGTCGGAACCTCACCCGCGAAGCCTGCGAGCACCCCAATCAGCGAGATATGGCCACCGATCCGGCAGGCCGTAATTGATTGACCCAGCGTGCCAGCCCCGCCGATCTCAACAACTTCATCCACGCCACGACCGCCGGTCAGCTCTCGCGCCTTGACGCCCCAATCAGGAACCTCCTTGTAGTTGATCAGGTGATCAGCACCCAGCTCCTCGAGTCGGGCGAGTTTCTCTGTCGAGGATGAAGTTGCGATGACTTTTGCGCCTGCCGCTTTGGCGAACTGCAAAGCAAAAATTGACACGCCACCGGTACCCTGGGTCAGCACCCAGTCGCCTGGTTTGATTTGCGCCTTGCTCATCACCGCACGCCATGCCGTCAGGGCAGCACATGGCAGCGTTGCCGCCTCGGCCATGGAGTACCCCTCGGGCACGCGCGTAAAGGCTGTTGCGGGCATCGCTACCAGTTCTGTTGCAAAACCGTTGGCATGATCGCCTGGCACCCCCGAGAGGCAGGCCAGGTCGGGCTCGCCCCGCTCCCAGTTGGGGAAAAACAGCGAAACCACCGCATCTCCAACACCAAACTGGGTGACACCCTCGCCCACTGCAACCACTTCACCGGCACCGTCTGACATCGGGATTCTGCCATCTTCAACTGGCAGCATACCGGCCACCACAGCGAAGTCATGATAGTTCAGGCTGGATGCCTGGATCCGCACCAGAATCTCGCCGGGCCCCGGCGTCGGGTCATCGCGCTCGACAATCCGGATGTTATCGAGGCCACCCGGTTTTTTCACTTCGGCTGCTTTCATGAAAACTCCCTGCAATCAATTTGCACGGCAACATACATGATGCGCGGCGTGGTGACCAGACTGATCAACGGCGGCCCATCAAGCGACGCGCACCAGAGGAATTCACCGGTTTCGTTATTCCGACGCCGGAAGCTCGATGCCGAACTCCGCCAGCACTTCCTCATTGTGGGCGCCGAGGCCGGGCGGCGACTGGTACAAGCCAGTGGGTGTCTGGGTGAATTTGATGGGACTGGCGGCGAGCGTGATGTCCGGATTGTCACCCCCTGGCGCACAGGATTCGAGCATCTGGCGCGCGACCACATGGGGGTCCGCGTAGATATCCGACATGTCCTGAACAGGGCCGACCGGTATGCCTCCGTCCAGTTTTTCCATGATCTGCTGACGGGTGTGGTTTGATGTCCACGCACAGATCTGTTCCTCGACCCAATCGACATGTTCAAGCCGCGCTTTGTTGCTGGCACTGCGTTCATCCGTCATAAGGTCAACTCGATCCATCGCAGCGCAGAGCAGATCCCAATGGTGCGGCTGGGCAACGGCAATGGCGATGCGTCCGTCTTTCGCTGGAAACAGGTCGAACGGGTACAACGTCATGGCCCGCTGCAGACCGGCCGGGTTTGGCTTACCGGTAAAACCGAACTGGGCGACCGCACTTTTCTGGAAGGCCAGCATGGCATCGTACATCGAGACATCAAGGAACTGACCCTTGCCGGCATTGCGGGCATGGTGAACCGCCGAGACGACGCCAAGTGCCATCAACGTGCCGGGGAAGATATCTGCGATGGCCGGGGTCACCAGACCGTTATTGGCATGCACCAGGCCGCCAAAACTTTGCGCCGCCGCATCGAGCGAAGGCCAGTCCGCATAAGGGCTTTCGCCCGTCCTCGGATCACCGAAACCGCGCACGCAGGCATAGACGATCTTCGGGTTCCGCTGCGCAATGACCTCGTAGCCGATACCCAGTCGATCCATGACACCGGCCCGCATGTTTTCAATCACGGCGTCAGCCTGATCGCAGAGTTTAAGGAAAACTTCCTTGCCCTCGGGTTGTTTCAGATCGAGGACTACACTGCGCTTGTTACGGTTCACTGCCGCAAACGGTGCACCGAAATCAGTCCCTGCCTCACGGTCTTCGTAGGGGCCGGCGTGGTCAGGCAGAAACGGCGGGATATTGCGATAGCCATCACCCGCAGGAGGCTCAACTTTGACGACCCGGGCCCCAAGGTCAGCCAGAAGACCCGCACCGAATGGCCCCGCCAGTGCCCGGGTGCAGTCAATGACGGTCAGGTCCTGCAGTGGACCTGAACGCGCCGCATCGGTCACCCCGAGTTACTCGCGGAAGCTACTGTCAACTCGATCCAGTTTGCGCAGCCAGGCGGGCCAGGCAATCCTATCTACTGAGCCGTCAAACAGGCCGGTGGACTGTTGCGCCGCCTTTTCTGGCGCGCCCTGGGGCGGCACATTGACATTGCCGCTGGCCAGCGCCCTGACCTGCATAGTGCAGGCCCGTTCCAGATAAAACATCGCCATGAATGCTGCATTTGCCGTCGTGCCCACCGTCAGCGTGCCGTGATTGCGCAGCAGCAGAAACTGCTTGTCACCGAGGTCAGCCACGATCCGTTCGCGCTCATCCAGGTCCAGCGCCACACCCTCGTAATCGTGGTAGGCAATCTCGCCCAGCTGCATGGCGTGCTGAGACAGGGGCATGAGACCGTCCGCCATGGCCGAGACCGCGACACCATCGTCGGTATGCAGGTGCATGACGAACATCGCGTCTTCGCGCGCCATGTGAACCGCTGAATGAATCGTGAACCCTGCGGGATTGATCTCGTAGGGGGAATCGATCACTTTCTCACCCTCGGTATTCACTTTCACCAGGCTGGAAGCCGTGATTTCGTCAAAGCAGAGACCCATCGGGTTGATGAGAAAATGATGCTCAGGCCCGGGCACTCGCGCTGAGAGATGGGTAAACAGAAAGTCATCCCAGCCATGCAGCGCCACCAGCCGGTAGAGAGCGGCGAGGTCAACCCGCTGCGCCCATTCCTCATCCGAAACCTCTGTTCGCAGATCCTGTTCAGCCATTACCGTCATAACATTTGCTCTCTCTTGTTGAACGGGCAGTATAGCACCCCGAATTGCTGCAGCAGCCAGTATCCCTGCTAGACTAGAGCCGCCGCACTAGAGGGCCAATACAGTAGTCATGTTAAAGCTTTACGATTATCCGGGGGCGCCAAACCCCCGCCGGGTCAAAATTTTTCTCGCCGAGAAAGGTATCGAGTACGAAACCGTTCATTGCGACATCACGAAGCTGGAACAGAAGCAGGACGCGTTTCTGAAGATGAACCCCAGCGGCAAGATTCCCGTGCTGGAACTGGAAGATGGCAGACATCTGGGCGAATCCGTCGCTATCTGTCGCTATCTGGAGGCGATCTGCCCCGCACCCAACCTGTTTGGCGAGGACCCGTTTGAGCTAGGCCATATAGAAATGCGCAATCGCCAGATTGAGCTGGAGCTCTGGAGCCAGGTGGGTACGTCCTGGGTCAATGGACCGATAGTCAGCCGAGCCGGCCGATTCACACCCAACCTGGCGGCGAAGGAAGCCAGCGATCGCAACGTCAGGAAGTATTACGAACGTCTCAACATGGAACTGGGCGCCAGCCCCTACATTGCCGGGGAACGATTCACCGTCGCTGACATCACACTTGTGTCCGCCATTGATTTTGCCGGCTCCCTGGTCAACCTGAAACCCGAAGAAAGTCTGGCACAACTCTGGCACTGGCATGCGCGGGTCAGTGCACGGCCTTCGGTATCCGCCAGTTAGGGGTGGGCGCCTGGACCTGGCAACAGCCTGGCGCCTGAACAAGTGCCGTCTTGTTGAAAGACGGACACAGACGCCCGCAGCCGGTATTCACTGGCCGTTGATCCAGGATAGTCCAACTGCGTAGAACAGGGTGTGACGACACTTTACCTGCTCTCTGATGATCTGCGCCTGGCAGATAACCCTGCACTCAACGCTGCAGCCCAGGACACTGCCCTGGCCATTGCCTGCTGCATTGACGAGTCACTGTTCACCCGGGACAGATTTGGCTGCCAGGGCATGGGCCCACTGCGCTGGCAGTTCCAGCGTGAATCCCTGCTCGACCTGAATCAGAGCCTGGCAGAACTCGGCCACACGCTGCAGATATTGAGGGGATCACCGCTTGAGATTTATAGCGGGGTCCTCAACGACTACAGGTTCGATCGCGTTATTCGTGCCCGGGGGCATGAGTTCGGTCGCACCACCTGGTGGCAGCAACTTCAGCGACGTTTTCCCCAGATTGAGTTCACCGAGGTGGACACGAGCACCCTGCTGGGGGTCGACCAGATCAGAACCACGGACTTTTCCGGCAGCTTCTCAGCATTCCGGCGGCGGCTGGGTGATGCCCCGTTCAGAGACCTGCTGCCAGCGCCCGCGTCACTGCCAGAGCCGGTCGAACTAGCCAGCGAGCTGATCGTCACGCCCGAACCCAGCAGCATCACGGGTGGCGCCCTTGCTGCCCAACGGCATCTGGAGAGCTACTTCTCATCCAGCGCTGCATCCACCTACAAAGAAACACGCAATTACCTGGAGGGCGAGTCCTTCTCGACCGGGCTCTCGCCCTTCCTCGCCAACGGTTGTCTTTCACCGGTACAGATCGCACATCGACTTGAAGCCTACGAGGAGGTTCATGGGGCCAACGAATCAACGCAATGGATACTGTTCGAACTGCTCTGGCGAGAATTCTTCAAGTGGTATGGCTGGCATCATGGCGAGAACCTCTACGCTTTCGCCGGCATCAGCGGCAAACGACCACTAACGACTTTCTACCAGGACCGCTTCAATCGCTGGTGCGACGGCAACACCCCCTGGGATATCGTTAACGCCTGTATGCAGGAACTGAAGCAAACCGGGCAGCTGAGCAATCGTGGCCGGCAGCTTGTGGCCAGCTGCCTCGTCAATGAGCTCGGCCTTGACTGGCGCTGCGGTGCCAGCTATTTCGCGCAGCAGCTCATTGACTACGATCCCTGCAGCAACTGGGGCAACTGGCAGTACGTCGCAGGGGTCGGTGCAGACCCACGCGGTGGCCGTCATTTCAATCTTGAGAAACAGGCCGAACAGTGGGACCCGGATCAAAACTATCGTTCGCGCTGGTGCGACGGCAGGGCCGCAGAGACGATCGACAGCTTCGACTATTATGGCTGGCCGCAGGACGTGGCTTCACCATGAGTCACAAAAAACCAAACCTGCCACACAAAATCTGCAACGTTTGCCAACGCCCCTTCAGCTGGCGCAGGAAATGGTCCCGCGACTGGGCACAGGTCCAATACTGTTCGGAGCGGTGTCGCAGGCAGCGCGGCAAGACTCAGCAATGATCAGCAGTGCCGGATGCACTAATGGGAGGTCTGGTCACCCCGCACCAGCTCGGACAAAGATTCACGACTAAAGTCGTACGTTGCACGGCAGAACTCACAGTCCACCGTGATCACGTCATCCTCTTCGAACAGGTAGTCGAGCTGTTCCGTGCCCAGCTCGGCAATAGACCTTGCAGCTCGCGCAGCACTGCAGCTGCACTCGAAGATAACCTGACGCTGATCGACCAGACGCACCGGATCCTGAACGTAAAGCCGCCCCAGCAGAGACTCACTATCGAGATGGAGCAACTCCTCAGCAGTGACGGTTTGACCCAGAATCACCAGATGCTGCCACTGCTTGTCACGCTCAGCCGCGTCTGTGATCAGCTGCGGCGGCAACTGCTGCAGCAAGAGTCCACCAGCCTGATGCTCCGATACTGCCAGGGACAGACGCGTGCCGAGCTGTTCAGACTGGGCGAAATAGGCTTCGATACAGGCAGCAAAATTGTCAGCCAGGAGCGGCACAATACTCTGATAGCGCTCACCGCCCTCAGGTTCTACCGTCATCACCAGCGTGCCATCTCGCAACAACGCGTGAAAGTCCTCATCGAAATCTGAAACTTCGGGATTAAGCCGGGCGATCCCCCGAATCTTGCCATCATTGGACGTTTCCACCATCGCAAGTGGGATCTGGCCCTGGCTCCTGACCTGGAGAATCAGCCGGCCGCGGTACTTGATAGTTCCACTGAGCAGAACCACCGCGACCAGCATTTCACCCAGCAGACGCTTCACGGGCGCCGGGTAACCGTGTTCCGCCGTCATATCCACGAATGCCTTGCTAAGGTGAACCAGTTCGCCGCGCACGTCGGTGCCGTCAAACAGGAAGCGCTGATTGATATCTGCCGGCATGGGGTCTCGATCCATTC
>JAYQAI010000078.1:14502-15142 GCA_038136715.1 Gammaproteobacteria bacterium | reverse complement strand
GGTAACGAGTGCGCGCATCTGGTCCTGAAGGTCAGCAACCTTGATAAGACCCCCGAACATGCCGCTCATCTCAGGTCGCTGGCAGAGAAGGAATCGTGGATTACCCTCATAGAGGGCTACCTGGATAGAGACGAGGTTTATCGTTTACTCGACCAGTGTGATGTTTTTCTATCGCTTCATCGTTCGGAGGGTTTTGGTTTGGGGCTGGCCGAAGCAATGCTGCTTGGTAAGCCAACCATTGCGACGAACTGGTCTGGCAATCTTCAGTTCATGAATCCGGAAAATGCTCGTCTGGTGGATTTTGAACTGGTGACTTTAGAGCAGGATTACGGACCTTACAGGGCCGGCCAGCACTGGGCCGAGCCAAACCTGGCGTCCGCTGTGGAAGCCATTGACCATCTGTGCACAGAGCCCAGTGCCAGAATAAAAATTGGTGAGATCGCCCAAGAGACCATATCCGTCCATTTCTCGCCGCAGGCGGTCGGTCACCAGATAAAAGCAAGACTCGCACAGGTCGCCGCGTCTCGACCCGACTTGAAATTCGCTGGCGAAGAGGCAACGGAAAACAGAGGATCAAAAACGGCTGTCTAGGCCCTCCAACAGCGTGAGGAAATGCTTTCTCTCGCGCTCGATGGTGAAG
>JAYQAI010000078.1:0-14492 GCA_038136715.1 Gammaproteobacteria bacterium | reverse complement strand
CCGCTCTCTCGTAGGTTAAGGACTGGCTCGACGCAAGAATATCAATCGCCTGGAGAGCTGCCGACTCCAGCGCAGTGACGTCGAGTTTTGGCATCAGACAGTTGCCCCGATGGCGGCAAAACGAACGATTACCGATACAATCGGGCACGACAACAAGGCGCGCCAGCGCCATGGCTTCCAGAGCTGGTAGGTAAAACCCTTCCGTCGCATGCGGCAACGCCAAAACAACATCCGCATTTGCCATCGCGTTGAGCACATGGACACGCGGCTGAAGCTCTGCATGAGCGGTCACAGAGTATCCCTGTTCGACTAAACGCTCTGCTAATCTGACTGCCAGCTCAGGTTGCTTGTTACCCAGAATGTAGAAATTGGTACGACCTTCAGGGAGTTGCGCTTCGGCCAGAGCACCGAGGTCGATACCGTTTTCAATCACTACGGTGGTACCGTTCACTTTACCTGTTCTATCAATGGCCGCTTTGACTTCGTGACTGACACAGATCCGCAGGGCTTTTCTCGAGAGAAAAGGAAAAACGTCTGAAGACGAGTCACCGTGGCGAACATGCTGAATCAAATTAATCACTGGCTTACTTGCCACAGGCGAATCCGGGTAACTCAGCCAATCCATGCCGGCCAAAAACAGCAGATCATACTGCGTCGGCTCAAAGGACTGGGTTCTATATGACTGGTAAACAGACCAGGGAGTTTCGGCCATTGGCATCGAGCCCGGCGCCCAATAGATCGCTGGCTGCCACTGCTTGCTTTCCAGGAAATGTGAAAAGTAATCCAGGACTTTCTGCTGACCACCAGAGTACTGAACGTAGTTCCGATGAAAAAGGACGCGCCGTTGTCGACCAGAGTTCATCCCAACCAGCCCGTGCTATCAGGACCACTCACAATGAAGCGGCACGTGAAAAATCCCTGTGAACTTTTCTCGCACATCATCGAGCATATAAATCGAGATAAGCCCATCCTGCCGACTCATCATGCGTGACTCTGCCAAAGACGGCGCATCAACAATTCGAAAACGGCATCGGTAAAGGCCTTGCTGAAAGCTACAAGTCAGCCTGATGCTTAAATTTCCTTCGGATGCTTCACGCACCTCTGTTGGGATCGGTATACGCTGGCCCGTCAGTTGCAAACCTCTCGGGTCCACGACATCGAATATCATATAGGGAGCGCTTGCCGTGCTACCGAGCGAGACTTCAAGGTCAATACTTATTTCCGTGCCATAGGCGATGTCCGCATGTTCACCATATCCTGCGATTTTCGCTGAAGTCACCTGGTAGCCATCGCTCGAGAAACCACGAGGCACTGACGACACTGATGCGCCGCCGTCTTTGTTCTGATTTTTTTGTGCCAGCAACAGATATTCAGCAACGACATCGTCCGAGAGCCCTTGGGCAATGACGCGGCCTCGATCCAGCAACACCGCCTGCCGGCAAAAGGCTTTAACAGTGTTCAAGTCATGGCCCACGAACAACAAAGTAGTGCCATCTGCCAGGATAGTATCTAATTTGCTGAGCGCCTTCGCCTGAAATCTGGCATCACCCACGGCGAGAGCTTCGTCTACGATCAGGATTTCCGGTTCAACGTGCACCTGTACAGCGAAAGCCAGCCTCACCATCATTCCGGAACTGTAGGTTTTAACGGGATGATCAATCGCATCGCCTATATCTGCAAAGCTCACAATACTGTCATAACGCGCATCCACTTCCTGCTCGGTCAGGCCCAGAATGGCAGCATTGAGATAAACATTCTCCTTCCCCGTGAATTCAGGATCAAAGCCACTGCCCAGTTCCAGCAACGCTGCTATTCGGCCGCGTGTCTCAACCTCTCCTGCGCTGGCTGACAGTGTTCCGGCAATGATCTGCAACAAAGTACTTTTGCCGCTGCCGTTTAGGCCAATGATCCCAAGGCTGTCACCACGATCCAGCGTGAAACTGACATTCTCGAGTGCGACGATTTCCTGACAATATTTTTTGTACAGCGTTTCGTATCGCGTTGGTGCCACAGGTCTAAGGATCCGGTGCGCCAGCGGCATGAAGAGCCTGCTTAGCGGTGAGGACCACAAGTTGTAGGTCTTAGAGATGTTTTTTACGCGGATCACTACACGACATCCGCGAAACCACGCCTGGTCCGCTGGAAAAACACGAAACCCAGTAACGCAATCGCCACTGCACAACCTGTATATATCGCCAGCGACTCAAACCCAGGCTGATCACCATAAAGCAATGCAGTTCGACTCGACTCTATAATCAATGCAATCGGGTTCAGGTAGACAAACGGTTGGACGGGTTCTGGCAGGATCGTAACTGAGTAAAACACAGGACTCAAAAACAGCAAAAGCGTTGCCAGGGTGCCAGAGATTTGCTGCAAATCCCTGAGATAAACCCCCATAGCGGCCAGCAACCAGGAAAGACCCGCCAAGACCAGTATGTAAGGCAGGAAAATGACCGGCAGCCATAACGCCGTCAGCGGAATCGTACCCAACTCCCACAACACAAAAACAAGCAGGAGTAAAAAGCTGATTAAAAAATTAAAGAGAGAGCTCAGCAGCATAACCCATGGGAGAATTTCAAGCGGGAAGACGACCTTTTTAACAAGATTCACATTATCAAGAATCAATCGCGGTGACCTGACAACCGTATCAGCCACCAGACCATGAATAATCAGCCCCAGAAACAATACCATGGCAAAATTCAAGACTCCGCCGTCTGCGGATACAGCCGGCCAGCGCGCTTTAAAGACAACATTGAAGACGAAGGTATAAAGCGCCAGCATGAGCACGGGCGTTACCAGCGACCAGAACATACCGATGACTGAACCGCGATATCTGGCTGAAATTTCCCTGATCAACAGCTGCTTTGTTAACCCGCGATGTTTTGTGAAGGCCGATAACATGGCGTACCAGCGGCTCTTCAACGAGTTGCCGACGAGGGCCTGGGCTCCAGACCGACTTCAGTAACGCTTAATTTCTCCATAGCCACAGATTGTAGTCTTGAATCTCCTGAAACGCCCAGTAAAGATTGTCTGATTGGCGCAGCGTAGCGCAGCGAGATATCGAGATAGTTCTTGTCCCGGTATATCGATGGCTCTATGGTTGCGCTGTAGGTGTTTTTTGACTTCTTGTTAACACTCAGCGTCTCCAACAAATGGCCATTTACCAGAACTTCTACAACCTGCTCCGGTGCTTCTTCAAACACATAACCGGAAAGCAACATGTTTAATTGGAGCGGCATTTCTTTGCTGGCATCTTCCAGTGACAGGAAGATGCCAGAGGACCCGCCAATCGAGGAAGTGCCCCAGAACTCCGTTCTCGACCACCCATAGGTTCTGTACCTGTTAGAGTCGCCTAAATCGGTGAAAAGGATGTCGGTGTCAGGTGTGTATCTGTAGTTGCTGACGGGCTCCAGCCGAATTTCCCTGAACCGCAGCTTTCGGCTGTTCGAGGACTTTGCGCGAAAGAGAACATTGAGTTCTCCGCTGTCAGGAATGACGAGGCTCTTGGCTCTTTGGCCATCGTTATCGCCGAACACCCAGGAGCCTCTGTTTGTGTCGTTTACCCACACTTCGACCTCCATGTCCTCGCCCCGATGCAAAGAATGTATGACCGTTAACAGTGATGGCCCGTCTGCCGACAGCAGAACACTGGACCCTTCATTTGTGAGTCCGCGGGCGACCTTGCCTGCACTGGTCCAGCCTGCGTGACGGTAATCCTCGATCGTTCCGCCGCGATGCAGCGTCAGGAGTTGCCCTTTGAACGAGTCGGAAATCAGTGCGTCCAAATTCGTCTCGGCTTTTGACCAGGACTCCGGAAACCAGCTAAAGCCTTCCACCCTGTAGGGCGTGAGCGGAACAATGTAATCGACGTTCCAGCCAGAAAACTGATAGTAGCTGTGTGTCCTTGATCTTGCTTCATTCTCGCCGACAGAAAAGACAGATCGACCCTCTGTGTCGTTACCCATACCCAGCCAATCAAGCGCCGTCGCGGGGATATCAGTGAGGGCGACCGGGGCATCGGATACTTGCAGGTCCCCTTCATCATCGGGGCGCTTTACCATCAAAAGTGACATGCCGCCTCGCACCAGGGACGGCGCTACCTTTTGCTCATTTCTAGGCCTTTCAGGAAGGTCGCCTGGATAGTCAATACCTACATTATATTCGCCCTCACCATGGTCGCTCGCAATGATCACCAGGGAGCGCTGCAGGATGCCTCTCTCCTCCATCTGCTGCAGGACATCTCCTAGCACGCGCAACACCCCCTCAGTATGTACCGTAAACCAATGCCTGTTGATCGGTTTCGCCCCAATAAACTGAAACTCTTCATTCAACTGATAAGGTGCGTGTGGCGCATAAAGATGAAAAAACCGGAAGGCTGGCTGCTCGAGACTTGCCTGCGCACACTTTGAGAATTCGTCTAACAACAGATTGTCATAAGACCGCCTCTGCATTGAATAGTGGCGATCTTCGTCGGTCAGCGCGCAGATCGTCCTGGGTTGAACCAGACTGTTCCGGGTAAAGCTGACTCTGAACTCCCCCTGGTTGTATACCAATGGTTTCAGAACGTGGGGAGCCAGTCTGAAGAGCATCAGGTTCGCGATCAACTCAGAGTCTTTAGCAATCACCTCAGCAGACGCACGCTGCGCTCCATCCAGGTCACTCACATTGTTCGCCAGGAGCGGGTGGGCAAAGATGGCATGCGGGGACGAAGAGGAAAGGCGTGAGTCAAAACCCGCTGCCGTCAAGCGGGCTGGCAGGCTGTTGTTCACATACAATGATTCAAGATAATCATGTAACGGTTGCGAGTTATCATACGCATCGCCGGAGAGTATCGAAGGAATCGAGGCATATGTTTTTGGGAAGGCGGCGAGAGCATCCCGAAAGTGAGTAAATCCCTTGAATTTCGCGGCGACCTCGGGTTTTTTTTTGAATATGCTGTCAACGACATCAGCCTGCGCAGAATCAAGAATAAAAATCACAACATTTTTATCCGTTGAAAAGTTGTACAGCCCTTCTTTATTCAAGGCGTATTTTTTAATCTTGATGTTGTCTGACTGCTGCAATAACTGGGGTACATAGACAAGCGAACTCAGACACAGAAGAAAAACCAGGAACAATGCATTCTTGAGAACAAGGTCTCTGAAAAACACCATCAATAGGCCAATGCATAGCAGCAAGGCCGCCTGCAGGTACTGCCAGACCGCATCCTGGGACCAGTCAGGCGTTTCACCCGTCATGAAGCCAAAAGACCCGACAAAAAAATTGGTCTGTAGCCAGCCGATCACAATCAGGTAGATAGCCAGTAAAACCGCCGCTCGTTCGAGGGCGGTCGGAAGCAGCTTGAACACTGCATAAGAAAGCGCTGCGAGGGTCCCGATTGCCAGCGCAAAGTTTTTGAAAATTATCTCCATCGGCAGTTGCAGATTGGTGACGTTGTTGGCGAAGACGTGGATAAACGGCAGTGCGATCAAGACCATCGGCAGCGCTGCGGCAATCAGGATTCGATCAATCTCTTTTAGAGGCAGTGGGTTCACTTGGGACAATAGAGAGCGTAACTGAGAACCCGACTATCATAACCGAAATTCTCAAACGCTATGTTGCTCATCGTCACATCGACGCTCCTTCGTCGATCTGCCACCTTTATCGACAGCACAGAACCTTTATAATCCCTCGGCGTCGACTAAGGACCTAAACATTGAAACCGATTAACGCATCCTTCCGCGATCCAAGTGGTTATCTATTCAAACACGGCACCGAGATTCGCAGACTCATCCAAGAGTCCTACTTCCCTGACTATGATCACCTCATGGAATCAGGCTTGTATGCTGCCCTGACGGAAAGAAAGTGGCTCATTCCGCACGAGGAGTTGGAACCGGCCGATGCAACTGCGAACGGCAGGGTGATCCGTCCAGCACAACTGAGATATGTCTCTTACCCCTATGAATGGTGCTTCAGCCAGTTGAAGGACGCCGCCATCCTGACGCTGGAGATTCAACAGTTGGCCATGCAGTACGGTATGACCCTGAAAGATGCCAGCGCCTTCAATATCCAATCATATGAAGGTCAGGTCTGCCTGATTGATACACTCTCTTTTGAGCGTTACAAGGATGGCTCACCCTGGCAAGCCTATCGACAGTTTTGTCAGCATTTCCTTGCCCCGCTTGCACTGATAACTTTCCGCGATTACAGACTTTCCAGGCTCTTCAATACGTACATTGATGGGATCCCGCTGGATCTCACCAGCAAAATGCTGCCGCTGAAGAGCTGGTTGAACTACGGCATTCTGGCGCACATACATTTACATGCGATTTCACAAACAAGGCACGCTGATGATGCCGCAACATCAGGCGCACCAGATCCAGTCAACATGAGCCAGCTGCAATTTGAAGGCCTGATCAGCAGTCTGCTTAACACCACCAGAAAACTCGCCTGGAACCCCCCACGGACCGAGTGGGGCGACTACTATGAGGACACAAACTATATTGATGAGGCCATGTCACAGAAGGAGACTATGGTTGCTGACTTGATCAGACAATCGCCGGCCGGAGACCACAGCGCTGCAGATTTTGGTGCCAACACCGGACGTTTCAGCCGAATTGCTGCCGCTCAGGGCTATAATGTTCTCTCTTTTGATATCGACGAGGTCGCTGTCGAGAAAAACTATCGGCAAACTCAACACGCGAACGAAACTCGTTTATACCCATTGATGCTGGACTTGACCAATCCGACACCGGGTGTTGGGTGGTCGAACCGGGAGCGAGATTCTGTGCTTGACCGCACCAGCGTATCGCTGGGTCTCGCCCTGGCCCTCATTCATCACATCGCGATTTCGAATAACGTACCTCTGTCAAGGTGCGCCGAATTGTTTCGTGGTCTGTGTGAAAACCTGATCATAGAATTCGTGCCGAAAAGCGACTCGCAGGTCGAACGCCTTTTGGCCACTCGCGAGGACATCTTTCCGGATTATACAAAAGACGGGTTCGAGGAAGCCTTCACAGCGCATTTTGATATCGTCAAGGTTATGCCAATACCGGGCAGCGAACGCTACCTTTACCTGATGTCTAGGCGTTAGGACTTGATTCTTCTTCTGATTTTGTCTCTTTGACAGTCCGGTTCCGCGAGAAAAACAACTTTAACTTGTGCCAATACAACTTTAACGTTACGCCGATAGCAGCGATAGCGCCAATGATGGACTGTATGATCAAACTGCCCGTGCCGGGATCAATGTAACCATAACTGGGAAGCGCCGACATCGAAACGATCAATACAAGCAATACTCTGGAGTTCACATTCACGTTCAGGTTGCCTCAACAAGATGACGCATTATAGGGCGAACCCTTTCTTTAACCAACTGGCCGCTGTCGTATTCTTTACGCTGGCCGTTTGCGCCCCTTCCGCGCATGCCACCTTAACCCTCGAAACAGGTTCTGCCCGATTTCACTGGCAGCTTGCCGACGGCATCATCATTGAACGGCAGCAGGCGGGACCATCAAAGTCCTACACGCTTGATAAGGGCATTGCAGTCCTCTCAGTCGCAGATCCCGAAAATACGGCCAGACTTTCCTTCGAACCTCAATTGCTGCCATTCGAGGACGAATTTGGCGGCTACGGTAGCGATCTCTACGCCCATCTCGAGTTCTTTCAAGTCGAGAGCTCACTGCCTGACCAAACCCGCGAATGGTTTGGCTGGCAGAACCGATACGATGTCGAAGCGCTGACTCTTGCCTCACCCGACTGGCGGATCATCACCGCGGAGTTGAAGCCGGAATCAGGCAGACTGGATCTCGCGCTGGCATATCAAGGGACTGGTGATCGAACCCTGCGGATCGAGTACCTTAAGCGTGCTGCCGACAGAGCGACTCTCGCTGAAGTCGGTCTTGACGCGATCGTCCTAAAGGACGTGTGGCTGCCTTTTAGATGGCTCTGCGGACTTATATGGGATCTGCTCGATTTACTGTATTTTCAATTCAATTCATGGGGACTGGCGATTGTCGCACTGGCACTCATGATTCGGGTGCTGACAGTGCCAGTGACCAAGGTTTCCCTTCGATACCAGCAGGCTGCGCTCGAGCAACAGCGCCGAATAGGCACAAAAGTCGCAGGGTTGAAAGAAAATTACACTGGCCTTGAACTCAGCGAAAAGATGGTTGCCTTATATGAGCAGGAAAACTACGACCACCTGGCTCCATTCAAAGGGATGCTCGGTCTGATGATCCAGATCCCGATCCTGATCGCGCTGTTCACGGTCATCGGCGAGATGAGCGCCCTGCGTGAGCAATCGTTTCTCTGGATTGAGGATCTCTCGCTTTCAGACAGGGTCCTGTCACTCGGCACAGACCTGCCTTTTTTTGGCGGATACTTTAACCTGCTGCCGTTCCTGATGGCCGCTGCAACGGTGAGCTCAACCTGGCTGTCGGGATTTTTCTCAGAAGTTAAAGTTCCCTTGACCAGCCTCTACGGTATGAGCCTGGTGTTTTTCATCTTCTTTTACTCTTTCCCCGCTGCGCTCGTCCTGTACTGGTTCGCGAGCAACGTTTTTCAGATGCTGCATCAGGTCGGAGAGAGTTTATTCACACGCGCTCGCGGATAAACCAAAGGAAAAAATAACGAAGTCACACAGGACAGCGACTGTTTTATTCAATCGGGCTTGTCAAATTCGCTGTATAACCCGACGGCGACTGCAGTAGATGCTGGAGTCTGACCGCTCTATCCGCCTCGAGCAACAGTCGCCATTTTCCTTGCCCATCGCCAAGTGCGCCCTGCATCACGGCGGTTTCGCTGCCTGCTTCAAGTTGCTGAGATGTCAATTCGACTGCCTGCATGGATGGAATCGTGAGCGAGACTGCCGCACTCTGGGCGCCCGTGTCGTCGATACCGACGATATCAACGCTGGCCGCCTCCGTATTCTCGTTAATCAGCCTGAGCAGGCTGCGCTGGTTACCGTTAGAACCTGGATTCATCATCAGAAGCTGCTCTGGCCCCTGTTCAATATTCAGATAGTCACTCATGTTGGACAGCAGACCATCTCTTGACTGGAACACGCTCATCGCGTCGAAGGGTTGGCTGCCCACAGCGTCTATGCGCCATCGAGACATCCCTTCATCAAGCCCATCCTGCAGGCTGCCAAGGTCAGTGCCGGTAGCAAAGTCCGCCGAGCCCAAAGTGACTGTCTGTTGAGCGGGTATCGTCACTGACAACAACGCATTTTGTCGGTTACCGAGATCATCAGTGACGCTTAACTCGATATCGTTACTAACCTCCGCCTGATTAGACAGCCGTAACAGGCTCTCATGATCATTATCAGGATGATTGAAATAATAGGCAGGTTTGGTCCGATTCGCCTCCGAATCACTGTTGATATCACGGCTCATATTGATCAGGAACCCGTTTGACATGCGCACCAGGCTTAAGACGTCAAGATCAAGCGTCGAGGTCAGATTCAGCCGCCATTGCTCTGACCCGCTGCCAAGGGCGCCTGCGAGCCCTTTGCCTTCGTTCCCTGATTCAAGATCGCCCGCATTCAGCTGTATGGACTCATTTGCGTTTATCGCCAGCTGCAACCTGGTCTCGACTGTCGCGCCGGCCGCATTGACTGCACTGATTTCAACCTGACCATCAACGTCATTTTTATTGACGATCCTTAAAAACGACGCCTGCTCTAAATTAGAAGCAGCATTGAAATAATTCACACTCCAGCGACCGTTACTTTCTGGCACGGTTTGATTCATCCCTGTCAGAAAACCCTCGGTCGTTCTTATCAGATTCATCACTTCGATGGGTTCACTGGCACGAACCTGAAGCTGCCACTTACCAGTGCCATCACACAGGTAGCCCTCGAGTCCCTTCAAAGGGTTACCACGCTCCAAATCCTGCGCCGTCATCTGTTTGGCTGCCCCAGGCGGCAATGAAAACCTGACAGGACCCGTGCGACTGGGCTGCGCTGCATCATCGCGGCCATAGACTTCCAGCTCCATGGTATTCGTCGTCGTATTGACGAACCGCAGAAAAGATTGCTTCGTCAGGTTTGAGGCCGGATTCATCATCGCGATGTATTTTTCATGACCGAGTGAGGATTCAGAAGCCAATGGCCTGACCGCTGGTTCCTGCTCACAGGTATGCACCGTTGGATCGGATTCACCCAGGTACTCATCAAGATTGGAGAGGCCATCATAGTCTTTGTCTGCGGCGCTATCGTCGACCTCCGTTAATAGACCGTAGGCCTCTTCAAAAGCATCAGGCATGCCATCGTTATCATCATCCAGATCCGCGTTATTGCCGACCCCGTCGCCATCCGTATCCGTCGTTTCCATCGAGACGTCTGGAAAGGCATCCTTTGAATCAGGCACGCCATCGTTATCACCATCGCGGAGCAGGTAATTTTCAACCTGGAATCGAACCGCATTTAAACTTGCAACGGCATCAGCGGGTTCACTTACCTCAGTGCTTCGCCCACAGGGCTCACCTGCACACAAGACCAGATCCGGATTTGAAAAGTAAGCCAGTTCGGCGTCGACCTCGAAGGCTGAACCATAACTCATTAACGTAGCGAACCTGCCCTTTTCACCATAGCCGCGGGACCAGACAAACGTGCCGGTTTCATCTTGCTCATAGGAATGTCCGAGTCCGAGATTGTGACCGATCTCATGAATCATGGTGATGTCATCACACTGGTCTGCCTCAATGAAGTTCGCTGAAATATAGGTGCTCCTGGTCATAATACCCTGAGTCGCAAAACCGCCAAGGGAGGCAAGGCCACAGATACCGCCGCCGTCATATCGTCTGAACAGCACCACCAGATCAGCACCATGCTGTTCCCGCATGACTTCAATATCACTGAATACCCCCCGCTGGTTTTCAGCGTCGTCGAGCCAATTGTCAATCGACTGCGCGTTGCTCATTTCACGCCTTTCTACACCCACCCTGCGTAGGTCAATCTGCGCGCCACTGTCCTGGAGTGCCAGGTTGGCTACGTTAAACAGGTGATCAAATCGCAGGTTGGGGTCAGGGTAGATTTCATCGATGTCAGCGTCATAGACAACGAGGACGTCAATCGTGCTTTTACTACTGTCCGCACCAGCGGCAGCGGGATCTGTACCCGCGAGACGCTCATTTTCATCGGCAACGCCATCACCGTCTGAGTCTGTCAGAAAGTCCAGATTCACCAGTGAGAAATCAGGCGCGGGCCAGCTTCCCTGGGGCGAGCTAAGGGTCTGCAGCAGCATCACAGCACTTCCATCAGTCACGACCAGGTGCAGATAGCTGAACCCGGGTACCGGCGCATAGTCAAAATGCACGGCTGCTTCTGCTGGCAGTGTTGCCCCGGCAGACAGGAATCTGGACTCGGCATAATCTCCGATCAGGTAATAACCGCCGGAAAAAAAATCCTGCTCGGCAGTCATAGCGAGGAAAATATCGACACTTACGGCGGAGGAACTCGCGTTGGTTAATCCAGGAAAATCGAGCAGAACCGCATCCGCGGACACCGTCAGCACAGGCTCAGCGGGGAAGTAAACATCGGCAAACGATTGCGCACCGGGTTCACTAATCGTCATTCGCTGCGACATCCTGGTTTCGTCGACAATATAATTATCCTCATCGAGCAACAGCAACGTGACATAGTAGGTGCCGACGGCGGGCATCTTAAAACGTCCGAAGAATTCCTGCGGTGTCAGTTGGCTGGCAGGCGCAACGCCAGGCAGCGTAATATCGCCCAGATAAATGCGCGAATCCTTAGCGAGGTAGTAATCTGCTTCTTCGTGTGCGTAAGCGCGCACTATTAAGTCTCCCGAAGGCTCACTACCGCGGTTCACGATACCCAGGCTTATAGCGGCTGCCGTTGAAGAGGCTGCGGTGTAGCTACACGGGCATACGAACTCGAGGTCTGGACCCAGTCCACTCGCGTTAACTTTCTGCAACGCGATAACGGCGAAGGCCAGTATCGCTATTAACAACCTATGCATGAGTGCTCATTCGTGCAAAAACATCGTTTACCCGGAACCTATAGTAAACGTTTGATTATTCGGGCTATTCCCAACCTCAGCGTCACGCCAGGTTGCAGTATTGACCCCATAGCTCTGTCTTAGCCGTCGGTATTCACGCTGGAAGCTTTGCTTCAGCAACCGTCCGGTCAGGCCTCTGGGATTCAGCGTGACACCCTGAGCGAAGACCGTTCTCGGTTCAACCCGATGCAGCGACACATTCAGAAACCGAAAAACCCTCGCCAGGGTCTGCTCATGATCGTGGCGGAGGTCCTCATTGTAGAGTATCAACACTTGCTCCGGTGGGAACACCCGGTAAATTGCTGCCAGTTGTCTGGCATAGAGGCCCCGCGACCGGTAACTGTGAATACGATGCGAGGAGCCTTCGCGACGTGGGTGCCGGTCCAGCATCAGACGAAACGGCTCCAGCAGCAACGCCAGCCAGAAAGGCCATCGTTCCGCCTGCCGCCGGCTCTCCATCTGGTGGTGCGAGTAGGCCCGTTGCACCGGATCACGCAATAACACAATTAACTTCAAGTCCGGATTGTACTCTGCCAGCGACGATGCAATGTCTGTAAAAAACAGATAAATCGGCGTCGCTTCCCCAGTTAAGCAACTGACAGCGTCTTTGTTTCCAAAAGCTTGTTCGTAGCGTTGATCAACAGTTGCACGATTCTCGGCGCAAAAGCATTCAAGGTTGTCAAAGACATGCACTTCCTTCGGTGATGCCATTTCAATATCCGGGTGTTCGCCCAGAAATTCGGCGAGCGCTGTAGTGCCGCTTTTCTGGGCACCGACAATCATAAAATTCAGGGGACGCATGACTGCAGTCGGTGAAAACACATTTCGATATCAGCTACCGTGTAGAAACCTTTATACAGGTGTGGACGCTCCAGCAAGAAATCGCGATAACGGACCAGTTCATCAGCAGGCAGCGACGCACCACCCGCTTGCTCTTCAAGCCCATAAGACAACCTGACTTCGTTACCACATACAGCTGAGAGCACCGCGCCGTTTGAACTGATTAACTCCTCGTAACGGATGACATGGCCATCTGGCAACCTCCTGAATCTGGCGAAGAACCACGCCAGCAGGATTCCCTGCCTTTCCAGTACATCCTGCGCCGCGTCCAGAGCATCACGCAGCGCCTTGTCGTAGCGCTCTCCCATCGGCGCCCTGCCCCTGTTGACAGGAAAATCAACAGAAGACCAGGAGACCAGGACAGCCAGCGGGTTTCTGACAAGGGCGAACGTCTCATAGCCCTGAAGCAGGTCGATTAATGCGGTAAACAACGCATTATGTTTCGCAATGAGTTTGAAGGCTCCGGATTGCGGCGGCTTCGCTAAACAAATCTTTTCGAGACTGACAATCTCTTTGCGCAATCCAGTCGCCGTCAACGCTGCCACGGGATTCGAAGGTATTGCGCCCATGACCTGTTTGCTCACGGCTTCGCCGCTATCCAGTATCTCCTGACGCATCTTTTCAAGCTCGGTCGCAATCAACGCCGCGGCATCGATGCGATCAGCGCAACAGTTAAACAGTGTAGGCGAGAGTGGTTCATGCAGCGCTACAACATTTTCGACTTCAGCCAGGATGTGCACAGCGAGCGTTGTTCCGGCCCGGGGAATGCCGGTCAGCAACCTGGTGTCAGCTCTGTTTACAGATATTTGCTTCATCGCCGATCTGCCTCACAGTCCAGCTTGTCTCAGCTGGCCAATGTTTCCCTGGCAACGATGTTTTCATCAACCAGGACCTTAATCAGCGGTTGTAATTGTTTCTCGTACTTTTTCCAGCTGGCAACGGATGAAGCGTAAATTGGCTGCCGTACCTGATCGTTACTGGCAGTTCGCACGATGCGGTCACTTTCATGAAAATTCAGAATGTCGTCCTCCCATTCGAGGTTGCACAACCCCAAAATGTGTTCGATCGCAGACCGAGTATCGCCGACGAGATGTTCGTAGTTTGAGTCATAGATTTCACCCGGAAAGCACTGCCGCCAAAATGCCATCAAACGGTGGTACTCGGCGTAATATTGCCCCAGCACTTCCAGATTGTAGGCATAAGGGTGATAACCCGCGAAATTCGCCTTGAAAATTGACAGACAGTTGCTGATCGGATCTCGGGGGGTGTGGACAATAATCGCGTGCGGGAAAAGTTTGCGAATAAAACCATCATGCTGAAAATTATGTGGCATTTTATCGATCACAAAAGGCGCATTTTCTGAAATCATCGAAATCGACTTGAGGTACGCCTCGCGAACCCAGTGCCAGTACTGGGGTTCACGATGTTTTCGTGTGACCTCGAATTCCCGATGACCGTATTTGATCAACTTTGGCAGATAACCCAGTTCGCCCGCCGGGTGAATCGCTGAATGTGAACCCAGCAACTGTTCCGTCAGGGACGTGCCCGATCTGGGCATGCCCAGAACAAATATCGGGGTAGGGAAGTCCGGGTCAATGGGCATAGCAGGTATCGGGTCGCCCGACGAAAAAAACGATCGGATCCTCGCGTGAT
>JAYQAI010000077.1:9792-15226 GCA_038136715.1 Gammaproteobacteria bacterium | reverse complement strand
TTCACCACCAAGTTCAATGGCCGTGGTCTTGGTCTGTCAGCCGTGCTGGGAATAGTTGGCGACCACCAAGGCGGCATTGCTTTTACCAGCAGCCCAGACCAAGGTACGACCTTCGTCATCTACTTCCCTGCGATCACTGCTTGATCAGGTCTGCGGGTTACCTTGCGCCTTGATGTGTTCAACCCAGAAACGGGTACCGCCCGCAACACCAACTGGCATCAGGATCAGGTTGACTACCGGTACAGTTAGCAGCAGGTAAGCTGGCAGCCCAAACGCAATGGCTGGCATTCGCCGTCGCCGCAGCGCTGCCTTCAACTCGCTGAAACCCCAGTCGTTGTTGTCAGCACCATAGTCCGAATACTGGATGGCCATCATCCAGGCACCAAACAACACCCAGAGCACCGGCGAGATCGCGTTGATAACCGGAATGATGGTAATGATCAGTAAGCCCAAAAGCCGCGGCAGGACGTAGAGCAGCTTACTGACTTCCCGGCCCAGCGCACGGGGTAGAATCATCCAGACGGAGACGCTCGACACCGGCGGTTTGCCGGTCAGCTTCTCCTCCACCCGGATCGACAGCATGGCGTTGAACGGCGACGCAATCACGTTGGCAACCAGCGTGAAACAGAACAGAACGAGCACCATGATGACAAGGAAAGCGAGCAGCCAGACCACCCAGTAAACGCCTGACATCCAGTCGGGAAACCAACCCATGATGTCATCGACCCAGCCGTTGAAGTAGCTCGCCGATACCGCAACCAATGCCACCAGCACAGCAGCATTTATTAATGTCGGCACGACCACATAGCGCACGAGGCCCGGCTGCCGAATCAGGCGGAATCCGTCAATAAAACATTCGAAGCCACCCAAGCGTCACACTGCCTGTAGATAGTAGTCGCTGATAGGCAGACTGCGGATCCGACGCCCGGTAACCACGTACAACGCATTGCAGACGGCTGGTGCAATCACGGGCGTAGCCGGTTCGCCGAGTCCACCCCAGCGATCGTCAGCAACCGCCGGCACAAAATGAACATTGATTTCCGGCAGTTCAGCCATACCGAGAATTTCGTAAGTATCGAGGTTGTCTTCCAGCACCTGGCCACTTTCTATGGTCAGCTTGCCATAGAGCGCCGCTGACAAACCAAAAAGCGTTGCCCCTTCAACCTGCTGACGAGCGGTTTGTGGATTGACGAGATGACCGCAATCGACCACGACGGTAATTCGGTTGACCCCGACAGTACCATCAGGCCGGACCGTCACCTCAGCCACCTGGCCGACGATCGTGCCGCTGCTCCTGTGTATCGCGACGCCTCTCGCTGAGCCTTGTGGGAGGACCTGCTTGCCCCAACCGGAGTGCTGCTCCAGCAGATCGAGCACCTTGAGATAGTCAGGCCGTTCGGCCAGCAGCTGCCGACGATATCGCAATGGATCCTGTTCGGCAGCGACAGCCATTTCGTCGATGAAACACTCCCGGGCCCAGGCGTTGATTGAGCTGCCAACGGAACGCCACCACCAGCTCGTCACATGTGTATTCTTGCGCGTATGCGAAAACTCCCAGGCCGGAAACTCGTAGGGGTGATTGTGTAGCCCGTCAATAGAGTTCGGATCGGGCTCGTTCATCGCACCGTCGCGATCATAAAGAATGGAGTGCGTCACGGAATGATTGGTCAGGGCCACAAGTCGTTTCGAAAGATCAAAGCCGGCCTTGAAACGCATTGCCGACATCGGTCGGTAGGCGCCTGCCCGCATATCCTCCTCCCGTGTCCAGATCATCTGCACGGGTCGCTCGATCTGCATGGCGATCCGCGCGGCTTCACGAACAAAGTCAGTATTACTGCGGCGGCCAAACCCGCCACCGATGTAGCAATTGTGCAGATAGACATGCTCTGCAGCGATGCCTGTCACCTCACTGACCGCTGCGATGGCCGCTTCCGGGTCCTGATGTCCAACCCAGATGTCGACGCGCTTGGCCTGAACATGAACCGTTGCATTCAACGGTTCCAGCGCTGCGTGTGCGAGATACGGTGCGAAGTAGTCTGATTCAATCGTCCTGTCCGCCCGGTCCATCAGGTTAACAATGTCACCCTGGCGCGAGATAACCTGACCCGCACCACCCAGCTCCGCAAAGAAACCTTTTTTGATAGTGTCAGAGTATTGTTCCTCAGCGTGTCGCGTATCCCAGAATACCGGCAGTGCCGCCGCTGCCTGCCTGGCCTGCCAGAAAGTATCAGCGACAACAGCCACGGCGGTTTCGTAGCGAAGCGCTCGAATAAAGCCCGGCATGTTTCGCACGGCGTTCAGCCTCATTCCGCGGACCTTGCCGCCTATCACGGGGCAGTGCAGAACGGTTGCATAGACCATATCGGGCAATCTCACATCCATGCTGTAGATCGCGGTGCCATCCACCTTGGCCGGCACATCGAGCCGAGGAGTCGGCAACCCCAGGAAGTTAAAGTCATCGGGCTGCTTGATGCGGACGTTTGCCACACTCACCTCGGCGGCAAGACCGGCCACCTCACCAAAACTGAATGAGCGGCTGCTGCCCTGGTGATATATCCGGCCATAGTCGGCATAACATTCAGAAGCCAGAACATGCCACGTCTCAGCCGCAGCTTTGATGAGTCGCTCCCGCGCCTCCGCACCGACCCGCTGCAGCATTTCGCGCCCGGCCATGATCGAGTCACTCGCGACCGTACGCATCGGACCATAGACGCCGTTTTCCTGCAGCTGACGGTTGGCATCGGCATACTCCACTTTTACCTGCCGCCAGTCGGCTTCCAGTTCCTCGGCAACGATCATCGGCAGCGAAGTCAGTACCCCCTGACCCATCTCGGCCTTTGCCACCCGGATAACAATCGTATCGTCGGGCGCTATGCTGAGCCAGGCATTGATCTCGATCGCAGTCGCATCGGGCTGCTGCCAGGGTTTTGATGTCGACAGAGTCGGCAGACTGAAGCTAAGCAGCAGGCCGCCGGAGGCGGACATGGATGCCTTCAAAAAGTGTCTGCGGTCCATGCGGATCAAGAGTCTCCGCGTTCGATAGCAACCTGCCGGATTGCTTCACGGATACTGCGATACGTGCCGCAGCGACAGATATTGGTCATCGCCGCGTCAATCTCGGCATCCGTCGGATTAGATTTGTCATTCAACAAGGCAACCGCGGCCAGTACCTGGCCAGACTGGCAGTAGCCACACTGCGGTACATCATGATCGATCCAGGCCTGCTGCACCGGGTGCCTGCCACTGGCGCCAAGCCCCTCGATGGTAACAATGTCATAACCTTCCGCTGCGGCTGCTGTGGTAGTGCAGGACCGCACGGCATGCCCGTTCATCAGCACCGTGCAGGCACCACACTGACCAATACCACAGGCGTACTTTGTCCCGGTGAGATTCAGGTGGTCGCGCAGAACCCACAGCAGCGGCGTCTCGGAATCCACATCCAACGCGATGGCCTGGCCGTTGATGTTAAGTCTGAGCATCTGCAGGTGAGCTGTTATCCGCGTGCCGGTCTTTCATTGGCGATAATCGATACCCGCTCACCATAGCGGGAGTGCGGGTAATAGTCCCAGACGGCATGATGCTGGGTGCAGCGATTATCCCAGAATGTCAGGGTATTCGGCTGCCAGTTCACGCGGCAGGTCAATTTCGGCGTCTTTGCGATGTGATTAAATAAAAGATCGAGAATTGCCCGGGATTCAAATGGCTTCAGCCCCTTGATGTGCGAAGTGAAGCCGGAATTCACGTAAAGCAGCTTCCGGCCGCTTTCCGGGTGTATCGCTACGACCGGGTGCTCGTTCCGCGGATAGCCGCCCGGCGGTGGTGTCGACTTATAGGCCCCGACATAGGGCAAGGCGCCATCATGAACTGCGGTCAGGCCTTCACACAGTTGCTGCATGGGTTCAGACAGCAGTTCATAGGCAAGATACATATCCGCATAAAGCGTATCACCACCCCGATCTGGCGGTACTTCCTTGATGTACAGCATCGAACCCATCGGCGGGTACTCATCACAGGTCACATCGGTGTGCCAGCCGTCTCCAGCGGTATAGGCGGAGTCAGCATTGGTCGCGACTTTCAGAATGGCAGGGTCACCATTACCTCGCGAGTGGTTCATCGGATGCGTGTGCAGTTTGCCAAAGCGCTCACCAAACGCCTTGTGCTGGTCTTGGCTCAGCGACTGGCCAGGGAATACCAGGACCATCCAGTCAAGGAAGGCCTGATGTATGCCTGCAAAAGTTTCGTTATCCAGCGGTGCAGCGAGATCAACGCCGTGAATCTCGGCACCAATGTGCGGTGTCAATGGTCGAATATCCATGACCTAATCGTGACACATGAAGGAAAGCGGTTAAAGCGTGTTCCTCAGCATCAGTTCAGGTGGATGCGGCTCCAGGTAGGACTGACCGTCAATGTAGGGAACGGGATACTTCTTGCGGAAATAGTTGATCAATGTAATTGGTACGATCACCGGTACCTGCCCTTCTCGGTGCAGGTGAATCAATCGCAACAGCTCTTCTTTGTCGGCCGCATCGAGCGATTCTTTGAAGTAACCCATGATATGCATCAGCACATTGGCATGGCGGGCGGGCGTCGAGATCCTGCGCATGGTTTTCATTAGCAGAGCGAGATACTCGGGGGCAGCTTCCCGCATGTCACGTTTACCTGCCTCAGCAACCAGTTTCCCCAGCTCGCGGTAGCCAGGCTCATCATGGGCCAGAATGGCAAACTTGTGTCGCGTATGAAACGCCACCAGGTCACCGGCACCGGGCGCATCGGACATCTCGGCCTGCCAATGATGCAGCATGAATACCCGCTCGATAAAATTTTCGCGCAGCCGGGGATCCTGCAATCTGCCCTCTTCCTCCACCGGCAGGTGCGGATGATGCTCCATCAGGACCTTGGCGTAGATACCGACACCGTCACGGATTGGCGGCTGGTTTTTCCCCTGATAGATTCGCACCCGCTCCATACCACAGCTGGGCGAGTCTTTCTTGAAGATATACCCCGCCATCTGTGCAACCTGCGGCACCACCTTCGCGGCGTAACCGGCGAGCGCCGCGGTATGATCCGTCGTGTCATCCGCATTCGAGAGAGCAATCACGTCGTCACCCCGCTGCTGCAGACGAATTGTCGCCCTCGGCGTGCCGAGTCCGGCGCCGACTTCCGGACACAATGGCCTGAACTCGAAATATTCGCTCAGCACATCAGAGATGTATCGGTTGTTCTTATGACCGCCATCGAACCGGACCTCCTGGCCCAACAGACAACTCGAGACACCGATAACAGGTTTCAATTCCCTGTCTCTATGAGCGCTTCAGACCTGACTTCACCATCGAGCCCCGCCGGCACCGGCATACCAATCGCCGCACTCAGCGTCGGTGCCATATCAATACTGTGCGCCTCGGCCTCAGACTGACCCTGGCGGATATTCCCGCCA
>JAYQAI010000077.1:0-9692 GCA_038136715.1 Gammaproteobacteria bacterium | reverse complement strand
GCAAATCCATCCAGAAACGCATCAGTGCCGTTGAATGTCGCCACGTACGCCGGCAGCTCATCTCGATAGTAGGCAGACGTGGTAAACCGCTCACTGCCTGAGTGATACCAGTAAACGCCATCCGCTTGTCTGCCACCCATCGTGATCGCAGCACGGTCCTTGGCAGACACTGAGAATACCCGCGAGTCAGCAGAATGGTCCTTGAGCCAGTCGCCAAAAGTCGAAACTATGATCGCGACCGGCGACCGGGTCTGATCGCTGCCGATGACAACACTGCTGCTGCCTGGTTCGTCGACACAGTATCGCTCCTGCCCGGTATCGTGGTCGATGTAGCTGTTACCGGGGATACCGGTTTTCCCAGGGTTGAGACCACTCGACATGACAATGTGCCCAGGACACGTGTTGGTGAGACCGTGATCCAGCGTTGCATTGGTGTAAACAAAGCCTTCTCGGGCCAGCCTTCCAAGGCCACCCGGCAGCTCCGGATCAAGTCGGTCGGCCCGAAGTTGATCAATGCTGACCATGACAACCAGCTGCGGGGCCGAAGCCGGCGGCTGCGATGCACAGGCAGACAGCAGCAGGAAACTGCCGGTGATGAATACTCTGATAAATCTTGGAAACGAGCGCATAAAATTTACTGAATAAGGCGACAGGCAAGGCAAACGCCATGATGCAAGAAGCCTCAACTCCAATCAATACGAAATCCGCGTACTCAGCCCGGGGGCTGAAAGACAGCTCAGTCGCCGCTGACGACCCTTTCAACAGACAGGATAATGACAGGGTTAATCGGCACATCATCGTAGGAACCAACAGAGCGGGTTTCACTCAGCTCGATCAGGTCGACGATTTCCATACCGTTGACGACTTTACCAAACACCGCATAGCCAAAGGAGCGACAAGTTGCAGGCTTGTAGATGCCTCGGGCTCGCATTTCGGCTGCCCTGGCTTCACTTTCGCGGGTACAGCTGTCAGGCCCATGGTCAAGAAAGGCGTTATCGACCACATTGATGAAAAACTGCCGGCTGGCAGAGTCAATGTCGTTCATTCGCGCCATCGCGATCGTGCCGCGCAAATTCTTCAGGCCATTGTCAGCCTCGTTACTGATTGTCCCTTTGTCAGGCGTATCAGACAGATCAATGGTAAGGCCACCGCCCTGCACCATGAAGCCGGCAATCACGCGATGAAAAATGGTTTCGTCGTAGTCATCGTCGTCGACATACGTGAGGAAATTAGCAACCGTGACGGGTGCATTTTCTTCATCCAGAGCGAGCGTAATATCGCCAAGGTTGGTTTTCATGACCACTTGCACATCTGCTGACACCAGACAGCTGGCAAACAGCATCAAAAGCATCAGGCATTGAAAGATTGTCTTCATAAATACTGCCCCTCAGCCCAGACGGTAAACTCACCGGCATCAAAGAATTTACCGTGTTCATCACATTCCTCGAACTGGACATGGCTGCCCTCGATGTCCATGACCCGGCGCATCTGCTTGCCGCAGCGTGGACAGTCGATGAGGTCAACAGCGTCCATCTCTTCGCCGACTTCAGGGTCTCCTGTATCAACAAATTCGGCAATCCACTGTTGCGACAAGGCCTCCGATTCACCCTCGTCGAACCACATGCCACCGCAATCCACGCAACGGTCGATCACAACCCCGTTGCACTCGACCTCAGCCATTGTTGCTGCACACTTAGGACACTGCATCGCACACCTCTCCCGGTCAGCATAAAGCTTAGCCAGATGCACCCATCATCACAACCGAGCCCGGCAGCTTGATTTGCAACCGACCAGAACTTAGCATGCGCCCCTGCCCCAGCGCCGAGTCAATCGTGACCACCAGCGACATCATCAGCACCACGATTATCTTCTTCCTGATCATGGATCCGTTGGGGAATATCCCGATTTTCATGTCTGTGCTGAAGACCATCGAGCCGCAGCGGCGCCTCAAAGTTACCTTTCGCGAGCTTTTGATTGCCTACGTTGTATTGCTGATTTATCTGTTCTTCGGGGCCTACATCCTCGATGTCCTCAGCTTGTCAAAAGAAGCGATATCCATCTCCGGCGGCATTATCCTGTTCCTCATCGCCATCAGAATGATCTTTCCGACCCAGCACGGGATCTTCGGCAATGCCACAGCCCACGAACCCTTGATCGTGCCGCTGGCGATACCCGCCGTGGCCGGCCCCTCAATCATGGCGGTGCTGATGCTGATGTCGACCAGCCAGCCCACCACTCCGCTGCTGCTGAGCATCTCCATCGCCTGGGTCATCACAGCGGCAATACTACTGGCGGCGACCCCACTGGATCGGCTGCTGGGCGAGCGAGGCTTGACGGCAATAGAGAGGTTAATGGGCATGCTGCTGGTGATGATGTCAGTGCAGATGATGCTGGATGCCTGGAAATCCCTCTCAACCTGAGGATTCCCGCCAAGCTATACTTAGGACCCAGCGCAATCGATTAAACAATTGGAAGGAATGGACATGAGCAAGCTTGAAAACAGAAAAGTCGTCGTCATTGGCGGAACCTCCGGCATCGGGCTTGCTACCGCGCTCGGCGCCGCGGCGGAAGGCGCCAGCGTCTGGGCCGTGAGCCGCTCAGCAGATAAGGTAACTGCGTGCGCGGAGCAGTATCCCGACATTACGTTCTCTTCGCTGGATACCCACGATGTCGACGGGCTGAAATCTTTATTTGCCGGTATCGGTGATATTGACCATCTGGTTGCAGCCGCCACGGGTGCCAATCGCACCATGGCACCCTTCATGGACCAGACGGACGAGCAGTTCCGTGAAGCCTTCAACAAGTTCTGGGGCTATACCCACGTTGCCCGCCAGGGCATACCGCACCTCACCGACACGGGCTCACTGACCTTTGTCAGCGGGACACCGGCGAGAAAGTGCAACCCCGGCATGTCATCGGTTTCCTGCACCGGCTGTGCCGTTGAGGGGCTGACCCGGGCGCTGGCCATGGAAGTGGCACCCAAACGGGTCAATGTGGTGGCACCTGGCCTGATTGAGACAGGCATGTTCTCTCATTTGCAGGACAAGCCGGAAGCCCTTGATGCGATGGGCAAGAACGTACCGCTGGGTCGAATGGGTCAGCCGGAGGAAGTCGCTGCCGCCATTCTGCTGACGATGACAAACCCCTATATGACGGGTTCAACCATTGATGTTGACGGTGGCGTCCTGCTGCCCTGAGGATGCGGCGGAAACCGCGTCGACAGAGGAAAGAATAAGACCACCTTAGCCACATCCCGGCACATAAATTCATCGCTACCGTTGCTCCCTTCCGGGCCTGGCGGGGTTTGCAACTATTTATTGCGAGAGGACCAAGGTGGAGCGTGCATCTTAGCCCTGCATAGCCAATGCATCAACCCAGTGGCGCTCAGAAATAATTTTGATGGCGTGTCCCTGCGCCTGCATTTCGACAGCAGTCTCGATCGCTCGACCAAAAGTCGTGTGCACCCAGTCCGGTGAGCAGAACTCGCCAATGACCAGATAATCCGTCGCCTGGTTAGGACTCGGCACAACGGAACCACCAACTTCGACAATCGCTTCCTCGCAATCCAGCACCGAGCCGTACACAAACTTGCCGGTGAGACAGAAGGTGGTCTCATCGAAGTCGACTTCCGGCTCCGGCCGGTTGAGGGGGAGCGTCGTCGACTGATTCGGTTCCTGCAGAGGCGAGCCTTCACCGGTCAGGTTGCGCAGCGTTTCCAGCAGATCCATCTGCTCACCGCTGTCGAGCACGCCGTCCTGCAGCATTTCGACCACCCGGACATACACCACGTTGGCCGGCCACTTGTCGGCGACTTCCCGATGATTCTCAATCCACTGCCCGAGAAAGATAGCTTCGGATTCATCGATGACGCCATCAGCAATCACACCGCGACAAATACCAATCAGCTCATCAATCAACCGATCCTGAATCCGCATTGCGTTTTTTGATCTTGCTGACTTACTCATGACGACTCCTTTACGACCTGATCAGCACTGCTACCAGCGCTGCACGTAGGCCTCTACATCAAGCGACGGCAGCGGCTTCTGGCGGCCATCTATTTCCCCAAGGTAGAGGTACCCAACCACCTGTTCGTTGGCTGCAAGGCCCAGCCCTTCGTTCACAATCGCATCGTAAGCCATGCTGCCGGTACGCCACATGGCACCAAGACCCAGCGCATGGGCCGCAATCAGCATGTTCTGAGCGACCGCACCAGCGGACAGCACCTGCTCAACTTCAGGCACCTTTGGGTGTTCGGTGATACGGGCAACCACGATCAAGATTACGGGCGCGCGCAAGGGCTTCAGTTTCAGTTTTTCCAACTGCTCTGTGGATTGCGTCGGCTCATGAGTCAGCTTGGCCCGGGCGAACAACTCACCAAGTTTGTTGCGCGACTCCCCTGCAACGATCAGCACACGCCAGGGCCTGAGCTGGGCGTGGTCTGGGGCGCGCAGGCCGGCCTCGAGAATCTGCTGGAGTGCGGTTTGGGTGACTGACCCGGCCAGTCTGGCGGTTGAGTTGCGGGTGTGAAGTGCCTCGAGCGCGTCCAATGGTACCTCTTTGTCGGAGCTCTGTTTCGAATCTGTCGAACAATACTCCATTCAACTGATACACTGCAAAACTTTCCGGAACTCGACACGACATGATCAACGATCATCGCCCCCTGTGGTTGAAACGAGCATTCGGTCTGCTCGAACACTGGTGGGTCAGGCATCGGGTTACGCCGCACTTCGAGGCACTCGGGACTTGCCCGCTGTTTCTCAAACCCTGGAACATCCGCCTGCACGGTCGCCATATCCGCGCCGGCGACAACCTGCATATCATCAGCGACCCGGACCGCAAGGTTGCGTTCTCTACCTGGGCCTTCAACGATCACCAGGGGCATATCACCCTTGGTGACAATGTCCTCGTCTGTCCCGGCTGTCGTTTCGACTCGGCGACGCAGATCACCATCGGAGACAACTGTATGTTTGCAGCCGGCGCCTATATTACCGATGCAGATTGGCACGACATATACGACCGTACCGAAGTCGTCGGCAGAACCCGACCCGTCATACTCGGCAACAATGTCTGGATTGGCGACGGCGCAACGGTGTGCAAGGGCGTCTCGATTGGGGCAAACAGCATTGTCGGCGCAGGTAGTATCGTCACCTCCGATGTCCCGGCGAACGTGGTGGTCGCGGGGAACCCGGCCACCGTTGTCAAATCACTGGATGACGAGGACAAACTGGTGACGCGGGCAAGCCTGTTCCGGGACCCGGAGAAGCTGCAACAGGAAATGGACTATGTTGATGAGTACATTCTGGGCAGCAATTCATTGCTGGGCTGGCTCAGGGTAAAACTGTTCCCGCGACGGGGGGATTGAACGTCAATCGATGAGTCGGGCTACTGGCGCCAAAGCCTGACTTCAGGCGGCAGACTTTCTTCAAAAGTCCGATGTGCATTGATGTCGATACCGCCGCGCCGGGTATAGCGGGCACTCACCGCCAGTCTTTCGGGCGCGCAACGATTCATGATGTCGACAAAGATCCTTTCCGTTACCTGCTCAGCAAACTCCGCGTGTTCACGATAGGACACCAGGTACCTCAGCAGCCCTTCATGGGAAATGCTGTTGCCGTTGTACTGCACCAGAATGCTGGCGTAGTCGGGTTGTCCTGTCATCGGACACAAGGATTTGAACAGGTGGGTATAAACGGACTCCCTGACAACCGTGGAACTCTCAAGCTCGAGAAAACCTGGGTTCCAGTAATACTCGTCGATATCGATGTCGAGCACATCAAGGTTAGTGCCCATGAACTGGCCCATGCCTTCATGCATCACTTGTTCCGGGGTCAGCAGAGTAACGCCAACGGGCGCCTGGGCTGCAAGTGCCAGATCTGATTCGAGTGTCTGGATCACTTCGTTCCGATGTCCGAAAGGCGTGCCGCTGTAGGAACCGAGGTAGAGTTTCAGTGACTTCGACTCGATGATGTTCGGCGATTTTGCAGGGACCTGAAATTCGGCCATCGCGACCTCTGGCTTGCCACGCTTGTTGAGCCAGGAAAACTCAAAAGCATTCCACGTATCCATGCCTTTGAACGGCAGCGCGTCGTCTGCGATACCGAGGGTCTGACGCTGGTTTTGCCTCGGCACAGCATCCAGCAATGACGGCGTGTAGGTCGTCACATATTCTGTTTTGTCACCCGGACCGGCCATCAGCGCAGTTCACTTCAATAACGATGAGTTGTCAATTATACCGGATAGCTGGCAGTGATAGTGGGATGACCGGTACTAATACGCTGCTAAATTTTATAGAGTCGTACGCGCCAGCACTCAGGAATAAACAGCATGTCATTCATGGGCCGTCTTATCGCCCTCTTCAGCCTTATCGCCTGCATCCCCCTTGAAGCAAGCCAGTCACTTCTTGATGAGATCGTCGTCACCGCCGTCAAACAGTCGCAGTCGATGCGCGAGGTGAACACCACCATCGGCAGTCTGAGCGAGGCCGAGCTATCGGATATTCAGCACACGCATATCAATGAGGCTCTGCATCGCATCGCCGGCACCTGGATCAGCCGCGGCAACGGCCAGGAGCACCTTACCGCCATCCGTTCACCGGTCCTCACCGGGGCCGGCAGCTGTGGTGCTTTTCTCATGATGCAGGACGGCATCTCGCTGCGCGCGCCCGGTTTCTGCAACGTCAATGAACTGTTCGAATCAACCAGCGAACTCGCCGGGCGCATTGAGGTCCAGAAAGGCCCGGGCTCCGACATCTATGGTTCGAACGCACTGCATGGCGCGGTCAATATCATCACGCCGATACCCGTCGCCGATCTGCGTCGCATCAGGCTGCAAGCTGGCCCGGACGAATACCTGCGCGCCAAGCTGTCCGCCTCCAGCGCGAGCACCCGCATCGACATTTCAGGCACGACCGACGGCGGGTTCAAGGATGATTCCGGGTTCGATCAACAAAAGCTGCTGCTGAAACACCTGGGCGAACTGGCTGACTGGGGCACAACCACTACGTTCAGCTACACCAACCTGAATCAGGAGACCGCCGGTTTTGTACAAGGCAACGAAGCCTATAAAGATGCGGGACTGAGACGCGACAACCCCAACCCGGAAGCTTATCGCGATGCACGCTCCTTTCGCCTGCTCACCCGGCTTGAGCGTGACACGGGTGCCAGCTCTGTGGCCATCACACCTTACCTGCGTTCGTCCCGCATGGAATTCCTGCAGCATTTTCTACCCGGTCAGGCCATTGAGGAAAACGGCCATGACAGCATTGGCCTGCAGACGCTCTGGACCAGTCTTGAGGGCAAACTGCACGTCGGCGCTGAAATCGACTATACGCGTGGGTTCCTCGAGGAGTTCCAGCCAACAGCAACACGGGGTCCCGCTTTCCTGGTGGCAACGATCCCTGCTGGCCAGCACTACGATTACGATGTAGACGCGCTGTCCCTCGGCCTCTTCGCCCGTTACCGGCAGGATCTGACTGAAGATCTGTCGCTGACCTGGGGCGTGCGCCTGCAACAGACTGAGTATGACTACGACAACCGCATGCTCGACGGCAGAACCCGGGATGACGGCACAGCCTGCGGCTTTGGTGGCTGTCGCTTCAACCGCCCTGCAGACCGCGAGGACAGATTCACCGATATCTCCCCCCGCCTCGGTTTCATCTATACCATCGACGCTGACCGGCAGCTTTATGGCAGCGTATCCAGGGGGTTTCGCGCACCCCAGGCAACGGAATTGTATCGTCTGCAGGCTGGTCAAGACGTCGCGCGGATTGATTCCGTCGAACTTGATGCGCTCGAGCTCGGCTATCGGGCAGCTGCCAAGCGGTTCTCTTACGCCGTCGCTATCTATGCCATGCAGAAAGACAACTTCATCTTCCGTGACACGTCACGGCAAAACGTCGACAACGGTGAGACACAGCATCACGGCATCGAGCTCAGTCTCAATGCAGACCTGAGCGATACCCTGGCGGCGAGTCTGGCCTTCAGCTGGGCTGAGCACGAGTACGCCAATGATCCACAACTGTCCGCCACCCCCCTCGATGGCAATGAAATTGATACGGCGCCCAGCACCCTTGGCGCCGCCAGGCTCCACTGGCAGGCCCGTGAAGATCTGAAAGTCGAACTCGAGTGGGTGCACGTCGGTCGTTATTACCAGGACCCGCAGAACCAGCACGAGTATGAGGGTCACGATCTGCTGCACCTGCGCACACACTGGCGTCTCAGCGAACGCACACTGTTGAGCGCGCGCATCATGAACCTCACCGACGAGGATTATGCCGAGCGCGCCGACTATGGCTTCGGCAATGACCGGTACTTCATCGGCACACCGCTGTCTGTTTTCCTTGGCATCCAGCTCGACCTGTAAACCAAATCCGCTTTCCTCGCAGATTGATCTTCAGTACATTCTGCGTCTGACAGGAATTCACAGGATCTAGCATGAAATCACGCGCGGCCGTCGCCTGGGAAGCAGGCAAGCCACTGACGATAGAGGAAATTGACGTGGCCGGCCCCAAGGCCGGGGAGGTGCTGATCAGGATGATCGCGACCGGCGTCTGCCACACCGATGCTTTCACTCTTTCCGGCGATGACCCCGAGGGCGTCTTCCCTGCGATTCTCGGTCATGAAGGCGGCGCCATCGTCGAGGAAGTCGGCCCGGGGGTGACCTCGGTCGCAGCCGGTGACCATGTGATTCCCCTCTATACTGCCGAGTGTGGCCAGTGCAAGTTCTGCACCTCGGGCAAAACCAATCTTTGTTCCTCGGTCAGGGAAACCCAGGGTCGGGGCCTGATGCCGGATGGCACGACCCGGTTCAGCTGCAACGGCAAAGAAGTCTTTCATTACATGGGCACGTCGACTTTCTCGGAGTACTCAGTCGTCGCCGAGGTTTCGCTGGCCAAGATCAGCAGTGCGGCACCGCTTGATAAGGTCTGCCTGCTGGGCTGCGGCGTCACGACAGGTATTGGTGCAGTCAGGAATACAGCGAAGGTCGAACCCGGTGACACCATTGCCGTATTCGGCCTTGGCGGCATCGGTCTCAGCGTCGTCCAGGGCGCAGTGCTGGCAAAAGCCGGCAGGATCATTGCTATCGACACCAACCCTGACAAGTTCGAGATGGCAAAGCTGCTGGGTGCCACCGACTGCGTCAACCCGAAGGACTATGACGCCCCCATTGCGGAGGTGATCGTCGACATGACCGATGGTGGCGTTGACTACTCCTTCGAGTGTGTCGGCAACGTCAACCTGATGCGATCAGCGCTCGAGTGCTGCCACAAGGGCTGGGGAGAATCGATCATTATCGGCGTTGCCGGGGCCGGCCAGGAAATTGCCACCCGCCCCTTCCAGCTGGTCACCGGCCGGGTATGGCGTGGAACGGCTTTTGGCGGCGTCAAAGGCCGCAGCCAGCTGCCAGGCATGGTCGATGAATACATGGGCGGTGACATCAAACTGGACGAGTTCATCACCTTCAACATGGGACTCGAGGACATCAACAAGGCGTTTGATTACATGCACGAGGGCAAATCAATCCGCTCCGTCGTTCTGTTTTAGACACCGGGTATCAGTGGCCGCGAAATTTCCTGGATCCACGCTTGACGAACAGGCTGTAGCCCCCTAATATTCGCGCCTTCCATTGCTGTGTCCCCTTCGTCTAGAGGCCTAGGACACCGGGTTTTCATCCCGGCAACAGGGGTTCGACTC
>JAYQAI010000076.1:0-15321 GCA_038136715.1 Gammaproteobacteria bacterium | reverse complement strand
TCTGATTAAACACAACTTGGTAGTACCAGCCAGGAGTTACTGCGCAACGAGCTATTCGCTACCCAAAACCTGCTCGACCACACGCATCACCGCTTCAGCGATTTCTACCGGCACTTCTTCCTGTAGAAAATGACCCGCTTCTGTTTCTGTCACTGGTGCATCCGGAAAGTTTGATTTCATCGCACCCAGCGCCTTTCCAAGGATGGGGTCATTCATACCCCAGACAATTTCGGCAGGCACATTGAGCCCGGCCACGTAGTCTTCGATAACCTGCATCTGCGGCGTGCTCACGTGATCGGGCCCGTCAGTCACCATTCGCATCAGCGCGAGCGGGGCCTTACTGTTGCCACTGTCTTCCAGGGGTCGCCCGTAAAGCTCCACAACCTCAGCCGGGATGGAATTCGGGTCACCCTGCAAAGCGGGGAGTCGCTCAAAGATCAACTGCAGGACTTCCATCAGGAACTCACCAACCACTGGTGTTTTAACCATAGCATGTGCCCGGGACAGATCACGTTGTTCGACAGGGGCATTAAAACCCGTATTCATGGCAACCAGCCCTTTTAGAGCATCCGGCCTGAGTGCCAACGCCCCCATGCCTACGGGCCCGCCCCAGTCCTGCCCAACATAGACCAACTGATCGATCTGCAACTGCTCAAGTACACTCGCCATCCAGCGCATGTGGCTTTCAAGCGTATGTTCACTCGCAGGAATTTTGCTGGAAAAACCAAGGCCGACCATGGTGGGCATGATGACACGCACCTGGTCTGTCGGCAGTGCAGCCGCAACCTTACGGTAAAGGAAACCTGAAGTTGGGTTACCGTGCTGAAGATAGACCGGAAAGCCAGAACCTACCTCGAGCACATGCACCTTTACGCCCTGCTCCACCTCAACGAGATAACTCTTGTATTGATCGTTGACAAATTTGGCCGCGTAGTCGGGCAAGGGATAAGCCTCGAAAGTCCCAGCGTCGAGAGTCACGGTACCCTCTCCGACAACAGCGACCCGTTCACCGTCGCGGGTTATTATTGACGCGGTCAGCAGCAGTACAATAAAGACCAGGCCGAGGGCGATACCAGACAACTTAATGGTCTTCATGTTTCGGCCTGTTTGACATAAGTTCAGACCAGGCGACAGCACCATCGCCATCCCGGTCCGCCTTGTTGAAAGCCCGGTCATAGGCACCAAATCGTTTGACCATGGCAGCACGACCGATCTTGTGCTCGGCGTTGGCATCGATCAAGGCAGGAAACTCCCTGGAATCCAGTGACCCATTACCGTCCGCATCGGCCGCCTCAAAATTGGCCTTTACTATCGTCATTGGATTCTGTTCTTCAGCGTGCACCCCAATACCCGCCAATGACAACACCAGGACAAGTAAAGCCCTGTTAGCAACACTCAAATTCATTCAACAGCCTCCTCTCTTGCAACTTGCGTCTCCTCAACATCAACGATTCGCCGATTGTTGATTTGAAAATGTTTTGGGACTTATACTCCCAAAAAAATATAGTCCCACAGATCTATTGGGACTGTCAATCCCAATAGATAGGCAAGTAAAGAACAGGTCACAAATGCCTCATAAAACCAGCCAGGTGAAGAAAAGCGGTGAAGAAACCTCGCGGGACGGTCGCAGCCTGCGAGCAGAGCGCAATCGCCATCTTGTCGCAGAGGCGTTACTACAGCTGTTGGAGGAAGGGGAAGCTCAACCGACGGCACAAATGATCGCCAAAAAGTCGGGCGTTTCAACGAGCACGATATTTCGCCTCTATGATGACCTCGAAGCGATACGCGATACCGTGATTCAACGTCGACTTGAACAGGTCAAGCATTTGCTCGTCGACGTGCCCAGCGAATTACCGCTCGAAGACAGAATCACCCAGCTTGTGAACCTGAGGTCCCAGTTTTATGAAAAGGTTGCCCCAGTCAGACGCCTTGTGGTCCCTCAACGAGCAACATCTGAACACGTCAACACGGTGCTAACGATGAATGAGAACGCTTTCTTTACCCGTCAGAAAAACTTGTTCGCCGATGAGATTGCTGGCCTGAAATCCGGTGACGAGATCCTTCAGGCTATCGATAACCTGATGAGTTGGGAAAGTTGGGATCGTCTGCGCAGCATTCAGAAATTATCGATTCAAAAATCGAAGCGAGTGTTGACGGCAGCACTTAGCCGGCTGCTGACTGAATGATAGCGCCTGTGAATTTACATTAGCTATTGCATCAAACTTAAGACAAAACGTGATACCACCCATGACAACACCACGACTACTCACATTCATGCTCACCCTCGCCACTCTGGCCATTCTGGGTGGTTGCTCGGACCCCGATGACGTTCCGGCATCTCACATATCCGCTGTCGATCCAACGGTTGTTACCGGTTCGCAACCCATTGAAACATTTGTCAACAAAACCGCACTCTACGGCGATCTGCATGTTCACACGAGCTGGTCAGCGGATGCCTATGCCGGCGGATTGCGCCTGGGCCCGAACGATGCCTACCGCTTTGCGCGTGGCGAAGCTGTGGCCCTAAGGAACGGTGCATCGACGCAGTTAAAGGTGCCCCTGGATTTCGTCGCAATCACAGACCACGCAGAGAACTTCACCACCCATCTCGCCTGTACGACGCCAGGATTACCCGAGTTTGAAACAGATCAGTGTCGCCAGATACGCTCGGGTATGGATCAGGAATCCATGCTGAAGATTGCATTTGAGAGGGGCATAGCGCGGCCTGCTCTGCGGGATCCTGTCCTCTGCGCCGACGAGTCCCGTTGCCTGGATCTGGCAAAATCAACCTGGCAGCGAATTCAGGACACAGCTAACTCGTTCAATGACCCGGGCAGGTTTACAACGCTCATTGGCTACGAGTTTTCATCGTTGCTTTCTGATTTCGGCATGCTGCATCGCAATGTGATTTTTCGCGGCACCGACGTGATTCCGCATGCAATTTCCTCACAGGATGTAAAAAATCAAAGAGAACTTTTTGCCAGGCTGGAGGCTGACTGCCAGGCACCCTGTGAGGTTCTGACAATTCCCCACAACACTAACTACTCCTGGGGGCTGACCTTCTCGCGCACTGATGAAGACGGCGAAGACTACACCCTTGTCGATTTGGAGCGCCGCGCAAAGATAGATCGATTGTTTGAAATCACGCAACAAAAAGGTAATTCGGAGTGTCAGTTTGGTGTCGGACTCAGCGATGAAGATTGTAACTTCGGCAAGATCTTTCCCGCTTGCGAAGAAGGCCAGGAAACCAAATGCGACAAACCGGCATCCATGTACCGGGACGTAATGGCTGACGGGTTGAGGCAGGAAGACACCACCGGCGTAAACCCCAACAAGATGGGAATTATCGGCTCTACCGATACCCACGAATCAGACCCTGGCAATACGCGGCCAGACTACCCGACCCGATTCGCCTCAGCCGCCGAGTGGGGCTTCATGACAGATCGACTCCTGGAAATGGAGCACATCGTCGCAGGGCCAATCAGGAACTTTAACCTTGGCGGATTAGCGGGCGTCTGGGCCGAATCAAACACCCGCGAGGACATCTTTGACGCACTGCATCGCCGGGAAACATTCGGGACTACCGGCTCCCGACTCAAGATTCGCTTCTTTGCGGGCGACTTCCCAGAGGGCTTTCCGCAAGACATCACGGAAGGCGACGATCCCATCGCTTTTGCCTACGCAATGGGTGTCCCGATGGGGAGTGATCTGCCTACTTCAAAGCCACCGACATTCTGGGTCTGGGCAGCGCAAGACCCGAACGAAACCAGCCTGGATCGCGTTCAGATGATCAAAATCTGGCTCCAAAATGGCGAAGCAAAACAAAGAGTCTGGGATGTTGCCTGCTCCGGAGGAAGAACACCCGGTCCAGACGGAAGATGCCCAAAAACCAGCGCCTCTGTGGATACGACGACCTGTGAAGTTAACGATACCGCCGGCGCTGCCGACCTGCAGGCATCATTCAGGGACCCTGACTTCAATCCAGAGCAATCGGCACTATATTATGTAAAGGTTTTTGAGAATCCCGTTTGTCGCTGGACCACCAGGTTAGCGAACGATGCCGGAACGGAGCCACCGCAAGATCTTGACGCAGCGGTTCAGCATCGTGGATGGTCATCACCTATCTGGGTTAACTGACCCCGGTCTGCATCCCATTCAGAGGTTAATGTGACGATGAACGAAAGAAACGGAGATAAAGCAAAAGTGGATGCGGTCGAAGCAAGAATGCCTGTGAGAATCATGGATTTCGAGATTGATCCGCAACTCGTAAGGGATGCGCTGCCTGAAGTATTTCCTGCCTACGGGATATCGATGACACTGCCTTATCTCGAGCCTTACCTGGTTCGTACAATGCGCGCAGCACTCAAGCATTGCACCGACCCGGTTGTCGCTCAGGAAGTCAGGCAGTTTATAGGCCAGGAGGCTCAACACTATCGTCAACACGCAGTGCTCAACGACATCATCAGATCGATCAGCCCGGAGCTTGAGGGTCTGCGTGAAATTGAAGATCAGTTGGAAGCTGATTACCAGAGATTCACTCAAACCAAGTCACTGAAATTCAACCTCGCCTACGCCGAGGGCTTCGAAGCCGCAACATTCGCAGGCGGCAGGGCGAATTTCCGCAACAAAGTATTCGATCGATTAGAGACGATACAAAATACGGATCTGCTGAGACTCTTCATCTGGCACGCCCTGGAAGAAGTGGAACACAGCACGGTCACCTTCAACATCTACGATCATCTTTATGGTGACTATCTGTATCGTCTCGTTGCAGGAACGTACGGCCAATATCACTTTTTTAAATATGTTTTTCTGTTCTCGAAATTTATCGCGCAAAACGCGCCCCAGGCACTGGAACAGGGACGCGCACTCTGGCCGACCAAAAACCTGATTGGAGACTGGAAAGAACAACTTTCCTTGCTCGGGCAGATTTCGAGAGTGTATCTACCGGGATACAATCCGGCGAAGATGGCGATACCGGAAAATGTGGCGCAGTATTCAAAAACCTATGTGGAGCAGGCGCTGGAGATTCGCCCCATGCCTGCTCGCTAACAAAGTCTACTGCACTCGGCCCGTCGATCGAATCAAGTCAATGATGACACTTGCGACCTGGTCTGGTGCATTCTCCTGCACAAAATGCCCCCCACCCTTGATGGTGGTGTGCGGCAGCCCCCTGGTGCCAGGCACACGATTCAGGAACTCCTGCTCCGCACCAGCACTGACCGGGTCGTTATCCGCAAACGCACAAAGAAAGGGTTTCTCGAATTTCTCGAAGAATTCCCAAGCCCTGCCCTGTTGCTGTAAGGAGGGCGAAGTGGGCAGTGACGGTACCTGGCTTGGCATCGCCCGCGGCCCCATCTTATAGCTGGGATCAGGGAACGGCGCGTCATAGGCCCTGGCAAGCGGTGTCGGGAAGGGTGAGTGCACGCCAATACTGTGCAGAAAAAACTTCAAGGCGCTGGCCAGGTTCGATCGCTGCTCCATGGTCATGGACATCATGAAGCCGATTGGCATATCTTCATTTTCCCAGCAGAACTTCTGCCAATAGGCGAATTGAGTCGCGAAATGAGCACTGCCTCCCATAGCGCTTAGCGCCTTCTGCATGGACATCAGACTGGGTGTCGGTGCGTTGGCTCGGAAATCCTCCACCTCTTTGACAATCTCATCAGGCACATCCGGGTTATAAGGCAGGCCAGTGTTGGCGATAACAACATGATCGAACCTGTCATCGTGATTAACGATCAGGCGTAACCCGATCAACCCGCCCCAGTCCTGACCGAAGAATGTGATGCCGGTAAAGTCGTTCGCTTCAAGCCAGTCGCCCATCCAGGTCACCTGCCTTTCATAACTGTAGTCTTCCCTGGCAGCCGGTTTGTCAGACTTACCGTAACCCACAAGGTCTGGTGCAATCACTCTCAGACCGGCTTCGGTCAGGTAGGGGATCATTTTCCTGTAGAGATAACTCCAGACCGGCTGGCCATGCATACAGAGGACTATCGGACCATCAGCAGGGCCCTCGTCAATGTGATGGATGCGGAGCTCATCACCTTCAGCTGTCTCAATATTGGTGTAGTGAGGCTCGAAGGGATAGTCCTTGAGATTCTCGAAACAGGCATCAGGGGTTCGTAGAATTTTCATTGGCGCATCCCTCCTTTCGATTAATCGCTGCTTTAACTCAGCCAGTTGTAAAATAGGACAAAAGGACTAATAATAGGTCTATCGAACTATTACGGTCAATACCCGCACCTGATTGGAATTGAAGCCTGGCTCGACAACCAAAACACCAGCAGTCCCGGGAGCATCAAAGAACCACCCATGCACAACCGCCTTACAACGCGCGAGCGGATCCTTGAAACCAGTTTGAGGTTATTTAATGAACAGGGATACTCCGCAACTTCGCTGTCCGAAATTGCCACACAGGCAGGTATCGCCAAGGGCAACCTCACCTACCACTTCGCAACGAAACAGGCACTTGCTATCGAACTCGAGCAGCGAGCTCTCGCGCAGGCCATGGAAAGAAGGAAAGGGGGTTCACCGGGGCTGTCATTTGTTGATACCTATGTCGAAACCATCTGGTTAGGACTCAGTGACTGGTGGGGTTATCGATTTCTTTATCGAGATCATGCGCAGTATCAAGACGATGTGGTCCATCAACAGCCGAGCCAGCCAATGAACGCTGATATTCAGAAGATCCATGCCAGTCTGCAAAAGATGGCAGCGAAATCTATGCTGCGGACCGGCTATGTGCCGGATCTGCAGGTACTGGCTCGCACGCTGTTCATGGTCACACGCTTCTGGCTGGACCACCTGCGGGAGACAGAAGGCCATGTCGAATTCTCAACTGAAGATCAGAGACGGGGGCTCGAACACCACTTCGCTGTACTGCTACCAAACCTGACCGCAGGGGCACGTCGGCAGTTTGAAGCTGCACTTGATCGCCTCACCGCTGTCTCGGTTCCGAGGACGGGCGAGAAACGACGATGATCCTGAGAATCGTAAAATGGCTGCTCAGCATCGTGACCATCCTGGTGGGCAGCTTGCTGTTCTATGCCTTTGCACTGCCAAGGCCGCCCGACACAACCGACCCGGCGATATTTCTGCAGGATGGCAGATCTGTGAACTACTGCGAGCTGCCTCGTCTTGACGGTTCAGGAAAGTCCGCCAACGATATTCCAAAGGCATACACACCCGGGTGCAGCTATACGACCATACCCATGCCCGTATTGGCCGAATGTACCGAACCACTCGCTGAGGGTGTAATCGACATGAGAGGGCTATGGCTCGGCGTTTCAGGTCGCGTTGGACATCTCGAACGCATAGAACAGTGCGGAAACCGAGTAGTGGTCACTGCGTTTGGTATCATCCATGACTTTCGTGTTGACGGTACTTTGAAGAACGGTGCGAGAGACGTCGGCGCAGCATGCAACAACTTCAACACCGCCATACACTTCGATGATAAAGGCGTCATGGTGTTCAGATTGTTCAACCTCTTCGACACCGTGTTCCGTGAAATGCGTGGCGAAGAGATGATCTTCACATTCGTGGATGGTATCGAAACCCGTACTCAAAGGCTCTGCCATTACCCGGACGAAAGTTAAGCCAACCAGACAAGGAGCACATACCATGTCAGAAACAACGCACCACCCTGAGTTCATCACCCTTGATGAGGCGGCCGCAATGACCAAGGGAACCCGGGTGACATTCGTACCTGGCATTCCCGCCATATTTGCCGAAGCGCTAAAGAACATCTGCTATGTAAAAGGCGTGCCGCTAATCAGAGTGCTGCACCCTCGCATGGGGATCGATGAGGACACAGGTGAAGATTTGCAGGCAAAGCTCTATGAACTCACGGCACAAACAAGCTTGCCCACCATGCTGCACGATGAAGAGCGGCCACGAAACGTATGGATAGAACAACTCGCCCTGGCTGAACGAATCGGTGCACCGGGCACCCCGCAACTTATCCCCGACGATGTTGAACAACGGGTCGAGTTTTTTGGCCTGTGCGCCATCATACTCGCAGAGGACGGTCTGGTCTGGAACATGCGAATTCTCACCGACAGTCCGCTGGGACGAAAGTACGGATACAATGAAGAGGCAAGTGCGGCGGCCCCGCGCAAGATTGCAGAGGTCATCACTCTGCTCGACCAACGCCTCCAGACTCAGGAGACGCGCGGATCGAAATACCTCATTGGCGATGGGCTGACTGCGGCCGACATCTACTGGGCCACGCTCAGCATGACCGTACTGCCGCCGCCGCCAGATATCATGCCCCTGACCCGGCAGAACCGGGGCATGATGAAATTCTTTGCAGCGAACTCCAGCGTCCCGGAGATCGCTGAAGCTCTCACAAAGAGAATCGAGAATCACCAGCGGTATGTTCTGACAACCCATTGCGAAACGCCTGCGGTGCTAGGCGGCGATCTGTTGTGAAACTGTTGACCGCAACAAAATCGACCTGGTTGATTATTGCTCTGATCTACGCCGCATTTTTCAGCTGGTATACGTCTTTTAGCGGGCCGCTGACGCCTGCAGAAATTGAACATTACATGGCACTCATTGAACAAAGAGACCCGGGTGCACCCGCAGCGGGCCGGGCCAGACTTCGCGCCTTCATGGAGGAGGATACGGGCGATGATTTTGTCATGATCAACGTCATACACATGTATGACAAACCGCTGCAGATCGATGGAGTTGAGCCAGGTGACACAGCAGACGATGTGCTCGCCAAATACATGGAATACATGCTGCCGGCAATGCTGTCACGGGCGAGTCACCCTGTGTTTCGAGGACCAGCCGTGTCAACTGCCATGGACATCATGAATGCTGATGGGATGGAGACCTGGAGCGTTGGTGCCGGGGTACGTTACCGCAGTCGTCGGGACCTCTTCGAGATCGCCACCAATCCGGCTTTCGAGGGCAGACATGAATTCAAAGTGGCGGCGATGGCCAAGACCATCGCTTTTCCCGTTGATCCATTCATCTACCTGGGCGACCCCCGATTAGTACTGGCGTTCCTTCTCGGCCTGATTGGCTGCGGTCTAAGTTGGTTGTTCGCTGCCAGGAGGCAAACGTGAGCATTGGTTTAAGAAGACTGGTCATAGTTGTAGCGTTACTGGCGCTAACTACCGGCCTGGTTTATTTGAACCGTTTTACGTTGATGAGCTGGGCAGCTGCCCAGGGCGCCATGGGGTTTGTCGCGAACCTGGCGGAACCGATACTGCCCACCCAGCAGGTTGACTGGCAGGCATCCTCTCCGGCACAGGATTCAGCGACTGAGCGTCCCCCCAATATCATTGTCATCCTGGCCGATGACCTCGGCTGGAATGACATTTCCTTTTACGGCGGCGGCGTTGGCGGTGGCGCGGTACAAACACCGAACATCGATAGTATTGCTGCTGAAGGTGTGCACTTCAGCAATGGCTACGCGGGCAATGCCACCTGCGCACCCTCCCGCGCGGCACTGATGACAGGACGTTACCCGACAAGGTATGGCTTTGAGTTCACACCGGCTCCGGCGGCCATGATGCGTATGGCAGCGGACTTTGAGTCTCACCGGGAGGAACTAAACCCAGGGTTCTTTCTTGAGGACAATTTGGCTGAGTTCCCGCCGATTGAGGAACAGGGCGTACCTGCAGCTGAGATTTTCCTGCCCGAACTCCTGTCTGATCGTGGTTATCACTCAATCATCCTGGGTAAGTGGCATCTGGGTGGTAGCGACGGACACACACCCACTGACCAGGGGTTTGATGAATTTCTGGGTTTCCTGTCAGGCGCTGCGATGTTCGCTGAATTTGATGACCCCGAGATGGTGAAATCGATTCAGGCATATGATGCCATTGATCAATTCCTGTGGCCGAACCTGACATTCGCGGTTCGTTACAACAAAGACCAACACTTTGTCCCCGATGAGTACATGACTGATTACCTGAGCACTCAAGCCGTAAGGGCGATAGAGGCCAACAAGCACAGACCCTTTTTCATGTATCTCTCCTACAATGCACCGCATACCCCGCTGCATGCAAAAAAGTCGGACTACGATGCGCTTCCCATGATCAGCAGCCATACTGAGCGGGTCTATGGCGCGATGATTGCCTCTCTTGATCGGGGTATCGGCAGGGTGATGACGACCCTGAAAGAAGCAGGCATTGATGACAACACGCTGATCATTTTCTCGAGTGACAACGGCGGCGCTCATTATGTTGGTCTACCCGACCTGAATGCACCCTACCGGGGTTGGAAGATGACCTTCTTTGAAGGAGGCACCCATGTGCCCTTCTTCATGCGCTGGCCTGACCGCATTGAAGCTGGCAGCGAGTATCAACGACCTGTGACCCATATCGATATCTTTAGCACCGCCGCAGCAGCGGCAAACGTCGCCGTACCTATCGATCGGGAAATAGACGGCGTGGATCTCCTGCCTTATTTGAATGGTACGGTAACTGACGACCCTCATGAGGCGATTTTCTGGCGTACAGGAACCTATCGCACGGTGCGCAGTGGTGACTGGAAACTGCAGCTCAGCGACCCGGACGAAACGGCCTTTCTTTACAATCTTGCGGTTGACCCGACCGAGCAACACAACCTGGCGGCGAGCGAGCCTGAACAACTCGATCGCCTGAAGCGATTAATTGAGGAAGGGATGAGCGTCTGGACTGCGCCCATTCGGCCACCACTGGTCACCGGCCCCCAATACCCTGACAAACATTTGGACGAGCCGCTTGATGAAACCGATATACCTGTTTACTGGTACAACTGATCATTCCTTAATGGATCGTAAACTGCAGAGTTATTACCCTCGAATCTTAATCCGATGAAATTCTAGAAACAGATACACCGATATGCAGAAACTTTTATACCGAACCGCGCACCTCATGATGAGTCTCGTGGTCAAGCGACTCAATGTACCCATCCCTTCACTCTCCGAAGGACCCGGCAGTGTTAAAGAACTGCCGGGTGTCATCAGCAACGCCGGCGTAACCAAACCACTGCTGGTCACCGATAGCGGGATTACCAGCATTGGTCTCAATGATGGCCTCGTCGACGAACTGCAGGCAGCTAATCTGCCGCCAGTCGTTTTTGATGGTGTACAACCCAACCCCAGCATCGAGAATATCGAAGCCGGGTTGAAGGTTTATCTCGATGAACACTGTGACGGCATCATCGCGTTCGGTGGCGGCTCAGCCATGGACTGCGCCAAGATGATCGGCGCCAGGGCAACCAACCCCGACAAGTCCGTGTTGGATATGCGCGGCGGCTTCAAAATCAAGCAGCCGCTGCCACCTCTGTTCGCCGTCCCTACCACCGCGGGCACTGGCTCTGAATGCACGCTGGCTGCCGTTGTCAGCAACACCGAGCGCCGCGAAAAATTCAGCGTGGCCAGCATGGAGATTGTGCCTTCCCACGCGGTACTGGACCCGGAACTCATGCTGGGTCTGCCGGCCCACATTACCGCACATACGGGTATGGACGCCCTCACCCACGCGGTTGAGGCATACATCGGCAGGCTGGGCACCCCCTTTACGGACAGCAACGCTGAACGGGCAGTAAAAATCATTTTTGAGGACCTCGAGTCGGTTTATCAAAACGGCAATGACATTGAGAGAAGAAGCAACCTCGCCTTTGCCTCTTATTGTGCCGGACTGGCATTTACCCGGGCCCTTGTCGGTTACGTCCATGCCATCGCACACAACCTGGGCGGGCTTTATGGGGTTCCCCATGGTTTGGCTAACGCGATAGTTCTGCCCTACATTCTGGAATTCTCAAGAGAGAAATGCGAAGAAAAGCTGGCTCGCCTTGCTGTTGTCGGTGGACTTGGCACAGAAGACGAGTCCAACACACAACTCGCCGATCGGTTCATCGAAAAAGTGAAGGACATGAACCGGAATATGAACGTGCCGACGACCGTGGCAGAGCTCGAAGAGAAAGATATACCTTTGATAGCTGAACGTGCCCTGGCCGAAGGTAACCCGGGCTACCCTGTTCCTCGACTGATGAATCAGGCAGAGTGCGAAAGTCTTTTGCGCAAACTGCTACAACAGACGAACTGACTCTGATGACTCGGTTTACGAGGGTACGGTCACATTACCTACCTTCGAAACTGGGATCCTTTTTTTCCATGAATGCTTTGGCTGCTGCCTGCATGTTCTTTGGAATTAGAACGCTTTGATGCTCCATCTCCAGGTCGAGTTGCTCGCTGAAGGTATTGTTCTCAGCGGCATCGATGCTGGATCGAATTCTCGTCATAGCTTCTGCGGACGTCCGGCTAAGTAGGTTAGTTACCTGATCGACTTCCTCGTCCAGCTTTTCATCATCAACACATTTCCAAATCAAACCCCAATCTTCCGCCTGTTCGGCAGAAATACGGCCACCCAGCATTGCGATACCCATGGCTCGTGCTCGACCAACTTTGTGGGGTAAATTCCAGGTAGTTCCGAGATCCGGCACGATTCCAAGACGCGGGCCAAAGGTAGCGACAAAGAATGCGCTTCTCGCGGCGATGGTGATGTCACAAGCCAGCGCAAGCCCAAAACCACCACCGCCAGCTGCACCATTTACCATTGCAATAGTCGGAACAGGGCTGTTGTGAATCGATTGCATGGCAGGGTTGAAGTAATCACCCATTCCATGGGTGGGCGCCGCCGAAGAACTATTGTCGCTGTCTGCCACACCTTGAAGGTCTGCTCCTGCGCAGAATCCACGGCCGGCCCCCGTAATGACTACAACTCTAATTGATTTGTCTGTTTCTACTTGAGCCATAGCCTCACTGATACCGATCATGAGGTCGTTGTTCATGGCATTGAGCTTGTCGGGGCGATTCAGAGTAATTGTCGCTACCGTTTGGTGAGTTTCGTATTTAACTGTGTTGTTCACTTCCAGAACCCAAAATTAAACCAACCGACATACTTTCAGTATCAGCCTCAGGAGGCAAGTCTTCAGACTTCATAGGGCGATGATAGCTGCGGCCAGGAATATTCTTATCTATCCAAACCGACCTGACTCCTCGAATACCACCTATTACAAGTGGATGCCCAAATGTGTCGCAGTCAATCGAATGTGCTTCATATTGTTCTACTTCGTTTCAGTGTAAGCCGGAAAACTCTTAATCGATATGGGACGGACTATCCTGGGGGATGTTTAGACTTACGCCACCGCTTTACCATTGACGACAATAGGGTACTGCCGGTCCGGGTTATCCTGAGGCCTGCGGTTTATGGCCTTCTGGTCATCATGAGCCACCATGACAGAATCGGCATGGCTATACTGAAGAATATAGGACTTTCGCTCCAGGTCCGTCGTGTTGGGTCCGGTCCGGTGTGGAGTCAGCGAGGAAAACACAACCACATCACCGGCCCGGGCCTCCACGGGCACCGCATTCGTCATTCCTTCAAGACATTGCCAGCCAAGATCAGTGTGCCAGTGTTCGAGGGTACCGATCTGATTCACTCCCGGCATAACCCAGGGACAGCCATTTTCAATGGTTGCATCCATCAGCGGCACCCAGCAGGTCAGGTAGTCCTGAGGCATCACAAAGTTGTAGCCATTGTCCTGGTGCCAGGGAAACTCTTCCGGGCAATGCGGTTTCTTGTAAACGGCCTGGTCCCAATAAAGTCGGCAATCCTGCCCCAGCAGGTCAAGGCATAGACGAACAAACACATCGTGCTTTGAAAACGCTCGTGCGACTTCGCTTTGCATGACCATGTGCAACGCAAACGTCAGCTCATCTGCCCGGGCTATAAAGCGTCGCTTATCTTTGATCGTACGGAGATACCGGTTGTTCTGTTCTTCAAATGGATCAATTGCCTCAATCAGTTGATCCAGTTCTGCCTGTTCGAAGACATTTTCCAGAAGAAAATAACCCGATTCATTCCATGACGCACAATGCTCAGCACTGATAATACGAAAAGGCGGCTCAGCATTGCGCCAGGTGAAAGATTGATTCAACGGGTGTCGTTTTATATCCATGATTCGCCGGGCAGCTTTGCACCGCAGTAGTGACATCAAACGTACTTACTGACACTCTACCTCAATGAACCAGACATTACCCGGGAAGGTAGACTCACTCAGGGCCGACGCCCAAGCGGGCCTGCTGTCGAGACACCTTACCCCCGCTGGAAAATCACTGACAATCAGCCCCATATAAACATCCATGATGCGTAAATTACTGATCGTTCTCATCACCTTGAGCCTGCTGTTATTTACTGGCTGTCTGCTGGTGCCGTCCACCGAGCTTCCCGCTACTGTTCCGCCTCATGAATTGGCAGATCCCGACAGCCGGTTTATCGACGTCAGGGGGCTGAACCTGCACTACAAGAAAAGCGGCGGCGGCGAACCAACCTTTCTCCTCCTCCACGGCTTCGGCGCCAGTGTATTCACCTGGCGTGCTGTGATGGCTCAGATAGCCATCAGGGGTACCGTCCTCGCTTATGACAGGCCGGCTTTCGGTCTGACCGAGCGACCAATCGAATGGCAGGAATGGAACCCCTACAGCAGCAGCGCGCAGGTGGGCATTGCCCTTGCCCTGCTTGATGAGCACAAAGTCCGAAACGCCATACTGGTTGGTAATTCCGCCGGCGGCACGGTCGCTGCCCAGATTGCGTCGCAGGCCCCCGACCGCGTAGCAGCACTGGTGCTCATCAGTCCGGCCATCTACCAGGGCGGCGGGCCACCAAATTGGGCCAGGTCACTGTTGCGATGGCCACCCCTCAAATCCCTGGGCTTGAGGTTTATCCGCTCGTCTTTTCAGGATGCCGGCAATTCCCTTGCCGAACTCGCTTGGCATGATCCATCCCGGCTTGATGACGAAACGATGGCTGGCTACGAACTGCCGTTACGTGCAGATAACTGGGACCTGGGTTTATGGAACTTCGTTGTATCCAGCGATCGGCCATCGGATCTGGTCACCGCGCTGTCAGAAACGAACATTCCTGTCCTCATCGTTACTGGCGACGATGACCGGGTCATACCGACCTCGGACAGCATCCGATTGGCTGAAGAGATCAACGCCAGACTCGACGTCTTTGAGGCCTGCGGGCATGTCCCACAGGAGGAATGTCCAGACCAGTTCATGAAATCATTGAACAACTTCGTCGATGAACTCCAAAACCATGAGTCTCCGGAACAAAAAGCCCAACTCGATGCACCGAAGACCGGTTTCTGAATGAGGCCCTGGGGAGCCAGAAGCCAGGGGGGTCTGGACACGGTCGCTGCTTCGCTAACCGATCATTTTGAGACCATACTCAACCTGGGAGTCGAGCTACTGATCGAGCTCAAGCCCTTCGAGATTGCCCTTAGCGCGCCACTTCTTCATCAACTTGAAGA